>JAFQJD010000018.1 GCA_017415105.1 Clostridia bacterium | reverse complement strand
GCCATTACTATGTTCTCTTCCGGCTAACACAACCTCATTGTATTCTGCAATTTTAATATATGGCATATCAAAATCTCTTGCCTTTAATTCTGTGCCATTTTCCATTGCCCTGAGATACTCATCCACCTCACAAACAATTGGCTGTATTATTTCATGAAGCTCATCGACCACATCACGAAATCGATTATCCGATGCATAGAACATTCCACCTTCTCTGTCTATCTTAAAAATCTCAATTTCGCCTTCGTAGATATCAATGCAGGTATCTCTAAGTTTTGAATTCGTGATACCCTGTTCATTTAATTTACGATGTACCTGTTGCAAAAACTTTTCAACATACATTTCTTTCATCTCCTCTCTAATTTTATATATAAAAAAGACGATAATCTCTTTTTCGAAATTATCGTCTTGATTTCCTTATTCATTTTATTGTTTTACTTGTTCAAAATCGGCTAAAACCACCGATTTTTTGGTCCTCTTGGTCAGAATACCCTTGGCATCTACATAAAATGTCTTTGGTTAATTTTTGTAAAGATGCTTCAAACCCGCATAAACACTGGGAAAATCCGATGTCATCTTCTTTGTACAGTCTTTATATAATTAGGATTAGTCAGAGTCAAACGGTAGAAATAATTACCGCCACAATACACTGCAAGCTTTGTTTCAAGTCGCTTTGTTTTAATCTGACTCTTCATAGTTTCAGTCAGGCTGTCGTCCTGCGGATCAACTATTATCTTCTCGATTTTGAAATGGTCCTGTACAGCTGCAATGAAATAATCTTCAGAAAAACCGTTTGGAAGCTTAATTTTTCTATGCTCCGGCATTATTGCAACACCGTCAGAATTTGAATCAAATAACGATACCATAGTATAGTTATATGGTTCTCTGCCTGTGTGATTCGGGTTATTGTCACGCATATAGTCACGGTATTGCAGACAGGTCGTATAACGCGTCTGACCGTCTATTATATACAATTTTGAGCCTTTGAGAAGCTCTACAATTTTTTCAATGGTATCCTTATCTGTTATACGCCAGATACGCTGATACATTCCATAATCAATAGAATCAAACTCTATATCAGGTTTATTCTGACTTAATGTATTCATCATAGTAAGCAGGCGTTTGTCACGATTCATATAAAGACACGAGATGATACTCAAATCTGCATTTGTTGCCTTCAAGAGGTCATAACGGTCATTCTTTGATATTTCACGTATTTCTTCACACATACGCACATCACCGCCAAGCTCTTCGATTTCAAGCAGTGCAACGAATGTCATATTCTGATATCTGC
The DNA here is from genome assembly GCA_017415105.1 of Clostridia bacterium. GTDB lineage: Bacteria > Bacillota > Clostridia > UBA1381 > UBA1381 > Ornithomonoglobus. Next base: position 140,603 of record JAFQJD010000018.1, on the reverse strand, counting down.
TACCGTTCATCTCAACAGTTTCCTCGTAAAGATAAATCGCATCCTCGCTATCTCTTACAAGAACATCTTTTTCAATCCATTCTTTTAAGTACTGTGCAGAACGTGTATATTTATTCGCATTTTCTGTATCATCATCGTAGCTTTTTCCGTCAAATAATCGTATTGCATTGTATTCGTTTGACTTGTACAAGTCATTTTTCATATCATCGCTAATATTATATCTTGTAGGTGCTACAACTGTCGAAATATCCCCTACTTTAGCTGAATTATAAAAATATGCCCTAAACGGCTTTAGATTTGCCATAGTTCCCTCCAAATTAACTGTATATAAATATAATATATCACAAATTCGAAAATAGTCAATAGATAATAAAGTATTTTGTGAAGATTTTCAAATTCTTGAATAAATTTTTAGGGATATTTCCTTTTAAAAAGCAGAAGATATTAGTGCAAGAAAATAATCAAGGAGAGAAAAAATGAGTGCACAAACAGCAAAATTTTTTAAAGGCGTAACAACAGGGCTTGTTATAGGTGCAGCAATAACAATGCTTACTGACCCTGTTACTGACCGTCAGCGTCACAGACTTGTGAAAAAGACAGAAGGCGCATTTAAATGTATGGGTGAAATGATAGATTCAGCCATTGCAATATTCAGATAGTGTGAGGGCAACCTCCACTATCTTTTTTGTCGAAAAACCTTGAAAAAATCACAGTTTTGCGGTATAATATATTATGAAATATTTTTAAGGAGATAATGCATGGCTACGTGGATTGTACATCTGAGAATTGCAGATTTATTTATAAAAGAAAATATAATACCGCAAGAATACAAAACTGAGTTTGTTTGCGGCTCACTTGCCCCAGATTGCGGGTACGGTACAAAAGACAGTTTCGGTGAATTTACACCGCCCCCAACCATAACCCACTGGACACTAAGCGGATGTAAAATATTTTGTGAATATGACCGTTTTTATGATACATATCTCAAAGACAGAGAAAAGAATTCCGACTACTATTTCTATCTTGGTTACTATTCGCATCTTATAACTGATGTTTTGTGGTCTACAGCGATATATATGCCGACACGCTTTAAATACGCACAAGAATATAAAGATGATCCGTTATATCTTAATACAATAAAAAAAGACTGGTACGGGCTGGATTTTGAATATCTTGCAAATACGCCTGATTTTGAGCCGTATAAGCTTCTATGTAATGCAAATGATGTAAGCGATTATCTTCACTATTATGAGCCCGGACAGCTCACAAAACAGCTGAAATTTATTGCAGATTATTACCAGAATACAGAAAGAAATACTTCCCATGCTTATAAATTTCTTACTCCAAAAGAAGTTGATGAGTTCATAAAAACCGCAGCAGAGTTAATAAAAGTTAAATTTTAAAAGAAGTACACATTATGTGTACTTCTTTTTTGAATAAAGAATTGATTAAAGGGGATTTCATCAAATTTATTTTATAATTATAAGTTCTTTAACTGTATCATCAATAATCCTGATAAATATTCTGTTGTTTTCATCTGCATCAAATACAGATATATCACCGAATTCTGCTGTGTTAATATTGTTTTTGCTCATACCAGAGTCGATGCTGTATATTTTCGTATTTTCGTTAACTGTATAGTTTATCGCAGAACCGTTATTAACTGTTACGTTTATAGAATCAGTGAACAACTTTGTAACTTTACCGTAAACAAGCTTCAGCTCCTCTTCCGGTTCACTTGTGAATTCTGTGTTTTTAGTATCTATATCGAACAGTACTCTTATTGCAGCGATTTCATTCTTTGCGTTTGTCTTATACTGAATGATATCACCTGTTTCAAGCTTCTTTCCATCGCCTTTTACAAGCGTTGCATCGTCTTTTGCGTTGAGAGTTATTTCTTTGCCTCCGGCAAGTAATGTTATTATATCGATATCTTCATCATCCGAATTCATACCTGATGACATATCAATTACTATCGCTGCATCTGCATCAGTTTCAGGCTTAAATGCGGTATCAGTAAGAACAATTACTCCTGCATCAAAATTCTCGGTCATATCATATACGAATCCTGTATACTTCTGCTTGTTTGAGAATATATCCTTGCCTGTTACTGTGATATCAGAAGCATCACTGACATCAAATACAACAGAGTCACTTGTTATACGGATATTGTCAAGCTTTGAGGTCTGTGCATTATAGATTGCGTTCTCAAGCTTTTTGTTAAGGGTAAACTTATCTGTATCAGCTTCACCACTTGCAGATTTATCGTTTGCAGTGTTTATCTCTGTAACCTTGTTATCACTGTTCTTTGTATAAGTGATGAGCTGTGTTTTACCTGTAAGCTCTGATATAACACTTGATGCAGTCTTGCTTGTACCGTTGAGTTTAACCTTTGAATTGAGTGTCAAAGTCATTTTGTCGCCGTTTTTATCAACTATTTTGATTTCTGAACTGTCATCACCCGGTGTTGTATATGCGTTTGTGAGATATGCATATGAATTTGTCACAGTTGAAATATCTTTAATGCCCGCAATCTTTCCGTTGATATCGAGCAGATATTCAGCTGTATCTCCTATTGAAATACTTCCGTCAAAGCCTGCGGCTTTTTTGTAAACCTTACCGTCGATTGTATAACCGTCTTTGCTTGTGGTTGTTACTTTACCCTTTACAGAGTTACGTGTCATATAGATTTCATAATAGTCCTCAGACGGAGTCTTTATTACCGAAATAACGTCCCACTTTTTAAGCGATGTCGGTGCTATTTCGTTATATCCCTGATACAAATCATAATCAACATTATCAAGTCTGATTATCTTGTTGTTTGTACCCTGAATCTTTGTTGCTGTCGCAGTATTTACAATCATATTTTCATATTCTCGTATAAATACGATATCAGATTTACTGTCGTTATTGGTATCAAGAAGCGTCATATATGCATTCTTGTCCTTAATATTAAGCTTATCACGGCTGTATTCAACATTACGATTGTTGTATATGAGCTGTGCATTGCTGTCAACCAGTGCGGTTTTAGTGTTTTTAGATGATTTTTCAGGATAATACTCTATTGCATCGTTACCGTTCTTAGTTGTAAGACTGCTGAAAGAATCTGTAGTGATTTCTATAGAAGTATTTTTACCCTGTGAAGGGATTGCAAGAATAATATCCTGCTCTTTGTAAGCATCTTTTTGTGCATATGCAGTTACATTATAACCCAGGAGATTGCTTGCATCAAATGAGCTTTTGTAAGTCTTGTCCCCTATAGTAATACGTCCGTCGGCAACCGATGAAACGCCGGAAAGTGTCATTTCACCTACTGCTTTAATCTGACCGGTAATTCTTTCTGTTAAAAGGTTGTCAGAAAGAAGTGTTTTATCTGTAATGCTGTATTCAGGTTTTTCTCCAAAGCCTGTCTGCTTCATTTTTTTAACATCCAGTGTGTTATCAGTGAGAATTGCAACATTACCTCTTGAAATTTCCTTCTCGTATGAGCCTTCAACACCTGCAAGCATATTGTTCTCGCTTGCAACTGAAAGATAACCCTTCGGGTATCCTCCCTTTCCCTGTGCCACATTTTCATAGCCTGTAGCACGCACCATAATTGCAACTGCCTCACGGTAGGTTATTTTATCGTTTGGTCTGAAATTGCCGTCACCGTCACCTTCTACAAGCCCAAGGCTTGTTGCTACATTGATATAGCCATTTGCCCAGTGGTCGGTGGCAACGTCAAGATAATCCTGATTTCCTTTTGAGCTTTCTGCCGCCTTTTCCATACCCATTGCAGTTACTGCCATTTTTGTGACCTCTGAACGGATAATGGTATCATCAAGTCTTAATTCCCCGTTCTCGTCACCTGTCATAATCTTCAGAGCAGAAAGAACCGAAACCGGTTTCTCAAATCTTGTCCCCTTTATTTCCTGGGGAATCTGTGCAAACGCAGGAATTGAACCTAAAGCAAAGCCTGCTGCCAGAATTGAAGTAATAATCTTTTTGTTCATATAAACCTCCTCGAAATATAGTGAATACTGATTGTAGTTAACATAATATCTTTATGTCAACCACAATCAAATGATACACTATAAGACAAGGAATGTCAACAAGCAAGTTATGGCAATCAGCACATAGGTATAAAAAGCTTCCGCTCGTCAGTAATTACGTCATCTGTAATATCGTTATATTCTGCGAGCTTTCTGCGTGGCATACCGTATAGCTTTGCAATATCCCAAAGGCTCTCACCCGAGCGGGCAAAGTAAATCACTATCCCCTGCCTGTTTCCTGATTGCTCGGTCCTAATTTCGGTAATATTACCTATAGTCAGTTCGTCAATTAACATACATTCTATAGATAACAAGCATCTGACTTCAATTTCTCCGCCTGAGTTAAGGTTATAGCTTGCATGTTTAACAGAACATTTCATTTCACATTTTTTATCCTCTGTTTCATTTTTACTTTCTATCATATAAGAGAAAGGTATCTCTTTTTTCAGGCTATGTACAGGACTTTCAGGTGTATTTGTAAGATAAAGAATATACGCCTCCACCTTACCCTCGCATATAATCTTATTACGTTGTTGCTCTGATTTAGTTATAACAGCATTTGTCATTATGTTATATACACTCTTTATGGACGGTGCATTTTGCGGTATCTCAATGGTATCACGCAGTGTATTTTGTAGTGACGGTCTTTCAACAGTTGTTTGCATTCTGATGTCATTTTTAATACATTCAGTTTTTGAATAAGGCACAAAACAATCTTTCAATATCTGGGTTTCTACACTCTCAGTTGCTTTTAACGCTGTACAAATATCTATATCAAGATTCAATTCTCTAAGATCACCGTCGATATCGGGTTCGGCAATACATTGTGTTTCAATAACAGAATAGTCGATATCACAAACAGAAGCTTCTGTTACTCCTTCCGCATCAAGTACCTCTGTAAACGGACATTCTGCTTCTATGAAATGTATTTCATCCTCGTCATTGATATAAAGAACACATATATCAACCATACCTTTTATTATAACTTTGCCGGTTACCGGTTTGTATTCTGTATCACATATTTTAATATCATTTTTCAATACTTCTTTTACAGAGCTTTCACCTGTGGGGATTTCAAGTTTTTCTTTAACGGTAAAGTCGTGTTCAGAAACATTTACAGTGTTTTCAAAGCACACAACTGCTAATTTCTTTTCAATAGATTCATCTTCAACTCCGCAGGTTACCTCCGTATCATCAACAGAACAAACCTCATAATCTATATGAATTATAGCACGCAAACGCAGCTTTCTTGAGTTTACAGTGTTGAATTCAACTTTTTCGACTGTGGGTTTTGCCAGTATTTTTATGTTTCCATCTGCATTTCGGGCATCTACTACTTGTCTGTATTCCATCGACGTATGAATGCACTTTATTTTTTCATTCTCTCCATCAGGAATATATAATACCTTATAGTGTACTCTGCCACAGAGAACCAATCTGTCATTCTCTATATACTTGTCTGTTATGCAGGCATCAGAATCAACCTGTAACAGTTTTAAAATATCCGGTTTTGTGTCCGGGACTATCACATCACCGTCTGCCATTGCCTGTGTTGTCCCCTTTGTGAGTGTTTTGCAAGTGTTGATTTTGTCTTTTATAAGTTCCATATTTTACCTCCTGTAAATATCTATTTGTACAATATATGTATTATAAAGGAAAATATGCAAAAAAAGAAGGGTCAACACCCTTCTTTCGTATAAACTCAACGTATGATTCAACACGGTCATTACTACAAAACTTTGTCGTTTCATAGTTAGTGTGTGTGTTTTGTTTAAGTATACGGTATTATACTATTTGTTTGTTTTATTGGAATTTAGAAAGTGATATCTAAGCCAGCTGTCTGTAATTCAGTCCATGTCTTTTCAAATACATTACCTGCAAGATTATTATCATTTACGAATGCATCAAAAGTAGCAAAATCACTGCTTGCAGTAAGAATGGATTCAACATTGAACTTAGCAACTTTCATTTCCGGAGTATTGTACTTTTTCATATTGTGCACCTCCATTAGTTAGCTGCCGGCTTTGTGTTAGTCAAAGCTACAGATATTTTTCCATAAGACGCTTCTGGAGCACCTTTGATTTTGATAGCAACAGCAACTTCTGCACCCTCTGCACCTGTACCAGTGAAAGGTGAATCGAAATAAACTGTCTTCGCATCAGAACCGTTGTCAGCAGTAATCGCTATGAACTTGCAATCTTCTACATCAGTTGTTGCAAACCAACCATAGTCATAAGTATTACCATTTTTCTTCTCATTTGTTATGGTCATTGGAATACTGTTCGGTGTAACTGATGAAACAGTGAATGTTGTACTCGTTGAAGCAGCAGTTGAGCTACCGCCGAGCTTTACTGTGTAAGTACCAACAGCAAGTTTCTCTGTGCCCTTAAGCAAAAACTTAGCTGCTGAGCCAAAGCCACTGTCGTTCTGATCTACAAAAAGAATGTTTTCTTCAGCATCTTCGATGAGTACTGTTGTATAATCAGCAGTATCCATTGTTACTGTGTTAGTAGCATCATCAGAATATGTAGCATCAGCAGCCAAAGCTGTTACGCCAGCAGACATAGCGAATACTAATGATATACATGCTATAATTTTCTTCATGTCTACCTCCTCTTATTCTCCCATTTTACGGAAACGGGAATCCGATCTGTTGTTTAGTCTTCCAAAGTTTTCACTTAGAATGACCGCATTGAACCATACATACTTATACACTTCTATATAAGTACACCTAAATTATACAATAATTAAGAATTTTTGTCAACTGTTTTTTGAAAAAAACGTAATAAATTTTGTACAAAAAACAACCTGTTAAGTTGTATAAAATGACCGAAAGAAATAATTGAAGCTTTTGCTATGTATTTTTCGTGGATAAAGAAAATACAACCGCATAGCAAAGCGGTTGTACAGTGTTTTGGTGGAGCTGACGAGAATCGAACTCGTGTCCGAAAACAAATCCACACGGGTTTCTCCGAGCGCAGGTTATGCTTTACATTCCCTCAATCAAAACTTCATAACCAAAGCTATGACCTTGGTAGTCTCTTATGCGTGGCAGAGACCGAGACTTTCTCTGCTCACGTTCACCACTTAAATGATGCCCGAGCCTATGCCGTGGTACTCACAGGGCGGACAACGCTGCAATTAGGCAGCGTAAGCTAATTCTGTTTTAGCGTTTATATTTAAAGTTTGGACCTTTTTAACGAGGCTGACCCAATCCTCGGCTCGCTTCCCAAGCTTCCTCATCCCCGTCGAAGCCATTGCAGCCCCATATAGGATGTATAATGATTATATCATAATCCTTGACAATTTGCAAGTAGTTTATTCAAAAACTCCCCTGAAAATTCAAGGGAGTTTAAGATTATATTTACTTAATTATTTCATATATTCTTACAGCAAGTGCAATCGCCTGCTCAACCGTAGTGTTATCAAGCGGCGAAAGAGTTGTATCAGATGTTCCGTTCATAATACCTTTCTTTGCAAGGGTAGCAACACCTTCAATCGCCCAGTCTGAAACAAGGCTTTCGTCTGAAAATGCACTTAAATCATCGCTGAGTTCAACATACTGTGTGTCCTTTAACGACTGCACAAGTGTAATTGCTCTGCACATCATAACAGCAATTTCCTGTCTTGTTATGTTTTTATTTGGTGCAAAAAGGTCGTCACCCACACCGTCGGTAATTCCCATCAGGTATGCAATTGTTACAGCTTCACTGTTTATATCCTTAAACGGTGATACAAGTTTATCTGCCTCAAATCCTGCGAGGTACTCCTCCTGAGTTTTACCTATAGCTTTCAAAACAGTTGCTGACATAAGCTCCGCAAATTCGGCTCTTATTATCGGTGTTGTGTAGCCTGTTAACCAATCGCCCAGAAGACCTGCTTTATTTGCTTTTGAGATTTCCTCTCTCGCCCATTCACTCGGTGCATCACCGTATACGCCCGGGATTGAAAGTTCTTCCTCTTCTGTTTCCGGTTCAGTAACAGTCACGTCACCTCCGACTGTATCTTCCTTTACAAGCTTAAGGTTTGCAACAATTGCGGCACAAAGTTCATTTCTCTCTGCAGATGCTCCCAACGGATCAATATATACTCTGCATCTGTCAAAATTAGTTATATCAACCTCGTAATGCTTCCACTCAGAAGTGATATCTATCCACGGATAATCAATTTCTTCTGAATATTCATCCTCCCAATGGCACTGCACAGACACAGTGCAAGTTGTTTCTTCCGGATATACTCCTGCAAGTCCATATTCCTCCTCATCAGGATACATAATCCGTGACATTTCCTCTACTGTGCAGAAATCATCATTTATTATTCTTGCATCAAAAACAAGCTTTGTGCATCCTTTGGTATCGTCAATCGGTAATGATGCATCTGCACCACCGCCACCGTATCCACCACCGTATGCAACTATGTATCCGTATTCAAAATCATTGTACCCTGTTTTTGCACATATTTCCTTTAACGCTGTACTTTCGCTTACATAAACTCCGGGTCCGTAAGACATTGACATTTCTTCTCTTACTTCATATTCAGTGGCAGCAAATGCAGTCAGAGTTGAAACTGACATTATAATCGCACATATTATTGAAATTATTTTCTTCATTTTTCTGTTCCTTTCTCTGTTAAAACAAAGACTGCCACATATTGCGACAGTCTTTGTTGACCGTTTATCTCAAATCCTTTGTTTCAATAAAGTCCATATCTGTAAATTCCTGGTTTTCGCCACACATAGCCCATATAAATGAGTATGCCTTTGTACCGACACCGCTGTGAATTGACCAGCTCGGTGAAATTACAGCTTCTTCGTTATGCATAATGATATGTCTTGTTTCGTTGGGCTCGCCCATCATATGGAATACAGCATCGTTCTCGTCCATATCAAGATACATATAAACTTCCATACGTCTGTCATGAGTATGTGAAGGCATTGTGTTCCAGTTAGAACCCGTCTCAAGCTGTGTAAGTCCCATTGCAAGCTGACAGCTCTTGATTACCTCAGGGTGTATGTACTGATTGATAACACGCTTGTTACATTCCTCAACACTACCGCAGGGAACTTTCTTTGCCTTTGTGATATCAATTTTAACTATCGGGTATGATGCGTGTGCAGGACATGATGAAACATAGAACTTCGGCGGTTCTGCTTTATCAACACACTTGAATGAAACTTCCTTGTTGCCCATACCGATATATATTCCGTCTCTTGGGTTCATTTCATAATCAACACCGTCGATTGTTACAATACCCTTACCGCCGATATTGATACAGCCCATTTCACGTCTCTCAAGGAAGTAGTCGCTTGCAAGCTCCTTACCACCTTCAAGCTTAAGCTCTACGTCAACCGGCATAACACCTGCAGTTATAATTCTGTCGATATGGCTATAAACCATTTTAATGTTATCTTTTGTAAACAGACCCGAAATATGGAATTCCTCTCTTAGTCTGTCAGTTGTGTAATGCTTCATATCCTTTGGATTTGATGCGTTTCTTATTTCCATAATACTTTCTCCTTTAAAATTACTATAAATAGTTTATAGTAAAATTATAACATATAAATCCGGCAAAATCAAGAGTTAAATAAAATTTAATAAAGATAACCACCGGAATACGATGGTTATCTTTATACACACTATGAAACTTTTAAATCATACGTTGATTTTTATAATAAACAGAAATTCTTTTCTGCTATTAACACAATTTTATTCTGAAAGCGGGATAATCAAGGTCTTTGACATTTTCATTCCGGCAAAATCACCGTCGGGATCGTCTATTGTTGCGTTGAGATTATTGATGTTATTGATATACTTATCAGATGCCGTTGCATATGCAAAACACATCATAAACGGTTTCCCATCCTTAAACATTATGTTCGGTCGCTCAAGATGGAATGCAATTTCTTCCTTGCCGTCGGTAAACTTGACTTTTCTTGAATATGACCGCATACTCTCTGTATATTCAAAGTTTATTCCGTCTTTGGAGACCATATGGATTCCGCCCCACTTTTCACCGCAGATATCGCCGTTCATATCCTTTGCAATAAGCTCAATGTTTTCGCCGTTGTACCAGACGAATGTGTCCTCAACGGTTCTGCCCGGCTCATCACCGAATATAGGTTTGTCAGTTAGTCTGATAAAAGGCGAGTCAAGATTTTCTGCCCTTGCAACACCTATTCTCAGCCCTCCGAACGCATTCGAGCGGTAGTAAAGAAGTATTTTTCCGTCAGGAAGAATACAAGGTGACGGATTGGTTACAACCGTTGAATCCCAACTATCGGGGTTTATGTCAAATACCGGCTTATCCCGTCTTTCCCACGGTCCGAAAATTGATTTTGATGTTGCCATTCCTATCCTTATCGTAGAATAGCACACATCTGTTAATGCCCTGTCTCCACTATTGAGCAATTCAGCCGAAGGGCGTTCGCCCTTATATGTTGCACCTATATAAAACAACACATATGTATCACCGTACTTTAAGATGTTCGGGTTATGCGTCATTCGTCCGTCCCAATACTCCTCGCCACGGTCACCAAGCACTACCTCTTCAAATTTATACGGACCGTACGGGGTATCAGATGATGCTCTTACAATCTCCGAGGCTACTATATATCCCTTGAAAAACGGCAGTTTTTTAGGCCAGCGTGATGCAAACATATGGTATCTTCCGTCCTCGCCAAGAATTGCAGAACCGCACCATATCCAGTAATCATCCATTTCAAAACCGTAGCTTCTGTCTGTCGGCATAACTTTATCATATATCGGATATTCCTTCATTTTAAGTCTCTCTTTCTGTATTTTGCTTTCAGTATTATTATATCATTAAAAATGGTTTTTGTAATGTAATATGGATATATATTTCTGCACAAAACCGACTTTTATTTATACTTTTTATTGACAAACCGATATTTTTATGCTACTCTTAAAATATAAAATTAGAAGGATAAATGCTTATGAATATAATATTCTGCAATAAACGTACAACAAATACCACAACTGCCCCACACGCACACAGCGAATGGGAAATACAGCAGATTCTCTCCGGCACAGAAACGGCAATTATCAACGGAATCACCTATTCAGTAAACGAAAATGATGTAATGGTAATACCTCCGGGCTCACCTCATCAGGAGTTTCCCCAAGGTGACTTCCTTGCCATTTCCCTTACTGCAAAAGAACTGCCATTTTCAGGTGTAACCATCGTTAATGATTACGATAAGGATATTTCCATACTTTTTAAACTGATTCTTAAGGCTATGACAGAACGGGATGCTGATTACGGTATCATTGCAGATTCGCTTATAGATACGATGTCGCGTTTTATTAAGAAATACACCACATCCAACTGTAAACATACGTTCACGGTAGAGCTTAAAAATCAGTTATATGAAAACATTTCAAATGCAGACTTTGACATATCAGACACTATTCTTAAAATGGGATTTAATCTTGACTATTTCAGACGTTGTTTCAAAGAAGATTTCGGAACGACACCACACGAGCATCTTACGGAAATGAGAATTGACCTTGCAAAGAAAACTCTTCGTGACGATGCGGTTTTAAGTATAGAAAGAATTGCTTATCTGTGCGGATACAACGACAGCTTTTATTTTTCAAAGGTTTTTAAAAAACATACGGGGCTTACCCCAAGAGATTACAGAAAGAAACATATGAATAAATAAAAAGTATAAGGTGCTTATTCCAAAGCACCTTATACTTTTTTACGCGTCTTATAATTATTTATACTGCAGCTCAGGCCAGTTGCAAACAGGAACGTAATCGTTCAGATACTGTGCCAGATCAGCAAGCACCGGATTTGCTTTAATTTCTTTAGCAATCATCTCTGCAACAAGCTCTGCTGAGTATTCATTCAGATGAGTTCCATCCTTCATCAGATATCCATCAAAAGCCGCAAACTCTTCTGCTGTCCATACACCGTCACCGTCTGTATCCATCTGATCCCATTCGCCATCCTCATCAGAATCCTTATAGTAATCTGACTCGTCAAAATTCGGATCGTTTACATATCTCTTATCGTCCTTCGACAAATAGAAATAATAGTTTCTAACTGTTTCTACAGTTTCAAGACTCTGGAGGAATGTTCTCCATCTTGTGTTGACATCAAGAACCGGAACATCAAGCTCCTCGCCTAACTCATAGTTTGCATCACGGTAAGGTGCATATATGCTATCCTCAATCACAGCACCTGTGCCGATACTCATTCTGTCAATACCTGCAATAAGTATCGGAATACCGCCTTTTGCACGAGTATCCTCGATATACTGTCTCAAATACCACTTATATGAATAATGGCTCGTCTGGTAGTTAGCAGTAGCACCTGTATCAACTATATTTTCATGAGTTTCAAAATACTCCTGCGTTGACGGAAGTGTCGGGTTTGTTGAGTGTGTCGCATTCATCTCATCTCTGCCTGTCTTCCACCAGTCGTTGTGTCCTAACTGGATAAAAACATAATCGCCAGGCTTTATGTCTTCTTTAATAGCTGACCAGTATTCATAATAGAATTTCTTTGAGCTTCTTCCCGACATAGCCTTGTTTGAAACAGTAATGCCGTCACCAAAGAACTTATTGAGTACCTGTCCTGCACCCGTACGCGGATAGCGGAATGTATCGCCATAGTGGTTATATGACTGGAAGATAGATGCAGCAACAACAAATAGCTTCTTGTCATTTTCAGTGGTTGCTGATGTTGCTGTCTTATTCAACTTCATAAGCGGTTTAAGCGTTTCCTTATCCCATACAAAGACTTTATGGCTACCACCTTCCGGGATTGACAGGTTGACACTTATCTCTGCCTCACCGGGGAGCATATTTGAAAGTATCTGTGAAGTTTTTACATCGCTCATTCTGCCGTCAGAGTCATAAGATGCAGCATACATAGTAGCTGTCGGGCTCACAAAGTTGTCCTTTGCTATTGTTACTGTCTTTAAAGTATTATTCTCTACAGTTTCACCTGATACAGAGTAGATATCCTTTGTTAAATCAGCTGTATACTTAGTCGGTGTTGCTGTAAGTGAAATATCATCGTAGTACATACAAGCTGATGTTGCATCGCTTGAAACAGCATTCAGTTTTGTTCGTGTCCATAGTTGAGTAAAGCCTCTGAAGTCTGCGTCAACGAAACTTCCACCTGAAACGTATCTTACAGCCATATTTTTCATTTCATGGTTTTCAACTACTGCTTTTCCGTCAAAATAGAGGCTGTATGTATTATCACCGTTTGCAATCAATACAATCGTATGCCATTCTCCGGTGGTAATATCTTCAATCGCATGGTCTTCGTAAAAAGCATTTATAAAAGTTCCCTTGTCGGTCTTTTTTACATCGAGAAGGTATCCCTCATAGCTACCGGAACCATATGTACCGTTCGTATACTCTGTTCCATCTATTGTATATGGTGCAGTTTCAACGCCTTTAGCAGTTATACACGGATACGCCTTGCCGTCTGTCGCAAAAGAGAATGAAAGTATACTGCTGCCGTCTGCTCCAGATATAAAGCTATTCTTTGCTGCATCTTTTGCGATAAGTTGCAACACTCCCGGACTTCCGGTTGTTTCCCATTCGACTTTCTGGCTTGTATCAGCTGCAGCCTTTCCGTAAACACCTGTTGCTGCTGTCATAGTATCATCACCAGACGACCAAAAATTAAGCGTTGCAGATGAAAGTCCCGTTCTGCCGCCTGTATAACCTGTAAAATCATTTGTAAATGCAGGTGTAACAACCTTTCCCGTATATACAGATATGTTGTCGATACTGTTTGTTCCCGTTCTGTTGGTAAACATAATCTTATCAGCTACACCAAGGAAATTATATCCGTTTGTTCCAGAAACAGTACTGTCATTAGAATCAGTACCTGTCGGAATTGTATAATATGACATGCCTGTGCCTGCTTTTACAAGAGCTCCGTCAATATATATGCTATAGCTGTCATATCCGAGCACAAGCTTCATATTGTACCACTTTCCGCTTTCAAACGCATACTCTGAATATTGATTATAGGTGCCTACCTTATAACGCACGTTACTACCGCATATGCTCGCAAAATACTGGCGGAAACATTCAGTACCTATCGTTCTCTTTACTATCTCGCCATCTTTTTCGAACCAGAAATCACCGCCAACTCCAAAATACTCGGTTCTTGCTCCACTAACGTCACCCAGATTAAAGTCAAATGAAATGATTGTTTTATTGTTTTCATCCTTTGCGGTCTGCTCAGGTATACTAATATTCAGAAGACCGCTTGCACTGCTCATTGAAAGTGCTTTATCGGTTTCGCTTCTGTTAACTCTGTCTACATTTGACGTTGTTTTAACAACCAACGAATCTTTCAGAGTGCCCGTAGCACCACGTCCAACAGACTCTACATAGTTCTGCGTTACACTGTTTTCTGTTTTGTTCATATCAAGAGTGAAGAGCTCCGTCATTGCTGATGTGTTCATATAATCAGCACTAACGCTCATTACCGGCATAATACCGATGAGCATTATTACCGATATAAATACTGAAAGATACTTTTTAAAATTCTTTTTCATTTTTACACCTCTTCTTATTTAATATAATTTGACAAGCCAATCGGCATATTTTTGATGTCATCTGCAATGAATTTTGCACAAAGGTCAGCTCCAAGCTCAGTGATGTGAACATTATCATAATAAAGGTCAGTTTCTGCGTCATAATTGCCTGATGCAATATGATAATCGGGGCTGAATTTCGGGTCATTTGCATAGTCTGCGAACTTAAATATCATATAGTGCTTTTTCACTTCTTCCAGACTCATTGACTCCATAGCATTGATAAACTTCGAATTAACGTTTGAAACCGGAACACCGAGCTCTTCACCAAGGTTAATCATTGCCTCTACGTGTTCTGCGGCATAGTTGCTGCCGACATATTGACCGTTTCTTTCGCTATACATTGGAAGAACTGTAACAAATACAGGTATCATACCCTTTGCCCTTGCACCGTCAACATACTGCTTTAGATAATATTTATAGCTTGCATCCTCACTGTATCCGTCGGGGTTGGAATCAACAACGTCCCAGCCAAGTGTCGGGTCTGTATACTCAAGCATACCTTTCTTTGATGCATCGTTTCCGCCGAACCATACAAAGAGATAATCGCCCGACTGTCCGCTTGCAAGGATTTCATCAAGTCTGCCTTCCTGAATAAATGACTTTGAGCTTCTTCCGCCAACAGCCTTATTGTTAACAGTTACCGAGTTTTCATAAAAATACGGGTCTATCATCTGTCCCCAGCCAGCCTGCGGATATCTTTCGGCAGGATAGTCCTGTGCAGTAGATGAGCCTGCAATCCATACGGTTATTTTCTTTCCGACAAAGTATCCCTCTGCAAGAGGTGCAAGGTCATCTGACCATATGAATGCTTTTGCATACTCTGCTCCGTCGCAGGAAATATCATCTATATCTACTGTACCCTTTTCTGTAAGTGCCTGTGCTGTAAGCTCCTGCTTCTGTGCTTTAAGAAGTCTGCCCTCTGCATTATATACGGCAGTATACAGCCACGCATTTACATTTTCATCAAGGTTTTTCCACTGTGTAACAGCTACACTTGAAACAGCGTTTTCTGTACTGACATTTGCGGTGCCGTCCGAGAAGTTAATTCCGTCTATTGTAAATGTAGGTACATTATTTCTTGTAATGGTATTTGTATATACTGGAATAATTGTAGCTGTGCTTATATCCTTAAGCTCGCTTTCTGTATAAAGAACTTCCTCCGTGTATTGTGCTGAATACACTTCTATATCATCAATGTAGTATTTTCCGCCGTAAAGTTCATCAAGTTGGAATGACAGCTTACTGATTGTCGGGAAGCTTGTAAGAGAATATGTATCCTCTGTTGCTTCTGATTTGATTTTCGCAGTAGCTGTATTGTCAGCATTTTTAGTAATTGTCAAAGATAAATCTTTCCACGCACCTACACTGATTGGAACATTCGTACCATTTGATCTTGAAGCATTCTGCATAAGTGCAACCTTCTGGTTGCCGGGTTTCATATACATCGCTATACTGCTTGCTCCGGTGTAATACATATTACCGGTTGCAGTATCGCCCATACCGGTTGCAAAGCCTGCAAATAAGTGGTCACGGCTCAATGCCCAACTGTACTTTTCGTGGTTGCCGACATTTTTTGCATTGTAATATTTAAAACTTAATGTGATGTTATCCAGATTTGCCGTTTTTTCTGAAATATCATACGACCACCATTCCTGACTCTTATAGTCCTTCTTAATGGCAGTTGTATCTGTTTCTCCTGCATCGGTATAACGGTATGCAGTTGCATCCGTATATGACGGGTCATAAAGCATACCCACACGGCTTGTTGAGCCTGCTGCACCTGCTGCTGTAGTAAATGTCAGTGCAGTGTCCGCCTCAAGTCTTGATCCGTGTGTAAAGCCCGGAACATTTGCACCAACCGCTTCGTCATTGAAGTTCTGCTCATAGATTATGGTTTTATCAGCTTTTGCCTCTATTTTTACAGGATTTTGCTCATTTATAGCAATGTCCTTAAAATATGCAATACCGCTACTGTTTTCTCTCGGTACCTCCAAATCTATTTCTGTACACTTTGTTGCAGGTGTCCCGTCAGCCTTTAAAAGAGAAATTGACTCATCAGATACCTTTTCATCGCCCACATAAACGTCAATTGTCTGCGCGTCCATGTTTATGTTCAGCTTTAATGTGAACCATTCATCAAGAGGTGCAGTAAATCTGCCAACCTCAGGTATGCCTATAGTTGCAGCACCATTAGAGCGTATCCAAACAGTTGTTGGATTAACCGAGTTATCGGTTCTTACGAACATTTTAAAGTTTACAGGGTTGTCTGTCGCACCATCATCAAGCTTTGACGGAATGTATAGCTTCATTTCATAAGAAGCGTTTGCGAAGTTTATTCCTTTTGCAAAACGGTTAGTTGATCCGCTTGTTGCAGTTCTTGCAATTTTTACAGCATTTTCACTGCTGTTTTTCGGATCGGGTACAAGATAGTATCCTATCGTACTGTCTGACGCATTACAACTCCAACCGTCAACACTGCTGATTTTATTGGTTGTGCTTGTTGTTCCTGCAAAATTACTGCTATAAACAGTTCTCAGCTTTGAATTCTCCAAAACGGGTGTAGTATAGTCATAAACAGAAATATTGTTTATGTAAAGAGTTCCGCCTGCACTGAATTTGATTTCCCCAAGGCTCAATGACACACCTGAAATTTCGCCCTCACCAAGGTAGCTATCATTAAGGTATGTTCTGTATATTTTACCATTCGGAAATACAAGTATTTTGGCAGTCTGCCATTTTCCGGTTTCAAATTTAGTATTTGCAGTCGTAAAACTTCCCATAACTGTAGTTGCGTCTGAAGCAAGTGCGGTAATCGTTGAATTTTGTGCTGATTCTGCATAAACCTCAACAGTAATAAGCATATTCCCGCTTACAGAATTATCAAGTGAAAGTGTCGTTTCTTCGCCTGCAGTGAGTTTTACTACATCATCGGAATTATCTGTAGGATTCAGTGTTGTCACACCGCCACCGACAAATCCGTTCCAACGGTTGATGCCTATACCAACTGCCGTTGCATCTGCATTTGCTACGGTAATTCCGCTGAACATAAGCATAACACTAAGTATCAAGGATATTAGTCTTTTCATATCAATATCTCCTTTTTAATTATTTATCTCTCTGAAGAATTAAAAACAGAAATTCTCCCACAAAATAATATTAACACCTTTATGCCCTTTATTGAATGTAATATAACATAAAATTTCTTGACAAATCCGACTTTGAAAGGTATCATTTAATATTGAAAAGCAAAAATGCAGCGGTTTGCTGCATTTTAATATATTCTATTATTTAATCATTTCCTTAAGCCATTCCTGAGTAATATCAGTAGCTTTAAGTCCTATATCCGCATTATTGCTTGAGTGGAGCATAAGTCCCTCTGCTTCGCCCGATACCAGCTTTTCATACGCAAAATCAAGCTGATATTTCATTAAATCATCAGGAACAGGTGCACCGTTGCCGTAGTCCCACATATAAATACCAAGGATAATTCTTCCTTCCTTTGTGAGGCTCTTTCCCCATTCAAAATACTTTTTGATGTCTTTGATATTCTCTGCATACCATATCCAGAATGTTGTCAGGTCAAATTCCTTTGCGTGAGCATACACATCCTCATTTGCAAGATATGATCTCTCATAAACTACTGACCAGAACTCAATCGGATGATCAATCGCTGTGTGCAGTGTTTCACGCTGTGTTGCAAGTACATCCGGAGTATAGATTTTAGGACGTTCGCCGTGGAAAAAATCGTCGTTGATTGCAGAAACAAGTCTCTTTTCCTTTCTGCCAACTTCAAGAATTTCATCAAGAGTGTCTTTATCCGCATCAATCGGTCTTTCACCTGCACCTGTAAGTGAAAGGCTGAGTCTGTCCATAATACCCTTTTCGTCCCTGATAAGGTCATCTGTAACATAGCTGAGGTCGCCGTCACTTTTCATTTTCATACGGCAAAGGTTTTTAACACCGAAGAACTCAAGCCCTTCCATCGGTGTCATTGTGTTTACACCCGGCAGATTGTACGGAGCCCACTTATGATGTGAACCCGGTGTTTCGCCGAGCATCCACATTTTATCTCTCAAATTTGCCATTTTACTTCCCCCTTTATATTTCAACAGTTTTCAAGCCTGCATATTTAGCATAAAGTCTTAAATCCTCACGATAGTCGCCGTAAACAAGACATACGTGGTGTGCAACGCCCTCTTCGACTATTTCCTTTATGTATTCCTTAACAGTAAGTGATTCGTGCTTGAATCTGAACTGCGGTGCAAAGCTCGGCGCCTGTGCAAGCTCAAGACACTCACCGCCTGAAAGCAACAACTTCCAGCCTTCTTTATCGTCAATAAGACAAGCAAGTGTAACCTTACCCGGCTTTGACATATACTCAACTGACATACCGTGACCTGTAAAGTCCCATTTTTCCGGTGACGGAGTAATTCGGCACTTGTTCTGGTCTGCTGCATGGATTTTCGGATCAACAACGCCGTGATGTGTTAATAAAAGAGTGTCTGTTGCAATATCAAACGCTGACCACTCCAAAAATACCGGCAAATCGCCTGTGAGCTTGTTAAGAATATACTTCATAACAAGGTTTGCAAGGTCGCCCTCGTGGCTTGTCATACAGCCATCGTTTTCAGCACAGTAGAATGAAAGGTCAGCCGATGCACGTGTTGCAACCTCAACATGGTGCTGTCCCAAAAGTGTAAGTCCGTCAATATTGAACTGCTTTATGAGCTTCTTTACAGCAAGTCCGACTGATACTGACTTTCGTATATCCTCCTCGTCAATACCCTCGATTCTGTACGGAAGTTCTTTCTTGATTGTTGCGACATAATCTGAAATCTCATCATCTGTAAGTGCTTCCCAGATACCTATAAGGTGGTTGACATCAAGGTACAAAACGTTAGGTCCGAATACTCCCTTTATCTTTGTTTTGTCTACTTCGATATCGTACATTCCGCGGAATGTATGGCCCACAAAGCCGATATCCATGTACTTCAAATCCTCAATCAGCTGTAAAACCTTTAAGTGTCTGCCGATTTCTTCAAACGCTTCATTATCCTCAAGCGAGCCGACTACTGCCTTGTACGAACGTCCCATTTTCTTGAATGCACCTGCAAGCTGTGTGTTACCCACAAGTCCCTCAAAGCGGATAACATCTGTGTTACACATTGTATCCCATAGGTTGTCTGTTGCCTGTGTAACGAACAGAATAATCGGGATATTACCAAGTGCATCAATAGCCTGAATCGGGATAAAGTCAGTAATATATGTTGACTCATCTATAATTACGGCATCAACGCCCTCACGTTTAAAATACTCACCCATATCAAACGCCTTATCAAGCGTGTCAACGTGCTTTTCAGGAACAACAAGCTGATATTTATCGCCGAACTTTTTCTGCATTATCTCAACGAACTTATCGCTGTCGCTCTGGATTTTTTCTTTAAGCCCGCTTTCAGGATACATCGGCCACCACTCAAACCATGAAAGTGGCAAAAGACCTACTTTAAGTCTCTTTCTTGCATCTTTGCGGTCTCTTGATACGATGTCACCAACCGCACCGCCATCTGCTACTTCAAAAGATGTTATAAACTCATTTTCCATTTTATTTCTCTCCTTTTCTTATCTTGAACAAATGAATTCTGTCGGATTCTTATGTATAATTGTGTCAATATCTTCCTTACTTATGCCCTCATTTTCCATCATAGGCATAATGTTTGTGAATATATGGTCATAGCTCCAGCCACCATATGTATGCAACAGCGATTTCAGACATACATCAGTTGCGAGCATCAGTCTGTCTGTATGGTTTTCCTTAATCATACGGATTATCATACGAACACGATCAAGGTCAGTCTCAAACGGACCGCCTGCAAACACTGCATCCTGAGCAGTAAAATAATACTCCTTGCCGAAGTTGTCAAACATAGCATAAACGCCCTTGTCAAACACTTTTTCAAGGTAATCGTGATCAAATTCAACGTCAAGATGACATATGCAAATCTGATCCGGTCTCACACCCTCGGCTGTAAGAATATCAACAGCCTCAAGCGATGCCTGTGACCATGAATATGTATGGATATAGATAGGCAGATGTGTTTCAAGATTAGCAAACGCCGCAGCACGAAGTGATTTTGTCTCTAACGGCTCAATAGTTGCACTTGTGCCTATCTCACCAATTACGCCGGGCTTTATTCCTGTTTCTTCATCACCGTATTTGATTTCCTTAATCATCATCTGGGCAATCTGGTCCTCGTTCATTTCCGAATATGGCTTCGGAATTGAGAGACCTGTGTAAAGACCGCTTCCTGCTATGATATTAACACCACTGCGTTCACTTACCTCACGGATTTTTTTAAAGTCACGCTTAATTCCGATAGTGGTAAGGTCAACAATAGTATCGCCGCCTGCCTTTTTGAATCTTTTTACTTCATTTACTGCAATATCAACATCGTCAAGTATCATATTGTCCTTTACAAGGAACGGATTTCTTCTCAAAATATCAATGTTGTCAATTGCTACCTTTGAGTAGAAGAGCTCTTTTTCCTCCTCGGTTTTCGGCGGAATCTCCTCAAAAGTGACATCAATAAAGCAATGCTCGTGCGGTGCTATTACACCAAGCTCATCTCTTGTTATCTCTCCAAGAACCGTGTTTATTTTAGTCATAATAATCCTCCATTATTCTCCGTAGCCCAGTGTAACCATATACGCAAGGTTATCCTGGTTTACATCCATTCTGCCGTACTGCACAACAATTTCGGTATCGCTTGAAATATGCATAGCATACTGCTGCATAATCTCAAGACCTGCTTTACCTAAAAGCTCCTCATTGTCTGTATAGAATGTACTTATTCTCTCGGCAGGTGCTGTAAACTCAATACCCTTAACCGGAGGTTTATCCTCAAAATAAATATCAATCAGACAATGTGCATCCTGCTCTGTTCTGTTTAAAATCAGAACGCACTCGTGTCCTTTATAATCTGTTGCATCACCCTTTTTAAGAGGCGGACGATATCCGTCAACTATGCTCCAATCTTTCTTTCCCATAACAAATTCTCCCTTCATTATTCAAAATTTACATCGTATGTAAGCTTGCCCTTTGCCGGATAATCTCCCACAAGAACTTCAAATGCCGCATCCACGCCACCTTTTGAAGTCGGACCAACGATAATACGCGGAATATGAGTCAAATCTTCAAGAACAAACGGGTTTCCAAAATGCACAACTGCGCTTACGGAGCCTGTAACCTGCAATGCATCTATCATAGATACAATTCTTGATGTCAGACACTCTCTTCCCACATAAGCCGCCGCATCCTGATATGTTACAAAGATTACATCATCATAATTTGCCGCATCCTCCAGATGTTTCTGAATATCACTACCGGACGGATATTCTCTTATTGCTATTGCTTTGGAATTCGGGAACATATCCTCAAGTTTTCCTAATATTCTCTGGATATCGTACCAGCCGCCGTGCCAGATGTTTCCGGCAAATGTAGCAACATCAACCTTTCCGGCAGTATTGATATCTGTCTCGTTACCGGTAAGAACTAAAAAGAAATGCTTACCGTCCTTTGAAATTGCCGGATTTATTCCGTCATCTATTTTTGCAAAAATAGAATCAGTGCCTATTCTTTTGAAGTTCGCTTTATCCTCTTCTGTTATCTCTGTAAACTTCGGCTCAAGCTCCATAACTCTGTGATGCATTTCAAGGACTTTCTTTGTTGCCTCGTCAAGTCTCTCATCAGAGATAAGACCTCTTTCGTAGCAATCGCAGATAGCATCAAAGCCTTCCTTTGTCTGAGCCGTCCAGCAAAGTGAAAGGTCGTTACCTGCTTCAATACACATACCCTTCGGGTCTGTAAGACCGAACTTTGCTACAACGCCCATCATCGACAGAGCGTCCGTAATAATAAAGCCGTCAAAGCCCTGTTCTTTTATTACATTGATTACTTTCTTTGAAAGTGAAGCCGGATAATCAGGATCAATATTCGGCATTCTTACATGTCCGGTCATAATACCATCAAGAACTCCTGCCTTTGAAAGTTCAATATACGGATATAAATTGTAATCAACAAGCTCTTCTTTTGTTTCAAGTGCCAGTCTTTCTGCCATATGCGAGTCAATCGGTCTGCCTTCAGACTTGTTGGCACTCGGATAATGCTTGCCTACTGTTAATACTCCGCCGTCATGCATACCTTGTGCTTCTGCTTTTGCCAACGCAGCTACTCTATATTTATCAGAGCCCATGTGACGTACATTCGCACCGCATATTCCGCAACGGTCTATCATATCAATAACAGGATTACAAACCACGTTATAGCCCATCTTTCTTGCTTGTATTGCAGTAATCTTTCCGAAAGTATATGCAAGCTCTTCGTTATCTGTCATACCAAGATTGTTGTGCTTACCTATCTTGTAATCGCCCATTCCGCTTTCTGCGTCTGTTAATATAAGAATAGGATAATCGGCAACTTCTTTAATTCTTGCCATAATCTTGTCAACGTCTTTTGTGCTGGGGTTTACCCATACAGCACCAAGGCAGTGGTTTCGGATTAAGTCAAGAACATATTCATCGTTTTCCTCTGTACGGTTTTCGCACGGAATAAGACCGCACATAACCATACCGAGCTTCTGTTTCACTGATAGCTCTTCAAATTTTAATTCTTTCATTTATAAACTCCTCCCTCGAGTATCACTATATAAGTATCTTAACACATCCACAAACAAAAATAAATAGGAAATTGCAACTTCAAATTAGGATTTTGAGCACTGAAAAAGGGACTTATTCAGTCCCTTTAAATCATTCAAATTTTACATCATATGTAAGCTTGCCCTTTGCAGGGTAGTTGCCGACAAGAACTTCAAATGCGGCATCCACGCCGCCTCTTGAAGTTGGGCCTACAATAATACGCGGAATATGAACCAAATCCTCAAGAACATATGGGTTTCCGAAATGTACAACTGCACTTACAGAATCCGTAACCTGCATACAATCTACCATTGAAACAATTCTTGCTGTCAGACATTCTCTTCCCGCATAAGCCTGTGCATCCTGATATGTTATCAATATTACATCATCATATTTTGCCGCATCCTGCAGAGTTTTCTGAACATAATTTGGTGACGGATATTCTTCTATTGCTACAGCCTCGGAATTGGGGAACATATCAGTGATTTTACCCAATATTCTGCTGGTGTCATACCAGCCTCCATGCCAGATGTTTCCGGCAAATGTAGCAACATCAACCTTTCCTGCCTCATTGATCTGTGTTCCATTACCGGTAAGAACGATAAAGTAATGCTTTCCGTCCTTTGAAATTGCCGGGTTTATTCCGTCATCTATTTTTGCGTAAATAGAATCAGTGCCCAATCTTTCAAATTGTGCTATATCCTCATCTGTGAGGTCATCGAATTTCGGTTCAAGCTCCATTACTCTGTGATGCATCTCAAGAACCTTCTTTGTTGCCTCGTCAAGTCTTTCGTCAGATATAAGACCTCTTTCATAGCAATCGCAGATAGCATCAAAGCCTTCCCATGTCTTACTTGTCCAGCAAAGTGAAAGGTCGTTACCTGCTTCAATACACATTCCTTTCGGGTCTGTAAGACCGAACTTCGCAACAACGCCCATCATTGAAAGTGCATCAGTAATAATAAAGCCGTCAAAGCCCTGCTCTCTTATGAGGCTTATAACCTTCTTTGAAAGTGATGTCGGATATTTATCATCAATATTTATCATTCTTGTGTGAGCTGTCATAATACCGTCAAGAACACCTGCATCCGAAAGCTCCTTATATGCATACAAACAATTCTCAATAAGCTCTTCTTCGGTTTCATAGCCTACTGCTTCTGCCATATGTGAGTCAATAATTCTGCCCTCCGGTTTTTTATTCGGGCTCGGATAGTGTTTACCAACAGTTAAAACACCACCGTCATGCATACCCTGTGCCTCTGCTTTTGCCAGCTCTGCCACTCTGTATTTATCGGAACCTATTGCACGGATATTGGTTCCGCAGATCGCACAATAATTTTTTATATCAAGAATAGGGTTACAAACTACGTTATATCCCATTTTTCTTGCCTCAATAGCTGTAATCTTTCCGAAAGCGTATGCAAGCTCCTCGCTGTCTGCCATACCAAGGTTATTATGCTTACCGATAATATAATCGCCCATTCCGCTTTCTGCGTCTGTTAAAATCAGGATAGGATAGTCGGCAGCTTCTTTAATTCTTGCCATAATTTTTTCCACGTCTTTTGTCTTGTGGTTTACCCATACTGCTCCCAGACAGTGGTTACGGATTAAGTCAAGCACGTACTCATCATTCTCTTCTGTACGGTTTTCGGCCGGAATAAGACCGCACATAACCATACCAAGCTTCTGTTTTACCGATAACTCTTCAAATTTTAATTCTTTCATTGTTTTACCCTTCTTTATTATGAAAGGGCTGATGAACCAGCCCTTTCGGTTGTGTCATAACATAATTGTCTTACATTATTCAGCTTCTGCAAGAACAGCCATAAGTCCTGCCATAATCTTTGCAGCCTCTGCACGTGTAGCTACGCCTGTCGGATCGAAATAGTTGTTATCTTTACCATTGATAATGCCAAGATTCTGCAAACCGTATACGGCATCCTTTGCATAGATTTCTATAAGGATGTTATCCGCAAATTCTGATGCAGTCTCCGCATCCATCTCTATTCCCTCTGACTCAAGTGCACGTGCAATCATTGTACACAGATCCTGTCTTGAAATGTTTGCGCCTGTGCCGAATTCTGTCATTGAAGTACCGTTTACGATACCCATCTTATAGCCTTCCATTACATACTGATAATACCAGTCATCCGGTTTAACATCGTCAAATACTTCGCCGTAATCAGCATCAAGCTCGTTTCCAAGTGCACGGATTAGCATTGTGAGGAATGCCTCTCTTGAAATTGAGTCATTCGGTGCAAATTCAGTCTCTGAAACGCCGTTTATAACGCCTGCATTATAGAGTTCCGTTATGTAATCCTTTGCCCAGTGGTTTGTAATATCCACAAATCCAACTGATGTAGTAGGAATTTCAGACGGCGTTTGTGTTTCAGTCGTCTTTGGAGGCTCATAAGGCATTACGCCCGAAAGACCGCCGCCTGAATTACTACCTGTTGTACCTGCACCTGCACCCGGAATTATTACCGGACCGGACTGTGTGCCTGCCTTTACAGTGATCTGAACTTCTTTTCTTTCGCTTATACCGTTTAGTGTAGCTGTAGCAATAATAGTAACTGTAGTATCAGCACTCGGACGAGTTACTGCACCACTGTTTGAAACAACAGATGTATTAAGGCTCTTCCATGTGATTGTGCTACCCTTCGGAGCAGTTGTCGGTAACGTGAGGTTACCTGTCACATAGTTTAATGTGTGGTTGTTCTTAAGCTCTGTGATTGCACTGTTGATATCTGAAAGAACCTTCTCTGCATCAGTTACCGTACCGCCTGATACGCCCGGTGTAAAGTCCGAACCCTTAACCAATAGTTTAAATGTACGTTCTCTTACACCGCCAAACTCACTTGAAAGCTTAACTGTGTATTCTACTTCGGTATCGCTTGCCGGTCTTGTAACTGTTCCGTCATTTGCTACAACATTAGTGTTTGAAGATGTGCCTGATACCTCAAGCTCATACTTTGAAAGGTCAGGGATTACAACATTGCTTGTGATTTCGTTGATATTCTGTGCTGCAAGGAATCCAACCTCGAGATCCTTTGCAGCAGCTGCCATCTCACCTGAATAGTCTACTTTTCTCAAAACCTTCAAATCATCAATATACAGGGTGTGTGTATCATTTGCAGTAGTTACCTTATCAGCACCGGGGTTAAACTTGATCTTCAGTGCCGAGATATTTGTACCATCCTTATTCCACTGGAATGGTGCATTATCCAACACAAGATCACCGTTGAGGTATATATCAATCCACTTCTCGTATGTGCTGAACTCAATTGCAAGAGTATTCCACTTTCCGAATTCTATCTTCTTTGAAGCAGTGTAATCGCTCTTCCACTGATATATTTCGCCATCCTTATTGATATTAACATTTATTTCCTCGTAGTTGCCGTCCTTACCGCCACCGACTGAACCAACTATTCTGTATGTCAGATTAGGCATACTCTCCAGATATATATCCTGTTCAATTCTGATTATTCCGGCACGACGCTGTGCTGCAACAGTACGGAAGAATGCCCACGAGTTACCACCGTCAATGTGCGGCATATCCGAAGTCTTATATATCTTAAGTGCTGTATTTTCACCATTTACCGGATCAGCTTCCGGAACGGTTACCTGATAAAGGTTATTGTGCTCATACTGTCCGCCACCAAGGTTGTTTCTGTCTGCGGCGTAGTTAACACCACGTGTAAGCATTTCAAAGTCTGTATTGATAAGTGGCTCATAACCGTGATGTTCACCGACTGTTACATAGAAATCCTTTGTAACAGTCTGCCCGTCATAGGTTATTGTTGCAGTAAGCTTTACCGGAGTGTTCGTTGTTCCGAACTCCGCAAGTGTAACTGTTCCCTTATAGTTACCACCGGTTCCCTCTTCAACCTTAATCAGATTACTGTCTGATGTCCACGAAATTTCTGTTCCGAACTTCCATGCTTTGGGCAGGAATAAATCGTCAACAACAAGGTTAATCGGGTCGTCACTCAACACTCTGAAGTTAAGCTGTGCTTTTGCATAGTCAAGGATTTCCTGCGTTGTGCCGTATGCCTTTACGGTGAACGGAATATCCTTTGAAAGCTCAACGCCGCCACGCTCAAGCTTAAGTGTCATTGTAACCGCTTTATCCGGCTCGCCAATTGCCGGACGTGTTACAATACCGTCGTTTGTTACAATTCCCTCTTCATGTGCATCTGATGTCCACGTAGGTGTTATACCGTACGGGAAGTCATATACAAGGTGAAGATTTCCCTGCACTGCTGCTTCTGATTCATCAGATATATCCGAAAAATCAATCTTATCAAGCTCTGCCTGAATTAATGTTTCATTTGATGGCAGGCACTTGATCAGTACATCGTAGTCCTTACTCACAGTGACACCGTCAATCTCGAATGTAGCAGTAAGCGTTACAGTTGTGTCACCTACCACATATTCAGGACGTGTTATGTTTATTCTCGCACCGTTCACCTGAGCATAAGTGCTGTTTGATGCCCATGTGATTGTTGAGCCGTAAATGTCACCTACAGTATCAAGTTCCATATTTTCAGAGGTCTCTTCAGGTACTGTAACTTCAGCCATATCTGCCGCAAGCTTTACAGTCGGTGAAATGTATGTTACGAACGGAATATCCTTTGTTGTGCTTCTGCCGTCCTTTGCTACTGTAACAGTAATTGTAACATATTCCTCATCATTGATTTCCATGAGGAAGCCTCTGTCGGTTATGAGGTCAGTTCTGTTTGATGACCATTCAATTTCTGTGCCGTAAAGACCTGTTTTTGGGAAATTTAGGTTTTTCTTAACCATATTTCCGTCAGCACCGTTTATAAGCTCGTATGTAATAGCATCTGATGCATTTTTGAGTATGTTCTCATAAGAAAGAACTGTGAAGTTCAGGGTTTCAGTCTTTTCTACGTCACCAAGTACTATGGTTGCACTAAGTGTTACATCTGCATTGTCTGTTTCGGGTATTGTTATTTTACCCTCATCATCCATCGCATCGCCTGTAGCTTCCCATGTAATTGTTGCACCGTCCCACTCTGTCGGGAGAGTGTTAAGGTCTTTTGTTATAGCTTCATGCTTTTCCTCTGTTAGATATGTACCGTTAATAATGTCTGCTATGATACCGTCAACAATTTTTTCATCGTCTGTGATATCCGCCGGTGCAAGCATAAAGTTAAATGTTACATTTGCATCTGCCGGTGCATAATCTGCATTTGCAGGATCGAGTGTAATTGTTGCCGTTAAGCTTATCGGCATTGTACAATCCTTGCGCGCAAGAATTTCACCCTTGTCTGTTACATAGCTCTTGTTTGAGCTCTTCCATGTTACTAAATAGCCGTCAACAGTTTCAGGTAGTGTCAGACTCTCGTTAAGCACCGGATATTCGGGTACCTGCTCATAGATGTCTGCCATTATCTTGTTGATTTTCTTTTTAAGAAGCTCGGCACTGTCCTTATAAATCATAAGATTTTCAATATAAGCTGTGCCGTTATTAACAACGAATGCAAATTCGCTTACGCCGTCATTAGCCGACTCAAACTCGACAGCTTCACCCGGCACTCCGTTTATAGTCGGGATATATGTACCATTTCTGAATGCAAGGTCGATTGTTTTCCATTCGTTATCTGCAAGGTCAGTAAGGCTGATTGTCTTTGCAACCTCGTTACCTGAATAGAGAACAAGGTCTGCATCACTGCCCGTCGGAACCATTGCCTCAAATGCGATGTTCATTTCATCTGCATCAACTGCGAGTCTCTGGCTCTTTAGTATCGGGTGTCCTGCATTTACATTAGCAATATCATCTGCATAAAGGTTTGCGCTCTTTAATGACTCACCCAATGCACCTGCTGATACAGTTGCTATTTCACCACTCTGAGTGTCAAGTGTTGAGAAACCGTTACCGAAGATATCAGCTGTCGGAGTGCCCGGCTTGCTGCGGTAATCCTCAACTGTATGTGTGATGTAGTTGTTTATACCTATGGTGTTCGAGTTTGTTGACTTTGCAGTCATTGTATAAACTCGTCCGCGTTCACCCGTTGCAGGGTTTGTTGTATATGTAAACGGAGCTGCGGCGTATGAGTTCTTGATATAGTTAAGCTTGCCTGATGAACCGTTTGACATACCAACGAACGGAGATGAAATTGAATGCCATGATGCATAGATATTAACATCTCTTGTGTAACAGCCGTTTACTGTTGATGAAGCAGCAAGATTTGCAACAAGCACAGCTACGTGGTCACGGTTATATGCCCATGTACCGCCGTCCTTAATCCACTTAATCTGCTTTTCTACATCTTCCGGACGAACCTCCTTAACCTCTGCACCTATAACGTAACAGCTTTCCATTGTACCCTGGAAGTACGAAGCAAGTGCTGCAAGATGCATCGGCTTTATTGTGTAAGAGGTTATTATAACCTTTGCACCGTTAATGCCGAGGTTTGCAATACGTCCTTCTGCTCTACCGAAAAGGCCGAAGTATCTTGTGTTACTCTCTGAATCCTTAACTGTTTCTCTTACATTAAGGTTTCTGATTTCATGACCGTTACCGTCAAATGTACCCTTAAAGCCATTTGAATCAATACCTGTACCAATCGGTGTCCAGTTCTTATTGTCAAGGTCGATGTTTGCCATAAGCTTAACGGTTTTACCTGTAAAGTCTACCTTTGTATCATTTACAAGCTTTCTCAAACCTGCAAGGTCTGCACCTGACCAGATTTCATAGCCCTCAGCCGATGCATCATACCACGATGTATCAACTGTGCCGTCCCATGTATCTGTGATGCTTCCTATTTTATATACAGCCTTTGCAGGACTTCCTGCCTCTTTCTGAGTAAGGCTCATAACCGAACCCATATTATCGGCATATACTGCCGCCGCTTCAAGGTTTTCCGACTCTTCAAAGCCGTAAACACCCATTGTACTGAAGTCGTTGCTGTAATATGTTGTTTTGTTGTTTTCGATTGTCTCCGAGAATGTGCCATCGGGCATATCGGGTTCTTCAACATCTACCGCTACTCTTGTTATATCGTTTGTATATACAGAATCTGTAACAGCTGATGAGATATCCATAAGCTCTGCTTCTGTATAGTACTCGTCCTCGTCTCTTGTAACGATTGTTGAAACCTCGATATCGTCGATGTAGAACTTACCGCCGTATTCACGCTGAATCTCGAATGAAAGGTTTCTGATTACCGGGAATTCTGCTATTGTACCGGTTTCCGTCTGCATATTGCCGTCTTTGTCCTGTCCCTTCATTGTTACAGTAGCAGTTCCGTCTGCATTTTCCTCGATGTTAATTTCTGCATCCAGCCATTTTCTACCGATATTTGATGCAATTTTTGTTCCTTTTACTCCATTGGAGCTTGATCCGTTTACAAGGAAGTACGCATACTGATTACCGGGATTTAAATAATACGAAACACTTGTTTTCGATGTAGGCGAAAGCTGACCTGTACCGTTTGTTGCATCACCGGTTCCGAAACCTGCAAACAAACGTTCACGGATTACACCCTTATTGTCTGCTGAAGAGTTGGCATTCATTGCATTGTAGTATTTAAACTTCAATGTGATATTGTCTATGCCCTCTGCCTTTTCGGAAAGGTCGTATCTGTACCATGTATCAGCGATACCTGAAGCGAAGCCTTGTGCTTCTGTATCAGCAGTTCCGTCATCGTTGAAACGATAAAGTGTGTTTCCTGAATAGTAGTGTTTCTGCTTCAACATACCAACATTTGATGTTGAATGACCTGTTGTTGCATCTACTGTTGTGAATGATACACCCATCTTTGTAAATGCACCAAGCTCTTCAAAGTACGGAACGGGTGAGCCTACAGTTGCATTGTTAAAGTTTTCTTCGTAAAGAATCTTCGTTGACTCACCTGCAGGATTTTTAATCTCGCTCTGTTCTTTTACATAAAGGCTCTTTACAGATACACTGCCCTCACCTGTAACCTCCAAGGTTATCTCGCCTATCTCTGTTGCCGGAGTTTTGTCGGCAGAAAGAAGTGATACAGGGAATTCAGATACCTTTGTCTCGCCAACATATACGTCTGCTGTCTGTGAATCTGTGCTCACATTTACTTTAACGGTGAATTCACCCTCGGGGATTTCTGTACCGCTTATATTGAGAACCTTTACGCCCTCGCCGTTATCTGCACCAAGTGTCAAAGAAAGGCTTCCGCCATCAATCGCTGTTGCATCAATTTTCGCCTCGATTATTGCATTTTCAACAGAAACTGTCGTAAATAACGGATGTGCCGCATCAACTGTTACTGCACTGTCGTTCTTGTAAACAGTTTTAAGCATTGAATCTGCCCATAGCGGGAGTGCGTATTCTGAAACATCAATATTGTTTATATATAGAACACCGCCTGCTGTAAATCCAAGCTTTGAGCAAGCCAATGATGCTTCATCAATAGTTCCCTCGCCAACGAATACGTCATTAAGGTATGCTCTGTATATCTTACCGTCGGGGAATACAAGAATTTTTGCTGTCTGCCACTTGCCTGTCTCATACGCCTCTGCTCCCGCAGTGCCGTCTGATGCAAGTGCGAATGTACCCATGACGGTATCATCAGATGCAAGTACGTTGATTTCTGAATCCTGCTCACTTTCTGCATAGAAATCAAATGATACAAGCATATTTCCATATACAGATTCCGGAAGTGAAAGCGTTGCTGCCTCACCCACTACAAATTTTACAACGTCATCATCTGAGTCTGCCGCAGGGTCTGGGTTAGCAACTGTAACACCGTCTCCTTTAAATCCATTCCAGTTGTTTATGGCATAACCGCTTGCATATGCTATAGGTAAAGTAGCAGTAGCAATGACTATGCTCAATATTACAGATAGAATTTTCTTCATTGCAGTCCCTCCTTATTCAAAAATGTATATGTCTTTTGTGACATTATGTCTTGTTCTTACAAGTATCATATCATTGACTAAAACGTCATAGATAGTAACCCTTTCACCACGGTTTTCCTGACGGTTCCAGCGGATTACGTTCACACTGTCGTCTATTGAGAGTGCAGCAAGATGATGCTCTCCCTCACCACAATCAAGAACCATATTAGGCATACTGTAAGACTTCACTGTTCCATAAGCATATCTTAACTGTGCTGATGCCATCCAGTCATTTTTCATATTCCATGTCTGGTACGGCTCAAACTGCTGATTCATATCCATAATCTTACGGAACAGGATAACTCTTGAAGGCTCATCCGAAGTCTCCGCACGTGAGCGTGTGTCACTGTTCAGTTTATACTGAACAAGCATACCCGGAGCTATGGTTGATATATCCTCTGAATTCTTTTCAAGTGTTTTTGAAAAATTAACTGTTACCTGCTTTCCATCCTGCCAGCCACTCATATAAACAACTTCTTCGTCGTCTACAACGTGGGTTGCTATTTCTTCAACGAGCATTATCGGGTCGTTTGTCATATCAATTATGTACTTGTAGCCTGTTGTACCTTTTTCGTCGCCACACAGAATTACAACACCTACACGGTTGTCGATAATATCATACAACTGTACCTTTGATGCTGATGATGAAATCAATGTTACTGCTCTGCCTGATTTAAAGAGCTCTGTATCATTTCCTGTGTTGGGTATGTAAAATGCTATTGTGTTGGCATCAATTGTATACTCACCATCGAGCGTACCGTTGGCATAAGTCATTGAGGTTTTGTTGCCCTTGCTCTTGCCCCATATATCACTTGTGCCCGATGTATCCAAGAGATAGAATTCTCTCAGGAGTCCGTCCGCTGACGGATTGTATTTTACAAGCTGTCTTTTTATACCGTAGTCTTTTATAAGCTCATTACAAACTGCTGTAAGGTTCTTTTTGTTTATAGTATAGCTTCCGTTCTTGAAAACACCTATTTTTGAACCCTCATCCGGGTCAACTCTGAAACGCTCAAATGAGTTTGAGTCGTTCATAAGCTCTACATAGAGAACTTCTTCAATATTGTCATATTCTGCGTCTACGACATAGCCATACTTAATTGACGGAAGCTCATAAACCGCATCTGTATATGCAATATTTCCGAAATAGTCAAAGTAGAATGTTGTATGGTCGCCGGTGTAGAGTTCTTTTACCTTTGTTGAGTTCTCCTCTACATATTTCTGGTAGTTGCCTGCAACATAGTAATCAGCACCGCCGATTGTGTATATGATTTCTTTATCCGAGTTTGTGCGGACCTTCTCAATTGTTCCATCCATAAAGTCACGGCTTACATATATTCTGTAGCTCTCACCGTTCGGGCTTACCGCAACACTCAATATGTCTCCGGCTTCAATATTCTCAAGTGATATTGCCTGATTATCAAGCAGGACTGTTTTTGTCTTGTCCTCATCGATTTCAAGCTTCTTGCCGAATGTATCATATATTACAGCACCATTCTTTACAGTCTTTACAACATAGTTCTCAAAGCTCCATATCATAACTACCGGGAACTCACTGTTTTTGTAGTTTTTAAGTACAACATATCCCATTGCGGGCTTAAGCTTATCAGCTGTTACCTGTCCGGTTGTGAGAAGCTGTCCGTTATAGATGAAAATTGTCTTATCAGAAAGCGAAATTGTCTTTTTATCGTTTGACTCATTCAGATATACAAACTCACTCGCAGTAGTTGCCGGAGATATGCTGTATGCCGGAATTGTAAGCTCTGTTTCTGTCGGTCTTTTCTCGTAATGAACTATTGCCGGAACAAATGATTCTGTCTCGGTAACAACCCATATTTCAAGCTCTGAACCGATTTCGTCATAAATTGCCGTCTTTGTTGTTTCATAGAGAGTATCGCCAACAATTACCTGGTTTTCTTCAAGACTTCTGCCTGTACCGATATCTATGCCGGGAACTGAATAAACAACACCACGTCTCTTTTCGATTCCCATTTCCTCAAGCAGGGTTTTGTCTGATTCTACATAATCAACAGTGCCGTCTGCCTGATACTTAGCCTTCATCATATTTGCATCGAGTGCGTTTGCCATAAGCTTTGCAACATCGTCACGTGTAGCAGGTCTTTCGCCTATGCCCACATTGTCAAATAATGAAAGGTCTGTTCCGATTGAAACGTATCCGTTAGGATAGCCTTCTTTTTCTGCTATTGTCTTGTAGCCAAGGATACATATAATCACCTTTGCAGCCTGATTGACTGTTACGTTATCATTCGGTGCAAAGATTGTATCTGTATGTCCGTCAACAAGACCGAGCTGGTGTGAAAGATTGATGTTCTTTGCTCCCCACAAATCGCCCGTTACGTCCTCAAAAATGTTATTTTCTGCATATGACTCGTCTACATTGTAATGGCCCATAAGTCTTAATGCCATTGTAACGAATTCCATACGGGTGATATTGTTATCAGGACGTAAACTTCCGTCCTCATAGCCTGTAACTATTCCGAGGTCGTACATCAAGTTCATTGCATCAGAATAGCTTGTTTCTTCATTTTCTGCATGAGCAAATGTCCAGAAGCTGAACATCATACTAAATGCAAGTAATGATGCTATTATTCTTTTCATATTCTATCCCCTTTCTGTTATTTGACGGTTATTGTCAAAGTCTTATTGACCTTCAAATCGCCGGATATTGCAATAAGCTCTGTTGTTCCGGGTGATACTGCTGTTATCTCGCCGGTCACACGGTTGAGAGTTGCAACGTTATTGTTTGTTATCCAGAAGGTCACACTCTTGTTTGATGCATCTTTGGGAAGCACCGAATATTTCGGAGTTGTTTTCTCGCCTTTTTTAAGGTTTATGCTCTCCTCCTCAAATACGATATCCTGAACAAAGATACTCGGGCTTGTCATTTTTGCAAAGTTAGTACCGTCGTAGTCTCTCTTTGTTTCACCGTTTTCGAATACCATCTGGTCATGGTATCCACTACCCATTATTCTCACATGCTGTACAAGGTCTTCATCACCGCGGATAGCACCCTCAAGGAATGCCAATGCATAATAATACTTTGCACCGTTTAGGAGTGTCAGAACATACTGACTTCCGGGTGATGAGCTGGCTGACGTGTTGGATATGAGCATACCCCACTTATAATGCGATTTTATAAAGTTGTTTGCAACAACTCGTGCAAGGTCAAGAAATTCCATATTGCCGGTTGCATAGTAAAGCTCTGTAAGTGAAAGCACACTCGTATAAGCTGAATCGGTTGTTGCATAGTTAAGCTCCATATCTTCATCGCCGATCTCTTCGCCGCCGAGCTTACCCCAGTCAAGAACTTCCTCAGCCATAAAGTTGATGAATTCATATATCTTTTCAGCTTGTACCTGAAGGTCGTCACGTTTTTTCGCTTCAAGGTAAGCCATTATACATCCTTCAACATTGCTTGAACCCACGGTATAGTGACCAAGCTTTTCGCCTCGGTTGTAGTAGTTGCCGTAATATCCGCTACGGTTGGGTACAAAGTCAGATATATCTGTTCCGTCTGCCATTATGTATCTGAATTTGTTGCTTCCTTTTATCCATGCATAGTCAAGATATCCTTCTATCATCTTTACTACCTTTTCAACTATGTATCTTCCCTCGGGAGTATCTGTTCCCAATTCCTTTGCAAAACCCAGATCAGATATCATGTAGTTGGTCTGGAAGCTGTTTTTGTAATACCCTTCTGCAAGTGTAACGTTACCCGGTTCCAGAACAGATTCATCATAGAATCCCTGTGCAACAAGGTCTTCTCCAAACTGGTTTACAAATCTGTCACCGTATGCAACCGTAGTATAGGCCTCATCGATATCGTCAATCTCATACCATTTATACGGATAGAAGGTATTGGCAAACTCCACATCCGGGTCTTTTACACCCTCTGCATCCTTACCTGTTGTATAAACCGAAGGCATTATATTTGTCACAGGGTTTGCTGCCTCTGCGTACATTTTAAATATACGCAAACCCCATTCTCTTGCGTATTCATCGCCTGTAAATCTTACAATTGATCCTGCCGCGTGCTCCATGTCACAGCCCATATTTTTAAACGGCTGTTCCTTTGTTGTGGGAATGATTCCGTAATCATTTGCAAAGGCATCAAGGTTAGTCCACATTGATGTGTCAAGCTCTTTTGAGTAGCTTGCATGACGGTTTGAAAGCATATACTGCCAGTCGGTAATATGAGCAAGGACTACGTTACGACAAAGCTTATAGCCTGCCTCGGGATCGAGTCTGTAGAACGGATCCCAGTACATATAATGCTCCTTGAACTCGTGTGTGTTATAGTTCATAGGTGCAAGTATCGGCTTAAGGTCCTTCAGGTTTATAGCTGCGTGTCCACCCCAGTAACCCATAAAGTTTTCTGAGAGGCCATAGTCAAGATGCCATTGATATACTGCATCTACACGCTCTTTGTATTTCGGATCACCTGTAAACTCTGAAAGGTAATCCATACATCTGTATACCATACTGTCGGTTGCAAGGTTTGACTGTGCAAGTGTGGGCTGACCCAGAACCTGCTGCCACTCAAGCGGTTTCATTGTTCTTACATCAAGATAACTCAAAAGGAGTGGTGACTTGCTGTATGGATCTGAATAAAGCTTTATCAGAGTATCCATAGATTTTTTATAGATGTCAAGACGGAATACGTCATCATCATAATTCTCCGCCGTCTGAAGAATTACTGTCTTTTTTGCAGGCTCGGATGCACCGTCCGCCTTAACGCAGATTTCTATATGCACATCTTTTTCAATAGTATCTGAAACCTGCAGAACACCGTCGTCATCTATACTTACATATGATGGTGCACCATCTCCGAGATACCATGTGGTATCAACACGATTTATTGTTTTATCAAGATTGTCAGTTGCAATTACTTCATATGTTCTCTCTTTCCGGGTAAGTCCGTTCTTGATTCTCGGTGCACCGGTAATTTCAAGTGATTGGATTGTTTCGTCCATAAGCGTTACATAATGTGACGCTGTAGGAGCACCCTGTTCTGAACCCTCACCTGTATATGTAGACTTCAGCTCAACAATACCACGGTACATTGCA
The DNA here is from genome assembly GCA_017415105.1 of Clostridia bacterium. GTDB lineage: Bacteria > Bacillota > Clostridia > UBA1381 > UBA1381 > Ornithomonoglobus. The sequence goes on along the minus strand of JAFQJD010000018.1, from coordinate 103,292 downwards.
TCCGATGTAATAATAAGTGTGCCTTCCATACCATAATCATCGCTCACAACAAAGTCAACACCTGTAAGGTCAGCACCGTTGTTGTTTACGATTTCCCATGCAATGGGAGTTTCTGTAAGCGATGTATTATTCCCGTCCTTCATGCAAGCCTTAATTTTGTATTCATTTGCACCGTATTTCGGAACTGATACAAACTGCGGGCCTTCAATTACCAATCTGTCGGTATTAGTGTTTTTAACAAGATGGAGGTCGTCTATGTAGAAGCCAGGTGAATACACAGTGTAGAAACCGACTTTGTTCAGTGTTGATGAAGCATTGGTTACAGTGGTTTCAAGCTTAAGGTTTCCGTCAACAAAAACCTCACACAAGCCTGTTACGGTATTAACCAATAAATGGAAGCCGTACCAACGGTCTACCTGATAGCTTGGAATTACCAACTCATTAGTACCGGAGTTTTCAAGATACACAGCTCCGTTATTTGTGGTAAGCTTCACAAACTCACTGCCCTCTGCATTATAAAGTGACAAAATCACTGCCTCGCTCGCAGTCTGTGGTTGCAGGAAGTTGAACGATAGGTCAAACACACCGTTAGTTATCGTGTCAAAGGATTTGGATAACATTACGTATTTACCTTCACTCTCGTTTTTAATTGCCACACCGGTTTTATTCATATAGCTACCAACTGTGGCGGTACCGCCATCGCCTGAAGCCTCAAACCCTTCAGGTATTACACCTGTCTGCATACTGTCAAAATTTTCGTCAATAATTATCTCACTCAAACTCACAGCAGAACCTATAGGAACAGTTACGGTTCCCATTACCACTGTCATAGCAAGAAATGATGCAGCAATTCGCGATAAAATCTGTTTTACATTCTTCTTCAAAATGCATTCCTCCTTTTTGTATTAATAAAAACTCAAGTTAATTTTAACATATTCTGACTTAAAATAATATAGGAAATTTAATCCATAAATTAGTATTTTAAACGCTCGTTAAATATAACGAACATACTCTATTATAATTATAACATAGCATAAATTGCATAACAAGAAAATTTGCACCAAATCTCAGAAAAAAATGTTAATTTAAAAGTAAATTTGCACAAAAAACATCCCCTTCTGTACGAGGGGATATTTATCAGTTTATTCGACTATGAGCCAGCCAAATTCGCCGTGCGAATAATTGTCCTTACCAAGTGTATACGTAGGATTTTCCTCTTTAGTCCAAGAGACCTTGTCTATTTTAAGACACATTCTGAAAGGTGTTCCTGCCTGTGCAAAACTAAAGTTTTCTTTCGGCAACACTACCTTGAATCCGTCAGGCGTTCTTTTTACCCTATATCTGTCACACTCTTTTTGTATTTCTTCTCCGTATAACGGAACATATACCGAAATCGAACCCGGTATAAACACCTCGCCGTCCGGTGTGATATGTATCTCGCTTTCCGGATGCATCAGGTTATGCTCAAAGCAAAGTATGATACTGTTTTCGGGCTGTGCTTCTATATCAAGATGTAAATCACCGTCCTGTGTGTACATTTTAAAGCTACCCTTACCGTCGATTTTTTCAGTCTCAGCAGTTTCGTGTGATGATGTAATCTTATATATTTTTTTACCGGCTGTTCCGTAAAACTCAAGCGGTATCAAACCGTCTTCAATCCGCTTTGCGACTTCCTCAAATTCAGTTTCAAGAAGCTTTTTAAGCTGGTCTATACGGAACTCTATTTTTTCTGGAAAGAACTTAAAGCCTTCTGCTTCCGAATGATATCCGAGCCTTGCATCCTTATGGCAGATTTTAATCATTTCCCTGCTGTTTTCTATTTCCTCGCAGACTATTTCACGCATACGTTTGAGAATCTGTGCAGCATCCCCTTCGCCATATCCGAGCTTTTCACGAAGTCTGTAAAACTCAAGAATATTAAGTCCGCATCTGAAAAGCACCTTAAGACCGTCTGCTACAGTTTCCATCTCGCCGGTTATACCACGTGGCAGAACCTCTATTCCTTTTTCCCATCCTTCTTTCATTCTGCGTGAGAGCTCAATAATTTCATCGTATGTGTGTCCGCAAAGCATAGCATCACCCATAACATCACCGTTGGCTCTGTCTGTAAGCCGCCATGTTCTGGGCAACGGCAAATTCTTCGGCTTAAGCTGTAATTCCCACGTTACGCCATCGTGCATAGGTCCGTAATAGCTCATCATTACGTTAGTGGGGTAGTTGCGATAGCCGTCAGCAAAATGCCTCCATGCCTCTGCGACCCCGGAAGCGTTTGATTTTCCGTAGCAGATACCTGCAAGATACAACAGAAAATTGTCCTCACTTGAAAAGTCCTCCATAAACGACAGTTCTCCTGCTGCTTTACTCATTATTGATGGGTAATTACCGAAATACCAGCACTGCAGTATTCCCTCTACGCCCCACTTATATGCACCTTTGTATTTGCGGAACACAAGTCCCGGAACCGGTATATACGGCATTGATGCAAGCTCGTGCGAGCAGCATACCTGCATTTTTGCATAGAGATGCTTATTGTGCTTGTTTGCTGTTTTAGCCGTTTCTTCAAACATATAAGACGGGCCGGGATATGACAACCAGTAGTCCTCTGCAAAACGATTCTTACCTAACTGCTCGTTATAACCGACATCCTCAAAATTCTGCATAAGCATTACATCGTCAGGACACTTTTTTACATACTCTCTTATATCATCAAAATCCCATACTCTGTGGCCGTAACTCCAGCTTATAAACTCGCCCTTTGCACCTGCACGTCGCATTCCCTCTCTTATAAGGTCGGCCGTATATGCAAGTGTTTCACCACGTGAATACTTACTGCATCTCGGGCAAAGCTCAATGTGTCCGACTGATGCACAGCTGGTAACTCTTTCTCCTGCGGTTATATCAATATATCCGCCAAGTTCCGGAACCTGCTCAAAAAGCCACTGCACAGATTCTATGCAATACTCTCTGCCACGTTCTGAACGTGTACAAAACGCCGGTCTGTCAAAGCCGGGTGAGCCTAAGAGATCGCGGTATTTATCATGTAAATCTTCCGCAAGTCCCCAAGGCTCAACGGCAAAGACATAGACCTTAACGCCGTACCGAGCACACTTTTTAACAACATTTTTTAGTTTTTCTATTCGTCTTGCCGAGCCATCACCGTATTCGGGGATAACCGTCGAAGGAATAAGGTCCTTAAAATGCGTATATATCCAGATGCCGTTATTCCCGTCGTGTGCAAGACGATTTAAGTATTCATCCGGGTAGTAGTCTATATCATCCCAAAGCTCATCTATGTTTTTCGGCGGACGGTTTGTGGGGCTGAAAAAGCCTCTTGTGATTCTTGATTTAATTACAGGACGTCTTGTTATGTCAGTTTCTTCCAGATATGCACCTTCTGATTTTATTATTAAATCCTCAAGATGCACAAGGGCACGTCTTATACCCTCTGTATCGTCTGCAGCTATTGTACAGCCATCGGGTTTCACTGTAATTCTGTGCTCCTCAAAACACGTTGTCTTATCCTTTATAAGTTTTATGGCATACTTTTTTCCGCCTATTTCATATACATCAAGGAAGTGTTCAAAATCTTTAATTGCTGTTTCAATCAAACCCTCATCATCCGGAAACAATATATCAAGGTACATCCCCCTCATATCAATTTCTCCGACTTCCATTTCTCTTTTGCCAAAACCGTCAGGCTTTATTTCGTGTACCGGTTTTTTTAGGTCCTCTATAAAATCGGGAGACGGTTGTTTTTCATAAAAAGGGTCAACATTTCCTGTGAAAACCTGCAAAAAAGTAGCTTCTCCAAATTTAACTGTCTTTTTAGCCATACTGCAATCTCTCCTTGTGTTTCTTTTGATGCAACTGCTTGCGTAATACCCCAAAAGGCACAAAAAATGCAGTAAAAACTACATTTTTTGTATTATTGCTTAAAATATGTCAGTTATGCCTGAAGCACTGTCACTATCAAGGTAAAGAATGAAGTCCTTGTGTTCCTTAAGAAGTGTTGCAGGAACAATATTTGTAGTTTCCTTTGCGTGGAGTGTCTTTTCAACAGCGTCTGCCTTTACTTTATACGGTACGCATGATACTATTCTCTCACACTGCATAATCTGATATGCTGTCATTGAAACCGCTTGCTTCGGAACATCGTCAATTGTCGCAAACCAACCCTCGCCCATCTGCTGTTTCTTGCATCTTTCGTCAAGGTTAACGATTATGTATGCTTCCTTTGTGTCAAAGTCAGCCGGAGGGTCATTGAATGCGATATGTCCGTTTTCGCCTATTCCGATAAGACCGATATCTATCGGTGATTTTCTGATTTCCTCTGTAAGCTTTGAAATGCATTCCTTTGTTCCGTCTACAAAGTGTGCAGCCTTAAGCGTGCCAACCTTTTCAACAAATCGCTCCTTAAGATACTTTCTGAAGCTTGCACCGTGTGTTTCAGGCAAATCAACATACTCGTCAAGGTGGAACATTTCAACACATTCCCACTTTATATCCTTTTCTGCAACAAGTGCCTTGATTGTGTCAAACTGAGACGCACCGGTTGAAAGGAGTATTCTTGCACTGCCTTTTTCCGCTATACACTCACGCAAAATCTTTGCTACGTGTGCTGCTGCACTCTTGCCAAGTGACTCACTGTCTTTACAAATTCTGATTTCCATTGTTTCTTAGTCCTTTCTGTTCTTTTAATTCCACACCCTGCAGAATAACTTTTTTAATGTTTATATCTTCATCAAAGAATACTAAATCAGCGATGTAGCCTTCTTTAATAGCACCTCTGTCAGCAAGTCCCATTATCTTTGCTGGTGTTTTTGTCATCATTTTTATACACTCACAAAGCGGGATTCCTACAGACTTATTCATAACTCTTACAAGACGGTCAGTTGTTGCCACGCTTCCGGCAAAAGCCGTCATATCTGTAAGGAAAGCAACACCGTCTTTTATGATACATTTCATACTTGTCGGATCGTTTTTCGGGCCAAGAACTGATTCGCCCTCGCCCTTCCCTGCACCTCTCATCGAGTCGGTAACAAGACTTATCCTATCAGGCCCCTTAATCTTGTATATAAGCTTTAAAAGCTCGGGCGGAAGGTGTATGCCGTCAGCAATGATTTCAACATATACATCATCCTCTAAGAATGCAGTTTCTACTGCACCGAGTTTTCTGTAACAATTACGGCGTGTAACTCCGTTCATTCCGGAATACAGATGCGTTGCAAGCTTACAGCCCTTTTTAATAAGTCGCTTGATTTCCTGATAGATTGCATCTGTATGACCGAATGATGCCACTATGCCGTTTTCTGTAAGGAATTCGCAGAGTTCTTCGCTTCCGGGAAGCTCGGGTGCAAAGCTGATTCTTCTTACTGCACCCCTGCCGTTCTTTACAAATTCCGTATATTCACTACGGCACGGTGCTTTTATGTGTTCAGGATTCTGTGCTCCCCTTTGTGCATCTGCAAAATAAGGTCCCTCAAGATGTGCTCCTGCAATATTGGGCAAACCCGGTTCGTTGTCTTCCATTGCCGCTTTTACGTTTTTTATAAACTTAAGTGTATCTTCTGTTGAAGAAGATGTGCAGGTCGGAAAAATTGTGGTTGTTCCGTATGTTGCGTGGGTGTATGCCGCATTTTTTATATCTGAAACTTCTCCGTCCCCAAAATCGTACCCTCCGGCACCGTGAGTATGTATATCAATAAATCCCGGTGACACATAAAGACCCTCTGCATCAATTTCACAGTCATAGTCAAGTTCATCGTCTGTAAAAGCATCTATAACGCCGTTTTTTATATAAAGGTATTTATCAGTCTCAAGTGTTTCTGTTACAAATACCGCATTTTTAATTTTTGTTCTCATTTCAATTTCTTACCTCTGTTTCGTACATTATAGCACAGCTAAATTGGCTAAACAAGAAAATTCAGTCACAAAACCGGAATTTTTGCACAGCACATTTAATACCGTCAAATCATCAAACCTTATTTTTAACGTGCACTTTTATATATTCTGACGGAGTTAACCCCATATGGGTTTTATATACATTATTAAATGTGCGTATACACTGATAACCGCTGCCTATTGCCGCTTCAGTTACATTGCTACCCTGATTTAACAGCCTGTTCGCATGGGCTATACGAAGCTCATCAATATAATATTTGAGTGATCTGCCCGAATATAATTCAAACATTCTCACAAGACGGTTTCTTGAAATACACATCTGCTCCGCAACTGAATTGATATTTACATCCTCCATATAATGATTATTCACATATTCGATAACCTTAAAGAACAATTCGCGATCAAAACGCGATATTTTCCGGTCGCCTTCGGCAGGGAAATGACGCATGAGAAGAAAATAGATTGATTCACAAACCATTGAGAAAAACGGATTGTTTTTTATCTCTGAGCCACGACTTTCTTTTTCAAGAATTGCGGTCAGATGGTCAATCTTCTCACGAAGTCCCGCAATTGCATCTATTTCACCCGCTGTTATATGTGCTTTTATCGGTTTGATAGAAAAATTTGTGTTTAGAAATATTTTTGTCGAGAACTGAATTATGCGGAACTTTGTTTCTTCTGCATCAACGAAATATCCATGCACATCTCTTTCGGGAATACAAAGAATATCTCCCTTTTGAGCATCAATATACTGACCGTCAACCAAAAAACGGCATGGCTTATTCATAAGCTCACATAGTTCATAATTTTCATGCCACTGAAGCGGGAGCACACAAGGGTGATGAGTCATAACCCTGCAGCCCATTTCGCCATAGTCATTTCCATGAATTATTTCCATAGCATTTTCTCCTTCTCAAATCTTTATCAAACCGTCACAACTCTTATTTTAATTATATCATTACACAAAATATTTTGTAAATGTTTTTGTTATAATCCGTACGTATTTTACATATTTTTTTACTTATTTTCCATATTTGGCGAAATTTATTGGATTATCCAAAATGTATGCGGCCAAAATTTCCGATACATTTTTCAAATTCTCCATTTATTCCATCGGCGTTCCGCATAGATATCCCTGATATTCGTCAAGGAAATCCTCAGCAGTTTTGTTCATATAGACACCCATTTTTCCATCATCATTAAAACCGACTGTGATGTTAAGCCTACCGAAATATATATCTATTATCTGCACCTTTATAAAAAGCTGATTATCACTTACCCACGCCGCAGATGATGCACATTCATACAGCCTGTCTCCTTTAACTGAGCCAATCTCTCCGGCATACCCCTCCTCTGGGAATTGTGAAAACTCGTTTTCGCACATTCCAAACGGGATTTCTTTATAGCCCTGTGCATTTTTGTAACAGATTTTGCCTTTATTGCCATCAAAGTGAAGCTTCCACTCTGTGATACCGTTCTTATTATCGTCTATTTTGTATGTTACACCGTTTATCTTGTCCTGCATCGGCTTATATTTATCTCCTCTTGCAGTTGCAAGCTCAAGTGGTTTTGCATACTCTTTGAGTTCTTCGTTTTCACCAATATCGGAAAGCTCTTTATCCTCTACCTTACGCACAATCATTTCAAAGTAGTTTCTTATTACAACATCCTTTGCAAGGTCAGGGATTTTACTCTGATTATCACCGGTATATACCATTACCATATCCTTATCAGGTGTGCATATTGCAAACTGACAGCCCATACCGTTAAAGAAATATGAGTTATCATATGTTCTCCAGAACTGATAGCCGTAACCAAAGCTTTTGTATGATACCATACCCTCAACATTGTTGTCAATAAGCTTTGATGTGGCAGTTTTTACATAATTCTCATTCAGGAGTTGCTCGCCATTCCATTTTCCACCGTTTAATGTAAACTGTGCAGCAAGAGCAAGGTCGTGTGAGGTACAGATAAGTGCCGAATCACCCCACGAGTGTCCCCCCGGGCATTTGAGCATATATGCTTCCTCAGAAAAGCCTATTTTGTCAAGACACTTCTCACGCAGATATTCCATAAGTGTTTTACCCGTCACACGTTCTACTAATGCACCCATTATAAATGAACCTTCACTGTCATATTCAAAGGTTGTACCTGCCGGACGGTAAGTCTTTGTATCATTCTCAAAATAAAACTGTACTCTGTCATCAATTCTCGGGTATAGCCAGTAACGCACAGGAATTGCCGTTGACATCATAAGCATATCGCGGATTGACTGATTATGCATATATTTATTCAGTTGATTTTTAATCTCTTCCGGAAAATATTTTGCTATCTTATCATCAAGATTTATCTTACCGTCCTGCTCCAAAAAGCCTATTGCAAGTGCAACAAAACTCTTGGTTACCGAATACATTCGGTGCAGATAATCCTTGTGAAACGGTGCCCAGTAATGCTCAAAAATAACTTTTCCATGACGCATTATCACAAGACTGTGCGTTGACAGATTGTACTCCTCAAGCTTTTTTATGTATTCTTTTATATATGATGATTTAATACCCTCTTTTTCAGGTGTCGAATAGTTCATATAGATACTCCGTTTTATTTTTCGTTTGTGTGGTTCCATGTCTTTATAAGCCCACGCCACATATCTGTGTGTGCTTCACAAGTAAGGCATGCCGCAAAAAATTGAAGATCAAGCTCTGTTGAATCGGGTTTGCAGGCGTTTTTGATTACATCAAAATAGAAATCCTTGTCTGAAAGACAGAACTCGTGCCATTTTGCTTCCCATTCACCGTTTGCAAGCTCGGCATTACGTGCTTCAAACGCCTTTAAAATATTATCCTTTTCCTCGCCCTTTGCAAGTGTCATTCCTTTATTTTCATATGTAACCATAGGAATAAATTCAATTTCATTGGTTTTTGTGTCATATTTGACTGCAAGCGAGCTTTCCCAGCCTTCGGGCGTGTTTATTCCTGCCGGCTTTACGAAATGAAAGTTCCCCTGTCCGTAAAGGATGTGTCCGCCCTCATACTCCTCATAGCATCCGATACAATGGCTGTGCTGACATAATACAACATCCGCACCTGCTCTTATCATTGCACGGCAGGCCTTGTGAAGCCTTGGTGACGGATACCGACAGTATTCCTTACCGCCATGATATGTGACAATAACCCTGTCATTTTCTACTTTTGCGGCTCTTATGTCCTCAATTGTATTATACTCATCAAACGGTCTTGAACCCATTCTGTCCGGAAGTGCAAAAGAATATTCGTGCTCACATACTGCAATAACGCATACACGTTCTCCGTCCTTTTTAACAATATGGTTTTTTCTCGAATCTTCGTAGCTGTCACCAAAGCCTGTATATGCTATCCCGACATCACTAAGAGCCTCTATTGTATCCTGTACGCCTTTTTTGCCGAAATCAAAAATGTGGTTATTGCTAAGACCACAACAGTCAACATTGAGTTTTTTCAGTGTTGTTGCCGTACCCTTGCCGGATTTAAGCGCCGGACCTATTTTCTTTATTTCCTGTTCACAGTCAGTCAATGCACATTCAAGATTTACTAATATAAAATCATTGCCATCAAATAAAGATACTGCATCTGATAACAATGCTTGTGTATCGCCATTCTGAAAAAACGGCTCTGTAACTTGTGTCGGTGATAAATCTCCCAATAATAATGTTTTCATACCCGAAACCTCGCTTTGTACAATTCTATTAATTTTATAATATCAAAAAAGAATATGCAGAACAAGAAAAAATGCACCCAAAACAGGAAAAAAGTGTATGCTTATTACTTTTCGTTGGTGTGGTTCCATGTTTTAAACAGTTCGCGCCATACGTCATTTCTATAATTCGCCAACTAAATAACTAAAAACCCATTCGAGTGCAGAAGTAACTGCTAAAAATTTAAGGGTAGAGAAAAATCGAATTCTCTACCCTATTTTTTACGATTATGTTTTCTTTTAAAGGAATAATTTATATGTTTACGTGGTAAAATTTCTTGAATTTTGACTGCCATTTTGACTGCCAAAAGTAGCAATAAGTACCGATAAATACCGATATTCGGTATCATAATTTATTTTGTGAGAATTTCATTAAAGCACCATCTCACATTATAAAATCGCACAACCAAGCCATTTTAGGTTTATTTTTTGGAGGAGAGGATGGGATTCGAACCCACGAGCGAGTTACCCCGCTACAGCATTTCCAATGCTGCGCCTTCGACCACTCGGCCACCTCTCCGTAACTCTAATCAGTATAACATATTATTCCCGTTTTGTCAATAACATTTAGCGGTGGTAAATAATATTTTTGTTGTTTTTGTATTGCATTTCTGAACGATTTTTGGTAAAATTATAAGAGTACATATTTATGGAGGTGTTTGCTGTGGAAAAATTTGAACTCGTATCCCCTTTTGCACCCTCAGGAGATCAGCCACAAGCTATAGAAAAGCTTGTTAATGGACTCAAGAGCGGTGAAAAGTTTCAGACACTATTAGGCGTTACCGGCTCCGGTAAAACTTTTACTATGGCAAACATTATTGCATCGGTCAACAAGCCAACAATTGTTCTTGCACACAACAAAACACTTGCCGCACAGCTATGCAGTGAGTTTAAGGAGTTCTTTCCTAATAACTGTGTTGAGTTCTTCGTGAGCTATTATGACTATTATCAGCCGGAGGCTTATCTACCGCAGACCGATACCTATATAGAAAAAGATGCAATGACAAACGAAAACCTCGATAAGCTTCGTCACAGTGCAACATTTGCGTTGTTTGAAAGAAAGGACGTTCTTATAGTTTCGAGTGTATCATGCATATACGGTCTTGGTGATCCGGACGACTACAAGAATATGATGCTTTCGCTTCGTGTCGGTATGGAACGTGACCGTGACGAAATTCTGAAAAAGCTTGTTGAGATGCAGTACGAAAGAAACGATATTAACTTTGTGCGTAACAAATTCCGTGTGCGTGGTGACGTTGTTGAGATTTTTCCGTCAAACAATGGTGAAAACGCACTGCGTGTCGAATTCTTTGGTGATGAAATTGAACGAATTTGCGAAATCAATGTCGTTACCGGAGAGGTTGTGGGTATATATAAACACGTTGTTATTATGCCTGCATCACACTACGTTACAACAGCAGAGAAAATGATGCTCGCAATGGCAGCCATTGAAGAAGAAATGCACGAACGTGTAAAGTACTTCAAAGAACGTGATTTACTTATTGAGGCACAGAGAATTGAACAGAGGACACTTTACGACCTTGAAATGATGCAGGAAATCGGATTCTGTCAGGGTATTGAAAACTATTCGCGTCACATAAGCGGACGCAGCGAGGGTTCTGCCCCCTACACTTTGCTTGACTATTTTCCTGATGATTATCTTATGATAATAGATGAATCGCACGTTACTCTGCCACAGGTACGTGGTATGTATAACGGCGACCGTGCAAGAAAAGAAACACTTGTCAAATACGGATTCCGTCTGCCAAGTGCATTTGATAACAGACCGTTGAAATTTGACGAGTTTGAAAAAAGGCTTTCAAGCGTCATCTTTACAAGTGCAACTCCGGGCGAATATGAAAAAGAACACTCAACTGTTGTTGCTGAACAGGTTATACGCCCGACAGGACTTCTTGACCCGGTCATTGAAATCAAACCGACAAACCATCAGATTGATGATTTGATATCGGAGATACAGTCTGTCACTGAAAAAGGTATGCGTACACTCGTTACCACTCTTACAAAGAAAATGGCAGAGGACCTTACCGATTATCTGAAAGAAATCGGCATCAAGGTGACATATATGCACTCTGAAATCAAAACTATTGAACGTACCGAAATAATCAAGGATTTGCGACTTGGAGTATATGACGTGCTCGTCGGAATAAACCTTTTGCGTGAAGGTCTTGACATTCCGGAGGTAGCTCTTGTTGCAATTTTGGACGCTGACAAGGAAGGCTTTTTGCGTAGCGAGATGTCACTCATTCAGACAATCGGACGTGCGGCACGAAATGCCGAGGGACGTGTGGTTATGTATGCTGATACCGTTACCGGCTCAATGCAACGTGCGATTGATGAAACAAACCGCCGTCGCAGTCTGCAGATTGCATTTAACGAAGAACACGGTATTGTGCCTAAAACAATCAAGAAGGACATACGTGAAATCTTAGAGCCTATGGAAGCTGTCAAGTCAGAAATCAGCCACACAGCAACTGATATACGTGCACAGATTGCAGAGCTTGAGGCTATGATGCTTAACGCTGCAGAAAACCTCGAATTTGAAAAAGCGGCACAGTACAGAGATGCAATAAAACGAATTGAAAAGGAATATCTTGAAAATGATTGATGAAGTAACACTTACTGATGCAGTTAATATTATACTTGACAGAATACTCACTCCTGTGCTTTATCTCTACGAGGATGAAGCACTTGAGTTTATCTGTTTTGCTGACGTTAATACTCCCGAAGAAGATTTTCGTGATACAGAGGAAGCTCTCTTTCTTAATCTTGGTGTAAAAGCTGAAATTATTGATATACGTAATTTTGACGAAAGCGACCGTGTAGAAATAACAAACACAGCTGAATTACTGTATTGCGAAAATGACATCGTTAAATTCCTCTTTGAAGCTGCAATGACAGCCGACAAAGAACGAATGATGGGTTTTAAACGTGAAACGCTTAAAAGGCGTAACGAAACAGGTACATTTTATATAAATTAAAGAGGTAGAAAATGAAAAACAACGAGATAAAAATACAAGGTGCACGTGTGCATAACCTGAAAAATATTTCTGTTAATATCCCACGCGAAAAGCTTGTTGTACTGACAGGACTTTCGGGCTCAGGCAAAAGCTCACTTGCATTTGACACAATCTATGCCGAAGGACAAAGACGATATGTTGAGTCGCTTTCTTCATATGCAAGAATGTTTCTCGGACAGATGGACAAGCCCGATGTGGATTATATTGAGGGACTTTCGCCTGCAATCAGTATTGATCAGAAAACCACATCAAAGAACCCGCGTTCTACAGTCGGTACAGTAACCGAGATATACGACTATCTGCGACTTTTATATGCAAGAATAGGAATCCCCCACTGCCCGAAGTGCGGTAAGGAGGTAAAGAAACAGACAGTTGACCAGATTACCGATAAAATTATGGAGTTGCCTGAAAGGTCAAGAATACAGATTCTTGCACCTGTTGTTACAGCAAAAAAGGGCGAGCATAAAAACGTATTTGAAAATGCTAAAAAAAGCGGTTATGTCAGAATGAAGGTTGACGGTGAAATGTACGACGTTTCAGAACCGCCAACACTGAAAAAAACTTTTAAGCACAATATTGAAATTGTAATTGACCGACTCATAATAAAGGATGATATAGAATCACGTTTAAGCGATTCTATTGAAACTGCACTGAAATTATCGGGAGATGTTGTTGTGATAGAGGTTGTAGGCGGAGAAAGTATGAAGTTTTCGCAAAGCTACGCCTGCGATGAGTGTGGCATCAGTATGCCTGAGCTTGAGCCGAGACTGTTCTCTTTCAATAACCCGTTTGGTGCCTGCCCGCACTGCGACGGTCTTGGAGCATTGTTTAAAATTGACCCTGACCTCGTTGTTGTTGACAAAAATGCTTCTTTGATTACCGGAGCAATCCGTTGCAGCGGTTGGAATAACTATGAAGACCCGTCAAGCATTGCATATATGGCATACAATGCAATTGCCGATAAATATGGATTTGATATAAACACTCCTTATAAGGATATACCGGATGATGCGAAAAATGCCATTCTTTACGGTACGGGTGAAGAAAAACTTAAAATGAACTACAGCCGTGCATACGGTCACGGCACTTATGAAATGCCGTTTGAGGGCATTATAACAAACCTGCAACGCAGATATGACAAGCCGTCATCAGAGTACGCAAGAAGTGATATAAGCCGTTATATGAGCGATATAACGTGTCCTAAGTGTCACGGAGCACGTCTTAATGATGAAATACTTGCAGTTACTGTCGGCGGAAAGAATATTTATGAATTTACATTAATGTCTGTCAAAGACGAAATGACGTTTATAAATTCGCTCACTTTCACAGACCGTGAAATGATTATTGCAAATCAGATTATAAAGGAAATCAAGTCAAGATTGCAGTTTTTGCTTGATGTGGGTCTTGATTATCTCACCCTTTCACGTTCTGCAGGAACACTTTCGGGCGGTGAAGCACAGAGAATACGTCTTGCAACACAGATAGGTTCAGGACTTACGGGAGTTTTGTATATTCTTGATGAGCCGAGTATCGGTCTGCATCAGCGTGATAATGACAGACTAATCGGAACACTGGAGCACCTACGTGACCTTGGCAACACCGTAATCGTGGTTGAACACGATACCGATACAATGCTTGCCGCAGACCACATTGTCGATGTTGGTCCGGGTGCAGGAATACACGGTGGCAAAATCGTTGGTGAAGGAACAGCAAAAGAGCTTTCTGACTTTCCCGAATCAATTACGGGTAAATATTTAAGTGGTGAGCTTGAAATTCCTGTCCCCAAGTCACGACGTAAGCCAAAAGGCTGGATAACCGTCAAGGGTGCATCTGAAAACAACCTGAAAAACATCAATGTCAAGTTCCCCACCGGTGTTTTAACTTGTGTTACAGGTGTATCAGGTTCTGGTAAAAGCTCACTGGTTAATGAAATTTTATATAAGAGCCTTGCACACAAGCTTAACGGTGCAAATACTCATCCAGGAGCACACAAAGAAATTCTTGGCATAGACGAGCTTGACAAGGTTATTGATATTAACCAGAGCCCGATTGGCAGAACTCCACGTTCAAACCCTGCAACATATACTAACCTATTCACAGATATCCGTGATGTTTTCGCATCTACAAATGAGGCAAAGGTGCGTGGTTATAAATCAAGCCGTTTCAGTTTCAATGTCAAGGGCGGACGGTGTGAGGCATGTACCGGTGACGGTATCGTAAAGATTGAAATGAACTTTCTTTCGGATGTATATGTCCCCTGCGAGGTATGTCGCGGAAAACGATACAACAGGGAGACACTTGAGGTTAAGTATAAAGGTAAATCAATATATGACGTGCTCGAAATGACAGTCGATGAAGGAGTTGAATTCTTTAAAAATATCCCGAAGCTACAACGCAGACTTGAAACAATAGCAGAAGTAGGTCTTGGTTATGTAAAGCTCGGTCAAAGCTCCACTACCCTTTCGGGTGGCGAGGCACAGCGAGTAAAGCTTGCAACAGAACTTTCAAAACGGTCTACCGGCAGAACAATATATATTCTTGACGAGCCAACGACAGGACTTCATACAGACGATGTAAAGAAACTTATCGATGTTCTTGATCGACTTGTTGAGGGAGGTAATACGGTTATTGTAATTGAGCATAACCTCGATGTAATAAAAACCGCTGACTACATCGTAGACCTCGGCCCTGAGGGCGGTGACGGTGGCGGAACAATTGTCGCATCAGGAACTCCGGAAGCCGTTGCAAAAGTCAAAGAATCCTACACCGGTCATTATCTTAATAAAATACTATAACGCAAAAATGGTGTTGCACAATGCAACACCATTTTTCATCTTTGGTATATGTAACCGCAAGCTTTATGCCATTCCGAAGCTGATAAACAATGCCTTATCAACCCTTGTCATCATATCAGCATCAAGCTTGCCGATTTTCTCTTTTAATCTTTGTTTATCAATAGTTCTTATCTGCTCAAGTAACACTACCGAATCCTTGTTGAGTCCGTATTCATTTGCAGACAGCTCTATATGAGTAGGCATTTTAGCCTTATTGATTTTACTCGTAATGGCTGCTGCAATAATTGTGGGACTGTATTTATTGCCCACATCGTTCTGCACAATGAGCACGGGACGTATTCCGCCCTGCTCACTGCCTACAACGGGGCTCAGGTCGGCATAATAAATATCTCCCCTTTTTACTGTCAATCTTTATTCACACTCCGTCAATTTTTGCTCGTATGCCTGATAAGCTTCATTATCAGACTCTAAACTTAAATTTGCCTCTTCAAGATTAAGTTCAGACATTTCAATATAACCGTTTTTAAGCTCGTTAATTATGTCCTTATTATTCTTGTCGGTGTGTGACAAAGCCTCCAGCTCCTTTCATCGATATTTACAGAAGATACTCAAGAACTTTCACAGTTTTTCCGTTCCGCTTGTAAATTCTTGGAACTCTGTGGCCAAGCATGCATGTAACCTCGTAATTGATTGTCCCGAGCCATCCGGCGATGTCGTCTACCGTAACAGCACCGTCGCCAAATATCAGGGCTTCGTCACCTCTGTTAATATTATTGACACCTGTGACATCAATCATACATTGATCCATACATATTCTTCCCGCAATCGGGAATTTTTTGCCCCCGACCGCTATTTTTGCCTCTTTTGCGAGTGCTCTTAAATATCCGTCTGCATAACCGATGGGAACGGTGGCTATTTTTGCCTCACCATCGGCTATGTATTCTTTACCGTAGCTTACGCCTCTGCCGGGCTCTATATCCTTTACGTATGTTATTACTGATTTCAAAGACATAACATACTTTAAATCAAGTCTTTCTTTGTCTACACTGTCTGACGGATACATCCCGTAGAGAATGACACCGGGGCGAACCATATCAAGATGGTACTCCGGATACATCATTATGCCGGCACTGTTACATATATGCTTGATAGGAATTTTAAGTCCTTTTTCCTCAAGTTCGTTACATACTGACATAAACCTTTTAAACTGAAGATGGGTATAGCTTTCATCAACTTCATCAGAAGTTGCAAAGTGTGAGAAAATTCCTTCTATTTCAAGCATCGGAAGCTTGCTTATTGACAGAATTTCATCTATAACTGCACCGTTGTCATCATCATTTACCGGAAAGCCTATTCTTGACATTCCCGTATCAAGCTTGATATGCACTTTCACAGTCTTTTTAAGCTTTACCGAAGAAGCAGATAAAGCTTGTGCAAACTCTGTCATATATACGTTTGGGATAATATCATTTTTAACCAACTCGTCTGTTTCACTTTCTATGCTTGAGCCAAGAATAAGAATGGGAACATCATAAAACAGACGTCTTAATTCTATAGCCTCATTAAGAGTTGCAACACCCAATCTGTCAGCACCGTTTGCGAGTAACAGCTCAGCACACTCTGCAACGCCGTGACCATATGCATCTGCTTTCACAACCGCCATAATCTGTGCATCAGGGTTAGTTACCCTACGTATTTCTTTTATGTTGTGCGTGAGAGCATCAAGATTTATCTCTGCCCACGTTCTTTTTTCCATTTCAAATACCTCACATCTATGTTAACATAAAATTTATTATTTGTCTACTTGTAATATACGGCAATATGCTTCGGGTATGCATTCAAGAATATTTTCGGCACTCAACGACTCTTCACCATAATATTCTTTAGCTATATCCCCTGCCAAACCATGAATATATGCTGCAGCAGCTGCTGCATAATCTATCCTGATACCTCTTGCTACGAGTGCTGATACAATTCCGGCAAGCACATCACCGCTTCCGCCTGATGCCATTCCGGGATTACCCGTATTATTAATATATTGCAGAAGGCTTGGTGCTGTTACAATTGAATGATGTCCTTTAAGAAGAAGTACTACCCCTGTTTCCTCCGAATACTCGCGAGAAATATCAATTCTGTTTTCCTCTATATACGAAATATCAAGCCCTGTAAGCCTTGCCATTTCCATTGCGTGAGGAGTGAAAACCAGGTCACAAGAGGCATCTTTTAACATATCTTTATCATTTGCAACCGCAAACAAAGCATCTGCATCTACTATAACCGGAACATCACATTCTTTTAACAATACCTTAACTATTTCCAAAACATCTTCAGACCGTCCAAGTCCGGGGCCAATCAACACAGCATCTGCTTCGTTTGCTTTTGCCGTAAGAACCGACGATGCGAGATATGATATATGCCCGTTGTTATCAGCAACCGGCAATGTCATTACTTCGGTTGTTTTGCTTTCAAGAACAGTGTTAATGCTTTCGGGGCAAGCAAGTGTTATAAGACCGGCTCCGCTTTTAAGAGCAGACTCTGCTGCAAGATACGCCGCACCCGTCATACCCTTTGAACCGGCAATGATAAGTAGTTTTCCGTAATCGCCTTTTTGTGAGTTATTGCTACGTCCGGGTATCACATTTCTGACAAAATCTGCATCAGTAACATTTATCTGCAGATTCTGCGAATTAACAACAGTTTTCGGAATAGAAATCGGTGCAACAACAACCTCACCTACAGAATCAGCCGCAGGATACATAAACATACCTGTTTTGTATGCCGCAAAGGTTACGGTCTTATCTGCATTAATACAAATACCGCATATTTCGCCGCTATCGCTGTTTATGCCGCTCGGAACATCAACCGCCATCACATAACGTGCATTCTCATTTATGAGCCTTATAACGTCAAATATCAACCCTCTTACATCACCGCTTATCCCTGTACCGAGAATTGCATCAATAACTATATCATAAGAACGTATAACGTATTCAAAGTCCTCAGTATCCGTAACAGTATCTACGGGAACATCCATAGCATTAACTATATCGTAGTTGATTTTTGCGTCACCTGAAAAATCATTTCCGCTTACAAGGAAAATGTTCACTTTAACACCAGCATTATAAAGATGCCTTGCTATTGCAAGCCCATCACCGCCATTATTGCCTTTACCGCAAAAGATTGCAACACTGCATTTTGAAACATCAAAATCTTTTTTCAGTTCATTAACACACGCCAACGCCGCATTCTCCATCAAAAGAATGCTTGGTATCTTACCAATTTCCGTTGCCGCACGGTCAAGATTACGCATTTCTTCTGCATAACAGGCCTTTAACATATTCCCACTCCCTTTCGGGTTATATATTATATTTCTTCACAGCTTTAGGATTAAATTTCCATAGAGCCTCAACCATTTTTGAGGTTGGCTGAAACAGAATAATTTCTCTTTTTCCGTCTGTACTGTAGTCTATAAAATAAGTGTACAGATTAGGATTTTTCGCACTCAAATCCAGCACTTTCACTGAACTGTTTATATTTTTATAAACAAAATTATTTTCTTCGTCATCTATGCATGCCATAACTGTTGCGTTTTTTATATCAAGCTCAATCACATTTTTTCTGCGTTTCTTTGCCATTATCTTGTCTATGTCAAGATTATTGTTGACAACGATATATTCATACTCTATACTGCTTGAATTATAAATATAAAAAACAGCATACCACGCAGCAGCTATAAGAAGCATACCTATACTACCCGCAATCTGTGAAAGCTCGCCTAAAGCTAGAGTGGCATATAGCATCAGTAATATAAGTGCAACACTTATAATCAATCCGCCAAGAATCAATACTGCAAGAACAGCATAATCCTTGCTTTCTCTTCTTTTTTTTACTAGTTCTTCAATAAATATATCCATTATTCCTTTTCCTCTCCTGATAATATATCATACAGTGCTTTTAAAGCACGGCTTCTGTGTGAAACAGTATTTTTTTCTTCGAGTGTTGCCTCGCCAAATGTTTTTTCAAGCTCATCACTGTAGAAGACCGGATCATATCCGAAACCACCATCTCCTGCAGGCTCTTTTGTTATTTTTCCAATAACCTCTCCGTTTGTTATGATTTCAGCACCGTCCGGTGTAATAAACGCCATACTTGTAACAAACTTCGCACGTCGGTTTTTTTCATCACCGAGCTCTGTCAGAAGCTTTGTGTATTTATCCTTATCTGTAGCTCCCTCACCGGCATATCGTGCACTGTACACGCCCGGACGTCCGTCTAAGGCATCAACACACAGCCCCGAATCGTCTGCAAGTACGTAATCATCACAAACTAAAGCTATTGCTCTTGCTTTAATCAATGCATTTTTCTCAAATGTATCGCCCGTTTCCTCAACATCAATATCAATCCCTGCATCCGTCTGAGAAACCACTTCAAAGCCCAGTGGCGAAAACACGTCTGTAATTTCACGCACTTTGTTTTTGTTTTTAGTTGCAACAATGATTTTCATTATCTTCTCCTTATCAGCTACGCACCTGACCTGAGCCATACACAACATATTTTATGGATGTTAATGCTTCAAGTCCCATAGGACCACGTGCGTGCATTTTCTGAGTGCTTATCCCGATTTCTGCACCGAACCCGAATTCAAATCCGTCAGTAAAACGTGTTGATGCATTAACATAGACAGCCGCCGCATCCACTTCATTTAAAAACTTCTGTGCATTCTCATAGCTGTCGGTTATAATTGCCTCGGAATGTTTTGTGTTATATTTATTTATGTGGTCTATTGCATCGCTAACTCCGTCTACAACCTTTACAGAAATAATATAGTCATTATATTCAGTGTAGTAATCTTCCTCTGTCGCTGTAGTTACTCCGTCAGGATATATTTTTTTTGATGCTTCATCTGCACGTATCTCAACACCTGCATCAATAAGCTTTCTAAAAATAACAGGAATAAACTTATCTGCAATTTTGCTATTGATAAGCAAAGTTTCTGCCGCATTACATACTGACGGTCTCTGTACCTTTGCATTCATTACAATCTCTGTTGCCATATCAAGGTCTGCGAATTCGTCAACATATACGTGGCAATTACCTGCCGCAGTTTCAACCACGGGAACTGTTGCATTTTCAACAACACTCTTTATAAGACCCTTTCCGCCACGTGGTATGAGCATATCAATATAGCCGTTCATCTTCATAAGTGCTGTTGCAGTTTCACGCGATGTATCTTCAATTATATTAAGTGTGCCCTCCGGAATTCCGCAGGAATATGCCGCATCCTGCATAACACGCATTATTGCTTTATTGGAATTTATAGCCTCGCTTCCGCCTCGCAATATGCAGGCATTAGATGTTTTAAGGCATAAAACCGCCGCATCTACTGTTACATTCGGGCGTGCTTCATATATAATTCCGATAACTCCCATAGGAACACGTTTTTTGCCTATCATAAGTCCGTTAGGGCGTTTCGTCATATTTATGACTTCGCCTATAGGATCGTTCAACGCGGCCACCTCGCAAACACCTTCGGCAATTGATATGATTCTCTCCTGAGTAAGCGTAAGCCTGTCAATCATAGCCTCACGCGTACCGTTTTTCTTTGCATTCTCTATATCGATTATGTTCGCTGATAATATTTCGTCTGCTCTGTCTGTAAGTGCTTTTGCAATCGCTTTAAGTGCATCGTTTTTCTCTGTTGTTGACACACTTACAAGCTTTTGTGCCGCATCCTTTGCAGCAGTACATTTTGTTATAAGCTCGCTCATTACTCATCTTCCTTATATTTCAAAAAATTACATACAAGAATTATATCATATTATAATATAAAAATCAACAAAAACATTCTTTTTTTCGCCGTTTACCGATAATCCTTGATTTTCCGAAAAAAATATAGTATAATGTAACTATACTATACCAGAGAGGAATAATGCTATGAAAAAAGTTGCAAAATTTGAAAAGGTCAGCTTTGAAAATTTCAAATCAGCCTTTGAATCAGACTTCCCACAGTTTACTGACATAAAAGCAATATACGATAATATTAAGCTCCCTAAGCGTGCCACAACGGGTTCTGCAGGATATGATTTCTTCACACCGTGCGATATAACACTCGCCCCCGGAGAAACTGTTAAAATTCCTACCGGAATACGTGCATGGATAGAAAATGGCTGGGTGCTTAAGCTATACCCCAGAAGCGGACTGGGTTTTAAATTCAGGCTACAGCTCAATAACACTGTAGGAATAATCGACAGCGATTACTATTACAGTGACAACGAAGGTCATATTTTCTGCCGTATAACGAATGATTCAAATGAAAATAAAACTGTATCATTAAAGCCAGGTGAAGGTTTCTGTCAGGGTATATTCGTAGAATACGGTATTACGCTTGATGATGATACAGACGGCATAAGAAACGGCGGTTTTGGTTCAACGACAAAATAACAGGATTTTCAGGCAATTTTCTGCCTGAAAATTTTTTTGACTTTTTTTAAAAAAAGTGTTGACAAATCAGTTCCCCTGTGCTATAATATCAAATGTTGTTAGGGCAACAGTATATGCGGGAGTGGCTCAGTGGTAGAGCGTCACCTTGCCAAGGTGAACGTCGCGAGTTCGAATCTCGTCTTCCGCTCCAATACAAGGAATCCGATCGGATTCCTTTTTTTCTGCGAAAGGAGTTAATTATGGCTTTACCAAACGATCCGATAATTTTGCTTAGTTTTCTGAATACAAAGCTACGTGATATTTATAAATCACTTGATGAGTTGTGCGACGATTTAGAAGCTGATAAGGCAAAGCTTATAAAGAAATGCGGTTCTGTCGGATATCTCTATTCCGAAGAGAGAAATCAGTTTATATAACGAGGAGACAACATATGCTTGAAACTGAACTCAAATCAATGCTTGATGAAAAGCAATACAATGTTTTGAAAAATATGTTTTTATGGAACAGTATCAAGGAGCAGACAAACAGCTACTATATTGCACCTGATAATATTCTCAAAAAACACGGTATTACATTCCGAATAAGAACTATAGACAACAGACACATAGTTCAGGTAAAAAAACATCTTGGAAAACACGATGCCTTACAGGTTGCCGAAGAAACGGAATTTAATATTGATTGTATCCCCAATAACTTTTCAGAACCCGAGATGCTTTCTTTTACCGGCATTAAAACTACAGCATCGCTTATAGGTGAGCTTACAACATTAAGGCACAGCTTTATGTTCTGCGACGGTGTTGAGATTTGTCTTGATAAGAGCACTTATCTTGATATAACTGATTACGAGATTGAAATCGAGTACACAAAACCTATTCCAGACACCCTTTTGGAAAAACTATCTGAAACCGGTGTGCTTTTTAATACTGCAACGCCCGGAAAATACTCAAGATTTATTACAAGATTAAAAAACACATATCATCAATAAGAAGATATGTGTTTTTTGGTTAGTCTCTGTTTTTGGCATCTTCCAGCTTTTTGTTTCTGCGGTGTATAACCTCGTGCGGTTTTGGATGAATCTCGCCTGCTGCCTGAAGTGCCTGACGCGTAAAGAGTGGTCCGAACAGCTCATATATAAGCACGGCAAACAAAGTTATGTTACGTATAAGTGCACCCTCTGCTCCGAGTTGCATTGCCGTTGTACACATACCAAGTGCAACACCTGCCTGCGGAAGAAGTGTTATACCAAGATATTTGCATATTTGCGGAGCACACTTTGTAAGCTTTGCACTCGCAAATGCTCCGGTATACTTACCAATTGAACGTGAAATTATATATACTACGCCTATAACAACAATTGCCCAGTCAGTAAATACACTTAACTCAAGCTCAGCACCACTGATTACAAAAAACAGTGCAAAAAGCGGTGATGTCCATTTATCAGCTGATGCCATAAGGTCGTGCGACAAAGGACATATGTTACAGAATATTGTTCCGAGCATCATACACGTAAGAAGTGATGAAAAGCTTATATGCACCTGCCCGATATGAAAATCTATCATAGACAGTGATGCAGTCAGAAATACCACTGCAATTGTCAGATTTAAGCGGTTTGTGTTGGAGTTGAACAGTTTTTCAAGCTGTGTTAAAATCCAACCCATAACTGCACCTAAAGCAAGCGAACATACTATTTCTACAAGCGGGTTTATAAATATAGAAACAAAATCCACGGTTCCGGATATGAGAGTTTTTGCTATTCCGAATGATACAGCAAAAACAACAAGACCCACCGCATCGTCAAGTGCAACGATAGGCAAAAGCAGTTTTGTGAGCGGACCTTTTGCTTTATACTGGCGTACTACCATTAAAGTCGCCGCCGGTGCTGTTGCAGTTGCAATAGCACCAAGTGTTATAGTCTGTGCTACTGTGAGCTTTTCAGGCATTGCAAGATGCAGAGCAAAAAGTGCAACATCTACCAATAAAGTAGCCGCCACAGCCTGAAAAATACCGATAACCAATGCCTGCTTTCCTGTTTTCTTTAAATCACTTAATATAAACTCGTTTCCGATAGAAAACGCAATAAAACCTAATGCAACCTCCGAAATAAGAGACAGTCTGCTCACAGCTTCGTGAGAGTTAAATCCAAGCCCCTCAATGCCCAATGCACCCATACAATATGGGCCGATTAACACACCTGCTATAAGGTATGCCGTTACTGACGGCAGCTTAAACGGCTTAAATACTCTTGTCATTATAAGCCCTGCCAAAAGTGCAATTGATACAGATAATAATGTTCCCATTTTCACACTTCCCCCTAAAAAAATTCCAACTTCACCGATTATAACAAATATAGTAAAATATGTCAAGAATTATTTGATATTTTTCTGTTCTTAAAAAACATAGCGACCGTTGCTGAACATATAATGACATACCCTGTTACACTCAACAAATCCGGTACTGTTCCGAAAACAATCAAACTCATCAGAGTTGAGAAAATTATCTGTGTATAGTCGTATACAGAAATTTCACGTGCAGGTGCATACGAATATGCCGCAGTAATCGAAAACTGTCCGAGAGCTGCACATACGCCTGCCAAAATCAGATACAGTGTCTGAATAAACGTCATTGAAGTATAATTGAATATAAGCCACGGTAACAGACACAAACACGAAAATGCCGAAAAGAAAAACACTATATATGTTTTCCTCTCACCTATTCCTGTGAGTTTTCGTACCATTGTATATGCTGCACCTGCACCAAGCCCACCTAATAATCCCATAATGCTTGCAGGGTTTAAGAGTTCGGGCGTTGGTTTGATTATAAAAAGACTTCCGAAAAATGCAAGTAACACCATAGACAATTGAAACATACCGATTTTTTCACGCAGTACAAAATAAGACAGAATAACCGCAAAGAACGGAGAAAGCTTATTGAGCATCAATGCATCCGATAAAATCATATGGTCAAGTGCATAGAAATTACAAAGCACACCAACTGTACCAAACACTGCCCGCAGGACAAGGTATAAAAGACTCCCCTCTTTCCACTTAAATCCGCCGCCCTCTTTTATAAGAATAACACCTGCAACTACAGCCGCAACTGCGTTTCTAAAAAAGCTTTTCTGAAACGACGGTAAATCACCGGAAAGCTGTACAAAAAGTCCCATCAGTGCGAAGAAAAATGCAGAAAGGATAATGCACAATGCTCCTTTGGCAGTTTTATTTTTAATTAACATTTTAATTCTCCTTACGAATAATAGCTTCTGCTACTTTAATTCCGTCAATTGCTGCGGTCATTATTCCGCCGGCATACCCTGCACCCTCACCGCATGGGTATACTCCTGATATATCTGACATCAAAGTCACGGCATCACGTACAATCCTGACCGGTGATGATGAGCGTGTTTCCGGTGCTGTAAGGACTGCACCGTTATCTGCAAAGCCATTTAGCTTTTTATCAAGAAGCGGCAACGCCTCACGCATCGCATCTGTTACAAATCCCGGCAATAGCTCGTCTAACTTGCACATTTTTACGCCAGGCTCATATGTCGCCTCAACTTCCGCCAAACATCCATTGTCAAAAAGAAAATCGCCTACAGTCTGACACGGAGCATAATATCCGCCACACAAATCATATGCTTTTTTCTCTATTTCTCTTTGGAATTTACACCCTTCAAGCACATCATCACCCGGCAAATCCTCGGGTGTTACATTAACGAGCAAAGCACTGTTTGCGTTTTTGCCATCACGTGCAAAGTAGCTCATACCATTGGTTACAACTCCGCCCTCTTCAGATGCCGATGCAACCACTTCTCCGCCCGGACACATACAGAAGGTATAAACATTTCTGCCCGACGGTGTTTTAACCGCAAGTTTATAATCTGCAGGCGGTAAAAGGTCCTTTGCATCACCGTACTGTGCGAAGTTTATTTTATCCTGCAGATGCTCAATTCGTGCACCGATTGCAAAAACCTTGCGTTCCATATCAGCACCAAGGTTTTTCATCATTTTAAATATATCACGTGCACTGTGTCCTGTTGCAAGAACAAGTGTATCTGTTTCTATCTCATAATCATCATTAACTGTTAAAGAAACAAGTTTCCCATTCTTAACATTTATTCCCGTAAGCTTATGTGAAAACCGTATTTCGCCACCCATGCTGATTATATCCTCACGGAAGGATTTAACCATCTCACGGAGCTTGTCTGTTCCGATATGCGGTTTTGCACGGTAGGTTATTTCCTGTGGTGCACCGTGATGTGCAAATTCATCAAGAATGTATGCTATTCTTTCGTCATTAACTCCCGTTGTGAGTTTTCCGTCCGAAAAGGTACCTGCACCGCCTTCGCCGAACTGTATATTTGATTCAGGATTTAAAACACCTTCTTTTTTCAGTCGGTCAACCGATTTAATGCGTTCATCAACTGCCTCTCCACGCTCAAGAACTATTACTTTAAATCCCGTTTTTGAAAGTGCGTGTGCACACATAATACCCGCAGGGCCAAAGCCTGCAATAACTACTGTTTTACCCTTTCTGTCACATTCGGGCAATCTGTAAGAACTCAATACGGCTTTAGTGAAATTTTTGTTTTTTCGTATAAGCTTGTCCTCATTATCGGCGGATATATCAACAGTGTAAACATAATGAATATCATTTTTCTTTCTTGCGTCTATTGACTGCTTAACTATTCTGAAATTTTTTATATCAGAAAGTTTATATTTTTTTGCAACAAACTCCGGCAGATTTGCCTCATCAAGTGTCAATGGATAGTTAATATTTGATATTCTTATCATATCGTTCTCCTATCAAAAACGGCGACAGACATCTGTCGCCAGAATTATTACATATCAGTCGCATCAAAAGCCTTGGAAATCGACTCTCCGGGTGCAACCATAGGATACACCTTGTCATCCTTATCAATACGGCAATCAATAACAACCGGCTTATTAAGTGTAAGTGCAGTTCTCAGAGCTTCCGAAAATTCTTCTGGAGTTTCTGCACGCATACCAACACATCCAAGTGCTTGAGCAATCTTTACAAAATCAACACCATCATCAAGGATTGTATGCGAATAACGCTGTCCGTAGAACAAATTCTGCCACTGACGTACCATACCTAAAACCTTATTATTGATTATGACTTCAATAACCGAAATATTATTTCTTGATGCTGTAGCAAGCTCGTTCATATTCATTCTGAAACCACCATCACCTGCTATATTGATAACTGTTTTTTCAGGGAATGCAGATTTTGCACCCAATGCAGCACCAAGTCCGTAGCCCATTGTACCAAGACCTCCGGATGACAGAAACTGACGCGGAGCTTTAAATTTGTAGAACTGTGCAGACCACATCTGATGCTGACCAACCTCTGTTGATATAATCGCATCACCGTTTGTCTGACGATAGATTTCTGATATTGCACCGGGACCCGTAAGCACATTTTTATCATACATTAGCGGGAATTTTTCAGTCATTTCTGAAATTTCTTTACGCCACTCTGTATGAGAAGCAGTAACAACAAGCTTATTAAGCTCCTTTAATATCTCTTTTGCATCGCCGATTACACATTCATCAGCACGCACATTTTTACCGATTTCTTTTTTATCAATGTCTATATGTATAATCTTTGCATTCGGAGCAAAATTATTTGCATTACCATAAACACGGTCCGAAAATCTTGCACCGATTGCAATAAGCAAATCGCATTTACTTACACCAAAATTAGACGTTTTTGTTCCGTGCATACCAAGCATTCCGGTATATCTCTCATCTGTACCGTCAAATGCACCTTTACCCATTAGTGTATCGCATACAGGTGCATCAATTTTATATGCAAACTCTTTAAGTTCTCCGGATGCATCAGCTGAAATAACACCGCCGCCGACAAAAATATACGGTTTTTCCGATGCATTGATAAGCTCTGCACATCTTTTAAGTGATTCTTTATCTATAGTCTTACTTACAGCTACAGGCTTCTTTGGTGTTTTTTGTGTATATTCTGCCATATTCGCAGTGACATCCTTTGGTATATCTATCAGAACAGGACCGCGTCTGCCACTCATTGCAGTATAGAATGCATTTCTTATAGTGTCCGCAAGCTCATTTACATCAGTTACAATATGGCTTTCCTTTGTAACGGGTTTTACAACCTCTGAAATTGTTACCTCCTGAAAGCTGTCCTTGCCAAGAAGTGATGTGCCTACATTACACGTAATTGCCACAACGGGAATTGAGTCAATATTTGCCGTAGCAAGACCCGTTACAAGGTTTGTTGCACCCGGACCTGATGTTGCAAAACATACTCCTACCCTACCTGTTGCTCTCGCATAACCGTCTGCAGCATGGGATGCACCCTGCTCGTGTGACACAAGAACGTGTCTTATTTCATCACTGTGCTTATAAAGCTCATCATATACGTTTAATATAGCACCGCCTGGGTATCCGAAAATGGTGTCAACCCCCTGCTCTTTCATACATTCTATTAGTATCTGTGCTCCTGTTAACTGCATTATTATCTCCTTCGTATCTTTTAATCTATATATAAATTACGTACCAGAAAATGTACCCGACGTACATTTACCGAGGCAAGCTCCTCTATGGTATGGCGTATAAGCTGCTGTGCACGACGGCATACCGTGGGCACGTGACATCCGTACTTAACCGTTGCTGTAATATCAATATGAGCACCGTGGTTTGTTTTACGGACATTTATGTTGTTAATCTTGTGGATGCCTTGAACCTTCATCGCTTCATGAATTGCAAGCTGTATTACTACCTCATCCGAAATGACAAAGTCGCCCATATACGAAAATGTCGGTCGTACAATTGATTTATCAGCTTCGGCTGTTTTTTCTTCAACATCAAGATTTGGTTGAAAACGTCTTAATGGATGCAGAAAATAGCCCGAAAAATCTTTCTGTATTTCAAAAGTAGGCACAGGAATAACGTGTTTTCCATCCTCCATTCGCATCCTGTTCGCCATTGCAATCTCATCTTCTGTTGCGACATCTTCAATGTGTATAAATTGCTCTATCGGGCCAACCTCAAGACGTTTTGCGATTTTCTCTGCCATATTCTCGGATGTGCCTAAAATCATAAGCTTTTTTATCTTTGATTTTTTCAGAGCGGAACGCATCTCGTGTGCATACTTCGGCGGTATAAAAAGTGCATGCTTAACAGAAGCAATACGAGTATCTTCTTTCTTGGCAGATGTGCCTGCAATGACCTTACCCTGAGAAATCAGAAGTCCGTCATCTATTATACCGTCTGCATTATTCTCTTTTGCTATTATAAGTGAACGATAACTTTTCCCCGTACCGCTCGGCCCTACAAATGCAATTACGTTCATCTCTTGTGTACTCCCGTCGTAATTTCCTTTCTGTTTATTTTATCACAAACTTCCCTTTTTGTACAGAGTTTTTTCTATTTTTACATAAAACCAACAACAATATCTTTAATTATTGCTCCGATTCCTTTCTTTTTGACAGCTTTTTCAGATATTATGTCAACTTTATCTATAACTTTTCCATCAGTAACAAACTCTACATAGCCTAATACGTCGCCTTTATTTACAGGTGCTTTTATATCTTCATCCACGAATACTCGTTTCTTGATTTCATTATTATTGTTTTTTTCTGAAAGTGCAGTTCTTCCCTCTTTCGCTATTGCTTTAACCGTATCATCTGTTCCGTTAATAATATCAGCAGAACAGATTTTTTCATTTTCGGAAACAAGTTTATTTATTTTATAGTTTGCAAATCCGTAATCAAGCAACGCACGAGCTGATGAAAACCGTTTGTCAGATGTAGGAGCACCTAATACCACGGCTATAAGCTGCATATCGCTACGTATTGCCGATGCACTAAGACAGCATAACGCCTGAGAGGTGGAGCCGGTTTTAAGCCCGTTTGCACCCGTATAAAAGCGTATCAGCTTATTCGTATTGGCAAGCTGAAACTTTCCGCCACGAAGCTCATCTGTCCATATAGAGGTATATTCAGTTATTTTCGGATGATTTAAAAGCTCACGTGACATAAGTGCAACATCGCGTGCGGATGAATAGTGATTTTCTTCGTCAAGTCCATTGGTATTTATAAAATTCGTGTTTTCCATTCCGAGTTCTTTTGCACGCTTGTTCATCAGTTCAATAAACGCACTTTCACTACCAGTAAGATGTTCTGCCATCGCAACGCAGCCATCGTTTGCCGAGGCTACTGCTATGCCTTTTAACATATCGTGAACAGATAATTGTTCCCCTGCTTCCAGAAACATCGTTGAGCCACCGTAACTCATCGCATTTTCGCTTACTGTTACCATATCATCAAAATCAATTTTCCCGTCCTCTATTGCCTCCATAATGAGTAGCATCGTCATTACCTTAGTAACACTTGCAATTGGCAGCCTCTCATCTGCATTACCTTCTGATAATACCCTGCCCGTTGACTGTTCAATAAGAATGTATGATTTTGCATCAACTCCGTCCATTTGCGTATTTTCTGCTTTTGCCACCGTTACAAATAACATAACAAAGCTCATAACAAAAAAGCATACCCTTGCTTTCATAAATAAACACTCCTTTTGTGATTATTATTCTAAAGCAAGAATATGCTAAAATATTCACTTTTATGCTCTTGGATGCGTTTTCTCATAAACACGCTTTATATTATCATCAAGAAAACAAGTATAAACCTGAGTAGATGAAATATCAGAATGCCCCATCATTGATTTTAACGATTCAAGGTCAGCACCGTTTTGTATAAGATGTGCTGCAAATGAGTGTCTCAATGAATGTGGTGTTATTTCACATTCAATCCCCGATGTTTCCTGATAGTGTTTTATTATCTTCCAGAAGCCCTGACGTGAAATTCTGTCACCCATTCTGTTTACAAAAAGTGCGGTTTCCCTTACATCCTTCAGCATCTCGATACGTGCTTTTTCAAGATAAAGCTTTAATGAATCAACTGCCTTGTTGCCTACCGGTATAAGACGCTCACTTTTATTATTCGAACATCTGATATATCCCATTGACAAGTTAACATCAGATACGTCAAGCCCGATAAGCTCGCTTACACGTATACCTGTAGCATACAAAAGCTCAAGCATTGCTTTGTCACGGATACCCTTGTTATCGCTCAGCTTTGGCTGTTCTAAAAGAAGTGTTATTTCACCGTTTGTCAGTGCATGAGGGGGTTTCTTTTCAATACGCGGCGATGACAGTGTGACTGTCGGATCAGCATTAACCTGTCCGTTTCTCAATAGATAGAGATAATATGAACGTATTGACGCAATTACTCTTGAAACAGTCGATGTGGCTCTGCCCATCTTCTGCAGAAGCATTATATATGACAATACATTTGTCTGTGTTGTATTCTTAATATTTGAAATACCCAACTCACTTAAATATGTAACATACTGCGTCACATCACGCTTGTATGATTCAACCGTATTGGCAGATTTATGACAGGTATTTCTCATAAAATCGGTATATTCTCCGATATATGCATTCATTAGTATCTTTCCTCTCACATTAGTTATATAAAACAATTCAAAATTGTAACTTTCTTTTCAAAAACATTACAGAAATGTTGCTTTTATATTATAACACAATTTTTCGATTTGTAAAGCCCTTTTTTCAATTTTTTTGTAAACAAAATCCGGTTTTATGTCACCCTAAAAGCAAGCCATTTCATAAATGTAGTGGTTATTATCCCCTCAAGCAATGCACAACTACAAAATATTGTAAAAACAATTGCCAAAAATATTATGTAAATAATTTTATCTCTTTTTTCAAACGAGTGTCTGTTTTTTGAACAAAAAACAGACGCTGCTGCAAAAACCGCAAGAATTGGTATAAGTAAAACTATCTGAATAAACGAGCCACCTGCCAGAATAAGTCCACTAAATCCATACACATCTATCATTGCCGCTGTTGTAAATGCACTTATAAAACCTTTTCGTATCAGAAAAAATCCCGAGACAAAAGGACCAAATCTGAAAAAGGATGAAAGAGCAATCGCAAAAAACAAAAACGAATTACTTTTCAAAGCCGTTTTAACAAGGTTGCTGAGATTCATACCGTTTCTCAATGAATTAGTATAACCGTCAAGATAATTTTTTATCTCAGCCGTTTTCAAAAAATTATAAACATAATACAGTACACCTGTTACCACACCTGCTGCAATAAACACCATAGCTACCATATACCATATTGTGATTATTTTTTTGTTAGTTAAAAACACTTTCCCCACCCCTGCAAAATAAACTGCTGACAAAACCATTTTATGCACAAAACAATAAAAAAAGACACTGCATCTTTCGATACAGTGCCATTAAATTATTTTGTATCAAGAATTTTGTCAATACTTGCAATCTTTACACAAATCACAAAAATCTCTGCAGCCTCCATGAGCTCGTCAATTTCCGGGAATGACGGTGCAATTCGGATATTGGAATCCTTTGGGTCATTACCATAGGGATATGTTGCTCCGGCATCAGTCATAACAACACCGGCATCGGCACACATTGAAACTATTTTCTTTGCACAACCCTCCATTGCATCAAAACCAATGAAGTATCCGCCCATAGGTTTCGTCCACTCAGCAATTCCAAGGCTACCAAGCTCCTTATCAAGTATATCAAGTACCGCCTCAAACTTCGGACGCATAATATCGGCATGCTTTGCCATATGCTTCTCTACCGCATCCATCGTCGGCAGGAACAGAACGTGTCTTAACTGGTTAAGTTTATCGTGGCTTATTATCTGTGCATTCATCATTTCAACAGCAGATTTAATGTTTCTTTCAGATGCCGCCATTGCTGAAATACCGGCTCCTGCAAAGGTAACCTTTGAAGTTGATGTGAATTCATATACCATATCAGGATTTCCTGCTTTTTCACACTCTTCAACAATATTTAAAAGCTTTGCAGGCTTTTCAGGATAGAGATGATGAATAATGTATGCGTTATCCCAGAATATTCTGAAATCCTCTGCTGCAGGTTTAAGTGACGCAAAACGCTTTACAACCTCATCACTATAAACATAACCTGACGGATTTGAGTATTTCGGCACACACCATATGCCTTTGATTGATGCATCCTCTGAGACAAGCTTTTCTACCATATCCATATCAGGACCATTTTCGTCCATAGGTATATTTATCATTTCAATACCAAAAAACTCGCATATAGTAAAATGACGGTCATAACCCGGTACAGGGCACAAAAACTTTACCTTGTCAAGCTTACTCCACGGAGTTGAGCCAAGAATACCCTTAATATATGCTCTTGAAATAGTATCATACATCAAAGTAAGTGATGCACTTCCGTAAAGAACTATATTTTCCGGTTTAACTTCAAGAATATCGGCAAAAAACTTTTTCGCCTCCTTAATACCCGAAAGTACACCGTAGTTTCTTACGTCAAACTTATCCTCGCCGACAAATGCTGTACTATCATTTAGCACATTAAGCATCGGCATAGAAAGCTCAAGCTGCTGTTTTGACGGCTTTCCGCGTGCCATACTGAGGTTGAGCCCAAGTCCTTTTTTCTCCTCATACAAAGACATAAGCCCATTTCTCAATTCTAAAAGCTCCGCCTTAGTCATCTCATTATATAACATCCAAAATCCTCCTTGATGTAGATGGTTTACTGTATTATTATACAATAAATTACTCAGTCTTACAAGTCGATTTTTATACAAAAATCGACAGTGTTATCGCCAAATTTGAATATATTTATACAAATCTGTATTCGGTGATATGGCAATATTCCTCGCCTTTTTTGAGTAGAGCTGTCGGGAAGTGACTGAAGTTTACGCAATCCGGAAATACCTGTGTTTCAAGACAGAAGCCCTCGTGCATACCGTTCTCATAATCGCCCTTATTTGCACTCTTAAGCATATTTGCTGTATAAATTTGTACACCGGGCTGGTTTGTAATCATTTCCATTGTGATACCGGTCTTATCGCCCTTAACAGTAAGAACCTTACGAAGTCCGAATCCGTCAAGAACAAAATTGTGGTCAAATCCACCGAACATCTTAACCTGTGGATAATCTGACTTCATTCCCTCGCCCATTGCTTTTTCGGTTGTGAAATCAAACGGTGTACCCTTTACCGATAAAACCTCTCCTGTAGGCATACACTCATCAGTATTCGGTGTAAAGAAGTGTGAATTCATCTGCAACATATGATCGTATATCTTGCCGCCCTTATAGCCATTCATATTAAAGTATGCATGGTTTGTAAGGTTACATACCGTATCCTTGTCTGAAACTGCCCAATATTCGAGCTTAAGACCATTTTGGGCTGTTACTGAATACTTAATTTTAACATCAAGCTTGCCCGGGAATCCTTCTTCACCGTCAGCTGCTGTGTAGCTCAAAACAATTGCATTTTCACTCTCTATTTCCTCTACATCCCACAGCTTCTTATCAAAGCCTGTAACGCCACCGTGAAGGCTGTTGTTACCGTCATTCTGACCTACAGTATATGTAGTACCGTTAATATCAAACTTACACTTTGCAATTCTGTTTGCAAAACGGCCTATAGCGGCATTTAAGTATCCGTCATTGTCAAGATACTCATCAAGATTTGCTCTTCCTAAAATTACGTCAGTATCAATACCGTTTTTATCCTTTGTTATAAGCTTTGTTATGATACCGCCGTAGTTAATAACCTGTGCAGTTACGTTACCGTTAGTTAATGTATATTCATATACATCTCTGCCGTCAGCTAATGTGCCGTATTTGTTTTTTAAAATTGACATAGTAATCTCCCTTTAATTTTAATTTTATAGATAATATTATATAATAATTACCGTAAATTGTCAATTATATATTTAAAAAACCCGGGAATTCTCCCGGGTAATATTATATCAGTTTTTCAAGGAAATCGCCAAGCACCTTTGCCATTGAAGCAAAGCCGAGGTCATTTGGGTGACATCCGTCAACAGTTCCTTCGTTCTTTGCATATTTCATAAGCTCGGGACCTTCGATTAAATATACATTTCTATCACCGTTTGCAATTGCATTGTTATATGTTGTCTTAATTATCTCCAGACGTTCCTTTTCGCTCTCACTCAGGTAATATACAGGTCTTGACATCATTATTATCGGTAACTCCGGCTGTGCCTCGCGTATAGCCTTAAACATCACCTCGTGAGTGTTTCTTAAATGTTCAACTGACGGTGCGTTGTGGTCATAGTCATAAACGAAAATTGACATATCAAGATTCTTTATATACTCAATCATTTCAGGCTCTGCCTTTGCACTGCCTGAAAAACCGAGATTTATATGGTCATAGTCAAAACGTCTTGTTATATAGCTCTGGTATGTAATTCCAGGTCTTGCAGAGCATCCGCCCTGTGTGATTGATGAGCCGTAATATATAATAGGCTTTTCATATTTGTATGGTGTCGGTGATTCTAATTTTGAACCTTCTGCAAGTCCGATATAAAGCATCTTTACATCACTGTAGGTCGGGAAATTGATAGTGTATTCAAAGAAACCCGTCTCTGACATATCGATTACACTCTCGTAACCGTCTTTAATATCAGTTGCAGCATCCCACGCAGGCGGGGTGAAAGTTCTTAAATATTCATCCTTGCCGTCTTTTTTACGGTAAAGGTCAAATCCTGCCGTACCTGTTGCGGCACAGTGCGGGAATATACTGGGATTATCCATAACTGCGTTTATGGCAATGTATGGACTGTCAGTTTTAAACCGTACACGTCCACCGGCAGTATTTGCGTGCAATGCAAGCACGCCATCACTTGTCGCTTTTGCAACACTTTCGGGCATACGACGGAATCTTCCGTTCTCGTGATAAATTCCGTAAATTTTAAACGGCTCCTCAAGTGCGTTATAGAAAACTATGTCATCTTTTTCGATTTTTGTTTCGATTTTAAGATTCTTATCTACCTCGGTAATCTTACTCATTGTTTTTTCTCCTTTAATCAGCTATAGTATATTCGAACATTTCTTCGTGAATTTTGCTTCCAACATCCGCACCCTGAGGTAAAAGAGCCAGTGCAATAAAAACCTCATTACCGCTGTTTATATCGGTAAGATACGCGTATTCACCCTCAATCCTTGATACAATGTAATCTTTTGGTTCCATGTTTTATCTCCGTTAATTTTTCTTTAATTTTATCATAGATAGGAAAATCCGTCAATACCTTTAAGTATTTCTTTTTCGGATAAAATCTCTGTTATTTCATTGTTTTTGTCAATGACCAGCCCAACAGTAGTATATGCCGGTGAAAAAGTTTTTAAAGCATCAGCAACCGTGAATGTATCGTCAATTACCACCATGTTTGTTCTGTTACTGCGTTTCTTTTTAGAGCTTATTGCATTTATAAAGTCGGTATCGTACATTTCCTTTGATGTCAGTATATTTCCTATAAATAAAACTGCAATTATAAAAAGAGAAATATTTATACAACCTATATATACACTATAACACGCAGCAAGTAAGAACAGAATCCCAAGTGTCACTGAAAAAGCATTTAAAAGCCGCTTTGCGTTTCTGTTACCGTATCTTAATGATAATAGTTGAACAGCTATCATACCCCCGTCAAGCGGCAATATGGGCAAAACATTCATTATGAATAAAACCGTATTAAGTCTGTACATATCAGGCATCTTAAATGCCAACGCGATAAGGGCAAAAACTGCATTAATCAACGGACCCGCAGAATATAGAATAATCTCGTCTGTTATTGAGTTTATTATTTTGCAGTCAAGTCGTAAATGTACACCAAACGGTGAAAAAGTAATACTTTGCGGTTTCAGGCCGATAAGGATCGCTGCACACAAGTGTGATAGTTCATGCAGTGCCATAACACAATATGCCATTATATAAAGCTTTAAGTTACCTGTAACCGTAACAACCCCAAACATCAGGACAGTAAGCGGATTTATTAGTATTTTCATTTCAGTATCACCTATATACTATATTCGCATTTAACACAAAAAAGAACCGGAACAAAAGTTCCGGCTCCTTATGCTTATTCAAAATATTCAAAATTATCACAAATCGGTGTGAATGTCTTTTCACCGTTTGTAAATATTAGCTTTAATGCGTACCTCGTTGTGTCTGCATCAGGCACAGTTATAGGTGTACTCAATTTAATTGTATGTGTTGATTTTGCGGATAGCTCGCTATCATCTATAAAATCAATTGAACATCCAAGCATACGGTCGTTATCGCTTTTATCATAAAGAACAGTATACATATAGCAATCGGAAACTGCTCTGTTCTTGTAGAACGATACCTCGTCAATAACGCTGTCAGAAACAAACCACTGCTCAGACACACCATCTTTTATCGTGCTGAAAACGTAGTTTTTAAACAGTACGTTTTGCCACACGCATACGGGATATCCGTCATTAAAATTATCGGATGTATCCGCTATGAGATTTTGGTTAGCTGTAACACCGTTTTCTATTTCCTCTTTTGTAACAGGATCATCAGTAGTTGATACAATTCCGAGAGATCTATTAGAATTGTATCCCTCAGCACCGCTTGCTTCGGACGCAAAATCTGTCATATCAGAATAACATTGTGTTATCTTTGCACTGGCATCTCCTTTGGCAAAACCGTATGCGGTCGATAGCACCGAGAAATAAGATGATCTGTCTTCCATAACATTTGATACATAGCAATCAGTACATGTTACTGAATTTGCGATATTATTTGCAAAACCGGATATCGTAGTATAGATACTTGAAGAGAGCACAGCATTTTTGACATAGCATCCGATAAAGCTTGCATCCCAACTTGCCAATCCGGCAAATCCGGCAACACCGGAATCACGGATACTACGTTGCATATTTTTTATTTCACAGTTTTTTACATAGCAGTTTATGAACTGTCCACCGAAAGCATAACCCACCATACCGCCAGTATCTGCAGCTCTTATCGAATTTTTATCAGTTACAACACCCGATTCATCAACTTTTAGTTCATAGTAATAGTCATGACTCCAGAAGTTTATTTTTGCGTTTTCAATACCAAGATTTGATACAACGGCACCTTTTGTAGTTCTGCCAAAAAATCCTATATATTTATATATTTTATCGGTACAGAATTTAGATTTCTCTGTTGCATCAGCAGTTGCGTAAGCCTCTGTATAGTTCTCTTCAAAACTTCTGATTTTGAAATTCTTTATAACGTGTCCGTTGCCGTCAAAATGTCCTTTAAATGCGACCTTGGTGTTTCCTACTGGCTCCCATTCATTTCCTTCAAGGTCGATGTCAGAAATAAGTTTAAAATACGAGTCAGCCTCACTTGTATAACCATTTTCAATTCCCTCATCGGAAATCGTATTTACAGAATTTCCAAACCATACAAGTTCTTCTTTTGTAGAAATAAGATACGGATTTTCTTCTGTACCCTTGCCCTTCGGTTTTTTATCAGTTGTTCCGTCCCATATATCAAGGGCTGACATATCGGTGTGAATTGGATAACCGTTATTTTTTTCTTTAACATCAGTATAAAAATTACTGTTATCAACAAGACCAGCATTAAGCGTCTCTATAGCTGTTGGTGTTAAAGCACGATCGGATACTTCTGATATACCGCTTGTATCAGTTTGCTCACCTTTTGAGGTCGTATAACAATTTATATATGTTGTTTTAAAGCCGGTTCCTGTAAAAGGATACATTAGTCCATCATATATTAATCCGTTTTTGTCATATAGAGAGTTGTTGTCATAATATCCTCTTCTTATATTGGCAGTATAACAATTCTTCAATGTTTTTGTTATATGGTACACATCATTATCATCGAGCTGATTGACTGTATTTGGCTTTACATCATAGGCAATAAATCCATACGAATATGAATGTGAACGCAACATTGCACCGTTGACATAACAATTTGTCACAGTCATTGCGTTGTACCCATTCTCCGCTGTTGCTTTAACTGTACCGTAACCAAGTCCGAAAAATCCACCTGTTCCGGCGCTACTCATTCTGGGAGAAAGGTCTCTTATTTCCGCATTTTTCAAATAACAGTTTCTAAATGTTCCGCCGGCATATGATGATACGAAACCTGCACAGCCAACAAGGCGGTCTGTGTATGTATAAGCCTCATTATTTATCGTTGCAGAATATTCACTATCAAGGCATTTGAATTTGTTAGTCAGTTTTTCAAGACCGAGATTTGTAATTTCAGCATCCGCACCCGTTGCACCAAAGAATGCGTATCTTTCAAACTGTACCGGTTTCGTGCCGTCGATATAAATGTTTGAGATAACATGACCGTTTCCGTCAAAGTGTCCGTTAAATACATTTACCAGATTTCCGACAGGTGTCCACGTTTCACCGCTAAGGTTAATATCGTCAGTAAGTTCAAAATATTTGTCCGTAAAAACATGATACCTTTTCGGTGCATAAGTTGCTGTTACACTCGTATCTGATACTTTAGTTGCAGTATATGATATATTTGAATCTACCTCTGTTTTATCAGTTGTTGTTCTTACAGAATTGGTAAAGTATTTCAACTGCTCTACATTCGCAATCTGATATGGGTTTTCTTTTGTTCCGTCACCGCCTGCATAAATTTCTGATGCATCGGGTGCACCTTTTACCTCAAGATTTGATATATATGTATCTGCACTACCTCCTATCTTGAAATCTGTACGGTATGGATTTATATTTTCGAAGTTACCATTAATTTTAATTTCTTTGTGTATCCATTCATTTGTTCCTGTACGTTTTATGGTGATTTTTGCATCTTCAGAGTCTGCAAAGTCGTTATCTGTAACAACCCCGTCTGTATAAATCAAATTAAGGTCGTTAGTCGTATTGTCAAAATAGTCAAAAGACAAGGTTATGTCCTCATTCACTCCGTCAACTACTATTTCATTTATGTCATAATAAAGATACTTATCGCTTACAGCGTGGTTTGCTTCTTTTCCATGATATACTATATCTTCAGTTGCACAGTCAAGACCGCTATAGCTTACTCTGTCTATATATTCATTAACCGGATAGCGTCCTCCGCTTGCAACATCGTTGCGTGCAATTTCAGTAAAATCATACCATGCAATACCGACTACGCCTTCGTGCTCCATGCCCCAATCCACCTTATAATGATTTCTCGCAACGTTCGGATGCGGATGATATGGATGACCTTTGTCTACTGAAGTTGCATTGCCGTTTTCATCTGTTTCCATATGTCCGGTTGCACTGTAGTAAATCGGGAACTGCTCGTATGTGTCATTACTCAACACATAAACATATCTGCCACCATTTGAATCAACTACTGTAAACTTATCATCACCGCTTGCCATAGCATGGTCAACACTTAGATCCGGATTTGAATGAGTATTCGTCAAAAACTCACGGTGTGAGCCGTCGGGATAGCAACGGATTATACATTTGCCTTTTCCGTTTTCGTTTTCATTACTGTAGCAGTTGATATATAAATACTTTCCGCTTGCACTCCAAGATTCGTGCGTGGTGAAAAGAATGCATGTATCAGAATCTGTTTTGCCCTGCTTAAACACATTTTTAATCTCGCCTGTGTTAAAATCAGCAGACCATTCACGGTCATAAATAGACCAATAGTTTGGCACTTCACCTTCACCGTCTCCTATAACTGCCTCATGAGCAAAAAACACTATATCAGGGTTGTCCGGATTTATCTGCTGGTGGGTTAAAAAGTTGGAATATTCAAATTTGTGTGTAAGACACTCTATTTCTTTTTTAGGAATATTATATCTGAATATAGCTGTCTCTCCTTCATCACACCAATAATCTTTGTTAATACCTGAAGAAAATGAAATATACTGACAATCGTTTGAAATTGTCAGTGCAATCGGGTCAAAGCCCATTGTCGACGGTAAAACTACTGTTGTTTCTTTTGTCTTGATATTGTATCTGAAAATATCACTATCACTTGAGTAATATACACAGTTATCTGTACCGATAACAGCTTCAATATGAGTTGTATACACATTACCGGTTCCTACTACAGTAA
The DNA here is from genome assembly GCA_017415105.1 of Clostridia bacterium. GTDB lineage: Bacteria > Bacillota > Clostridia > UBA1381 > UBA1381 > Ornithomonoglobus. The sequence goes on along the minus strand of JAFQJD010000018.1, from coordinate 62,404 downwards.
ATTCATTTGTTTCAGTATTATAAACATAAATTGTTCCGGTCTCCATTGTCTTGCCCTGCACACCACAAACAAAGCCTTTTCCATCTGTGGTCCATGACTGCATTCCCATATATGGGCGTAACAATTCCTCTCCGTTGAAGTTGATGTAATTATACGTGCATCCGGTAATGGAATCATATATTGAAACCGGATTACCCTTTATTGTGTCGCCTGATTTTGCAAATGAAATATTAAATACTGATGCAAACGGCATAATTAAACTAATCGTCAAAAATACAGAAATTATTGTTCTCTTCACAATGGTTCCCTCCAATTATTGATATATTCATTTTGAATTATATCATATATAGCAAAAAACTGTCACGGGCAATAATTCTTATTTTTTTCCTATTTTTTCTTAGTTAAGCCACAAAAAGAACCGGAACAAAACGTTCCGGCTCCTTATGCTTATTCAAAATATTCAAAATTATCACAAATCGGTGTGAAAGTAGTTTCGCCGTTTGTAAATATAAGCTTTAATGCGTACCTTGCTGTGTCTGCATCAGGCACTGTTATAGGTGTACTCAATTTGATTGTATGTGTTGATTTTTCTGACAATTCATCATCAATAAAATCAATTGAACATCCAACCATACGGTTATTATCTGTTTTGTCATACAGAACAGTGTACATATAACAATCCGAAGTTGCTCTGTTCTTGTAGAATGATACCTCGTCTATAACACTATCCGCAATAAACCACTGTTCGGACACACCATCTTTTATCGTGCCGAAAACATAGTTTTTAAACAGTACGTTTTGCCACAAACATATCGGATATCCGTCATTAAAATTATCCGATGTGTCAGGTATGAGATTACCGTTTGCTGTAACACCGTTTGTAATTTCTTCTTTTGTAACCTGATCATTTGCAGTTGATATAATACCAACAGAATACGCTAAATTGTAGTGGGTATTTTCTTCTGTTGTTGATTCAAAATCCGCCAGTGTTGAGAAACAGTTAGTTACATTAGCACCCTCTGTGGCTTTTGCAAAACCGTATATACTCGATTCGCGGGATGAATTTGTGGCATATTCGCTTTCCTCAACAACATCCGCAACATAACAATCCTCAAACGTTGAATTCTTTAATGCTGTAGCTGCAAATCCGCCCATGGTAGTATAGATACTCGAGCAAAGCTCAACATTCTTGACATAGCAGCCTACGAAACTTGAAGAAGCACTCGCAGTGCCTACAAAGGCACCTATACCGGAATCACTGATCATTCTCTGCATATTCTTTACTTCGCTATTCTTAACATAGCAGTTAATGAACTTGCCACCTGCAGAACCGACCATACCTCCGTTATATAATGCTCTTATCGAGGTTTTGCCCGTTTCGGTTATAACACCCGACTCATCAGTTTCAAACTGATAGTAATAGTCATGATTGTAGAACTTGATTTCCGCATTCTCAATACCAAGATTTTTTACAACCGAGCCACTACCTGTTCTTCCGAAAAAGCCGTTATATTTGTATATTTTATCGGTACAGTATGATGTCTCTTCAGTTGCATCTGCAGTTTTATATGCATACTCATAATTTGATGTCTTGCTTCTTATTTTGAAGTTCTTTATAACGTGTCCGTTGCCGTCAAATGTACCTTTAAATGCGATTTGCGAGTTTCCTATCGGCTCCCAGTCTTTTCCCTCAAGGTCGATATCAGAAATAAGCTTGAAGTGTGATTCTGCCTCACTTGTATATCCGCTATCTACCCCTTCGTCAGAAATTGTATTTACGGATTTTTCAAACCAAACAAGTTCTTCCTTTGTAGAAATAAGATATGGGTTTTCCTCTGTACCTTTACCCTTTGGTTTTTTATCTGCTATACCGTCCCATATTATCGGGTCTGACATATCAGTAAGTATCGGATATCCGTCATTAACCGACTTAACATCAGCATAGTAGTTAATATGATCAACAAGACCTGCATTAAGTGTTTCAATATCGGTTGTTGTCAGGACAAAATCATTGTTTGTTTCTATAGCGAATGTATATGTACCATCATCGTTTGTTGTTTTTGTTGTTTTCTCGCCTGCAGAGGCCGTATAACAATCAGTGTAGGTTGTGCATTTTTCTGTACAAGTGAAGGGATACATATAACTATCATATATAGTTCCACTACTTGAGCCAAGTGTACCGTCAGTTTTATAATATCCTCTTGAAATATTGGCAGTATAGCAGTTATTAAGTGTTTTTGTTACAATGTAATCACCGGTAATAAGTGCAGCTGTGGTGTTGGGCACCATATTGCTACCAATAAAGCCATAAGTTGCTGATGAATGTGCGCGCAAAATTGCACCGTTGACATAACAATTTGTCACAGTCATTGCATTATATCCGTTTGCTTCAGTTGCCTTTACTGTACCGTATCCAAGACCGAAAAATGCACCTGTTCCGCCACTATTCATCTGTTGGGTAATATCACGTACCTCTACATCTTTCAGGTAACAGTTTGTAAATGTTCCGCCGGCATACGATGATACAAAGCCTGCAGCACCAACAAGTCTTACTTCAAATTTATAGTCTTCACCATCTATGCTTGTAGCAAACTTATTCTTACTGCCTTTAAATTTATTAGTCAGATTTTCAATGCCTAGGTTTTTAATTTCAACATTGGCACCCGTTGCACCGAAGAATGCATATCTTTCAAAGGCTTGAGGTGTTGTACCGTCAATATTCACGTTTGAAATAACGTGTCCGTTTCCGTTAAAATGGCCGTTAAAGTTATATATGAGGTTTCCTATCGGCATAAAGTCCTCATTGCACAAATCAATATCTGCTGTAAGCTCAAAATACTTATCTGTAAAGACGTGGTATCTTTTCGGCGTATATGTAGCAGTTACCGTTGTGTCTGAAACCTTTGTTGCAGTATATGAAAGATTTGAATCTACCTCTGTTCTGTCGGTAGTTTCTCTTACCTGATTTGAGAAATATCTCAATTCTGCCGCATTTGAAATCTGATACGGATTTTCTTTTGTTCCGTCACCGCCTGCATAACCGTCAGCTACGTTTGATACCTCGACGTTTGCAAGGTATACATCGCCGCCGCCAACCTTAAAGTCTGTACGGTACGGGTTTATGTTTTCAAAATTACCGCTCTCGATTTCGATTTCTTTATGCATCCACTTGTTTGTACCTGTACGTGCAATAGTGATTGATGCATTCTCCGAAGCTGCGAGGTCATTACCATATGGGTCTTCCGCCTCAGTTCTGGCACCTGCGGTGTATGTCAGCACAAGATCGTTTGTTGAATTGTCATAGTAATCAAACGAAAGTGTTACACTTTCATTAGTGCCGTCCACTACATTTTCGTTTATGTCAAAGTACAGATACTTATCTGTCGCAGCATAGTAACAGTCCTTACTTGCATACGTTGTCTCTGTCGATTCGCAATCAAGGCCCTCATAGCTTACACGGTCAATAGTATTATTTACTTTATATATGCCACCTTTAGCAGATGATTTTGCAAGCTCGGTAAAATCATACCACGCAACACCAACAACGCCTCCGTTCGCTGCACCCCAACCGCCGTGCTCTATACCCCAAAGCACCTTATAGTGATTTCTTGCAACATTCGGATGCGGATGATAAGGATGGTTTCTCGCTGCTCCGGTCTCAGGATCATAACGACTTGTCTCACTGTAATATATCGGGAACTGCTGATATGTATCATTACTCAAAAGATACACCCATTTACCAGTGTCTACAACCGTAAACTTATCGTCACTTGTTGCCATAGCGTGGTCAGCGGATCTATCTCCGGTATCTGCACCTCTCAGATATTCTCTGTGTGAGCCGTCGGGATAACAACGAACTACACATTTGTCTTTTCCGGTCTCTGCTGAATTGGAATAACAATTCAGATATAAGTATTTACCTGAACTACTCCATGATTCGTGCGATGTAAAGACAATACACTTATCTGCATCTGTTTTTCCCTGTTTAAATACATTCTTTATTTCGCCGGTGCTAAAATCAACAGTCCATTCACGGTCATAAAGATAATTATAGCTTGGTATCTCTCCCGCGCCATCTCCTATAAGGCCGTCATGTGCAAAGAATACTATATCAGGATTAGCAGGGTTCATCTGGTGATGGTTAATCCAGTTGGAATAATCAAATTTATATGTATGATGTTCAATTTTATCTTCAGCAATATTATATCTGAATATTGCTGTTTCACCCTCTTCACACCACAAATGATTATTGGAGTTATCGGATGAAAATGCAATATAGTTGCAATCATTTGACACTGTCACAGCGTTAGGATAAAACCCATAAGAACTCGGGATAATAACTGTTGTCCTTTTTGTTGCAATATCATATTTATTAACAGCCATACCTGTTGAATAATATACACAGTTATCGGTGCCTATAACTCCTGTAACAGACGTATTTACAAGACCTTTTCCGACTTTTGTGAATTCGCTTGTTTCAGTGTTATAGAGATAGATGATTCCGCTGTGAGCATAGCTTCCATCGGAATTTTTGTCCGGTACACCGCACAAAAAGCTTTTTCCGTCAGCTGTCCACGCTTCGTGACCTTGATACGGATGTACAAGTTCTTGTCCACTAAAATTCACATAGTTATATGTACAACCTGTCACAGGATCATATACAGAAATAGGATTTCCTTTTATTACGTCACTATCTTCTGCAAAAGAAATATTATATGCCGGAAACAGTGACATAAGAAAAGTCACCGTAAGCAAGCACGCTGTTACCTTTTTTCGTATATGAATATGCATACCGAAGATTTTCATAAAAAGCCCTCACTTTAAATATTTTTTATAATTGTATCATTTTAAAAAATAAAAAATCAAGAAAATTCGCACAAAATAATGGCAAATTTGCACAAAAAAAGAACCTCAAAACTGAGGTTCTTATAAATCATACTAATCTGTAACCGCCTACAGGTCTGATTGAGAGAATATGACACATTCCCTCACCCAAAACGGCTTCTATCTTTGACTTGAACTCGTCTACCATATCGTTTGGCACAAACGCCTGAACAGTACCCGCAAAGCCACCGCCGTGTACACGGAACGAACCACGGTCGCCCAGAAACTCATCACAGAGTGCAAGTGTAAGTGATACTGCCTGTGCCTTTACCATTGACGATGAATAGACATTCTGCAAATACATAAATGACGAACGGCCCGATTCACGGTTAATTCTGCAGAATTCAGCAAAATCACCTTTCTCAACAGCTTCCGTTTCGGCAACTGCACGCTTTGAGTCGTTAAAATAATGAATCGCTCTTAATATTGCACGGTCATTCTTAACAGCTTCACGTACATTTTTAAGGTTTGCCATAAACTCTGTCTCGTCAACATCACGCAGAAAGCTTTTACCGAAATATTCTGAAACAGCACGCATTTCCTCTGTTACTGCGGCATATTCATATGTAAGGTCGGCATGGTCTGCACCGGAATCTATGATACATAATGAGTGGTCATAATCAGCAAGATTAAAATCGACCTTTTTAACTTGAGGGTTACTGTTATCCTTAAAGTCAACTGCAACAACTGCACCTACAGATGATGCCATCTGGTCAAGCAAACCGCAGGGCTTGTCATAGTAAACATTCTCTGCATACTGACCGATTTTTGCTATCTCAACCGGGCTGATAGCCGCATCTGCAAACAAATGGTTTACAATTGTGCCTATCAGTACCTCAAAAGCAGCTGATGACGAAAGGCCTGAACCCTTCATTACATTTGACTCGGTATATGCATTAAAGCCTTTAATTTCATAGCCCATATCAGTAAATTTTCTGATTACGCCACGAATAAGTGATATCGCCTTGTCATACTCCTCTGTGTGTATTTCAAGGTCGTCAAGCGATATCTCGTCCATTTTATAGCCTTTTGATTTTACTCTTACAACATTCTCATTATTAAACGATACTGCTGCAATAATATCAATATTAACACTGCCTGCAATTATACAGCCGTGCTGATGGTCTGTATGGTTACCGCCGATTTCAGTTCTGCCAGGAGCCGAAAACAGTGCAAGCTCATCTGCTTTACCGAACACTTCTTCATATCCGTTTATCACTGACATATATCTGTCACGCTGAGGATTTGCATCATCTGTGACATACAAATACTTGAGTGAATCATCAAACTCACCGGCTGTTATTTTATTTATTATATCCTGTTTTTTTAACATATGTAAACCCCTTATTCAACCTTCAGAAAATCACTTACTGTGTTTGCCATTTCGTCCTTTTCAACAACAGTGTCAAATATAGGAGTACGGTTTTTAAGCTCTGCAAGTGATTCAGGAATCTTCATACCGCTTTTCTTCTCAAGCATATCAAGAAGCTCAAATTCGTCCTTACCGGTTACAAAATTGTAATCCTCAAGTGCGATAAGAACACTCTGATTGAACTTGAATGGACTTGCTGTTGATGCAATAACAGTCTTGGTTGTATCTCCTGTTCTTTGTACATACTTATCATACACGCACTTACCAACAGCAGTGTGAGTGTCTGTTACATAACCACCGTCAACAAAAGTTGCTTTTATTGAAGCCATTGTTTCCTTATCATCACAACAATCAGCATCAAACAACTCTTGCATCTTTGCTTTTATCTCCGCCGGAACTTCATACTTTCCATCTGTCGCAAGCTTTGTCATAAGTTCAGTAATCAATGTGTCATTACCGTCTGAGAGGTCATATAAAAATCTCTCAAGATTTGAAGAAATGAGAATATCCATAGACGGCGAAATTGTTGTGTGGAACTGTCTCGTCTTATCATATACACCTGTCTTTATAAAGTCGGTAAGTACGTTATTCTCATTTGATGCACAAATAAACTTCTTTATCGGCAAGCCCATCTTCTTTGCATAGTATGATGCAAGGATGTTACCAAAGTTACCTGTCGGCACAACTACGTTTATCTCATCACCCAATTCGATTTCACCGGATGCCAAAAGATCAGCATATGCAGAGAAATAGTAAACAATCTGCGGAACAAGACGTCCCCAGTTGATTGAGTTTGCACTTGAAAGCTTGAAGCCGTTTCTGTCAAGAAGTGATTTATAGTCATTGTCAGTAAATATCTTCTTAACGCCGCTCTGTGCATCGTCAAAGTTACCCTTAACAGCCGCAACTGATACATTGTTACCACGCTGTGTAACCATCTGAAGCTTCTGTATTTCACTTACACCGTTATCGGGATAGAATACTATAATTCTTGTTCCGTTAACGTCCTTAAAGCCCTCAAGTGCGGCTTTTCCCGTATCACCCGATGTTGCAACAAGGATTATTATTTCCTTTTCCTCGTTTGTCATCTTCATTGATGTTGTAAGAAAATGCGGAAGAATCTGAAGTGCCATATCCTTGAATGCACAGGTAGGCCCGTGCCACAGCTCAAGGAAATATACAGAGTCGTTCAGCTTATATACCGGTGCTATTGCATCAGTGCCGAACTTTTCCTTGGTATATGCACTTGAAATACAGTTTTTCAAATCCTCTGTTGAAAAATCTGTAAGGAACTTATTAAGTACAAAATATGCACGCTCGTTATATGATTTTTTGCTCATTTGGGCAATTTCGGCAAGCTCTACCTTCGGAAAGCTTTCCGGCACAAAAAGACCGCCCTCTTCTGAAAGTCCCTGCTTTATTGCCTGTGCAGAGCTTACCTTTATGTTATTATTTCTCGTACTGTTATACTGCATATTAACCTCCATAAAACAGCTTAAAAGGGCGTACGCCCCAAGAGGCTGTCCGTTATCCCAACATAGTGGTGATATTTCGGCTCACGTTTCTCGCCCTTTTAGTGTGTTCAGTTTTAGTTTAAGTGTTGCTCTTTATTTACGCAAGATTCTTAACGTAATCCGGAGCTGTATCTGCATCTATACTCAATGTAAGAACGAATGAAATATCGAACTTAACACTTATCTTCTCAAGTCTTGCAAGGAAGTTCTCAAGACCGTCAAGGTCATCACCGTTTACAATTTTGAAAAGACCATCAACGAATATATTTGTTATGTCATAGTTACCGCTGATGATACCGCAGATGAAGCCTTCAAATTCGCTGTAGTTAACGATATCAAAATCAGTAGTATCTGTCATTCTTACGTTTCTTGAAATGTCGAATATTGCACTTGATGTGTTATTCGAAATAAAAACAACATTACCCTTTGCAACAGATGACGCAGCATTAACCTGCTCTATAAGTGCCTTTGTCTTACCTGTTCCCTTTTTTCCGATCAATAGTTTAATCATAATATTGTCCTCCAATGTGTTTATTTTATTATTACAACGAAGATAACACACTCCGTTATAAAAATCATAGTTTAGTTGCCGAGTCTTGCCTCAAGCTCTGCTTGCATATCCTGATAGCCCGGTTTTCCGAGTAAAGCAAACATATTCTTTTTGTATGCTTCTACACCCGGTTGGTCAAATGGATTTACACCAAGGATGTAACCTGAAATTGCACAAGCCATTTCAAAGAAGTATACAAGCTTACCGAAGTTGTATGCGTTAAGCTCCGGTATACGCACTGCAAGGTTAGGCACACCGCCGTCTGTGTGAGCAAGTGCTGTTCCCTCAGCAGCCTTTAAGTTGACAAAGTCAATTGTTTTATCGGCTAAGAAGTTAAGTCCGTCAAGGTTATCATCATTTGCCTTGATTGACATATTCTTTCTTGGCTCATCAACAAGAATAGCTGTTTCAAACAGCATTCTCTGACCGTCCTGAATATATTGTCCCATTGAATGTAAATCGGTTGAGAAATCAGCCGCTGCCGGGAATATACCCTTTTTATCCTTACCCTCACTCTCGCCGTAAAGCTGTTTCCACCATTCGCCGAAATAGTGAAGTGACGGTTCAAAGTTTATCATCATTTCAATGTTCTTGCCTTTTCTTAAAAGACAGTTTCTTACTGCCGCATACTGATAACACGGATTTTCTGAAATCTCGGGGTTTGTGTAGAGCGTTCTGCCGTCCTCAGCACCCTGCATCATTGCATCTATATCAATTCCTGCAGCTGCAATCGGCAAAAGACCAACGGCTGTAAGAACACTGAATCTGCCACCTACATCATCAGGCACTACAAATGTTTCATAACCCTCAGCATCTGAAAGAGTTTTTAGTGCACCACGTGCTTTATCGGTAGTAGAATAAATTCTTCCCTTTGCACCCTCTTTGCCGTACTTTTCTTCAAGGATTTCCTTAAATACTCTGAATGCAATTGCCGGCTCTGTAGTTGTACCGGACTTTGAAATAACATTAACTGAAAAATCAATGTCTTTCACAGCTTCTATAAGCTCACAAAGATATGTAGAGCTTATGCTGTTGCCTGCATAGAAAATCTGCGGACCTTTACGCATATCCTTTGACACTGAGTTATAGAACGAATGTGAAAGCATCTCTATTGCCGCTCTTGCGCCAAGGTAAGAACCGCCAATGCCTATAACTATAAGTGCATCTGAATCTTTACGTATCTTTTCTGCAGCCTTTTTAATGCGTGCAAACTCTTCTTTATCGTAATCAACCGGCAAATCTACCCAACCCAGGAAATCGCTGCCCGCACCTGTCTTATTCTGCACAGTATCGTGTGCAACCTTTATATACGGTGCTAATGCCTCGATTTCAGAATCAGATACAAAGCCTTTTGCTTTTTCATAATCGAATTTGATTTCGCTCATGTCTGCCTCCTAAAAAATTGCAAATATATTTGTGTAATTATATTCTACACTATTTTGGCAAATAAATCAAGTTATTTTGCGAAAAAACTTTATATTTTTAAAAAAACTTTACAAAGAATACAAAATATGTTATACTACTAAAAGAACTATTTGAATTGAGGTATTGCTATGGCGGAAAGTAAATCGAACATTAAGATTATTTCACAGAACAAAAAAGCAAGACATGAATACTTCATTCTTGAAACATACGAATGCGGAATTGAGCTTTTCGGCACAGAGGTTAAGTCTGTAAGGGACGGTAAAGTAAACCTCACCGACGCCTATGCCGGAATAAATAACGGCGAGGTATGGCTTAAAGGTATGAATATATCCCCTTTTGAAAAAGGTAATATTTTTAACCGTGACCCTTTGCGTGAGAGAAAGCTCCTGATGCACAAACGTGAGATATTAAAACTCTCGCAACAGTTAAAGGAGCAGGGATTGTCGCTTGTACCACTTAAGGTATATCTTAAGGGCTCACTTGTAAAGGTTGAGGTTGCACTCGTTAAAGGTAAAAAACTCTATGATAAACGTGAGGATATTGCAAAGCGTGATGCAAAACGCAATATCGACCGTGCAGTTAAAAATAACTCAAGATACTAAAAAATGCCGTCATTGCGACGGCATTTTAAATTTATTTTTCAGTTTTTGGTGCAAAACGTGTTGTATATATTGATTGAAACTCTCCGTTTGTACCGTCCATCATTATAAATGTTGGTCCCCATACCGGTCCTTCTTCTGTTTCAATCTGTGTATATCCATCAATTCTACAAATCGGCATATGTATTGTCTTATACACAAGCTCTGCCGCATCAATACGGTTTATATATTCATTTGGATTTATTATTTCTGTTTCTGTCAAGCCATACTTGTGTGCCATTTCAGTCCATTTTTTATACCACGGCTCTGTGTCCTTTTCCAATCCGCTGTAACCTATAGCAGAAAGACACATTTTAATTGTCTGTGCATATGTGAGGCTTTCATCGGGACGGAATGTGTCATCATCAAAACCGTCTATCAATCCATTTCTCTGGCAAAAAACAATGTACTTAAAACCCCAATGATTGCTAATATCCTTAAAAAGAATCAAATGAGGTGCTGATTCTATTTCATCTATTTCCTCATATCCTGGCAGTGCCGGAGCTATCATCTTTGAAAACTCTGCTCTTGTGAGATTCTGATTAGGATTAAAATTACCGTTTTCGTCACCCTCTAAAATTCCAAGGTCAGTAAGTGCCATAACATTTTCATCAGTGCAGTCAGGGTAAGCAAGCACCGGTGCTGCCGATAAAAGTGTTGTAAGTGTCAATAGTGTTGCAATAATTTTCTTTTTCATAATTTTTTACCTCGTTTCTTTTGTTTAATGTTATTGTGCACTTTAATTTGAAATTTCTGTATCTGCCCTCCTTTCGGATTTTCCAAACTAAAAAGTGCGTTCCTGTGTGGAAACGCACCGAAAAAGCGTTTCCCTCATTGTTGTCACACAATTACATACATACCAAACACGGATACGCAAAATAGAGAGAAAAAACTTTTTACACAAGTATTTTCCCCATGTTTAGTATTAAATTTGTATGTAATAATGTGACAATTACATTATATCACAGAAATTTGCATCTTTCAATAGTTATTTACAAAAAAGACGTGTCAAAGACACGCCCCCTAAAACATTCCCATATTCATATTGTTCATATCATTCATTTGTTGTGCCGCAGTATCGGACGGATTAAAGCCCGGACCCTGAACATAACCGCCGTGGTCAAACGGTGTTACGGACTTCCAACCCTCATTCATAGTATGCTCCATCGCCTGACGGTTGAATTCATCGTTCATCTGTTGCTGCATCTGACGGTTAAAATCATCATTCATTTGCTGTTGCATCATCTGGTCGTGGTCATAACCTCCGTTATCCGGACGGTAATAATTATAGTTGTTTCTCACATTTGAACGAGTACTGCTTTTTGCTCTTCTCTGTGTTTCATATTGCGACAACATTTTTTTCAGATTTGATTTTTTATAGGCAATTTTATTTGCTATGCTTACAGCAGCAATACCAACAAGTAAAATTACTGCTGAGATTATCAATATAATTGAATTTACAGGTATATCCATTATTCATCCTCCTTTTCCCCGAAGCACGCCTTCTCAAGTGCTTCGTTATACGGCATTTTTTTTGAACTGTTAAGTATTAAAATATTTATTACGGTTTCAACAAGACAAAACAGAACTAAAAGACGAACAGAAAGAACACTTGACTGCAGTGCGACAGCATAAAGCAAGCCCATTAGAACTCTGCCTGCAATACTTCGTCCGAAAACCGGTTTACCTCTGAATATGTACGCAATTTTATAAACCGGCGGTTTTGTCATGGTAAATAAAAATCCCCATACAATAGAAATCAGAACACCAATCGTAAGAAACGGTTGTGTGTAAATATCATATGCTTCACTTACATTGATATTGAAAATCAGCTTATAAATTCCACTGTATATGATAATCAGCATCATAGTCGCCGGAACAAAACGCATTATTGCCGCATTTGCCCAACGCAGAAAAAACAGCGGTGTCTTTGCGATAGTCAGTACCAGATTTTTCAAATTAACACATCCTTTTATTTCATATACAATAATTATAACATAAATTACATTAGCTTTCCATACACAATATGCAAAAAGTTGCAATAATTTCTTATTGCAACTTTCACATATTATTCTTCACTGTCAAACAAAGCTTTTGCAAAATCTTCGGGAATGAAGGTCTGTAAATCATCAATCCCCTCGCCTACACCGATAAATTTAACCGGAAGGCTCTGTTCTTTGGCAATTGATATTACAATTCCGCCCTTTGCAGTGCCGTCAAGCTTTGTAAGGACTATTCCCGTAAGCTCTGAAACCTCTGAGAACAGTTTTGCCTGACTTACTGCATTCTGACCGGTTGTTGCATCAAGAACAAGCAGGTTTTCACGTGATACATCCGGCAGTTCCCGTGAAATTACACGGTTTATCTTCTCAAGCTCTGCCATAAGGTTCTTTTTGTTATGAAGTCTGCCTGCGGTGTCGCAGATAAGAATATCTGCACCTCTTGCCTTTGCGGCATTACAAGCATCAAACACAACTGCGGCAGGGTCAGAACCCTCATTATGCTTTATAATATCACAACCGCTTCTTTGTGCCCATATATCGAGCTGGTCAATCGCCGCCGCACGGAATGTATCCGCCGCCGCAAGCATCACCTTTTTGCCCTGTGACTTATAGAATGATGCCATTTTACCGATGCTTGTGGTCTTACCCACACCGTTTACGCCAATTACAAGTATAACAGCCGGAGTTGTATCAAGCTTCATACTGTTGTCAATCTCACAAAGTGCATCTGTTATAACACTGTAAAGTTCTTCTTTAACGAGATTTCCGTCAGTGATGTGCTTTTTCTTAACCCTGTCACGAAGCTCGTCTATAAGCTCGACCGAAGTTTCCATACCCAGATCTGCCATAATAAGGGCTTCTTCAAGGCTTTCAAACAACTCCTCGTCAACCTTAACAAATACACTGAACACATTATTAACCTGTTCAGACACCGCGTCACGGGTTTTGGTAAGACCTTTTTTCAGTTTGTCAAAAAATCCCATTATATCACTCCTCACTATTCAATGAGTTCTTCTGCTACATCGTCAATCTTAAGCGAAAGAAGCTTTGATATTCCCGACTCCTGCATTGTAACACCGTAAAGGATTGATGCAGCTTCCATTGTACCACGACGGTGTGTGATTACAATAAACTGTGTACGGTCGATGTAGTTTTTAAGATATGTCGCAAATCTTGATACGTTTACGTCATCAAGTGCCGCATCTATCTCGTCAAGGATACAGAACGGTGTCGGTTTTACCTTTAGTATTGCAAAAAGCAATGCTATTGCTATAAACGACTTTTCACCGCCGGAATACAGATTGATGTTCTGCAAGCCTTTACCCGGAAGCTGAACTTCAATTTCTATACCACTTGTCAAGAGATTATCGGGGTCTGAAAGATACAAACGTCCCTTACCACCGCCGAACAGCTCTGTAAATACTTCGGAGAACGCCTTGTTGATTTCTGTGAACTGCTCACCAAAATGCTCTTTCATAAGCTCTTCCATTGAGTCTATAATCTTAACAAGCGAATCCTTTGCCTTTTCAAGATCGGCTTTCTGCGTTGTCATAAACTCATAGCGTTCTTTAACAGATTTGTATTCCTCAATAGCATCCATATTGACGTTACCGAGTGCTTTAATCTTTTTCTTGAGCTCTGCAAGTGTTTCACTTGCCTCTCTAAGATTTTCAACCTCTGTCTTGCTCTCAACCGCATCATTATAGCTCATCTCATAATCATCCCACAAGCGGTTTATGAGGTTGTCACGGTCATTCTGAAGCTTTATACGCTTATTATCAACTCGTGATAGTTCTTTCTGTAGTTCAATTATCTCATTGGTGATGTCTTTATTATCACCCTGATACTGCTTCATTCGCTCGGTAATTCCGTCTTTTCTCTCATCAATTTTCTTGATTGACTGACGGATAGTTTCTGATAACGTCTCTGCACTCTTTAACTCTTCCTCTTTTTCACTGATGTATTCAGCAAGCTTTAAAGAATTGTTTTTGAGTTCTTCTGCTGCAGTTTCTCTCTGCTTTACCTCATCATCAGATTGAGCAATTTCTGTTCTTGCGTTCTCTATTGCCTGACGGCAAAGTGCAATATCCTGATTGATTTCAGAAATCCGTTGCGTTGCATCGCCTGAAGATTCGCTGACCTCAGTTTTCTTTTCAATAAACTCATTGCGTTTGTCAAATAAGCCCTGAATTTCTTCTTCAAGCTTGCTATTCTTCGTTCTTATTGAAGATACGTGTGCAATAAGCTTGGCAACCTCGTCTGCTGAATCCTTTAACTGCTGTTCTATCTGTGCAAGCTCTGTTTCATATGCAGAATCAGTTGAGTTTGAAAGTGTGTCATTCAACAGCTTCAACGTATTCTCTGCCTTTAAGATTTCATCCTCATACTCACGCACAAGTGGCAGGAATGTGTTTATCTGACTTTCAGAAAGTTCCATATCAGACTTGTAACGCTCTGTTTCTTCTTCAAGCTTTTTAATATCACGCATAAGTGCTGAAATTTCAGTGGTAAGAGTTTTTATTTCAGCCGCACGTGATAAAAATCCGCTCTGCTTATTAACAGAACCGCCCGAAATTGAACCTCCGGCGTTCAATACATCACCGTCAAGAGTTACGGTTTTGAACTTGTAACCGAATTTCTTGCTCATTGCTATTGCGTTGTCGATATTATCAACAACAGCAACACGGCCGAGCAACGATTCAAATATGCCTGTATATTTCTTATCGTAGCTCACAAGCTCTGATGCTACACCTATATACCCGTCGCATTTTGAAATCTCGTTTGCGTTATCGAAAAGTCTGCCCTTAACACTTGAAACCGGAAGGAAAGTTGCACGGCCTGAACCTGTTTTACGCAAAAATCCGATTGCCGCTTTTGCATCATCTTCTGTTTCTACTATAATATTCTGCATTGCATTACCGAGTGCCGCCTCGATTGCAAGAACGTATTTCTTGTCAACATTCGTAAGACCGGATACTGTTCCATACACTGAATGTTTCTTCAGTTCCTGCGATGTAAGCACTGTTTTAACACTCTTTGAATAGCCTGCATAATCGTTTTCAAGTCCTTCAAGAATACGTTTCTTTGATGTCTTTGAATCATAATCAACTCTTGCCTGATTGAGTGCTGATTGTGCCTCATCAAGTTTGTCGGCGTTCTCATCATAAGATGCAGTCATCTCATCAAGAGATTCTGAAAGCTCTTTAAGCTTTTCAGAACGGGTTTTAATGACATTTTCAGTTTCTGCTATCTGTGTTTTTGTGTTCTCTATACCCGTCTTATATGTGTTAATCTCAGCATACACCGCCTCACGACGTTCTATAAAGCTGTTACGAAGTGTTTCGATACCGTTTACACGTTCATTCTCTGATGCAATTTCGTTCTCGTTTGCAAAATACTGATTGCGAAGCTCTGAAATTTTTGCGTCTATTGATTCTACTTCTTTATCAATAGCATCAATTTCTGTACGTGTTCCCTCAAGTGATTTTGAGATTTCTTCAACCTCAAGTGTCTTTTCGGTAATCTCTTTTTCCTTTTCAGAAATCAATACTGTACGCTCGTCATTTCTGGCACAAATTGCAGATATTTCATCAGAAAGTCTTGCGATATTGCTATCATTGTTTTTAATGTTGTTCTCTGTCAGTGTGATTTCGCTCTTTGACGCAGCAATGTGTGACTCATTCTCTGTCAGACGTTCATTGGCATCGTTCTTTTCCTCGTCTGCTTTATGGCTC
This sequence comes from Clostridia bacterium, assembly GCA_017415105.1. GTDB lineage: Bacteria > Bacillota > Clostridia > UBA1381 > UBA1381 > Ornithomonoglobus. The sequence continues at coordinate 46,284 of JAFQJD010000018.1, read as the reverse complement.
TCCTCATAAAGGTCGTTCATTAAGCGTTCGTTCTCGGTTTCACGCGAACGTACATCAGATAACTGTCCCTCAACATCGCGATAAAGCTTATCAGCTTCGTCTGCCTCTTCCTTGTTCTTGTCAAGCGATATAACGCTCAGGTTTATATCAAGCCGTTTCATATCACCGTAAAGACCAAGATACTTACGTGCTTTTTCAGACTGACGCTCAAGCGGTGCAAGCTGTCCTTCAAGCTCCGTTGAGATGTCGCTTATACGCACAAGGTTTTCGTCTACTTTTACAAGCTTTCTTATTGCTTCTTCTTTTTTGTATTTGTATTTGGAAACACCTGCAGCTTCCTCAAAAAGATTTCGTCTGTCCTCTGCCTTTGTTGAAAGTATCTGCGACACGTTGCCCTGACCGATAATCGAATATCCGTCACGGCCAAGACCTGTGTCCATAAACAGCTCGTGTACGTCCTTAAGACGGCATACCGCATCATTAATCTTATATACACTTTCACCGCTTCTGAACAGTCGGCGTGTTACTTTTATTTCTTCATAGTCTACGTTAAAGTCCTTGTTTGAGTTATCAAGAATAAGACTTACCTCAGCATAGTTAAGTCCCTTTCTGGTTGCAGTACCTGTAAATATAACGTCCTGCATATTTGAACCACGTAACGATTTTGCACTTGTTTCACCGATAACCCAGCGGATAGCGTCAGAAATATTACTCTTTCCGCTTCCGTTAGGACCTACAACCGCAGTTGCACCGTCCATAAAGTCAAGTACGGTTTTATCAGCGAATGATTTAAAACCCTGTAATTCAAGTCGTTTTAAAAGCAAGTGTATCTCACCTCTCTTCTTTTCAGACTGCAATCTGTTGCAATCTTTATATTTATTCCTGTTTTTTCTTTGATTTTTATTATATTAGCACGTTTATTGCCGGTAGCCTTTGATACTTCTTTCGGGTTTACATAAACCGTTACATCACCAGTTAATCCCGATACAGTATCAGCTATAATGTCATAGTATATTGCACTTTCCACAAGCTCACCGAATGAGCTGTGAAAAGGTCCTGCGACAACAGATGCATCTTCGTTAATTTCGTCTGTTGGCTGTAATCCGATACGGATAACACCGACTCCGGCATCCTCAAACATTAAGAGCAGTTCCTTTGAAAGTTCAACTGCTTCTGTTAAGGTTTGTGGCTTGTATTCGCCCTTATGATACATTTTCTCAAGATATGTATCCTTGATTGTAAGAGTAGGATAAATCCTCACAAAATCCGGTTTCAGGGCTATTATACGTTTTGCAGTTTCAATCGAGTGTTCGTCTGTATCACCCGGCAAGCCTGTCATCATCTGAAGCCCGAGCGAAAATCCGTAACTGCGTATCAATTTAACTGCATTACACACATCCTGCGAGGTGTGTCCACGGTTCGATGCTTTTAAAACATCATCTACCATTGACTGTACACCAAGCTCAATTGTGGTGACACCGTAGTTTTTAAGATTAGCGAGTATTTCATCGGTAATATAGTCAGGACGTGTTGAAAGACGTATTCCGTCTATCTCACCCGATTTTATATACGGCTCTACCCGATGCATCAGTGCACTCTGTTCCTCTATCGGAATACCCGTAAAGCTTCCGCCGAAAAATGCAACCTCAATATTCCTGTCAGTTTCAGGTAATGTTTTAAGATATTCCTCAATTGTGTCAGTAACATCATCAGGCATAGTTTCTTTCAGGTTTCCTGTTATGCGTTTCTGATTGCAGAATACACAATCATACGGACATCCTTTGTGCGGTACAAAGATTGGTATATTGAACTTACGCATAATATTTATCTATCGTTTTCTTTGCAGCCGCCTGCTCGGCTTCTTTTTTACTGTGTCCCTCAGCTACACATTTTGCCTCGCCGTTAACAAACGCCTGAACTACAAAAAGCCGTTCGTGTTCTCTGCCATTCTCTTCAAGTGTCTTATACGTTACAAAACTTCTGCCGTCACGCTGAACAATCTCCTGCAATGCGGTTTTATAGTCACTGTAAAGCTTGCCGGTAATTGCCTCGTCTACCTTGTCAGACATTAGTCCAAGCAACCACTCACGTGCCGCCTCAAGCCCACTGTCTAAATATATTGCACCGAGAACTGCCTCAAATGCATCTGACACAATTGACGGTCTGCGTCTGCCACCGTTTTTCTCTTCGCCTCTGCCCAGGAAAATCAATTCGCTAAGATGTATCCGTTTTGCTATTTCTGCAAGTGACTGCTCACATACAAGTGCGGCACGGAACTTTGAAAGGTCGCCCTCGTTCACGTTCTGCATTTTTTTGAAGATACATTCGCTTATTATTATACTTAATACCGAATCGCCAAGGAATTCAAGGCGTTCGTTACTGCGAGTATGATTTTCATTGGCATAGGAGCTGTGAGTTAATGCTGTTTTTAAAAGATTACTGTCCTTGAACTGATAGCCTATCTTTTTCTCTGCATCCTTCATTTTTTTACTCCTTTCCATTAACCTGAATGAGGGGCTGAAACCAGCCCCTTATTTTAGTCAGTATATTTTTTAAACACAACCGTTGCGTTATGACCGCCAAAACCGAGTGAGTTTGACATTGCGTAAGTAACCTCCTGGTTACGTCCTACGTTTGGTACTATGTCAAGGTCACATTCCGGATCGGGTGTTTCATAGTTGATTGTAGCCGGAATATATCCGTCCTGAATTGCGTATGCACAGATAACAGCCTCTGCTGCACCTGCCGCACCGAGCATATGTCCGGTCATAGACTTTGTTGAGCTTACTGCTACATCATATGCCGCATCACCGAACACCTTCTTGATTGCCTGTGTTTCAAACAGGTCATTATAGGGTGTTGATGTACCGTGTGCGTTTATATATGTTATGTCCTTCGGCTCTACGCCTGCATCCTTGATTGCAAACTCCATAGCCTTTGCTCCGCCCTCACCGCCGGGTATCGGGCTTGTGATATGATATGCGTCATCAGTTGCACCGTAACCTACCATCTCACAGATTATGTTTGCTCCTCTTGCCTTTGCGTGCTCAAGCTCCTCAAGAATAAGGAATGCAGCACCTTCACTCAATACAAATCCGTCACGGTTGGCATCAAACGGCTTTGAAGCACGTTTCGGATCGTCGTTATTGGTTGACATTGCTTTCATATTACAGAAGCCTGCAAACGCAATCGGTGACACTGTTGCCTCACATCCGCCTGCAATGATTACATCACTGTCACCGTACTGAATATGACGGAATGCTGTTCCCAATGCATTTGTACTTGACGCACACGCAGTTACTACGTTTTCATTTACACCACGTGCATTAAATCTTACAGCTATCTGGCAAGCCGCAATGTTACCGATCATCATCGGGATGAAAAACGGACTTACTCTGCCCGGGCCTCTTTCCATCATCGTCTTGCACTGATCCTCAAATGTAAGAATACCGCCGATTCCTGAACCTGTGATACAACCCACACGCCACGGGTCCTCTTTTTCCATATCAAGACCTGAATCCTTCACAGCCTCGTCTGCTGCAGCAATTGCGAACTGTGTGAACTTGTCCATCTTACGTGCGTCTTTCTTTTCAACATACTCTGTTATGTCAAAGTCCCTGACCTCGCCCGCAATCTTTGTCTTTAATTCACTTGTATCAAATGCTGTTACCAAGTCGATTCCGTTAACCCCGGCTTTGATGTTGCTCCAGAAAGTTTTAGCATCATTACCTATGGGTGTTACGGCACCGACGCCTGTTACTACAACTCTTTTCATTGTAATCTCCTGACCTTCCTCACCACGCATTAAGCGTGTTTTAATATTTATATAAAAATTGTTATTATAATCGAAATTTAACGCAAGAGGAATCACCAAGGATTCCTCCCGCGTCCAAGTTATTGCTTACGCATTTTCCTTGATATAATTTACAGCATCACCTACTGTACGAATCTTTTCAGCTTCCTCATCAGGTATTTCAAGGTCAAACTCTGTCTCAAGACCCATGATAAGCTCAACTATGTCCAATGAATCAGCACCAAGGTCGTCAACAAATGAAGCCTCCGGTGTTACTGCGCTCTCGTCTGCACCAAGCTGGTCAACGATAACGGCTTTTACTCTCTCAAATTCCTCCATTGATTTGTGCACCTCCTTTCATGTTGCATTGAACGCATAGCATTCATTTAATTTTCATTTAATATATATCAACCCGATTGGGTAAGATATCAAAGTTACATTATAAGTCCGCCATCAACGCAAAGCACCTGACCGGTTATGTAAGCTGACATATCTGATGCCAGAAATGCCACTGTGTCTGCAATGTTCTCAACAGTACCGAACTTACCAAGCGGAATAGCATCAAAATACTGTTTTTTAACATCATCGGGGAGCTTGTCGGTCATTGCCGATTCAATGAATCCCGGAGCTACTGCATTACAGCGTATGCCTCTTGATGAGAACTCCTTTGCAGTAGTCTTAGTAAGACCGATAAGTCCTGCTTTTGACGCACTGTAGTTTGCCTGACCGGCATTACCCATAACGCCAACTACTGATGTAATGTTTATGATTGAGCCGCCCTTTGATTTCATCATAGGACGTGCAACTGTCTTTATACAGTTGAACGCACCCTTGAGGTTTATATCCATAACAAGGTCCCAGTCCTCTTCACTCATACGAAGCATAAGACCGTCACGTGTTACTCCGGCGTTGTTTACAAATATATCAACTCCGCCAAACTCCTTAACAGTTCCGTCAACCAATGCCTTTACATCGTCAATATTTCTTACATCACCCTTTATGCAAATTGAGCCGACGCCCATTGCTTTGATTTCTTCGCAAGTTTTCTCTGCATCCTCTGACTGTGGTATATCATTTATTACAACATTTGCACCAAGTGATGCAAGCTTCATTGCGATTGCCTTTCCTATTCCTCTGCCTGAGCCTGTTATTACTGCTGTTTTTCCTTTAAGCATTTTTATATCCTCTTTTCGCTTATTCTGCAAGACCTGCAAGTGTATGTTCAAGTGATGCTATATCCTCGACATTGAATACACGTACTTCTTTATCAATCTTTTTCATAAAGCCTGTCAATGCCTTGCCCGGTCCGATTTCGATGAACGTATCTACACCGTCAGCAATCATTTTACGTATTGAGTCCTCCCACAAAACAGAGCTTGAAACCTGCTTTTCAAGTAAGCCCTTTATATCGTCCTTGCTGTTTATATATTCTGCAGTTACGTTTGTTATGACGGGAATCTGCATATCGTATACATTCACATTTTCCATTTCCTTTGCAAGCTTGTCGCCTGCACCCTTAAGAAGAGCACAATGGAACGGTGCCGATACATCAAGCATAATGGCACGTTTTGCACCCATTTCCTTTGCTATTTCACAGCATTTTGCAACGGCATCAACCTCACCTGAAACCACAATCTGTCCCGGACAGTTAAAGTTTGCACCTGTACATACTCCAAACTCTGATGCTTTTTTCGTAGCTTCACGCACTTCATCAGCATCAAGACCGAGTATAGCCGCCATTGCACCTTTACCTACAGGAACTTCTTCCTGCATAAACTTTCCTCTTTTACGCACAAGCTTTACGGCATCCTTAAAATCAAGTGAGCCGGATGCTACGTGTGCTGTGTACTCACCAAGACTAAGTCCCGCAACAACATCAGGGTTTATTCCTTTTTCCTGCAAAACACGCAACGCAGCAACACTCATTGTAACTATTGTCGGCTGAGTATTTTCGGTGATCATAAGCGTTTCCTTATCACCGTTAAAAATCATATCCTTTATATCAAATCCCAACGCATCCGTTGCTTCATTAAAAACGGCATCCGCACATTTGTAGTTTTCTGCAAGTTCTTTTCCCATTCCCGGAGCCTGTGAGCCCTGTCCGGCAAACAGAAATGCAATTTTACCCATTGTATATTCCCTCTCTTTTAGAAATTTGTGTTTTCCTTTATTTTTGTAAGTATACTGTCAATATCAGCAAAATAGCTTCTGATTATGTCTGCACACGGTTCAATCTCTTTCACCATTGCCGCACTCTGACCTGCCATAAGTGAACCCATCTGCGTGTCACCCTCAAGGAACGCACGTTTTAAGCCACCAACACCAAGCTGTTCAATCTCTTCTGCTGTCGCATTTTCTTTCTCAAGCCGCTGATACTCTTTTGTGAGTTTATTTTTCAATGCTCTTACAGGAGCACCTGTGCTTCTGCCGGTAACTACAGCATCACGGTCTTTTGCCTTTATTACTGCGGCTTTATAGTTCTCATGTGCCATACATTCGTCTGAGCATATAAATCTTGTTCCTACCTGAATACCATCAGCACCCAATGCAAATGCTGCAACTGCACCTCGTTTATCGGCAATACCGCCGGCACAAACCACCGGTATATTAACAGCATCCACAACCTGCGGTGTAAGACATATTGTAGTGATTTCACCGATATGACCGCCGGCTTCAGTGCCCTCTGCTATAACTGCATCAGCACCCTGTTTTTCCATCTTCTGTGCCATTGCCACACTCGCAATAACAGGAAGTATCTTTACACCTGCATTTTTTAGCGGTTCAATATATTTCCCGGGATTTCCGGCTCCCGTTGCAACAACTGCCGGTTTCTCCTCAATAATCACCTGCATAACTTCTTCTGCAAACGGTGACATAAGCATTACATTTACACCAAACGGCTTATCCGTAAGCTCACGGCATTTTCTAATCTCGGCTCTCACCACATCTGCCGGTGCACCGCCTGCTGCGATAAGACCAAGCCCGCCGCCGTTAGATACAGCCGCCGCAAGCTCTGCGGTTGCCACCCATGCCATACCGCCCTGTATAATCGGATATTCTATTCCGAGTAGTTCGCAAAGTCTGTTTTTCATTTTAGATATGTCCTTTCAACTTAATACTCGAAAACGGCAGCACCCCATGTCAGTCCGCCGCCAAAGCCAACGATTGCGACCTTGTCACCACGTTCTATTCTGCCCTCTCTTACAGCCTCTGTGAGTGCTGATGGGATACATGAAGCAGAAGTATTACCGTACTTTTCAAGTGTCAGCATTACCTTGTCCTTTTCAATACCCATACGGTTTAGTGCACTGTCAACTATTCTGTAGTTTGCCTGATGAGGTATAACAAGCTTTATATCATCGTAAGTAAGCCCTGCTTTTTCAAGAACTCTGTTGGTCGCATCCGCCATTGTCTTAACAGCAAACTTCATTACTGCCTGACCTGCCATCCATACGGTTTCTTTTCTGCCTGAAACTCTCTTTTCAATTTCTTCCGGATCTTCTTTTACTGCAAGGCTTGTTATATACATAGAGCCTGTACCGTCAGCACCAAGCTCTGACGCAAGAACACCTGCTGCATTATCGTCTGCAGAAAGCACTGCCGCACCTGCCGCATCACCGAAAAGAACACACGTTGCACGGTCTTTATAGTCTGCTACTTTTGAAAGAACATCTGCACAAACAAGGAGTATATTCTTGTAAGTACCGTTCTTTATAAACTGCTCTGCCATTACCATTCCGGTTATAAAGCTTGAGCAAGCCGCGTTAAAATCAAATGCCGCAGCATTTACTGCACCTACACGGTCCTGAACAACACACGCACAGCAGGGTGTGAAATAGTCCGGCGTAACAGTAGCAAGAAGAACAAGGTCAATTTCCTCAGGTGTTATTCCTGCATCAGCAATTGCCGCCTTTGCAGCATTTGTCGCAAGGTCTGTTGTGTATTCATTATCTGCCGCAATATGACGTTCCTTTATTCCGGTACGTCTTGTTATCCATTCGTCATTTGTATCTACAATACTTTCAAAGTATGCGTTATCGTATACTTTTTCGGGTATATAGTTTCCCAATCCTTTTATTACCATATTAGGCATCTTCCATTTCCTCCGTGTTGAGCTTTTTGAGGTTTTCCTCAATCTCTTTATTTACATCCATATCAATAAATGTCTTTGCTTGTTTAAGAGCTGCAAAAGCCGCCTTTAAGTCGGATGAACCGTGTCCCTTAAGGACAAGTTTTTTACAACCAAGAAGCGGTGCACCACCGTACTCACGGTAATCCATAGCCTTTTTGAATTCTGAAATTCCGTTCATAACAAACAAGGCACCGATTTTTGTTATAATGTTCTTTTTGAATATACCCTTGACTTTCTTTCCTATGACACTGCCCATACCCTCAACGGTCTTAAGAACAACATTGCCCACGAAACCGTCACAGACCATAACATCAGTGTTTCCCTCCATAATATCACGGCCCTCAATGTTGCCGATAAAATTGAAAGGAGCTTTTTGCATTTCAGGATAAGTCTTTTTGGTAAGCTCGTCACCCTTACCCTCTTCTTCACCGTTTGAAATGAGTCCGACCCTCGGTGAATCAATCCCAAACAAATTCTTCATATACGCATCGCCCATAACGCCGAACTGAACAAGATTAGCAGGTCGGCAATTGGTGTTTGCACCTGCATCAATCAAAAGCTTTGGTCCTTTTGCAGTCGGCAGCGTTGTTGCAAGTGCCGGACGGAGAATACCCTTAATTCTTCCTACAATAAGAAGACCTGCTGTAAGCAGTGCACCCGTGCTTCCCATTGAAAGCATTGCATCACCCTCACCGTTTTTAAGCATATTGGCAGCAACAACGACTGATGCAGTCTTTTTCTGACGTACCGCCTTTGCCGGTTCCTCGTGGTTTGATATAACATCAGGGGCATGAGCTATACTGATATTCTCTTCAGGATACTTGTATTTTTTCAGTTCCTTTTCAATAACCTCCGTATCTCCTACAAGAACCATATGAATACCAAGCTCATTTGCAGCCTTTACTGCCGCTTCAACTGGTACCTGCGGTGCATTGTCGCCACCCATAACATCAATTAAAATTTTCATATATTATACCTCTGTCACAACTTCCAAATTGAATTTTCCTCTGAATACCTCTGACATATCCACATTTATTATTACATGGACAATGTACTCGTTATTCTTTTCTCTTTTAACTGTAGATTTCGCAACAAGCTTATCACCTAAATGTACCTGTGCTGTGTATTTAACATTAGCGACTTTGACAAGTGCCGCATTTGCATTAATAACATTCAGAGCGAGGTTTTCTGCAAGTGCATATATACACTGACTCTTTACAATGTTTGTGCTTTTGAAAAGCATTGATGCATCGGTTTTAAGAACTGAAATACCTGTTTCATAAAGCTTAAGGTCAAGCAGTTCCTCTTTACTTTCACCGTGATGGAACTCGTTTTCTGCCGCAGATTTAATCCTTTCGCGGTACTCTGCAATCCCAAGCTCTGCACGGTCATTTCGTATTGTTGAAATGCTTACCTTGCACTGCTTTGAAAGCTCATCATCTTTTAAAAACGGATTCTCGCTTATAATAGACATTATATAAGCGTGCCGCTGTTGTTTTGTCATAATCATAAGCGTCCTTTCCAAAAAAATTGTTATCACGTATTAGTACCTACTACCAATACCACATATAGATATTATAAACCATATAAACACTAAATGCAATGCTTTTTACGATTTTTTATAAATATTGTAAAAAATTACAAATAGTATTTATTTTTTTGTATATTTTAACCACAAGATATACAACGCAAGTTGTTGTATTATACAACATCTCGTGTGTCAAAGAAAAAGACGCAGAATCAGTTTCTGCGTCTTTTGTAAACATATTTAATTATTCAGCATCTTCAGCAGGAGCTTCTGTAACCTCTTCAGCTGCTTCTTCCTCAGCAGGTTCAACAGCTATGGGTTCTTCAACCTCTACCTCGGGATCTGTTGAATATACAAGTGCTTCTTCCGGCTTGTCCTCTTCAACAACCTCTTCCTCTACTACTTCCGGCTCTTCCTTTTCAATAAGAGCTCTGATTGAAAGACTGATCTTCTTTGCTTCCCAGTTAGCTTCTGTTACCTTAACTTCAACTTCCTGTCCAATCTCAAGAACATCTTCCGGCTTGCCGATACGCTTATCAGCAATCTGCGAGATGTGGATAAGGCCGTCTACTGACGGAATAATCTCTGCAAATGCACCAAACGGCATCATTCTTACAATCTTAACAGTGATTACATCACCAACATTGACCTTGCTCTGGGCAATTGTCCACGGATTGTCCTCAAGTTTCTTGAAGCCCAAAGAAATCTTCTTTGTTTCAGGATTGATATCCTTAATGTAAACATCCATTGTATCGCCAACAGCACATACCTCTGACGGATGCTTAATCTTGTTCCATGAAAGCTCACTTATATGAACAAGACCGTCTACTCCTCCTATATCAACGAATGCACCGAATGATGTAAGAGATTTAACCGTACCGCTGTAATGCTTTCCTTCTTCTGCATCAGCCCAGAACTCTGCCTCTTTAGCCTTACGCTCAGCTTCAAGAAGTACACGTGCTGAACCAACAACTCTCTTTCTTCTCTCGTCAAGCTCGATAAGCTTGAATGTAAGAGTTTCACCTACAAGACTCTGAAGGTCTGACACATACTTTTCAGAAACCTGTCTTGCCGGAATAAATACCTGTGCGTCATCAGCCAAAGCAACGAGGCCACCCTTAACGGACTTAATGATCTTACCCTCCATGATTTGTTCTGATTCGTAAGCCGCTTTGATTTTGTTCCAGCTTTCCATAGCTACCAATTTCTTTCTTGATAGAACTACCTTTCCTTCAGCATCGTTTACGCCTACTACGTAAACTCTGATTGTGTCGCCTTCCTTTACAACATCAGACGGCTCAAGTGACGGGTCATCTGTTATCTGGTCAACAGCAAGCTGTCCGTTGTATTTGAAACCGCCAAGGTCAACGATAACCTCGTTCTTACGGATTTCAACAACCTGTCCATCAATAATGTCCCCGTTTGTGAGAGTCTTCTGATCATACTGTTCAAACAGCTCTGCGAAGCTCTCCTCTTTTTTCAAGTTTTCACTCATAGCCTTTACTACCTCCCGGATAATACGTGCAGGAGTTGATGCACCTGCCGTAATTCCTATTTTATAATATTGTTTTTGCGGAATTTCATCCGCCGTTTCAACGTGATAGGTTTCGGGACACAGCTTTTTGGAAATCTCATAGAGTTTTTTCGTATTGGAGCTCTTGAGCCCTCCGACTATAATCATACAGTCAGATTCCGCCGCAAGCGTCGCTGCTTCCTCCTGCCTATTTCTAGTTGCACTACATATTGTATCAAATTCAAGGGTACTTTTGCAAGTCTTTTTTAAATTTTGTACGATTTGCACAAAATATTCTTTCTTGATTGTCGTTTGTGCTACAACACATATCGGCTTATTTCCAAAATCCGCTACAAAATCCGTTTTTTCACTGTCGATTACTGTAGCTTCATAGTTGCACCAGCCGTTTATGCCGATAACCTCAGGATGCTTTTCATCCCCGACAATTACGATTTTGTATCCGTCATTATAATATTTTTCAACAATCGTATGGATTTTTGATACAAACGGACACGTGAGGTCGATATACTCCCTCGCTCCGATTTTTTCATAAACATCCTTACCAACGCCGTGTGCACGTATAACTATAACGCAATCCTCCGGTATATCCATAACATCATCATAGGAATATACACCTTTTTTTGCAAGGTCGTCCATCACCTGACGGTTATGAATAACATCACCAAGCGTTGCTATTCTTTTACCGTTTTCTATTGCTTCATAAACTGCATCAACCGCACGTTTTACACCGAAACAGAATCCGGCTGTTTTTGCAACCTTTACCGGCATTTAATCACACTCCCTGTGCAAGGCTGTAAATTTTATCAAGAACATTATCGGCAAGTGCCTGAACCTCATCGCCCGAAAGCTTTTTATCCTTATATTCTTCAAATGAAATAGCCTCACCGTATGTAACCGTCATTTTTGACATCCATCTGTAGTTGCCGTCAATATAAACCGGAATTACGGGAACACATTTTTTCTGTGCAATCATCGCAACACCGGTTTTTGCCTTGCGTCGCTCACCGTTCTTAACACGTCCGCCCTCCGGAAAAATAAGCATTGTTCCGTCTGCATCAAGTATTTTAAATGCAGTTTTAAGTGCAGCCACATCACCTGAACCTCTGTGTACCGGAAATGCACCAAGCTTTTTTATCAGACCACCGAAAAGCTTATTTTTAAACAATTCAGCCTTTGCCATAAAATTAAGGCGTCTTGGTGAGGTTATACCTACCATAACAGGGTCAAAAAAGCTCTTATGGTTAATTGCAAGTATTGCTCCACCTTTTTTGGGAATATTTTCCTTTCCTATTCTTTTTACTCTGAAGCAGAACAGCATCGCAAACTGCACCAGTTTTACACATACCCAATAAAACATCAGTTCTTTGCCTCCGTATTTTTTATCCAATCTTTAATAGTATCTACAGCCTCTATAAAGGTTTTGTCGGTTGTATCAAGAAGTATCGCATCCTCTGCCTGGCGTAACGGTGATGCTTTACGGTTCATATCATTTGCATCACGGCTTATTACATCTGCCTTTAACTTCTCATAATCACATTCAATGCCCTTTTCGATATATTCTTTATATCTTCGCATTGCACGTTCTTCAACAGATGCAGTAAGATATATCTTAAGTTCTGCATCCGGCAAGACTGCTGTGCCTATATCTCTGCCGTCCATAATTACACCGCCCTTTTCCCCCATCCTGCGTTGCATATCAACAAGATAAACCCGCACCTCAGGAATAGTTGCAACGGCTGATGCACCCATTGATGCATCATTTTCACGAATGCGTTCAGTCACGTCTTTACCGTTCAGATGCATACGCTGAACATTCTCGTCATAGCTTACATCAATTTTTATCTCATTAAGCGAGCTAATAAGCTTCTGTGTATCATTTTTTACATCTATACCGTTTTCTATTGCCCATACAGCAACTGCACGGTACATTGCACCGGTATCAATATAGACATAACCCATATCCTTTGCAACCTGCTTTGCAACCGAGCTTTTTCCTGCACCTGCAGGTCCGTCAATGGCAACAGAAATCTTTTTTGTTTTAATAAGGTCAGGACGGAGTGATTTTGCACCTCTTGAGTAAACGTGGTTAAGGTCCTTGTTTTCAAGGTCTGTATTTATATGAAGCATTACACGTATGCACATCTTAAGTGCTCCGTCTATATCAGGTGCTGCCATATCAAGAAGCGGAACATCTGTTATTCCCATTTTTCTTACAGCTGCCGCAGGAAATACTGCTGTTAAATCAGGCGTTACAGTAAAAATAAAGTCTACCATATCGGAGGTTTTTATCCCATTGGCATCTATCATTTCCTTTACCATTTCTATTGTTGCTTCAAATACGGCCTCACGTGTGTTTTCGCTTGCCGTTGTTGCTCCTCTTATTGCACGTATTGACATTTTGTTTCTTGCCTTTCCGCTCACATATTTACGCTTATTCTTACCGTGAGCAGATAAGGCGTATTTATCATTAAGTTTTGTTTCCGGCACTTAGCCCTGCAAGATACCCCGTTGACCAGGCAACCTGAAGATTAAATCCGCCGGTATAACCATCAACATCTATTATTTCGCCTGCAAAATACAGTCCTTTAACTATTTTTGATTCCATCGTTGATGAGTTGATTTCTGAGGTTTTTATTCCTCCGGATGTAATAATCGCTTCACTTAACGGCCGAAAACCTGTAATATTCAGCTTCAGTCCTTTAAGCACTCCAAGCAAACGCTTTCTCTCCTCACGAGTTATTTCGCATACCGCTTTATGCGGTTGGATTTCTGCAAGCTCTATAACAACCGGAATAAGCTTTTTGGGTAACAACGCATCAAGTGAGTTTATTATATGCTTGTTTTTCTGATTTTCAAAGTCTCTTAAAATTCTTGCATCAAGCTGTTCCTCTGACAATGCAGGCTTTAAATCGATCTTAATTGATACACCTTTTTCAAGGTCTTTTTTAATATGAGCTGAAAGTGAGAGTATAAGCGGTCCGGAAACGCCGAAATGCGTGAAAAGCATTTCGCCAAATCCCGAATACAGCTTTTTGTTGTTTGAGTTAAAAGCCGTGACCTCCACGTTTTTCAGTGACAGCCCCATTATGTCCTTACACCATTTTTCAGCAGTACATAACGGTACAAGCGAAGGTGTGGGCTTTATAACTGTGTGTCCCACTTTTTCTGCCATACGGTATCCTGAGCCGTCAGAGCCGGTCTGCGGATACGAAGCACCGCCATTACATAAAATCACCCTGTCTGCCATATATTCGCCATTAGCGGTTTTAACACCCTTTATTTCGCCGTTTGATGTTATAATGGATTTCACTTCATCCTTTATGAGTTTTACATTAGACTTTAATGCATACTTTCTCATTGCTGATACAACATCACGTGCATCATCACTTACCGGAAATACTCTTCCGCCGCGTTCAACCTTTGTTTTAACTCCATAGCTTTCAAGAAGCTCTACAATACTGTCGTTTGTAAAGGTGTATAACGCAGAATACAGAAATTTGCCGTTCACCGGATACATTCCTATCATATCCTCAATTTCGCAGGCATTGGTTATATTGCATCTGCCTTTACCGGTTATACGGAGTTTTTTGCCGAGTGCGTCATTTTTTTCTATCAGTATGACCTTATCGGCTGTCTCTGCCGCAGTACCTGCTGCAATCATGCCGGCAGCTCCGCCGCCACATACTATTACTGTCATTTTACGCTCCAATTCCCGGTCATTACAACCGCACCTGTTACTGACGGAGATACGCCGGACTTAAGTTTTGCACTCGTTATAAGGCTGTCCTTTAAAAAGCAAACGGGTGCAATAGGACATTTTTCCTTGAGTAACTCAAACAATTGCCCGTAAACACTCTCTTTATCCTCATCCGTTGTGAGAGTTCCCAATTGTGAAAGTAATATTTCAGCCTCCTCATCAGAGTAGCCGAATATGTTATCTGTTAACAGAAAATCAGTTAAATCATTATTAGGTAACAATTCTGTTTTACCAACAAACATATCGTAGTTGCCGTTAAGAACACGTGTTTTGAATTCGGCTTCGGAACACGTGGTGATTGTATTTCTCATACCGAGGTCGGTCATTGTATCAGATATTTCTGCAGCTATTTTCATTCGCTCCTTGTCTTCAGAATTAACAAGTATTTCGACGCCAAAATATGTTACTCCTCCGGCATTTGAACGAAAATACACTCCTCTTTTATCCTTCTGCCATTTCCCGTCCCTGAGTTCTTTCTCTGCGGTACCGTGGTCACTATGCATATTCTCTGTAGTTTTGGGATAGAACGGTCTTGTCGGATTCATCGGATAGTGTGCAGCCTCTGCACGTGAAAAATAAATATGTGAAGCTATGTTTTGTCTGTCAATTACAGCATACACACTCCTGCGTGCCTCAGGGTATCTGAATACATCATCATTTGTATTAAAGCCCACAAAAACCATCTCGTCAGACACATAACCGTGAACATTTGCGTTACTTCTCGGTGTGTATTCTGTCATATCTATCATTTCAGAATCTGCAATGTCAACAACGCTTGCGTTAAACAATGAAATGAACTTATCATTATCGGGTATGCTTTTTACTTTTACACAATCAAGCTTTGCCTTTTTGCCGTAGTATGAATCAAATCTTGAGAGTTTGTCATAATCAAGGTAAAACGGGCCCGTTCCGATTGCACGGAATGTTCCCGAAAGTGAACCGCTTTTTATAACCGGAAATGTCATAAGTAACGCAGGCTCCGGCACACTGCGTTTAAAAGCGACGTTTACGGTCTGTGTGTCTGATGCTGAAACAGACGCAACATTTTCAAGCAAGTGTCCGTAATTTGTTTCACTATTAAGTATTGCTTTAACAGTATAAACAACATCGTTTGCGGTAAATAATGCTCCGTCATGCCATATTACGTTTTGCTTCAGCTTGATTATTATGCTTTTTCCATCAGGAGATGTCTCACAAGTCTCAGCAAGAACACCAACCGTATTCTGATTCTCATCAAGAGTAAATAATGGCTCGAAAATAAAACCGAGCATATTTTTCATAGTAACCGATTTTGTTACAAGCGGATTATATGTGTCAAGCTCGACAACACCAATTGTTATAGAGTTGTCTTTAATACTTTCCTGCTCATTTGTTTCTTTTTCCGGTTTTGGTGTTTCTGAAGCCTTTTTGAAATTATCAATAACCGAACATCCGCAAACCGCAAACAGCATTACAAGTGAAAGCAGAATTGCAATACCCTTTTTTAAGAAAACGACCATTTTACGAGTCCCTTTTAGTTCTGAAATAATTATATATATTTTCTGCCGCCCTTAAATCCATTGATTCGGTGTCGGCAAGCTCTTCAATTGTTGCCTCTTTTATTTTACCAATATTTCCGTATTTAGTCAATAGGGCTAAACGTCTTTTTTCGCCGATTCCGGGAATTTTATCAAGCTCAGAATCAATCTTTTGGTGAAGCTTGCGGAAATATGTTATAGCAGCATCGTGAACCTCATCCTGAATGTGTGTTATAAGCTTAAACACAGGCGGTATTGCACTTATATCCACCTCACCGTTAGTTCCGACAAGTGCACGTGTTCTGTGATGATTGTTCTTTACCATACCAAATACAGGTGTGTCATTATCCATCATTTCCATAAGTTCTCCTATGACTGATAAATGACCTTTTCCGCCATCGAGCAGTATCAGGTCAGGATATGGCAGAAACTTCGCATCACGGATATTAAGCTGTCCGCTTGCAATCTGTTCTTCCTCCTCCATACCATGACGAAATCTGCGGTATATAACCTCACTCATAGATGCATAATCATCAGCACCTTCAACTGTTTTTATTTTAAACTGACGGTACTTGCGTTTTGCCGGTCTACCGTATTCAAAAACAGCCATTGCAGCAACATTATTTGTACCGCTGATATTCGATATATCGTAACTTTCAATCCTTGCAGGAATTTTATCAAGCGACAATGTGTTTTTTAGAAGCTCAAGTACACCGCTGTTTTCTTTGATTTTGAGCTGATTGATTTTGTAGTTTGAAAGTGCTTTTTCTGCATTGATTTTAACCATCGCAACAAGCTTTGCCTTCTCGCCACGTTTTGGGCACGCAAGCGTTACACGACGATTTTTAAGCTTGCGTAACCAATCGGCAAGAAGCTCGGTTTCAGTAAGCTCATACTCGGTCAGGATTTCACTCGGGATAAAATCACAGCCTGCGTAGAACTGTTTTATAAAATCTGTAATAATCTCGCCGCCTGATGCATCTTTTACATTCTCAATTTTATAATACTCTCTGCCGATTACATTACCGGAACGTATAAAGAACACTTCTATAAACGCAACCGAATTATCACTCGCGACTGCAATCACATCTGTATCATTCTGATGCGTAGCGTCAGTAATTTTCTGACGGTCTGAAAGCTCTTTTATTGAGTTTATACGGTCACGCAAAACAGCGGCACGTTCAAACTGTAAGGATGCTGATGCAAGCTTCATTTCCTCAGATAGTTCTTTTACAAGGTCCGAATATTTTCCCTCTAAAAATCTGCAAATCTCAAAAAATACCTTTCTGTATTCGTCCTTTGAAACATTACCGGTACACGGTGCTATACAATTGTTTATATGATAGTTAAGACAAGGTCTGCCCTTTTTGATATCCTGCGGAAAACGACGCTTGCAGGTAGGCGGTTTAAACAACCGTTGTATTATTTCGAGTGTGTTCTTTATTGTACCCTTTCCCATATACGGCCCGAAATACTTCGCCCCGTCATCAGCTGTACGGCGTACCATACTCACTCGCGGATAAGCTTCGTTAATTGATACTTTTATATACGGATATTGTTTGTCATCCTTGAGGAGAATATTATATTTCGGTCTGTACTTTTTAATCAAATTACACTCAAGAGCAAGGGCTTCACGTTCAGAATCAGTTATTATATACTCAAAATATGCCACCTGTGCAACCATTGCAAGAACCTTTGGTGTATGGTTTGAGTTTTTTCTGAAATACTGCGTAACACGGTTTTTGAGAATCTTTGCCTTGCCTACATATATGACCTCACTGTCTTTATTGTACATCAAATAAACACCCGGTTTTTGCGGGAGTTTTTTAATTTCATCCTCAAAGTCAAACATATAATCACTTCCTGTATCGAAAAAATAACTCTGCAGAACCTGTGCAGAGTTATTATCCGAAGCTTAAATCTTCAAAATTATTCAGTAAAGTTAGACTCAATTACACTGACAAGAGTCTTTACTGCCTCATCATCGTCAGTTCCGTCGGCAATTATAGTAATAGTAGTGCCCTTAACTATGCCGAGTGATAAAACACCCAACAAACTCTTTGCATTTACTTTTCTATCATCTTTTTCAACCCAAATACTTGATTTGAAGGAATTGGCACGCTGAATAAAAAATGTTGCCGGTCTTGCATGTAGTCCAACCGCGTTATTAACAGTTACTTCACCTGAAACCATTGTTACGCCCCCTAATATTATTATATTCTAATAATAGAATACTCCAAAATTCATTAAAGGTCAATGATTTTTTAATAAATTGTTCAATTTTCGTCTGAATTTACAAATTGATTTTCCAAAACTTCTGTATTTTCATTGTTTTTAACAAGTCCATCTTCTGCGTCTGATGACAAACCGTTACGCACCATTTCTTCAACCATATCACAGAATTCCGGATTGTCTTTGAGGTACTTTCTTGCGTTATCTCTGCCCTGACCGATCTTCATTCCGTCATAGCTGAACCATGCACCGCTCTTCTTAATGATATCAAGCTCTACTGCAACGTCAAGTATATTTCCCTCTTTAGAAATACCCTCGCCGTAAAGGATATCAAACTCTGCCTCTTTAAACGGAGGTGCAACCTTGTTCTTAACAACCTTTACACGTGTGTGGTTACCAATAACCTCAGCACCGTTTTTAAGCTGTTCCTGACGGCGTACATCAAGACGTACCGATGAGAAGAACTTCAATGCTCTTCCGCCCGGAGTTGTTTCGGGGTTACCGTACATCACACCAACCTTTTCGCGTAGCTGGTTAATGAATATAACAGCAGTACCCGACTTTGAAATAATAGCTGTAAGCTTTCTTAACGCCTGCGACATAAGACGAGCCAAAAGACCGACGTGTGCATCACCCATCTCGCCCTCAATTTCTGCCTTCGGAACAAGGGCCGCAACAGAGTCAATTACGATAACATCAAGTGCACCTGATCTTACAAGTGCCTCACATATATCAAGAGCCTGTTCACCAGTATCGGGCTGTGCAACGATTAAGTTGTCAATATCAACGCCAAGCTTTTGTGCATATACGGGGTCAAGTGCGTGCTCTGCATCTATAAAAGCCGCCTCGCCGCCACGTTTTTGTGCTTCTGCTACAACGTGAAGTGCAACAGTAGTTTTACCTGATGATTCAGGTCCGTAAATTTCAATAATTCTGCCACGTGGCATACCGCCTACGCCAAGTGCCATATCAAGTGTCATTGAACCTGTCGGAATAGCATCAACACTTGCTACCTGCGTATCACCAAGCTTCATTATTGAGCCGGTGCCGTATTCCTTTTCAATCACCTTGAACACTGCATCAAGTGCTTTCTTCTTTTCCTCACTAACTACTCGCTCAACCGGCGGTTTTGACATTTTATCAGATTTAGCCATTGTAAATTCTCCTTTAATTAATACGAACATCTGTTTGTTATTTTCATTATAACAGACAAATTATGACTTGTCAATACTTTTTTTAAAAATTTTTAATCAGGATAAACCTCGATAAGTTCTACCCCGTTAAGTGCCTCTTCTTCAAGCTTTTCTATATCAAGAACACTCTCTGTTTTTTCAATTGCCGAGCGTTTTGGGTTGATTGTCGGATGCTTTGGAGTAAATACAGTACAGCAATCCTCATACGGCAATATTGACGTTTCATATGTTCCGATTTTTTCTGCACGGTTTATAACCTCAATCTTATCCATACCAATAAGCGGTTGAAGAACCGGCATATCAATAACCGCATTTGTTACATCAAGGGCTGAAAGTGTCTGGCTTGCAACCTGACCTACACACTCGCCCGTAACAAGTGCCTTTGAGCCGTTACGGCGTGCAAGCTTCTCTGTTATACGCATCATAAACCGACGCATAATAAGTGTCATATGTTCCTCCGGACAATTGTCACGTATCTGTAACTGAATTTCCGTAAACGGAACAATATACAGGTTTATTTTTGATGTATACTGTGCAAGTATCTTTGTAAGAGAAATAACCTTTTCCTTTGCACGGTCTGATGTATACGGGAATGAGAAAAAGTTAACCGCATCAATCGTTACGCCACGTTTTGAAATCATATGTCCCGCGACAGGACTGTCAATACCGCCTGATAAAAGAAGTGTCGCCTTTGAGCCTGAGCCTATTGGCATACCGCCTTGTCCCTTTACCTTTTTCTGCTCTATATACACATACGCCGCAACATCACGCACTTCAACCTTTACGGTTATATCGGGATTATGGACATCACATACAATGTTGGGGAACTTATCGTCAAGCCATCCACCAAGCTCCATACAAATCTCGACGGAGTTTAACGGAAATGCCTTATCTGAACGCTTCGCTTCCACCTTAAACTTTGCAGGCTTTTCAAGGTCACTGCCTA
The DNA here is from genome assembly GCA_017415105.1 of Clostridia bacterium. Taxonomy (GTDB): domain Bacteria; phylum Bacillota; class Clostridia; order UBA1381; family UBA1381; genus Ornithomonoglobus. Next base: position 25,652 of record JAFQJD010000018.1, on the reverse strand, counting down.
TATAGTTAAGTGCCGTTTCTTTAATAGCATCCATTGACTTTTCACAAACGGCTGCACGGGTAACCGACACAAGTCCGAAAATTTTTGACATTCTCTCAACTATAATATCTGTCTTGTCCTCGTCGAATTCTTCAACATAAACTGTCGCCTGTCTTAATGATATTTTAAAATCTGCAACATTTTTTAACGCATTTTTGATATTGTCAATCAAAAGCTTTTCAAATTTCGGACGGTTACCGCCTTTAAGTATTATTTCACCGTATTTTGCAAGAATTATCTCTTTCACGTTTATTTCCCTTTCTGTGCTACATATATCTGCGTATTGTTTTAACTTCATCTGCAATTTTTTCAGCTGCGAAACGTATTTCATCATCAGTAGTATACTGTGAAAAGCTGATGCGTATTGCACCGTTTACTGCCTGCTGTGACAGCCCCATCGCCATAAGCACGTGGCTTGGCTGCGGTTTGTGTGATGAGCACGCAGAACCGGTTGACACATAAATCTCGTGTCTTTCAAGCGAATGAAGTAGTATTTCAGCTTTTAAGCCTAAAAATGAAACATTCAATACACTTCCCGAATTATGTTCAGATGAGCCGTTTATAAGAATATCTTCAATCTTATCAATAAGTATATCAGCCATAAGCAGACGTTTTCTCTGCATTTCGTTTATATCAATTACACATTCAGATGCCGCCGCAGAAAATGCAAGTATCCCGCCTGTATTTTCTGTTCCGGGGCGGAGCTCATTTTGCTGTTCACCACCGTAAAATACAGGGTTTATGCGACGGTTTTTTGTATATAACGCACCGCATCCTTTAAAGCCGTGGATTTTATGTGCACTGATACTTATCATATCAACACCCATCTGCTCGGGCTTAACCGGAATTTTTCCGAAAGACTGCACACAGTCGCAGTGGATTATACAGTTTTTTGCCGTTTCGCGTACAATTTTTGAAATTTTCTCAATGGGCTGTATCACACCGGTTTCGTTGTTAACGTGCATTACGCTTACAAGAATAGTATCTTCAGAAACAGCCTGCGAAAAAGCATCAAGGTCAATTGTTCCGTCAGGTAATACGCCGGTATATACGACATCAAATCCGTCTTTTTCAAGCTTTTTAAACGCCTCAAGCACAGACGGATGTTCAATTTTTGAAGTTATTATGCGTCTGCCACGTTTTTTCAGTGCATCTGCAGTACCGAAAATTGCAAGATTGTTTGCCTCTGTACCGCCTGATGTGAAATAGATATCGTTGCCGTTTACGCCAAGTATTCTTGCTATATTATCACGTGATGCAGTAATAAGCTTTTCTGCACGAAGTCCGGCACAGTGTAAAGATGATGGATTTGCATACTCCGTAACTGCCTGTAACATAGCTTCTGCCGCTTTTTCGGACGGTTTAGTTGTTGCCGCATTATCCAAATATACCATTTTAATCTCCGTTGTTTATAAAAATTATTCCTGTTCCGCTTTTAACTGAAACGGTACATAAATCGTCTGTTATCACATTACTGTTACCCCTGCCCTCGCCAAAAGAGAGTGTATCATTATTAAGCGGATAATAAACACCTGTTGCAGTCACACCGCAAAGGTCAGAAAACACAGGAATAACAGACATTGTTTTTCCTTTTTTTCCTTTTAATGTTATGCTGTCTTTAATAACATAAACCTCGTTATTATCGTCTATAAGTGTTATATTTCCCTGCTTTGCAAGCTGGAATATATTTGTAAAGGTATGGTCAAGGCGTGTTCCGGTCATAGCAAGAAGCAATATTTCAGTATATCCGTTTTCAATTGCATAGTCCACTGCAATTTCGCCGTCGGTCAGATTTTTATGAGTCGGAAAAGTGATGCTTTTAACATCCTCCGACTTTTCACAGGAATCAAAATCACCTATTGCAATATCTGCATCCACACCAAGGCCTTTAACGTGTCTTAACCCTCCGTCAGCACAGATTATAAAATCATCCGGCTTTAAGAAGGTTTTAATATATGTATAATCACGTATTTCGCCGTTACCGATTATAACTGCCCGCATGTTTTAAGTATCTCCGTAACATTTTCGCTGATCTTTCCACCAAAGACAGCAGTACCCGCAACAATCACATTCGCTCCGGCATTAACCGGTGCCATTATGTTCTTTGCACCTATTCCGCCGTCAACCTCAAGAAGCATATCCTTGCCTGCCTTTTCTCTTACAGCCGCAATTTTAGGTTCCATATCGGGCATATATTTCTGTCCGCCATATCCCGGCTCAACTGTCATACATAACACCATGTCAAGTTTACTAAGATACGGATAAACCACATCTGCCGGCGTTTTCGGGCTTATTGCAAGACCTGCCTTCTTTTTACGGTTATGGATAATTTCTATACATTCATCAATTTTTTCCGTCGCCTCGGCATGAAATGTTACAATATCCGCACCTGCATCAATGAACCTTTCAATGTAACGCTCAGGCTCTGTTATCATAAGATGAACATCAAAAACCATATCTGTATATTTACGAAGCGCTTCTATAACGGGCAAACCAAAGCTGATGTTCGGCACAAAGATTCCGTCCATAACATCAAGATGCAAGAACTTTGCACCTGCTTTTTCCGCTTCTTTGATTTGCTCGGCAAGCTTACCGAAATCTGCCGCTAAAAGCGACGGTGACAGTATTATTTCCATTGTTTTTTACCTCGTTGTATCTCGTATAATTCTTTATATGATTCATATCTTGATTGCGGAATTGTACCATTTTCAACTGCAATCTTCACAGCACAGTCGGGCTCTTCAAGATGAGCACATCCACGGAATCTGCAACCCCCTGAAATATCACGTATTTCAGGGAAACATTCCTCAAGCTCTTCTGCAGTTATATCCTCGGTTTCCACCGATGAAAATCCCGGGGTGTCAAGTACATATCCACCACCTGCGACCTTAAACAGTTCAACGTGACGTGTTGTATGTCTGCCACGGCTGATTTTGTCTGATACCTCGCCTGTTTCAAGATCAATTCCGGTTATATGCGAAAGCAGTGTTGATTTTCCGACACCGCTGACACCTGCAAATGCCGCAGTTTTCCCTTTAATTATCTCAAAAAGTTCATCAAGCCCGTCTTTTTCCGTAGCTGAAACACATAATGTTTTATAGCCTGACCTCTCATAAATTCCTTTAAGCTCTGCATTTTGGGCAAGGTCAGTTTTGTTAATGCAAACAACCGCCTCAATACCGTTTATTTCTGCATTAACAAGCATCTTGTCAGTTACGAATGTTGCAGGATCAGGATCCTTTGCCGCAACCACTACAACTATAATGTCAATATTGGCTACTGCCGGTCGTATAAGGCTGTTCTTGCGTTCATAAATCTCTGTAATTGAACCTTTACCGTTTTTGACCTCAATTTCAACATCATCACCGATTATAGGAATAATATGTTCCTTTCTGAACTTACCGCGTGCCTTACACTCAATTATTTCACCGGTATCTGTGGCAACATAATAGAAACCGCCTATACCCTTATATATCTTTCCCCGCATATCAGAAGCTCAGGCTTTCTTCGTTTGTGAGAACGCCGTCAATATAGGTTTGCACTTTGACACTTCCGGAACCGGAAATTTCCTGAACAACCTTGCCCTCACTCTTTGAATGTGTACTATCGTGCAGGACATTGCCGTTTGCAACAATCTTTATGTGTACCATTTCACCTGTTTTGTCAGGAATCTTTACAGAATACATTTTAGACGTTACTGTAGCGGATGAGCCACTGTCTGATACATTTTCTGTTGCTTCAGGCTCGTCCGGTTCTTCCTCCTGAGGCTTTTGTGTTTCTACTGCCGGTGTTTCTTCCGGGCCGGAGCTTACATACAATTTAACCTTACCTGCCGGATTCATATGTGTACCCTTAGACGGTGTCTGACGCACTACTATACCTGCTTCCTTATTACTTTCAATAAACTCAACATCACATATAAGCATAAGTGCTTCGATTTCTTCCTTTGCATCTTCAAGCGGAAGCCCTTTCACATCCGGCACCTCAATTTTTCCGCCGGTTGCACCCATTGATACGGAAATCTTTATTTTCTCGTGCTTATCAAGCTCCTCACCTGCAGACGGAAGCTGTGATATTACAGTGTCCTTCGGAACAGTGTCAGAATATGTGTATTCATACTCTATGCTGTAGCCGTGACGTTGTGCCTCGTTTTCTGCGGCGTCTATCGTCATATTTACAAGATCAGGAACTGTTTTTGAGAACGGATTTGCAACAAGCAGAATCACTCCGGCTATTATAAGTACAAGTGCCAATGCTGTAGCAAAAGCAAGCAGTATTGCGTTACGCTCTGCCTTTTTCTTTTTAACCTTTTCCTTTCCCTTTTCACGGACACGCATTTCACGTTCGTTTACTGTCTTTTCAGCTTTTTCTCCACAATCGGGTTCTGTATCAAATTCAATGCCCATACGGCGTTCACGTTCAAGCGACGGTAAATTTTCATCCGCAAGAACTGCACGTAAGTCGTTTAGAAATTCGTCCATACACTGATAACGTCTGCCCGGTTCACGGTGCATAGCCTTCATTGTAACATATGCAAGGTCTGAAGGCACGTCCATATTAACGCACTTAACATTTACAGCTTCCTCTTCGATATGCATAAGTGCTACCGATGTCGGATTGTCACCGTCAAACGGAACTCTGCCCGCAAGCATCTCGTAAAGCACAACGCCCAGTGAATATATATCCGAACGGAAATCCGTAAATCCGCCACGTGCCTGCTCAGGTGAGATGTAATGCACACTGCCCATTGCAGTTCCGCCGGCTATTGCTTTATCTCCCTCAACTGCTTTTGCTATACCAAAATCCGTTACTTTTAAGGTGTTTGCAGGGTCCATAATAATATTCTGCGGCTTTATATCACGGTGGATTATATTACGCTCGTGTGCCGCCTGTATACCCTGACCTATCTGTATAGCATAATTACACGCCTCCTGCCACGGCAGACGCGGATTTTTCTTTATGTATTCCTTTAGTGTTTTTCCGTCAACGAGCTCCATTACCATATAATAGAAATCTTCGTGCTGGGATACATCGTAAACCGAAACAACATTCGGATGCACAAGACTTGCAGACGAACGTGCTTCTTTTATAAAGTTTGAAACTATACTGCTTTCGTTATCAAATGCTTCACGCAGTACCTTGATAGCCACATCACGGTCAAGCACGTTATCGTGGGCCTTGTAAACAAGAGCCATACCGCCCGTACCGATTTTTTCAAGGATTTCATATCTGTCATTAAGGGTCATACCCATAAGCTTCTCAGTATTATGCATCACTCGTATCTCCTTCCATTATAACTGCGGTTATATTATCTTCACCGCCGCGTTTGTTCGCAAGCTTTATCAGTTCATCTACACAATTCTTTGCCGGTTTTTTTGAAATCAGTCCGAACAGTTCTGCATCCTCCATCTTTCCGTGCAGACCGTCAGAACAGATAAGTATTTTCTCACCTTTATATGTTTTTATACCGGCATCCGCCTTTACAGACTCCTCAACACCCATTGCACGTGTTATATAATTACGTCTCGGATGTACCTTTGCCTCCTCTGGAGTTATCTGTCCGAGCTTAACAAGCTCCTGTACATACGAATGGTCGTTTGTTATCTGCTTTATCTTTTTTCCGATTGTATATGCACGAGAATCACCTACGTGTGCGTATATGAGAAATCCCTTACGAACCATACATATCGTGGCGGTTGTACCCATTCCCATTACACTTTCGTTTTCACAGGAGTATTTATATATCTCCTCATTCGCTTTCTTGAATGCCTGTATTAACTGTTCTTTTACCTGGAAGTGGTCAAGCCCGTCTTTTACATTTTCTTCAATGTATTTCTTTATGATTTCAACAGCCATTCTACTTGCTACTTCACCTGCAAGATGGCCGCCCATACCGTCGGCAACTATTGCATATGAATAGCTGTCACAGACTTCTTTTCCAAAGCTGTCTTCGTTTATTTTCCGCACTTTTCCCACATCGGTTAATGCTTCTATTCTCAAGCTCTACACCCCTTTCATTCTGAAATATTTGCAGATTTCTTTCTCAATTGTCCGCATGATGCGGATATATCAGCACCTAATTCACGCCTTATAGTAGCGTTTACACCGTAACTGGTAAGATGCTTTAAAAAAGAGTTTATCTCGTCTTTTGTACCCTTTTTATATTCACGTTCTTCTACCTTATTTACAGGTATAAGGTTAACGTGTGCACCTAAAGGCTTTATCTTTTTGGCAAGCTCCTGTGCATTTTCCTTGCTGTCATTGACACCGCTTATAAGCGAATACTCAAAGCTCAAACGTCTGCCGGTAGTATTTTTATAATGCTCACAAGCCTTTAAAAGCTCGTCCATTTTATACTTATGATTGACAGGCATTATAGAGTCACGTATTTTGTCATTTGGTGCGTGCAGTGAAATCGTAAGTGTTATCGGCATATCCTCTTCTGCAAGCTTGTATATACCCGGCACAACACCGCAGGTAGAAAGCGTTATGTGTCTTAAACCTATATTTATTCCCTTTTCATGGTTTACGTTACGGAGAAATTTAATAACATTGTCATAGTTATCAAGTGGCTCTCCTATGCCCATAAGTACAATATTTGAAATTCGCTCGCCCAGATCCTTCTGTGCGAATATTACCTGATTCAATATCTCGCCTGCCGTAAGTGAACGGTAAAGTCCGCCTATTGTTGATGCACAAAATCTGCAACCCATACGGCATCCAACCTGTGATGAAATGCAGATTGTAAGTCCGTGATGATATCGCATAACCACACTCTCAATACAATTCCCGTCAGGCAGTCTGAACAGATATTTTACTGTGCCGTCGAGCTTTGAAACAAGCTTCTGTTCAATTTCAAGAGTTGAAACGCAGCTGATTTCTTTGAGCTTATCACGAAAGCTTTTGGAAATATCGGTCATTTCGTCATAGTCTGTAACGCCAAGATGCAACCACTTGAAAATCTGTGCTGTACGAAACTTTTTTTCGCCAAGTCCAAGAATAAATTCTTCAAGCTCGTAAAATTCAAAATCTTTTAAATCTATCATTTTTTATTTAACCTACATATGAAAAATCCGTCACATCCGTCAATATGCGGATAGAATGTTTTTTCGTATACTTTTTCAAATTCACTGTTTTCACGCAAAAACTCCGAAATAATTTCCTCGTTTTCGTGCTTGTTTACCGTGCAGGTGGAATATACAAGGCTTCCGCCTTTTTTAGCATACTCTGCACCGTTTCGGAGTATTTTACGCTGTATCTCATAAAGCTCTGATAAATCTGTATGCGAAAGCTTTATATCAGGCTTACGCCTGATTATACCCCAACCGGAGCACGGTACGTCACAGAGCACTTTGTCTGCAGTTTCCTTAAATTCCGGCAGAAATTGTGTGCTGTCTGCCACCTGTGCATCGATTATTTTTATTCCAAGCCGTTTTGCGGCATTGTTTATAAGAGAAATCTTATGCTCGTGTATATCAAATGCGGTTATTTTACCGCTATCATTCATAAGCTCTGCAATGTGTGTTGTTTTTCCGCCCGGTGCGGCACACATATCAATTACGGTATCACCCGGCTTCGGGTCAAGAACTACAGATGCTGTGTATGCACCTCTGTCTTGTACGGTAAAGTATCCGTCAAGATACAGTTTTGACGCTCCTACATCAAATCCATCGGCATTAATCATACCGTAATCAGTGACAGTATTGCTGATTCCTTCTTTTAACAGAAGCTCTGAAAGCGTTTTGGCATCAGTTTTTAAAGCATTAGGTCTTATAAGAAAATCAGGTGTCGTATTGAGTGCTTCCATCAATTGTTCTGAAAACTCGTATCCGAACTGCCCGATAAATATATCTGCCATTTCCGGTGAGAATGAGTATTTAACTGCAAGATTATTATCGGGATACTCAACCTTACATTCATCCTTGCAGAATGCACGCAAAATTGCGTTCACAAATCTGTCAGACCCTTTTTTGCAGTATTTTTTAGCAAGCTTCACACATTCATTCACCGCCGCACTCTGCGGAACCTTGTCAAAATACAGAAGCTGATAAATGCCCATTTCAAGTATTATTTTTACATACCTTGCAAGCTTTTTAAGCTTGATTGATGAGTATTTTGAGATAATATATTCAAGCGTAAAATGACGTGAAACAACACCGTAAACAAGACCGGTAAAAAATGCTTTTTCGTTTTTATCCATACCACGGCACTTTCCGAGCATTTCCTTAACGGCAAGATTTGAATATGCACCGTTATAGAAAATGTCGTTAAGAGTAAGTAATGCCGCTTCCCTTGCACTAATCAATCTCTTCTCCTGTTTCCGCTTACCAGAAGGAATAATCTTAACACCTGCAGTGCAGTTGCCGCCGCTGATGCAAAATATGTCATAGCAGCTGCCCTTAACACCTTTTTAGTGCCTTTTAGCTCATCCTCGTCAAGTATAGCCATATTGTATAGTGTATCAATCGCACGTGAACTTGCGTTTGTTTCAGTTGGCAATGTCACAAGCTGAAATGCAAATACGGCACAATAAAGAACTACACCAAACATTGCAAGCTCTGCCGAAATGAATAATCCGATAAGGATTATAGGTATTGACAGATGTGAGCATATATTCACAAACGGTACCATACCGTTACGAAGCTTTATCGGTGCATAGCCTACCTGATGCTGAACGGCGTGGCCACATTCGTGTGCCGCAACACCGAGTGCCGCAATTGATGTTGAATCGTAGGTAGAATCAGAAAGTCTTATTACATTTTCTTTCGGACTGAAATGGTCTGTCAGGTTACCTGACACCCTTTCAATCCTGATATTCTGTAATCCGTTTGCATCAAGAATTTTTCTTGCTGCCTGTGCCGCTGTAATTCCGCGTCTTGAGAGAACCTTGTTATACCTTCTGAAGGTTCCGTTTACGTTTGCTGATGCTATAAGTGTTATTATAAGTCCGATAACAACAAGCATATATGTCGGGTCATAATACCAATACATATTTATTCATCTCCTAATACTATGCCGTTCTCTATCTCATGACCTCTTGCGTAATCTTCAACATTCATTCGCTTTAGTCCCGGGAACTGAACGGTTTTAATGTAGAGAGCACCACTGCCACAGGCTACTTTTAAGCCTTTGTTTTTCTCAATTCCGAGAATTTCACCGTTTTTGCCCTCGCCGTTAGTTTTTACAGCTTCATAAATTTTAACCATCTCATTTTTGTATGTGGTGTATGCACCCGGGAACGGGCTCATACCGCATATGAGCTTTGATATTTTTTCACAGCTCTGTGACCAGTCGATTTTTGCAGTTTCTTTTGTTATCTTTTCAGCGTATGTGCTTTGGCTGCCATCCTGCTTTGTGCATAAAATTGCAGTAGAATTTTCCATTTCTGCTATAGTACGAACAAGCAGTTTGCCGCCAAGCTTTGCAAGTCGGTCAAAAAGCTCACCTGCAGTTTCATACTCACCAATCGGTGTCTTTTCGACAGATATAATATCGCCCGTGTCAAGTCCTTTTTCCATTTTCATAATACATACGCCGGTTTCCTCATCACCGTTTATAATCGACCACTGAATGGGTGCAGCACCACGGTATTTCGGAAGCAGAGATGCGTGAACATTTACACAGCCGTATTCCGGATAATTCAGAATATACTCCGGCAAAATCTTTCCGTATGCCGCAACAACTATCATATCCGGTTTAAGATTATCAAGTATCCCTTCAAATGCCCCGTCTTTTAATGTTTCAGGCTGATACACAGTAAGTCCCAGCGACTCTGCAGTTACCTTTACATCTGTCGGAACAAATTTGTGTCCCCTGCCCTTTGGTTTGTCAGGCTGTGACACCACTCCCACAATTTCATTTTGTGTTCCTGCTATTGCACGAAGAATTTCAGATGCAAAATCAGGAGTTCCCATAAAAAGAATTCTCATATCATTCCCCGTCCATATCTATATATTCAGTAACGTGACTTGTAAATACCACTCCGTCGAGATGGTCACACTCGTGACAGATTGCACGTGCAAGAAGCTCCTCGCCCTCAAGTTCAAATTCCTTGCCGTTTCTGTCAAAGGCTTTCACTTTAACAAAGTTCGGGCGTTCCACTTCTCCGAAAAGTCCGGGGAAACTAAGGCAACCCTCACTGCCGTTTTGTGAGCCTGAGGTTTCAATTATTTCGGGGTTTATAAGCTCTATTCTGCCCTCGCCTATGTCAATAACAACAGCCCTTTTTAATATTCCGACTTGCGGTGCGGCAAGACCTACACCGTTAGCCTTCTGCATTGTTTCATACATATCGTCAAGTAATATTGCAAGCTTTTCATCAAACTTTACAACCTCCTTGCAACGCTTATAAAGAACCTCATCTTCTCTGTATCGGATTTCCCTTAACGCCATTGATATTCCTCCTAATATATGTTTATCGGGTTTTTGTCAATCTGAATCTGCACCTCGTTTAGCACAGCATCATTCTTAACGGCATTTGCCGAATTAACAAGTCTGTCATTAAATAAATCGGCGTTCTCACATTTAATGAGAATCTGCCAGCGATATTTGCCTTTAATTCTTGAAACACCTGACGGTATCGGGCCAAGTACTGCAAGCTTTTCCGGAATTTTTGTTATATCACCAAAAGCATCACGGAACAGAAACGCACCTTTTCTTGTGGTTTCGTTATCGTCACCCGAAAAACGTATGCATATCATTTCCGAATACGGCGGATACCACATTGTATGCCGTTCGGTTATTGTCTTTTTATAAAAAGCACGGTAATCGTGAGTTTTAACAAGGTCGATAGCATAATTTTCAGGATTATATGTCTGGATAATTGCACGTCCAGTTTTCTCGCCACGCCCTGCACGGCCGGAAACCTGCTCAAGTAAATCAAACGTCCGCTCTCCGCTTCTGAAGTCGTTTATGTGAAGCATTGTATCGGCACTCATTACACCAACAAGAGTAACATTTGAAAAATCAAGTCCCTTTGATACCATCTGAGTGCCTATCATAATATCTATTTTATCGTTCACAAACGAATCAAGGATTTTTTTGTGCGAGTTCTTGCGTGTTGTTACGTCAGCATCGAGTCGTATAACCGAAGCACCCGGAAACAACCGTTTAACCTCATCCTCAATTCTTTGTGTGCCGCCGCCAAAGTATCTGATGTATTCACTTCCACACAACGGACATTTCGTATAGTTTGGTTGTTTATGTCCGCAATAATGGCATTTCAGGCTATTGTCATAGCTGTGATACGTCAAAGATATGTTGCAGTTAGGGCACTGCGGAACAAAACCGCATTTACGGCACGAAACGAACGTAGAAAAACCGCGTCTGTTCATAAACAGAATGGTCTGCTCGCCGTTTTCTATATTCTTTTGAATTGCCTCATAAAGAGATTTTGAGAACATACTCTTGTTGCCGTTCTCAAGCTCCTCTCTCATATCAACTATTTCAATTGCCGGCATTGATGCTTCGTTATAGCGTTTATGCATCTCTATAAGCTTATAGTTACCCCTGAGTGCATTTGTATAGCTTTCAATTGACGGAGTTGCCGATGCCATAAGTGTTACAGCACCGTTCATTTCAGCTCTCTTTATAGCAACCTCACGTGCGTGATATCTCGGGCTCATTTCCGATTTATAGGTTTCAGAATGTTCCTCGTCAATGATTATGATACCGATATCCGATAACGGCGCAAAAACAGCACTTCGTGCACCGATTACAATGTCTGCTTCACCGTTCATTATTCTTGACCACTGGTCGTATCTTTCACCAAGTGATAAACCGCTGTGAAGTATTGCAATCCTCTTCCCGAAACGGCTTACAAATCTTGATACCATCTGCGGTGTGAGTGAGATCTCAGGCACAAGCACAAGTGCACTTCTGCCCATATTCACAGTATGCTCAATCGCACGCAGAAAAACCTCGGTCTTTCCGCTTCCTGTTACACCGTGGAGCAGAATATCTGTATGCTTTTTCAAATTAAGTGCATCTGAAATCACAAATATAGCTTTTTTCTGCTCCTCTGTAGGCTCAGGCGGTGCTGATACTGTATCTGTCGTTTCATAAACCTGTCTCTCAAGAGTCAAATCAAAAAACTCTGTAATACCGTTTTTGTCAAGTGCTGATAAAGCACTGTAGTTTCCCATCGAAAAACGAACAATATCTGCAGTAGATATAAACTCATTGTCTTTGAGCATTAAAATCATTCGCTTCTGTATCTTTGAGCGTGTTTTTTCTGCATATATATCTGCTTCTTCGTCCGTCACTGCAAGTCGTACAGCACGGATTTTATGCTTGTTAATATTTCGGCTGTGATGAAATTCACGTTTTATGGCATCAGCCTTTTCAAGACGTGACAAACGTGCCTTTATATCTGTATTGAAATATGACTGAAGTGAATATATATCCATTCCTCCACCATTATCTGATAAAAGCTCAAGGATTTTTATATCCTTGTCTGTTTTACCGAATTTTGTGGTGTCTGATAACAATATCCATTCAACGGTCTTAAGTCCTGTTCCTGTCGGAATAAGTGTATGTATAAGCTCAATATATGTAGCCAGATATCTTGTATGCATATATTCGATAAGCTCAACCATATCAGGTCTGTACGCCACCTCATCCGATGCCATACCTATAATGCTTTTTATCCTTTTTGCATCAGTGTGTTCCTTTACTCTGAGCACAAACCCCTCACGTTCAGCATTATTCTGCGAGAACGGAATTATCACTCTTGAGCCCGGACGCACTTTCTTTGCCAGCGTATCCGGTATTTTGTAATCAAACACACGGTCAACCGCCCGTGACGGGTGGTTGACCACAATTTCAGCATACATAAAATTTATTCTGCATCTGAAGCTTCAGCATCAAGCTGTGAAATAGCTTCTATCTTTTCCTGCTCATACTGACGTGCCTTCTGTACTGCTTCTGAACGAATGTATCCCACTGTTCCTTCAGTAATTTCATTAACAGCCTGTGTTACCGGCTTGTCAAGTGCCGCATTCTTTGCAGCATTCTCGACAGTTTCGTTCTGACGTCTGTCCATACTTATCATTCTTGCACGCTTTGCAACCATTGATACTAATGTGTATCTGCTGTCAACGTACTTGTCAAGCTCTGTAATTCCCGGTTTTGTCATCATAATAATTCATTCCCTTTCGTTTTTTGAGTTTTCCCTGAAGTATCAGGGTATGTATTAAGCATAATCAAACTTTTTCGTTGATTAAGCTGATAATTTTTGCTCTTTCCTTGCGTTTGGTATAGAAGTACGCAAGAACTTCTGTTACACATTCTTCAAAATCATCATTTTCGATAAGTACCGTATACTTATCCGCCTGCTCAAGCTCCCATTTTGCGTTCGCTATTCGCTCGGCTATCTCGGCCTCGCTTTCTCTGCCACGTGTTATAAGTCTGTTTTTAAGCTCTGCCATTGACGGCGGAACGAGAAACACAAGAACTGCCTCCGGAAAGAGTTTCTTTACCTGTAGTGCTCCCTGTGGCTCAATTTCAAGCAAAACATCGCGACCGCTGTTTAAAAGCTCCTCTATTGAGGCTTTAGGCGTGCCGTAGTAGTTACCATTATACTGTGCGTACTCAAGCATTTCGCCTTTATCAATCATTGCTTCAAAAGCATCCTTTGTAACATAATGATACGTCTCGCCGTCCACCTCACCAACACGTTTTTCCCGTGTTGTAGCCGAAACTGACAGTGTGAGATCATCTTCACGGTTAAGGACTTCTTTACACACAGTTCCTTTTCCGGTTCCTGACGGTCCGGATAAAACAAAAAGTATTCCCTGCATTTTATCCTCCTTATTCGTCTATATCTTCGGTGTCTGTACAATCACATTCGCCGTCAAGTCTTGTTGCAAGCTTTTCGGGCAGAATCGCTGAAAGTATAATATGCTTTGAGTCCATAACAACCACCGAACGGGTACGTCTGCCGTATGTTGCATTAACAAGCATCCCTCTGTCCTCCGCCTCACGTATAAGACGTTTGATAGGGGCACTGTCAGGGCTTACAACAGCCACCGCACGGTTAGCACTTATCATATTTCCAAAGCCTACATTAATAAGTTTCATATGCCACCTCGTTATTCAATGTTCTGTATCTGTTCTCTTAGTTTTTCAATCTCGCCTTTTAAGGTAACCACAAGCTTTGCAATCTCTAAATCGGATGCTTTTGAACCGATGGTGTTAACTTCACGGTTGATTTCCTGGATAAGAAAATCAAGTTTTCTGCCTGCCGGCTCGTCACCGTCAAGAATTGCAAAGAATTCATCATAGTGGCTCGCAAGACGTACAGTTTCTTCGTTAACGGCAACCTTATCCGCAAATATTGCAACCTCAGTAAGTATTCTTGCATCATCAGGCTCACGCTCATCAATTACCTCTTTGATTTTGGCGTAAAGTTTATTCTTATACTCCTCCACAGCCTGCGGTGAACGCTCGTCAATTTCCTCTGCAAGAGATTTCATATAGTTGATTCTTGCCCGAAGATCCTTTTCTATTCTTTCGCCCTCCCGTGCACGCATTGCGATAAATGCATCAACCGCATCAGAAAGAACTGCTTTTACACCTGCCCAGATTTCTTCCTCATCATCTCGCTTTGGCTCGGCACGGAATATGTCGCCAAACGATGCTATGGTTGATACAGATATATCATCCTTCAGTGAAAATGTATCTCGCAAGTCCTGCAATATCTCAACATAGTTTTTTGCAAGTTCCATATTGACAGTCACCGTCTTATCAGCTTCGCCGCAGCTTTCAAGGCTTATATATACATCAATCTTACCTCTTGCCACAGCCTCGCTCACAAGCTGACGTGCACGGTCTTCTAAAAAGCCGTACTGACGCGGTACTTTTATATTGTAATCTGAAAATCTGTGGTTCACAGACTTAAGCTCTGCCGTAATCTTTTTAGACCCTATTATACGTTCACATCTACCGTATCCGGTCATACTTTTCAGCATTAAAAGTCACTTCCTTTGTAAAAAAGCATATTATTTATAATTGTATCATAAATATCAAAATAATTCAACCGTTTTTCTCAAGTTTTTGAGTTTTTTTCGGCAAAAACCAGTGTTTTTTTCGTAATTTTAATTGTTTTTAAAACATATACTGAAAATATATATTACAGAGAAAGGTTTACAGGTGATTACATATGAATTTAAAAGCAGTTCTGAAAGGCTCTCTTTTGTCGTTAATTATAGTCATAGCCGCACTCTTTACAGGTGCTTTGCTCGTTTATTTTAATGTTCTTTCCGAAACCACCGTCAGCATAATTGTATTCTGTGCCGCAGCCGTCGGCGTATTTATCGGTGCATATGGTATTGCAAGAACAAGCGAACATCGCCTGCTTTTAAATGCACTCGGTATTGCAGTAGTTTTCAGCCTTGTTATATTTCTGATTTCACTTATAGTAAACGGTGGTTTTGCAATTCACACACGCACCCTCACACTTATCGGCGGTGCATTTGCCGCAGCATTTTTAGGTGCATTGTTCGGGAAATAAAAAATACACACTGTGATGTGTGTATTTTTTGTTACAGAATTTTACTGCTGTCTAAAAGTATCGTTACAGGTCCGTCATTTGATATAGAAACCTGCATATCTGCCCCAAACTCACCGTGTGCAGTTTTTATGCCCTTCGCTTCAATGAGTTTTATAAATTCCTCATACATTTTTTCTGCAGTTAAGGGCTCCATTGATGCTGTGAAGTTCGGGCGTCTGCCCTTTCTGCAGTCACCGTAGAGTGTAAACTGTGATACAACAAGTATTTCACCGTCAATATCTGTAACTGACAGATTCATTTTATCATCCGCATCAGAGAATATCCGAAGCCCTGCGGTTTTGTCGGCTATATAGTTTAAGTCTGCCTCTGTATCACCGTCACCTACTCCAAGGAAAACAAGCAAACCCTTGCCAATCTCACCTACAATTTTGCCGTCAACTTCAACAGAAGCATTATTCACCCTTTGTACAACTGCTCGCATTTACTGATACCCCTTCTCTTCAATCTCTGTCTGAAGTGCTTCCCATTCTTCCATAAGTTCAAGAATTTCAGCCTCTTTCGCTTCTTTTTCATCAGAAAGCTCCGCAAGCTTTGTAAAATCTGCAGAAAGTGCCGGATTCATCATTTCACAATCAAGCTTTTCTACATCACCTTCAAGCTCTGATATAAGTTCCTCAACCTTAGCAAAACGATTTAAAACTCTGCGTTTTTCAGCCTGAAGCCGCTTTTGCTCCTGATAGTCCAGATTTTTTGGTTTCTCTGCTTCCTCGACAACAGAAGCATCGGCGGTTTTCTTTGCCGAAAAATCGTCATAGTTTCCGATATAGCTCTTAATACCGTCAGTACCCATATAGATTATACGGTCTGCAAGCTTATTTATAAAATAACGGTCGTGCGATACCATAAGCATTGTGCCGTCATAATCGGCAAGTGCCTCCTCAAGTGCCTCTCTTGACTCAATATCAAGGTGGTTAGTAGGCTCGTCCATTACAAGGAAATTGGCAGGCTTGAGCATCAGCTTTGTAAGCTCTACTCTCGCCCTCTCGCCACCCGAAAGTGTCTTTATCTCTTTAAATACGTCGTCATCTCTAAAAAGAAATACTGCAAGTGCATTTCTGATTTCGGTCTGTGTAAATGACGGATACTCATCGTGCAGTTCAGAAAAAACGTCCTTTGTCGGATTAAGGTTTTCCTGTATCTGATCATAATAACCTATCTGTATATTTGCACCGATTTTAAGCTCGCCCACCGTTGGTTCATATTTACCGGTGATATTTTTAATAAGCGTCGTTTTTCCGCATCCGTTAGGTCCGAGCAGGAATACCTTTTCGCCCTTTGTTATATGGATGTCACAACCGCTAAAAATCCTTTTTCCGTCAAAGCTCATACCGAGATTTTCGGTTATTAAAACATCGTTTCCGCCACCGGGTGACGACTTAAACGAAAAACGTATATCCTCCGTATCATAAACAGGTTTAACAAGTGTTTTTTCAAGCTTGTCTACCACTTTTTGTTTACTCTCGGCAGTCTTTATATTCTTTTCTCTGTTCCATCTGCGTTGCTGTTCAATAACGGCATTGAGTCTGTCTATCTCACGTTGCGTATTGGCATAGTTTCGTTCTTCTGTCTTTTTTTCTATCTCACGTTGTTTTATATATTCACTATATGAGCCGTTATAGGTACGGAGTTTGCCGTTCTCCATTTCAAATGTTCTGTTTGTAACCCTATCAAGAAAATACCGGTCGTGCGAAATTATAACAAATGCACCCTTGTAGTTTTCCAAAAAGCCCTCAAGCCATTCAACAGATGCTATATCAAGATGGTTTGTAGGCTCGTCTAAGAGCAACAGATTGCTGTCAGAAAGCAGAAGTCTGCCAAGTGATACACGTGTTTTCTGACCTCCCGAGAGTGTATCAACACGTCGTTCAAAATCATCTTCTGAAAAACCAAGTCCGATAAGTGTTGAACGCACAAGGCTCTTATAACGGTATCCGTCAAGCTCCGCAAACCGTTCCTGTAAAGCTGTCTGACGTTTTACAAGTGCGTCAATATCGCCGATTTTGTTCTCAATATCGTAACGTATCCCCTCAAGCTCGTTTTCGATTGAGATAACCTCACTAAATGCAGTAAGCATTTCGCCCATAACCGTGTTATCCGACTCAATGCAGGTATACTGATCAAGGTAACCGATTTTAGTGAGTTTATTCTTATAAATCTCACCATCGTCGTAGTCTGACATTCCGTTGATTATCTTGAAAAGTGTAGACTTTCCTGCTCCGTTTATGCCAACAAAGCCGATTTTGTCTTTATCTGCTATATTAAACGAAACATCAGAAAATAATGTTTCGTCAAAAAACATCTTTTTTAAGTTTGTTCCGTTCAATAATACCATAGTCTAATCCTCTCACAGATATGGCGGCATAGGATGCCGCCACAAATTTATTCCTCACATATCATATCCGGCAAAACAGTGTCACCGTAAAGCTTTGTTCTCCACAGTATCGGTGTTGTATGCTCGTACTCAAACAAGAGTCCGGGATATACTCCGTCAGCATCAACAACCTTTCCAAGCTCGTCAAGCTCAAACAGTACCGGTATAACCTTATAAAGTCCGTTTGAGAGTGTTGAAACATCCATTTCAAATACCCTCTCATAGCTTTCGCCTTTTTTACAGCTCATAAAGTTATAGCATACCGATGTTGCGGTTATCATCTGGTCATTGTTATGCACCATCATTCTGAACGACAGCTTTGGGACGTCCTCATTTGCATGGAACTTAAGCTTAAACCGGATTTTTTCATCGTCCTTAAAATGGCAGGTCTCTTTATCAAGAACCTCAAGTGAATCCATAATGACCTTGTCGGTCAGAAAATCATATTTATGACAATCTGTAAAGTCGTTAAAAATCTTTGCTGTTATCTCGTCGTTTTTGAGGTACACGTTTATTGCATCCTCGACCTCGCCGTTAAATACAACTTTACCCTTATCAAGCACAATACACCTGCTGCAAAGCTGACGTATTGTCTGCATATTATGGCTAACGTATATTATAGTCTTGCCCTCGTCACGTGCAACAGAAACCATTTTTTCAATACATTTTTTCTGAAATGCCATATCGCCTACGGCAAGAACCTCGTCCATCAGCATTATATCCGAATTAAGATGTGCAGCAACCGAGAACGCAAGCTTTACAAACATTCCCGAAGAATAACGTTTTACAGGCGTATCAATAAACTGCCTGCACTCCGAGAACTCAATTATATCCTCAATTCGCTCGTCTACCTCTTTACGGCTCATACCTAAAATTGCACCGTTAAGATATACGTTTTCCCTGCCTGTAAGCTCGGGATGAAATCCCGTTCCCACCTCAAGCATTGACGATATTTTACCCTTTATACGTATTTCGCCCGCTGTCGGCGCTGTAACACGTGATAAAAGCTTTAAAAGTGTAGACTTTCCCGCACCGTTTCTGCCGATAAGACCTATTGTTTCGCCTTTTTTAACATCAAAAGAAACTCCGTCAAGTGCAGTAAACTTTTCGTTTTTCTTATATGCCTTTTCACCTATACGAAGATTTGGGTCATCCTTATGACGCACCCTTGCCCAAAAGCTTTGTATATCGCCTTTAAGCGTACCGCCGCCGATAGTACCGAGCCGGTACGTTTTTGTAACATTATCTATTTCAATCATAGTTTCACGCATACCGACACCCCCTTAAACCGTATCCATAAACGTCTTTTCAACACGGTTGAAAATGAGTATGCCGATAAAAAGAACAACAACTGTTACAATCCAGCTTATTCCCCAGTATCCGTAGCTGAACTCTCCACAGCCGAGTATTATGTATCTGAAATTGTTTACAATAGGTGCAACGGGATTTAACATTACAAGCTTTGATATAGTGCCGCTGATTGATGCTGCCTGTGATATGGGATAAACAACAGGTGTAATATACATCCAAAGATGTACACCAAAGCCTACAAGAATTGATAAGTCACGGTACTTCGTCGTAACTGATGATATTATAATACCCACTCCAAGTCCTAAAAGTGCCATCTGAAGCACTAAAACCGGCAAAAGGATAACTGATACCCCCGGAATTATAACAGTGCCACGCATAGCAAATATCGCCATTGCAACTGCAAGCAGAATAAGATGTATGACAAACGACAAAAGCGAATATATAACACTCGTAACCGGCGTTACAAGCCTTGGGAAATACACCTTTCCAAACAGCCCGGCATTGCCGGTAAATGTGGATGACGTCGAGGTCAGGCACGCAGAAAAATACGCCCACGCAGTATTTGAGCAAAGATAGAACAGAAACTGCGGTACGCCGTCAGTTGAAATGTTTGCGATTGTACCAAACACAAGTGTGTGCATTGACGATGATAAAAGCGGTGTAATTAGAAACCATAACGGACCGAGTATAGTCTGCTTATACGCACTGTTGAAGTTACGTTTTAAGAACATAAATATAAGGTCACGGTATTGCCAAAGCTCTTTGAGTTTTAAATCAAACCAGCCGGTTTTAGGTTTTATTACGACATTCCATTCCTTGTCCAATTCCGACGCCTCCTTTCTTATCCATACAATTCTACCACAAATGAAAGGATTTGTCAAATGAATATAGAAAAAGATGACACCCTCACGAGTGCCATCCTGATATTACTGTTTTATAAACATCTGTGTCCAGTATTTTCCGTCTGCAACATAACCGACACCGATTTTTGTGTATGTAGAGTTCAGAATATTCGCACGGTGACCGGATGAGTTCATCCACGCATTCATCACGGCTTCAGGTGTTCTCTGACCACGTGCTATGTTCTCACCTGCGGCACGGTATGAGATACCAAAGTTCTTTATCATATCAAACGGTGAGCCGTAAACAGGACTGTTATGTGCAAAATAGCCGTTGTCTTTCATATCCTGCGACTTGAACCTTGCAACACGTGCAAGCTCCCAGTCATATTTGAGCTCAGAAAGTCCGTTTTGTTTACGTACCTCGTTTACAAGCCTTATTACCTCTTGTTCATATTCTGTTACGGTTGCATCCTTGCCGGGAATATTTATTGTTTGCCCCGGATAAATAAGCTCGGGGTTTTCTATTTGTGGATTTGCAGTTTTTAGCTCACTTAAGCCCACCTCATACTTAACAGCGATTTTCCACATACTATCACCTGCAACTACTGTATGTATACTCTGTGCGTTTGCAGTTATTCCTATCGACGTTACCAATAACGCCATTGCTAATATCTTTTTCATTTTTCATTACCTCCTCTGTATACATTTTAACATATAGGTTAATATGATTTCAAATGTAATATATGGAAAGCAAAAATGCAGGCACTGCCTGCATTTGATTGTATTATTTTATAACAAGGGTTTCGCCGGATTTTATAGAGTATTCGTTGCCGTTGACAGCCACCCACACATCCGTTGCTGACGGGTTATGAATAATATCACCCTCATAGCTTGTCTGGAGGCGTTTATATGCTGCGACATAATCATAAATCTCGATGTTTGTAGCATACCATATATCTTCGCGTCCGCCAATGTATTCAGCAAACTCCTCAATAACCTCCCAGTTGTTGTCATTATCGAATTCATATGTATGTCCCCATAGATAGAACATATAAACCTGTCCAAATGGTGACTCCAATTCAACAAATTTCTTTGCAAGCTCCATCAGCTTCGGGTTATTATGATGGCAGGTCGGATGAAGTGCAAGCCAGTTTTGCGGAAAGCCAAATCTCTCTGTGCTGTTTACCGTTCTTGCATATGCAATACCGCATTTACCAAGAACATCCATAACAGCATCATTATATGTACCAAACGGATAAGCACAACCACGTATAACCTTGCCATAGTCCTTTTCAAGATTTCTTCTGTCCTCAATAACTTCACGAATGAGCTCTGTAGACGAGAGTCTTTCAAAGAACGGATGAGTAAGTCCGTGAATTGCAACCTCGTGCACTGTGTCTTTATAAAGCTTTATACAGCTTTCCCTTGACATAACCCATGTATCGTCACCGTAGTTTCCACTGTTGATATTAAACGTACATTTGAGTCCGTTTTTATCGCAGATTTCAACCATTCGTTTATCATGTATTACACCGTCATCATAGCTTAGTGTAACAACCTTTTTCTTTCCGTCTTTTAACAGCATTTTCATAGCTTTCAATTCCCCTTTGTGAGTTCAATAATTGCCGCAGCTAAAAACTTTGCCGATTTGTTGAGTGTACTTATTTTTGCACGCTCGTTGATTGAATGTAAAGAATCACCCAATATTCCGAATGAATCAATTGCAGGAATTCCTTCAGCGGTTACATCTGCCGCATCAGAACCTCCGGGGCTGAATTTTGGCTCAAGGGTTCCAAAGCCATAATCCTCGCTGATTTTGTTCAGCTTGTTGAACAGTGCTTTGTTTGTTTCATTATATTCCATCGGCACTCTTACACTCATTACGGTAAATTCGGTTTTTGCACCATCAACAAAGGTCTTGTTTGCTATATTCTTCAAAAAGTCTATTGCTATGTCATATTCGCTTTCTTTGCATATTCTGCATTCAACCGTAAATGAGCATTTATCCGGCACAACATTCGGTGCTGTTCCGCCATTTATAATACCGCAGTTGAATTTTATATTGTCAGAAAGCTGTGCCTTTGAGATTTCCGCAATTTTGAAAGCGGCTTCATTTATTGCATTTATTCCGAGAGTCACATCTTTTGAATGTGCCGCCTTTCCGGTAACATCAAAACGCGTTTTAATTATGCCCTTTCTTGAAACTACAAGACCGTTTTCACGGGCAGGCTCCATATTAAGAAACGCGATACTGCCTTTCGCTTTTTCACACATATATTTAATTGTGCCCTTTTTTGAAAGTTCACTGCTGACCTCTTCATCAGACTGTAGCAGAAGTCTGATATTTGCAGCGTCAAAGCCACATTCTTTTAGTGCCGACATAGCAAGAAAGCCTACGGCAATTCCGCCTTTACAGTCAGCAACTCCGGGACCATATATATATGTATCATCTTTTGTGACCGGAGGATAACCAAAAACACCTTTTTCGTAAACAGTGTCCATATGAGCCGATATAGTGATTAGCGGCGTTTTATCTGCGTTATAATCCATACAGACTACATCTCCGGCTTTTTCAAAGGATTTCCGTTCGGTTATGTAGCCATTTTCCCTCTCATGCTCACATATAAAATCGACCATTTTGTTTATGCCATCTTTATCGTATGAGTTTGTTTCAAAATTACATATATCCTCAAGAAATTTCAGATATTTGTCAGTTTTTTTATCAATACATTCAGAAACCTTTTTATAAAGTTCGTCCATATTTTTCTCACCTCATTCATCATCCTGAAGACTTTCTATGTACTGATGCATTGTTTCTGCAACAATTTTACTGTGTGCTACAGCTTCAACAACCGTTCTTGAGCCGTTTACAACATCGCCCGATGCAAATACGCCCGGCATACTTGTATGTCCTGATTCGTCTGCGACTAAAAGCCCACGGTTATTTACATCAAGTCCCTTTGTTGCTTTTGCAATTACGTTTCTCGGCCCCTGACTGATAGATATAATAACAGAATCAGCTTTAAAGAACTCCTCTGTTCCCTCTATATCCTCAAAGGTTCCGTCCTCATATTCCTTAACCTTGATGAACTCAACACCGTCATCAAATATCTCAAGTGGTCTGTAATTGAAGCGGAACTTCACGCCCTCAAGCTGTGCATAGCTGTATTCATAATCACTTGCCGCAACCTTTTCGGTTATTGAGAAACACGTTGCTTTACGGCTGCCCTTACGAAGAACTGTTCTTGCAACATCCATTGCCGCATTACCTGCACCTATGATTATAACACGCTCACCAAGCTTATATACATCGGGGTTATTGAGGTAATTTATCGCAAAATGTACGTTACCGAATGTTTCACCCTTAATATGGAGTGAGTTGGGCTTCCACACACCTGTACCGATAAATATTGCCTTATATCCGTCACGGAACAAATCATCAATGCCGATAGCATCGCCAATACGTGTGTTGGGACGTATTTTTATGCCCTTAAGCTCGATATGACGATACTGTAAATCATCAAGCACACTTTTAGGAAGCCTGAACTCGGGTATTCCGTAACGAAGAATACCGCCAATTTTGTCTTTACCCTCAAAGATAGTTACCTGATAACCGTAACGTGCAAGAATTATAGCAATCGTAATTCCTGCAGGGCCTGAGCCGATAATTGCAACCTTTTTGCCGTTTGAGAGTGCAGGACCTTTTACCATTTTAGGTGCATAGGCATCGGAGATATAGTTCTCAATCGCCGAAAAGTGCACCGGCATACCTTTTTTACCGAGTACACAGTGTCCCTCGCACTGATTTTCGTGATTACAGATAAGACTGCAGATAGTAGTAAGCGGATTGTTCTCGAACAAAATCTCGCCTGCTTCATCAAGCTTGTTTTCTTTAAGAAGCTTGATAACTGTCGGAATAGGCGTGCTTATAGGACAGCCCTTCTGACAGCTTGGGTTTTTACATAGAAGGCATCTGTTTGCCTCATCAAGTACGTGAAGTGCCATTTATTTTCTCCTTGTAATTTATATACGTGCTACTCCGCTCTTTTTCGCAGCTTCTGCTACTGCATTTGCAACAGTATCTCCTATTCTCTCATCAAATGCCATCGGGAGTATGTATTCTGCATTAAGTTCTTCATTCGGAACAAGGCTCGCAATAGCATATGATGCCGCCATTTTCATTTCGTCATTTATATCAGTTGCACGCACACTCAATGCACCCTTGAAAATTCCCGGGAATGCAACCACGTTATTTATCTGGTTCGGGAAATCCGAACGACCTGTTCCTACTACTGCTGCACCGCCTGCTATTGCTTTATCAGGCATAATTTCAGGTGTCGGGTTTGCCATAGCAAAGACTACTGCACCGCCTGCCATTGAGCATACCATTTCTTCAGTTACTATGTTCGGAGCCGATACACCGATAAATACATCAGAACCCTTCATAGCATCAGCTAATGTTCCTGTTATATGCTCACGGTTTGTTATCTTTGCAAGCTCTTTATGTGCTTCACTCAAGCCGTCCATTTCCTCGCAGATTATACCAAAACGGTCAACCATAACGAGGTTTTTAACGCCAAGCTTCATAAGATGCATACCAATTGCAGTGCCTGCACTTCCTGCACCGTTTATAACAACACGCACATTTTCAATGTTCTTTTTTACAACCTTGAGTGCGTTAAGCATTGCAGCTGCAACAACTATTGCTGTTCCGTGCTGGTCATCGTGGAATACCGGAATATCGCATATTTCCTTTAGCTTTCTTTCTATCTCAAAGCATCTTGGTGCAGCTATATCCTCAAGATTAATACCGCCAAAGCTTCCAGAGATAAGGTATATTGTTCTTACAAGCTCATCAACATCCTGCGTCTTTATACAAAGCGGAAACGCGTCTACATCAGCAAATTCCTTAAACAGTGCACACTTACCCTCCATAACCGGCATTCCAGCCTCAGGACCTATATCACCTAGTCCCAAAACTGCCGAACCATCAGTTATAACCGCAACGAGATTGTGACGGCGTGTAAGCTCATATGACTTATTTATATCCTTATGTATTTCAAGACACGGCTCTGCAACACCTGGAGTATATGCCAATGATAATGCCTCACGTGTCTTTATGGGTGTTCTTGATACTACTTCAATCTTCCCCTGCCACTCCTTGTGTTTGTTTAGCGCCTTTTTTTTAATGTCCATTTCCGTCATCCTTTCAAAATATAAATAGTTATCTTTCTAAATTATACCATACCCTTCAAAAAAACGCAACCGCTAAATACAAAAAATGAATTTTTGTGTACTTTTTGAGAAAAAAAGACAAACAACTATGATTTATTGTGATCTATCTGGTTCATAAAAAAAATCACATCATTCGATGTGATTTTCAGACTGTCGAAGAACCCGACTTTGCATCAAGCAAAAATCGGGTTCTTCTTCGTTTTTATTAAAAATTCGACAAAATCAAATAATTTGGAAGGGGTATTGTTCCTCTTCCATTTCCATTTTGCAAGCTTTTTCAAAT
>JAFQJD010000005.1 GCA_017415105.1 Clostridia bacterium | reverse complement strand
GAATTTGAAAAAGCTTGCAAAATGGAAATGGAAGAGGAACAATACCCCTTCCAAATTATTTGATTTTGTCGAATTTTTAATAAAAACGAAGAAGAACCCGATTTTTGCTTGATGCAAAGTCGGGTTCTTCGACAGTCTGATAATTCCTGTTATTATAACAGGAATTATTTTTTTTGATTTTTTATCTAAAAACTATAGCTTTTTTTCGTGTTTTGTAGTATAATATAATTTGTATATTGAAAATGGGGGATTGTATCCTTATTTTTGAAAAATACAAAGGAAAGATGAGAAATTTTTTAGTAGGAAGGAATGGTTTTAATGGACAGCATTTTAAAAATCCTGGATAAAGAACAGGGCAAGATAGATGTCGCCAGAATTTCAGCGATGTTAGGTATACCGGAGGCGGAGGTCGCCGCCAAGATTGACGAGCTTGAAAAGAACCATATAATCGTTGGTTATAAAACCATTGTGAACTGGGAAAAGACAGACCGTGACGTTGTAACGGCGCTTATTGATTTGCGTGTAACTCCGCAACGTGGTGAGGGATTTGATAAGGTTGCAGAAAGAATCTACAGGTATCCGCAGGTATCATCGCTCTATCTTATGTCAGGTGCATATGACCTCTCGGTTATGATAGAGGGAAAGACAATGAAAGAGGTTGCACTCTTCGTTGCACAGAAGCTTGCACCGATGGAATCGGTAATTTCAACAGCAACACATTTTGTCCTCAAGAAGTATAAGGAAGAGGGCGTAATATTCAAACCCGAAGGAAAGGATTCAAGACAGGTGATTACACTATGAATTTAGATAAATTGGTTAACCCGACAGTTGACACTTTGCCGCCGTCGGGAATACGAAAATTTTTTGATGTTGTAAGTATGATGGAGGATGCTATATCGCTTGGCGTGGGCGAGCCGGACTTTGTAACGCCGTGGGCGATACGTGAGGCAGGTATATACAGCCTTGAGTCAGGTCAGACATACTATACAGCAAACAGCGGGCTTATGGAACTTCGTGAAGAAATATGTCACTATATGATGCGTAAATACGATGTAGAATACGACCCCAAAACACAGGTACTGGTATCCGTGGGCGGTTCGGAAGCAATTGACGCTATGATACGAAGTGTTGTGTGTCCAGGCGATGAGGTGCTTATCCCGGAGCCGAGCTTTGTATGCTACAAACCGCTTACAATTATGGCAGGCGGTGTTCCGGTCATAATCGAAACAAAGGAAGAGGACGATTTCCGTCTTACTCCTGAACAGCTAAAGGAAAAAATAACAGACAAAACAAAGCTTCTTATTCTGCCGTTCCCGAACAACCCGACGGGCGGCGTGATGAGCAAGTCTGACCTTGAGGCAATCGCCGAGGTATTAAAGGGCACAGACATTCTTGTTCTTTCAGACGAAATATACGCAGAGCTTCTCTACAGTGGTGAGCCGCACATTCCATTCTCAAAGATTGACGGAATGTATGAGAGAACCGTTGTTGTAAACGGCTTCTCAAAGGCGTTTGCAATGACCGGCTGGCGACTTGGCTATGCGATGGGTCCCGAGCGTATAATTAAGCTTATGACAAAGGTACACCAGTACGGAATAATGTCATCACCCACAACAAGCCAGTATGCGGCAATCGAAGCATTACGCAGCTGTGACGATGACGTGGAAAGAATGCGTGAGGAATACAACTACCGTCGCAGGGTTATAGTTGACGGATTCCGTAATATGGGACTTTCGTGCTTTGAGCCGTACGGTGCATTTTACGTGTTCCCGTGTATCAAAAGAACGGGAATGACGAGCGAAGAGTTCTGTAACAGACTTCTTGAAGAGGAAAAGGTTGCAGTAGTTCCGGGTAACGCATTCGGCGAAAGCGGAGAGGGCTTTATCCGTTGTTCATATGCTTACTCAATTGAGAACATCGAAGAGGCATTGAAACGAATAGAAAGATTTGTAAAGAAGCATATAAACTAAGAAGGTGAATTATGGCATGAAAAAATACTTTAAGTATATAAAGCCATACAGACTGTATTTCATACTCGGCCCGTTACTGATGCTGACAGAGGTTGCAGGCGAAATTGTACTGCCCAAGCTTGTCGGAGGTATGATAGACAACGGTGCAACGGGACTTGCGGGCGAGGGATATATCATCCGTCAGGCACTTACGATGCTTGGCTGTATCTGCCTTATGATAACCGGCGGTATAAGCGGTCACTATTTCGCAATAAAGGGAGCGGTAAATTTCAGCTCCGATTTGCGAAAGGCAGTGTTTGACAAGGTACAGGAGTTTTCGTTTAAGAACATCGACAGCTTCTCGACCGGCTCTCTCATAACACGCCTTACCAACGATATAACGCAGATAATGAATATAACACGAATGGGACTTATAATGGCAGTGCGTTCACCCGGTATGCTTATCGGCGGAATCATAATGGCATTTTCTATTAACAAGAGCCTTGCATCTGTGCTTTTGGTACTGCTGCCGGTTCTTGCGTGTGCAATATTTTTCATTATGCGGATGGCAATGCCGAGATTTGCACGGATGCAGAAGGGTATTGATAACTTAAACTCAACGACGCAGGAAAATATTGCAAATGTGCGTGTTATAAAATCGTTTGTGCGTCAGGACAAGGAAAAAGAAAAGTTCAGAGCTGCAAACGGCGAGCTTTGCGATGCAACATTGGGTGCATTAAAGGTAATGGTCTGCACAATGCCGGTAATGACCTTGTGTATGAATATCGCTACACTTGCCACACTATGGCGTGGCGGAAACGTTGTTGCCGCCGGCGGACTTGAGGTAGGCTCACTAAATGCCATAATTCAGTATATAACACAGATTTTAAGCTCACTTATGATGGTGTCAATGATGATTATAAACTCATCAAGAGCGATTACGTCATTTAAACGTGTGGGCGAGGTGCTTGACACTGTCCCCGACCTTACGGATGCTGATGCGAAGCAAAAAGGCAAAGAGGTAACAGAGGGCAGAGTTGAATTTAAAAACGTATCATTCAGATACCATACAAGCAACAAGGATAACGTATTAAAAGATATTTCATTTGTCGCAGAGGCCGGAAAAACTCTTGGCATCGTAGGTGTTACAGGTTCGGGAAAAAGCTCACTCGTTCAGCTTATCCCAAGACTTTACGATACAACAGACGGTGAGGTCCTTGTTGACGGTGTAAACGTAAAAGACTACAGCATAAAGAACCTGCGTAACGGCGTGGGTATGGTATTACAGAAAAACGTGCTGTTCTCCGGCACAATTGAGGAGAATATGCGTTGGGGCGATGCGGAGGCGGATATGGAAAAAATCCGTTATGCCGCAGAGCTTGCACAGGCAGATGCTTTTGTGGCATCGTTTACAGACGGGTATGAGACAGAGCTTGGTCAGGGCGGCTCGAACGTATCGGGCGGTCAGAAACAGCGACTCTGTATCGCAAGAGCACTGCTCAAAAATCCGAAAATCCTTATACTTGACGACTCAACAAGTGCAGTAGACACTGCAACAGAGGCAAGAATAAGAAAGGTTTTCAACGAAGATTTAAAAGATACTACAAAGATAATCATAGCACAGAGAATAAGCTCCGTTATAGAGGCGGACAAAATCATCGTGCTTGATGATGGCAGAATAGTGGGCGAGGGTACTCATAATGAGCTTTTAGCGAGCTGTAATGAGTATATGGATATCTACTATTCACAAGCCGAAAAGGAGGTGGGATAATATGCCACCTCAGATGGGACCCGGTCCGGGCGGAAGAAACGCCCGTTTTGCCGGAAAATCAAAACCGAAAAACACAAAAGCGACAATAAAACGCCTGCTCGGTTATATAGGCAAGGAAAAATACAAGGTAATGCTTGGCATACTGTGCGTACTCGTATCAACCGGTACGAACCTTGCAGCTACATATATGATAAAGCCTATAATAAACAACCTCGGTGCAGACATTCCGCTTGATGATAAGATTTTAAACCTTGCAACAGGTCTTCTTACAATGGCGGGTATATATTTTACAGGTGTTCTTGCATCGTTTATTCAGGCACGAACAATGATAAAGGTGTCGCAGAACACGTTAAGACGCATCCGTGACGATTTATTCGATAAGCTTCAGGGGCTTGGTGTGAGATATTTCGACACCAACATTGCCGGCGATATTATGAGCCGTTTCACAAACGATGTCGATAATCTCGGTCAGATGTTCGACTCGACAGTGTTGCATATGATTTCGGGTATACTGACTCTTATCGGCACAATTATCCTTATGTTTATAACAAATGTTCCGCTTGCGGTTGTTACGCTTGTTCTTGCACCGCTTATGGCGTTTGTGTCAACTACAATTGCAAAGCGGACACGTAAATATTTTAAAAAACAGCAGGAACAGCTTGGTAAGGTCAACGGTTACATAGAGGAAACAATCAGCGGTCAGAAGGTTGTTAAGGTATTTAACCACGAAGAGGCCTCAAAGGCTGATTTTGAAAAGCTTAATAACGAGCTTCGTGATCTGCAGGTAAAGGCTAACTTTTCGGGTGGAATAATGGGCCCGTCAATGAACGCACTATCTCAGGTTA
The DNA here is from genome assembly GCA_017415105.1 of Clostridia bacterium. Lineage (GTDB taxonomy): Bacteria > Bacillota > Clostridia > UBA1381 > UBA1381 > Ornithomonoglobus. The sequence goes on along the minus strand of JAFQJD010000005.1, from coordinate 100,905 downwards.
GCTACACAGTAACTGCGTTTATCGGCTCAACGCTTGCACTTATGACACGCATAGGCACAATAGGAACGGCAAGCTTTGCCGCACTTGACATAGGCGGACTGACCTTGTTTGTAAACTATTCAAGACAGTTCTCGCGTCCGATTAACGAGATTTCAAACCAGATAACAGTTGTTATGTCGGCACTTGCAGGTGCAGAACGTGTATTTACCGTAATGGACGAAGAGCCTGAGGACGCACACGACACAAAGAAAATCAAGCCTGAAAAGGTAAACGGCGATGTTGTTATAGAGAATGTCACATTCGGCTATAACCCCGATAAGACAATACTCAAAAATGTGTCAATGTACGCACACCCCGGTCAGAAGATTGCACTTGTAGGCTCTACGGGTGCAGGTAAAACCACGATAACAAACCTTATCACACGGTTCTATGATATAGATTCGGGTAAAATCACAATCGATGGTATTGACATTAAGGATATTGACCGCGACAGCTTAAGAGAAAATATCGCAGTAGTCCTGCAGGATACGCACCTGTTCACAGGCACTGTTATGGAAAATATCCGCTACGGCAGACTTGATGCAACAGATGATGAGGTGCGTGCGGCGGCTGTGACCTCGTGTGCACATTCGTTTATAAAAAATATGCCCGACGGTTATGATACGGTGCTGACGGGTGACGGTGCAAACCTTTCGCAGGGACAAAGACAGCTATTAAATATCGCAAGAGCCGCACTTTCAAAAGCACCTATTCTGATACTCGATGAGGCTACATCATCGGTTGATACCAAAACAGAGCAGAGCATCAACCGTGGTATGGATGCCCTTATGGAGAACAGAACAACATTCGTTATTGCACACCGTTTGTCTACAATCCGCAACTCGAATGCTATAATGGTGCTTGAGAACGGCGAGATTATAGAACGTGGTACGCATGATGAGCTGCTCGAACAAAAGGGAAGGTATTACGAATTATACACGGGCATTAAAGAGTTGGAATAATATTTACCTAAGGCATTTGCATCGAATGGCTATTATGCATTCTCTGCAAACGCCTCCGGAAAAACGGAACAAAAATATAAAAAATAAAAAAGGTGGAGGGGAAAACAAATGAAGGTATACCAGATGATATACACTTCGGTAGAAAACTGTCTTGCAGACCCGGAGCTGGGCTTGTCAAACACACCGGGACACAGAGTATATTCGTGTTCGCAGGGCTTGACACGTGAGAATATCGCAGAGCTCATACGGTTTTCAAGCTACAGACTGCCAAAAAACAACACAACCGCGTATCCGGTAACTTTTGCGGATCCAGAAATCACGCAGATGTTCCCGAAAACGTTCAGAACACTGCGTCTTTCGGACGGAAAGATGGCGGCTATCCAGTCGGTTTATGCAGGCTATGACATAAACGGCGAGCCTGGCAACTTCTTTGCTCACGCACTCGTTTTTGATGAGTATGGTGACGATTTCTTCCCCGAGCAATATTACGGCTCGGAGATATTCCGCACATATCTCACAAAAGAGGAGCACACAACACGGCTTGTACGGTATATGCCGGTGCTTGAAAATCCGATAAAACCGGAAGCGAAAATCAGAGAAATGTGTGAGTTTATCGGAGAGCACACAAAAGAGCTCACATACCTCATAAACCATGCGGTGACACTCCTGACATCGGAAAATCTGAAAAACATCTGCATTTCAACCCCCGATGCCCAAACAACAGAAAAATATCTCGTGGCATTAAAATGGTTATTGCCAAGAGATGTATCACTGAACACCGGAATTTCCACCTATAACGTATATCTGCCGTCGGACAAGCAGGATAAGATTGTATTCCACGGCACAATAAAAGGAAAAAACAACATAACCGACGATGCGATAGAGTCGAGAGAGAACTGCATATACATAGACTTTGAGAAAATGGATTTTTCTGCAGTTGCACCGTCAAGTCTGTTCAGATTCGACATAAAGGAACTGCGTAAGGAGTATGCAAAGTACAAAATACCGTCAATAAGTGCATATCTTGACTGGTTCGCACTGACACAGAATGTAACATTCAGCGGAATCGGCGGAAAGCTTCTGAAATTCAAACGTACTGCAGGCGATGAAGCTTTTGCAATACGTGCAAAGGAACTGTTTGGTACAATAGACGATGAGTCAATGCAGGATGTGCGTTTTGAAATCGCCAAGGTTATGTACGATAACATTGACCTGTTCGATGAAGAAATTGAAAAGATTACGGATATATATGTAAGTAACTGCATAGACAGGCTTTGTAACGGCGAAAGCTACGATATAGAATCCATCTTTGCTGACTCGCCTGCATCACAGCGACAGACAGGCGTAATCCTTGAGAAGCTTCATCAGTATATGGACTGTATATGTGATAATTTCGATACAATGGGTGACAGAAACAAACGCCTTGTCCTTGAGCTGATTGCACGAATCAAGCACAGCGGTGTGTTTGACAGCTGGTCGCATATGCTTGGCGGTAAGAAGAAATATATTTCAGTACTGACAGAGCTTGCAATAGAGCATCTTGTTACGGGCTATGGTGCAAATATGTTCTCCGTTCCCGAAGGCTGGGCACCTGAGGAGCTTTATGAGCTTATTGCGTATATCCAGTCCTCTACAACTGACAAGCGACTGTCACTTGGCTGTATCAAGTACATTGCCGAGCATGACGATATAGACTGGGCAAGATACGGAATAACAATAACACAACGCAAGAAGCTTCCGCAGGAAGCTGAGGCTGACTCAAAACGAATAAAACAGCTTCTTACCCGTGTAGGCTATGAGCCGTTCAAACGGGCAAAGTATGAGATAATAAAGCGTGATATTATGGCTGACCTTGAGGAAAACCCGTCACCGTTCTTGATTTCACGTCTGCTTGGTGCATTTTATATGTGGCAGGGTGCATACGGCAATCAACGTGAGGCACAGCGACTTGCAGAACGCATAAAACGGCTTATCCTTGAGCTTAGGGAGAAGGAGCCGCAGTGCTACAATTATATGATAGCAAAGCTCGGAATAGAGATAATTGAATCGCAGGGGCATTACCACGAGCAGATAGTGAGCACCCAAACAATGCCCGAGAGTTTCTGGAACTGGTTCTTAATCGGAGCGATGCGTAGCAAACGTGACGACAGAAAGATGCTTTCATATATCAGAATATATGAGGCAAACAGAATGCGGTTCAGCCGACTTGACATAAAGAACGAATTGAGAAAAGTATTTAAAGACGAAAACTGAAAGGAATGAAAAAAATGAAAAGCTTATTTAAGAAACTTATAATAACAGTATGTGCAATGTCGGTAACACTTACAGTTGCCGCAACTGCAGTATCAGCTACAATGACTCCCCGAAGCGGCCCGAACGATAATTCGTCGGTAACCGATACCGTAAAGGACAGCGATAAGACAAAAACAACAACTGCAAAAGGGAGTACAGCCGAGGAGCCGGAAAATGTGGCTTCACAGGCATCAAATCAGACAGTAACAGCAAAGAAATACCTCACAAAGTGGGGCGGATTCTGGTGGTTCCTGCTTTCAGTAATCGTGAACTTCATATTGAGCTGCTGGATAAGCAACCGCTTCTACAGACTTGCAAAACGCAACACACAGGGCTCAGCCGAGATACGTGCATTGAGAAAGGATATTGAGGAGAAGTTTGCATCAACTCTCGTTGATATAAACGAGCCTATGACAGACGTCGTAAACACTAATGAGAACTATGCACGCACAGACGAGGGAATGGAAATGCCCGAACGCAAGCAGAGTGTTGAGATAAAAGAAGAAGAACGTGAAATCCTCGGCAGATGGGATATGCAACGCACAGCCGCAAAGACAGATGATGAGGGTAATACATATGAAATGAGACGTCCTGCACCTGCAATTGAGTTTGAGGATGATGAGGATGAGCCTGAAGAGGAAACACCTGCACGTTCAAAGATTGATTCAATCGCCAAAGCAGGCAATAAGGCAAAGGACTTTTTAAGTAACATATTCCCTTTTGAAGACTAAAATCTTTGTATCTCGCGCGTTTCTGCCGACTCGCGTACCGGCGTACAGCCTCGTCGGGCAGAAAAACACGACCTACTTCGATTTGAAGCCTTCAAAACCTCGCGCGTTTCTGCCGACTCGTGCGACAAACCAAACATGGAAAATCTACCAAAATAACTACCGCGAATTCGGTAGTTATTTTATATTGCAAAAAGGGGAAATTTATGTTATTATAGAGTTGATGAAATGGGGGTTAAAAAATGAAAAAATGGATAATGAAAACAGGGACACTGTTGCTTGCTGTGATGATTGCAATATCGGTAAGCGGTTGCGGTGTTCTTACAACAACAAAAAAGATTATTGAAAAAGATGAAACACAGACCCAGGAAACAGATAATCAGATAATTGAGAATTATGAGCTTGCGACTCTTGTTCCGGCATCGGATATCCTTGCCGACATTCCGTACATAGGCGACAGAAGTATTTGTAAAATGGACAAGGCAATGGCATTGGCATATAAAGATGCAATCGAGAGTATGCCTGCACATGTAAAGGATTACCCAGATTATAATTTGTGTGCACTGCTTGCTGATCCGGCAGGTGACGGTATGCCTATACTTATAACAGCATACGTACATCCCGAAAAGTATGAGTACAGTTATTGCGATAAAGATTACGGAAACTTTGTGGAAGCACTTTTCTGGGAATACCGCAACGGCAAAGCAAAAAAAGTGGAAATAAAAAGACCAGATACCAATGGGTTTGGTAAGATAGGAAATAAAACATACTATCGAAATGTAGAATTTTTTCATGATGTAGGACCGAAACGAACAGGATTATACTATCTCATTGAAAATGCGACAATTACATTAAAGCATACAATTGATATATATGGAGTAATAACAGATAGTTATAACGGTCCCGGATACGGCGATTTGCCTGAAGGTGCAACATATGGGCGAACTCCCGGAGAACTTGGTGAAAATGGTTGGAAAGTGGAGCTTAATACGTTTGGCAGCGCAACCGCTTTTCTTTGTATTCATAATGGCAAAAACATAACTGATACATGCACGCAATATGATCATGACGCGATTGCCCAATTCACGCAAACAATGGATTTTGTCCATTCTGATGATCAGAACTATCATCTTGAAGTCAAAACAGACAAAGGCACAAGTGTAGCCGAAAAACTTGAAAAATACTCAAAATCTGTCGGCAGACCGACTTATCGCTACAGCCAGGTTGCAACAGAGCTTGCAAACGAAAAAATAGGCGGTATCGTAAAGGCCGTAGAGGGTATAATTTCGGGCAGAATAGGCGAGATTTATCAGTTGAGCGATGACCTTTACTATGTAATAATGTATGCTGATGAGGAGCTTGCGGGCGGTGTGCTCGTAAAGAACACAAACAGCGGTAAATCGTGGCGTGTTGTTTCATCAGACAACGGCACAATGACCGAAGCGGAGCTTGATAACGCAACCGCAAGCGACTTAAGAGAACCGAACATCACTATAGACACAAAGGCAGAAAATGTAACCGAGGCATTAAAAAATGCAATTGCAAATGTTGACGGAACTGCTATAAACGATGCGGCAAAAAATAAAATAGCCGATTATGTTTCAGACTGTATTGCACAGGCTGGAAAACGCAACGTCAAAGCAAGCAGAAACACGATAAAGATAAACGAAAAAGCGATTAAAAAATGCATTAAAGAAGCAAACGAGAAAAAAGCGGAAATCACAGAAGTTCTTGATGAATCAGATGTTGCTCTTAACAAAGTGCTCTTTACTGACGTTCTGATTGAATGTGAGAATATATCAGACGATAAGGAGGTTAAGGTAGTATTTGATGGGGACATCATAAATCAGGCGGAAAATTTCCAGTTTCTTACAATAAAAATCAACGGTACACCATACAGTGTAATGATGAACTCAGAGAAGCTTGCCGAAATCGCAAACAAAACAATCGGCATAGAAAAAACAGGTGAGGATACATACGTTATAAGATATACTGACGAGAACGGACAAATTGTTGAGCATATCGGCAACGGAATAACAATTACTCTTCCGGCAGATAATGAGTTTTGCACTATCCGGCTCGAATACAAAGGCGGAACAGACAACTGGGGCGGTCAGTATGATGCAAACACAAAGAGTATAATATTCGGAGCACCGTATTCGGGAACATACACCGTCCTTGACAACAAAACACAGATAGCCGACATTGACGGTATGGATGAAGAGCATAAAAAGGCTGTAGAATTTTTGGTTTCAAAGGGTTATATGACACTTGACGGCGAGAAGTTCAATCCCGGACAGATACTTACGCGTTATCAGTTCACCCAGGCACTTGTGGGAATGTTCTTTGCACTTGACCGTGAGGTTAAGACCACATTCACAGATGTAGCGGAGGACAGTGTGTTCTATCCGTATGTTGCATCAGCACAAAAGGATGAAATTGTTGAAGGCTTTACCGATACGGAATTTGCCGGTGATATGAATATGACCACCGAGCAGATGGTGGCTCTTGCCGGCAGAACACTTATGAAGTATAAGGGCTATACGGCACCGGAGGACGCAGAGAGCTACCTTGCAGGCTTTACCGATAACGCCAAGATAAGCGACTGGGCACGTGAGCTTGTGGCAATCTCTGTAAGAGAAGGACTTGTTGACCGTACAAGCGAGTTTAAACCGCAGAGTGAAATAACAAGAGAGCAGGCGGCACTAATTCTTTACAGACTGTTCCTGCTCCTGTATGAAACAGAAGCTTCAGCAGAAAGTGCTGCGACATCTCTTGATGTTACAAAGATTGTTGTAGTATCAATCTGTTCTGTTGTAGTAATCGTTTGTATTGTGGCAATAATCATACTTTTAAGAAAAAGAAAAAAGTAACGGTAAAGAAAGCATAAAAGTAACGGCGATGCACTGCATCGCCGTTTTAAATTATCCCAAATCTGCATACACCACATTTTTAAGCCTTGGCTGATAATACTCCTCACGTGGGTTTAAGACGTGCTGTGCGTAGAACACTGCAAGGTTGATTTTCGGGTCAACGATTACCGTTGCACCTGCCGCACCGCCCCAACCAAATTCGCCTATATTGGACAGGCATCCTGAAACGGCAGGGTTTATGTGCGTTCTTACGCCTAAGCCGTAGCCGTAGCCGAGAAGATGTTGCCAGTTGAAGTCTTTTAGCTGTGCGTCACCGAGATGATTTGTACGCATAAGCTCAATTGTACTCTTTGACAGGATTTTTTCGCCCGTTAATGCTGTGCCGTAGTTAGCAAGTGCCGCACAGAACTTTGCATAATCTGCAACCGAGGTTATAATTCCTGCACCGCCACTGTCATATTCGTCACCGAGTATGTGGCTTACAGCTTTGCCCACATTCTCAAAATAACCTTCTTTGGCACTACCGCTTCGCTGTGCCTCGACAATGTCTGTTATGGCGTTGCCGTCATCCGGCACAAAAGTGTATTGTTCTGCAATCCGCTGTTCAATTTCGGGTGTTGCGTGGTAGTATGTTTCGTTCATACCAACCGGCTCAAAAACATTTTCTTTCATATATTCACGGAATTTTTTGCCTGAAATCACGCTCACAAGTCCGGCAAGCACGTCGTGGCCGAGGCTATAGCTCCAGTGCGTGCCCGGCTCAAACAAAATCGGCTCTTTTGCAAATTCTTTAATTGATGCTACAGTGTCAAATTTGCCGTTTGTTATCTCTTTTGCACGCTCAACCCAGCCTGATTCAAAATCATAGGTAAAGCCTGCGGACATTGTGAACAGGTCACGTATTGTTATCGGATTTTCTGCTTTTTTAATTTCGCCGTTTTCAGTTTTTATGTACATATCCCGGAACTCCGGAATATACTCGTATAAGGGGTCAGAAAGCAAAAACTTTCCCTGTTCCAGTAGCTGTAATCCTGCAGTTACTGTCGCAACCTTTGAGCAGGAGTATATGTTATAAAGCTCATTACCATTAAGCTGTGTTTTGTTTTCCCAGTCCGAATATCCGGCAAAATATCTGAAAACAGATTTACCGTCAAGGTAAACCTCGCAATCGTTGCCTACGGTATGGTTTTGTGCCATATCGTCCATAAATGCTTTGAGATTCTTAAATTCCATAACAGTCTCCATTAAAGTGCAAGTAGGAAGTTTGCAAGACGCTCTGCCATAATTGCGTGGCCTGCCTCATTCGGATGCAAACCGTCGGGGATATAGTTTTCCTTTATAATATCCACATTCGGCTGAAGTCCTGATGTTGCGAACATATCGCAGACGGGCAGTGAATAATATCTTGTAACCTCTTTAATAATATCAACGTAAGCTTCAAGTGTTGCAACGGGTTCGGGCTTGTTATCGCCTGTGGGGCAGTCCTCGTTGCAACGGTGAAGCGGTGTCATAAACACAATCGGCTTACCGTGATACTTGTTTATGAGGAACTGACAGAGAAGATGCGTTGCACCGTAGAATGTGTCAGGAGTTCTGTCCGAGAACTTTCCAATGGGTGCATCACCGTGACCGAAATCATTCGTGCCGCCGAACACTACTACCGCATCTGCATCCTCAGGCATCTTTTCTGCACGGAGCATAAAATACTCGTCAAATGATGCATTTTCTTCTGTCGGGTGTTGCTGTCTTGCAAAACGCGTACCGCTTATGCCGTAGTTGTTTGCAGCTTTCAGTCCGTAATTTTTTGCAATAATTTCGTGATATATATTACCGGGTGTTGTGCCGCAACCCTGTGTTATACTATCGCCGAGGAAGTTAATTACTTTGTCTTTCAGTATCATTTTGGTTATCTCCTTTATGTGGGAAAATTTTCTATTATATTATCACAAAACAGCAAAAATTGCAAGACATAATAAAAATTAGTAACTTTTACCAATAAAATGTCAAAAACTTTATCTATTTGTGGTCTTTACTAACAAATAGATTTGTGCTATAATATATAATATAATTCCCGTACGGAATCGGGGATTTGGGCAACAGTCAAAGAGGTGAAACACATGTGTGAAAAAAAGGAAATGCTTGGAATAAGCGAGTTTCAGGCATACCTGTTTAATTCCGGGGATAACTACAGAAGCTACGAGTTTTTGGGCTGCCACAAAACAGAGGATGGCTGGCGGTTTGCCGTATGGGCACCAAATGCGAAAGCCGTTAAGATAGCGTGCGACAAAAATGCGTGGACAGGTGACGGAATGGAGCTTTCTCCGTTCGGAAAAACAGGAATATGGGCAGGAATTTTCTGTAATATACAAAAGGGCGATTTATACAAATACGCAATAACTGCGCCTGACGGCACGGTATACTTGCGTTCAGACCCGTATGCAAGGCGGTGCGAACTGCGTCCCGGCACGGCGTCTGTGGTGTATGATGAGCCTGTTTTTAAATGGTCGGATAAACCGTGGATGACAAAGCGTGAAAGGACAGATGCAATCCATTCACCAATGAATATATACGAATGTAACCTCGGCTCGTGGAAAACTCACCCGGACGGCAGTTTTTACAGCTATGCGGAGCTTGCGGATGAGCTTATTCCGTATCTTACAGATATGGGCTATACCCACATTGAGCTGATGCCGCTTACGGAGTTTCCGTTTGACGGCTCGTGGGGATATCAGGTTACGGGCTATTTTGCCGCAACCTCACGTTACGGCACACCGCAGCAGTTGAAAGATTTTGTAAATAAATGCCACAAAGCCGGCATAAGTGTAATTATGGACTGGGTACCGGCACATTTCCCGCGTGATGAGCACGGACTCAGAATGTTTGACGGCACACCCTGCTATGAATATGCCGACTGGCGTGAGGGTGAGCATAAGGACTGGGGCACGATGGTGTTCGATTTTGCAAAGGGCGAGGTAATCTCGTTTCTGATGTCCTCTGCGTATTTCTGGGCAGAGGAATATCATATAGACGGACTGCGTGTTGATGCAGTATCATCAATGCTATACCGTGACTATTCACGAAACGACGGAGAGTGGATAGCCAACAAATACGGTGGTAACGGCAACCTTGAGGCGGTGGACCTCTTACGCAGGATAAACCGTACCATGTGTACGGAAAAACCGGGATTTCTGATGATTGCCGAGGAATCAACGGCGTGGCCTTTGGTTACGGCACCGCCGGAGAATGACGGTCTTGGCTTCAACTTCAAATGGAATATGGGCTGGATGAACGATACACTGCGTTATGTGTCAATGGACCCGTATTTCAGAAAAGACAATCACTCGCTTTTAACATTCCTTATGATGTATGCGTTCTCGGAGAACTTCATACTTCCGCTTTCGCACGATGAGGTGGTACACGGCAAAAAATCACTGCTCGATAAAATGTTCGGTGACTACGCACAGAAGTTTGACTCATATAAGGCGTTTCTGACCTATTATATGACAATTCCGGGCAAGAAGCTGATGTTTATGGGCGGAGAGATAGGTCAGTTCCTTGAATGGCGGTATGATGACGAGCTTGAATGGAACGTGCTTGAGCTTGACCAGCATAAAAAACTCCATAACTACGTAAAAGCACTCAACCATACCTACACTGAAAACAAAGCCCTGTGGGAGCTTGAGCAGAGCTGGGACGGATTTAAGTGGATAAACGAATCTGACAACGAAAACTCGGTTGTTTCATATATCAGGAAGGGCAAAAAGGCGGAGGATTTGCTTGTTGTTGCGGCAAATTTCACCGCACTTGACAGACAAAACTACAAGCTTGGTGTCCCGTATGGCGGAGAATACGAGGTAATTCTCCATTCAAACTCAACGGAGTTTGGCGGAACACGTCGGATAAACAAAATGACATACACTGCTAAAGAGCAGAAGTATTCTGATATGGACTACACGCTGAATATTCCAATAGACGGCAACAGTGCAATGATAATTAAAAGAAAGATTAAAAAATAAAACAGGAGATGATATTAAATGGTATCAAAGAAATGTGTGGCAATGATACTTGCAGGCGGACAGGGTTCAAGACTCGGAGCTCTTACAAAGAACGTTGCAAAGCCTGCGGTGCCTTTTGGCGGAAAGTACAGAATTATTGATTTTCCGCTATCAAACTGCGTTCATTCTGGTATTGACACTGTGGGTGTTCTTACGCAGTACCAGCCACTTGAGCTTAACACGTACATCGGAAACGGTAACCCGTGGGACCTTGACCGTTCAATGGGCGGTGCGTATGTTTTGCCACCGTATCAGAGCGGTGCGTCGGGAGAGTGGTATAAGGGCACGGCAAATGCGATATACCAGAACATCGGATTTATGGAAGGCTTTAACCCTGAAAACGTACTGATACTTTCGGGCGACCACATCTACAAAATGCACTACGGCAAAATGCTTGAGGAACACATTGCACAGGACGCAGCTGTAACAATCGCTGTTATGCCTGTTGACTGGGAAGAGGCAAAGCGTTTTGGCATAATGAATACAGACGAGAACGGAATAATAACGGAATTTGAGGAAAAGCCTCAGAATCCGAAGAGTAATCTTGCATCAATGGGCGTGTACATATTCAAGTACGACGTCTTGAAAAAGTACCTCACAGACGATGAACGTGATCCCGAATCGGCAAACGATTTTGGTAAGAACATCATCCCGAAAATGCTTGCAGACGGTGAAAAGATGGTAGCGTACAGCTTTGAGGGTTACTGGAAGGATGTAGGAACAATCCAGTCGCTCTGGGAAGCGAATATGGACCTGATTGACGATCCGCCGAAGTTTGATTTAAACGACAGAAAGTGGGTTATCTATTCAAGAAACTATGCACTTATGCCTCACTATATCGGCGAGACGGCAAAAATCACAAACTCAACCGTAACCGAGGGCTGTGAAATAGACGGAGAAGTAGACCATTCTGTAATATTCAGTGCTGTAAAAATCGGCAAGGGTGCAATTGTTAAGGATTCGGTTATAATGCCTGGTGCAGTTATCGGTGACGGTGCAGTTGTCGAAAAGGCAGTTATCGGAGTCGAGGCAACAATCGGTAAAAATGCAAAAGTAGGCGTAAGTCCGGAATCGGCGGATAACAAATATAACTCTGACTATTGCACACACGGAATAGTGCTTGTTGAGGGCAATGCAACGGTAGCCGATGGCGAAGATATACCCAAAGGCTCAATGATTCAGGCGTAAGGGAGGAGAGAATAACTATGAGAAACGATACAATGGGAATTATCCTCACCGGAGACGAAAAGATTTCGCCGTTAACGGATATCCGTGCGAACAGTGCACTTCCGGTTGCAGGCAGATACAGAATTATAGATTTTGTTATATCAAATATGGCAAATGCCGGTATAGTCAACGTCGGCATTGCTACAGAATCAAACTATTCATCGCTTATGGATCACACAAGATCGGGTAAGCCGTGGGACCTTGACAGAAAGAACAGCGGATTGCAGATACTTCCGCCAAACCTCGAAAAGGAAAAGTTTGGTGTTATAAAGGGTAACATTGACCTTTTGGCAGGTATACGTGACTATATCCACAGAAGTACCGAAACATACGTTATACTTTCACTTGGCAATATGGTCTACAATATCGACTTTGCCGCTGTTGTAAAACAGCACAAGGCACAGCAGGCAGATATAACTGTTGTTTACAAGGACGTAAACGGTATGGAGGAAGCAGATTTATCGCACTACACACTCCTTGACATAGACGGAGAAGGATGTGTAACCGACATTGAGGTACAGCCGTATTATCCGAAGACTACAAACGCAAGCCTTGAGATTTTTGTTATGGAAAAGGCACTGCTTGAGAGTATTATTGACGAATGCTCCGCACGTGGCGATGTGGATTTCGTAAAGGATGCCGTAATCAAGAAAATGGACGGTATGCGTATATTCGGCTATAAGTTTGACGGTCATATATACAAGGTCGATTCAATGAAAACATACTATCAGACCAATATGCAGTTCTTGAAAGAGGACAGAAGAAAAGAGCTGTTTAACCGTAAACGCCCGATTTATACAAAGACAAAAGACCAGAGCCCGACAAAATACGGTGCTGACGCAAAATGCACCAACAGCTTTATTTCAGACGGTTGCGTGATAGAGGGAACTGTTATAAACTCAATCCTCTCACGTGGCGTTAAGGTTGCAAAGGGTGCGGTTGTCAAGGACTCAATCATTATGCAGAACAGCGTAATTGAGCCTGATGTTGAGGTAAGCTACGTTGTGTTCGATAAAGAGGTTACCATCACAAAGGGCAGAAAACTCATAGGACAGGAAAATTATCCGTTAGCAATCTCTAAAGGCTCTGTAATATAAGGCTGTCCCTTTCAGTGCAGACCGCTATGCTACGAACAAACCGAACCGCTCGACGTATATATATACGCCGTCGGGTGTCCGTTTGTCCGTTCTGCATCTGAAATGAATCAGCCTTTGTGGAAATGAGAACAAAAGCCTATCCGGCAAGGATAGGCTTTTCGTAAAAAAGACCAATAACCACGCCAAATGGCGTTTTGTATTGTAAAAAAACACTGTTTTTTTGCAGTTTTCTTGACAAAATCAACAAAGAATAGTAAAATAAATTGTGTATATAACACAGAAAGGATGCTATATGAAAGTATTATTTGCGACATCAGAATGTGCACCGTTTGTTAAAACGGGCGGTCTTGGTGACGTTGTCGGTTCGCTTCCGCAGGCATTGCGTGAAAAGGACATAGATGCACGTGTAATTCTGCCTCTTTATAAGAGCATACCGCAGAAGTTTAAGGACGAGATGCGTTATATTGATAATATTTATATTGACATCGCATGGCGTAAGCAGTATTGCGGAATATTTGAGCTTAATTACAATAACTGCATTTACTACTTTATCGACAACAAATTCTATTTCGACGGCGACAAGCCGTATGACCATATCCATCTTGACTGCGAGAAGTTTATCTTCTTCTCAAAGGCGGTATTGTCAATACTTCCGACAATCGGATTCTGTCCTGACGTTATCCACTGTAACGACTGGCAGACAGGCCCCGTGCCCGTATTTTTAGATACGTGCCGGAATAATCCGTTCTATCAGAATATGCGGACGGTAATAACAATCCATAACCTCAAGTTCCAGGGCAGATGGGATTTAAAGGGCATAAAGGATGCAATGGGAATATCGGATTATTACTTCACAGCCGATAAGCTGGAGTTTTATGACGATGCAAACCTCTTAAAGGGCGGAATGGTATATGCCGACAAGGTTACAACGGTTTCAGATACCTATGCATCTGAAATCACAACCCCGTACTTCGGTGAAGGTCTTGACTCGCTCCTGCGTGCAAGACAGAATGATTTGTGGGGTATCGTAAACGGTATATCATACGATGACTGGAACCCGCAAAAGGACGAATATATTGCAAAGAAATACACACCCCGAACAGTAAAATCGGGCAAAGCGGCAAACAAAGCAGCATTGCAGAAGGAGCTTGGACTTCCCGAGGATCCCGACAAGATGCTTATTGGCGTGGTATCAAGACTAACCGACCAGAAAGGCTTTGACCTTATTGCGTATAAGCTTGAGGAGCTTTGTCAGAGTGGTGGTTGTCAGATAGTTGTGCTTGGCACAGGCGAGGAGCAGTATGAAAATCTGTTCCGTCACTATTCGTGGAAGTACCCCGAGATACTGTCGGCACAGATAACATACTCAAACGAAATGTCGCATAAGATATATGCTGCGTGTGATGCATTCCTGATGCCATCAGCATTTGAGCCGTGCGGACTTTCGCAGATAATATCAATGAAGTACGGCACACTCCCGATAGTACGTGAAACGGGTGGTTTAAAGGATACGGTTATTCCGTATAACCAGTACACCGGTGAGGGCTACGGCTTCTCGTTTGCAAACTATAATGCAGATGAAATGCTTGGTTGCATTTATTCGGCAATGGATGTGTACTATAACAACAAGCCTGCGTGGTTACAGCTCCAGAAACAGGCAATGGCGGCAGACTACTCATGGGATGTATCGGCAGAAAAATATATTGATTTGTATTCGACAGTTACAGGTATCGCACGCCCGAAAAAGGTGGTAAAAGCACCTGTAAAACCGAAAAAGTCAGAATTTGAAAAGCATATCCGTGAGGATTTTGAAGCTTCGGAAAAAGCAATTGTCGAAAGTGCAAAAGAGCCGGAGATAATCGAGGTAAAAAATCCGTTCCCGGAGCCGGAAAAGAAAACTAAAACCACAACAAAGAAAAAAACAACAAAAAAGAAATAATTCGCTCAGGCGGAAATAAAGGAGACAAATTAATGGCAGAAAAAAACGCAAAAAAGAAGCTTACAGCAAAACAGGAAGCGTTAAAGAATGAAATTATAGGTAAGGTAAACCGTCATTTCGGTAAGGTTATGGAAGAGGCAACTCCGCATATGATATATTCGGCGTGTGCACTTACAGTCCGTGACAGAATAATGGAGAAATGGGCACAATCACACCGAGAGGTTAAAAAGGAAGGCTCAAAGAAGCTTTATTATCTTTCATTTGAGTTTCTGATGGGCAGACTATTGTGCACCAACGTACTTAACCTTATGCAGACAGAGGACTATGAGGTAGTATTAAACGACCTTGGCTATACATTATCAGACATTGCAGAGCTTGAAAACGATGCAGGTCTTGGTAACGGCGGTCTTGGCAGACTTGCAGCGTGCTTTATTGACTCGCTCACAACTCTTGACCTACCGGCGTACGGTTGTACATTAAGATACGAGTACGGTCTTTTCCGTCAGAAGATAGTGGACGGTTTCCAGACAGAGCTTCCCGATACATGGCTTGAGCACGGTAATGCGTGGGAGGTAGCAAGACCCGAGGAGGCTGTTAAGGTATCATTCGGCGGCGAGGTCAACACATACTGGGAAGACGGAAAAATGAAGATTTCCTACTCAAACGAGCGTACAGTTCTTGCTGTGCCGTATGATGTTCCGCTTTGCGGTTATGATTCAAAGATAATTAACAAATTAAGACTCTGGGGTGCACAGTCATCAAGTGACTTTAATATGCACGCCTTTAATGCCGGTGACTATTCACGTGCAATTGAGGAAAAAGAGCTTGCAAGTGTTATTTCAAAGGTGCTATATCCCGAGGATAACCACACAGAGGGTAAGGAATTAAGACTTAAACAGCAGTATTTCCTGGTATCTGCAACATTGCAGTGGATATTAAAGGAATTCGAATCAAGAAACGGTGCAAACTGGTCACTTCTCCCTGAAAAGATTGTTATCCACATAAACGACACTCACCCGACAATGGCAATCCCCGAGCTTATGCGTATCCTTATGGACGAAAAAGGTCTTGGCTGGGATGAGGCGTGGGATATTGTAACTAAGGTTGTTGCATATACAAACCATACTGTAATGAGCGAGGCCCTTGAGAAATGGCCGCAGGATATGTTCCGTCGTGTTGTTCCGAGACTTTATATGATTCTTGAGGAAATGAACAGACGTCTTATGGAAAGAGTTGAGGCGTTCTATCCGGGCGACCGCGGCAAGCACGAATATATGGCAATCCTTGCAAACAATCAGGTTTCAATGGCGAACACCTGTCTTGCAAGCGTATTTGCGGTAAACGGTGTTTCAAAGCTCCATACGGACATCTTAAAGCAGGATATATTCCGTGACTACTATATGATGGATAAAGACCGTTTCCACGCAATAACAAACGGTATCACATTCAGAAGATGGATTGCAAACTGTAACCCTGACCTTACAAAGCTTATTGACGAAACAATCGGCAAGGGCTGGCTTAAGGATGCAGATAAGCTCCAGAAGCTTGCAAAGTTTGCAACCGATGCAGAGTTCCAGAAGAAATACGATGCAATAAAACGAGCAAACAAGCAGGTTGTTGCAGACTATATCTTAGAGCATAACGGCGTTAAGGTTAACCCCGACTCTATCTTTGATATACAGTGTAAGAGACTTCACGAATACAAGCGTCAGATGATGAACGTGCTTCATATTATCGCTGAATACAACAGAATATTAAACGATGCCGAGTATGCAAAGAACTATTATCCGAAGACATATATCTTCGGTGCAAAGGCTGCACCGGGCTATAAACGTGCAAAGACAATCATCAAGCTCATCAACTCTGTCGGTGATATGATAAATAACGACAGTCGCATAAACGATAAGATAAAGGTTATCTTTATCGAAAACTACGGCGTATCAATCGCTGAAAAGCTTGTTACTGCTGCTGATGTATCAGAGCAGATTTCAACTGCAGGTAAGGAAGCATCAGGTACAGGTAATATGAAGTTTATGCTTAACGGTGCTGTTACAATCGGTACAATGGACGGAGCAAATGTTGAGATGTATGAGCAGGTGGGTGAGGAGAATATTTATATCTTCGGTCTGCGTGCTGACGAGGTTGATGCAAGACTCCGTGTTATGGGCAATGACGAGGTTAAGAACATCTATGCCACAAATGCACAGCTAAGAGGTGCACTTGAACAGCTTATAAACGGCAGCATTGTTCCGGATAACAATATGTTTATGGACCTTTATAACACATTGCTATTTGGTGATTACGGCTATGCTGACACATATATGGTGCTTCGTGACTTTGAAAGCTATATGGCAACACATGAGCAGATTTCAAAGGACTATCAGGACAGAAAGACCTGGATTGCAAAGCAGATTATGAACACTGCAATGGCAGGCTTCTTCTCATCAGACCGTACTATCAATGAGTATAATGAGAAGATCTGGAAATTAACACCAATAAAATAACCCGACAAAAATCCCTTTATTAAGGGATTTTTCGGTATGAGAGAGATAATCAACCGAGGGAGCATTTACTTCGAATGGCTATTATGCATTCAGAGCAAACGCCCCCTCGGTTGTAGCTGTTCCGAAGCGGTGTGTGCCGAAAACGCATAATAGTCGTTTGAGGCATATACTGCTTTGGGATAGCAATGGAAGAAAGGATAAAAGTATGGTATTGGAACATATTACCGATGAGGAGTTTTACCGCTACCCGTTTGGTGCCCTAACGTGCGGTATGAAGGTGCGTTTGCGTCTTTCGGTAAAGGATGCAGGCTTTCCTGCATACGTGCGTGTTATATATAAAACCGACAGTGGTACTGAAATTTATGCGGATATGCCGTATGTTTTTTCTGTTCAGGGTGCGAGTATTTATGAAAAAGAGCTTGAAATGCCCGATACGGCGTGCCTTGTGTGGTATTATTTTGAGCTTGCGACAGATGCAGGTGTTGTGTGCTGCGGCAACGGCGGAATGTGTGAAAAAGAAAATGTTCATGCATTTCAGATAACTGTATATAACGAGGATTACAAAACCCCCGACTGGTTTAAAACTGCGGTTGCATATCAGATATTCCCCGACAGATTCTGTAACCCCGATGGTGAGTTTCTCGGCAACCGTACAGATATTATAAAACGCAACTGGGGCGATACTCCGTTTTATAGTGCCGAGCAGTTTGGCGGTGGGTACAAATCAAACGATTTCTTTGGCGGTAATTTAGAGGGAATAATCTCAAAATTGCCGTATCTTGAGGATATGGGGATAACGGTAATATACTTAAACCCGATATTCAAAGCCGCATCAAACCATAAATATGACACGGGCAGTTACGAGGAAATAGACCCGATGTTCGGTGATGAAGAAACCTTTTCACGACTCTGCAGTGAGGCAAAAAAACGTGGTATCCGTATAATTTTAGACGGTGTATTTAACCATACCGGCGATGACAGTCTGTATTTTAACAAGTACGGAAGCTACGACAGCGTAGGTGCATATCAGTCAAAGGAATCGCCCTACTTTACGTGGTTTAACTTTATCGACCATCCCGACAAATACGAATCCTGGTGGGGAATGACAACTCTTCCGCAGGTCAATGAGGAAAGTAAAGAATTGCGTGAATATCTCCTTTCCGGTGAGAACTCTATAGTAAAAAAATGGATACGCCTCGGTGCATCGGGCTGGAGACTTGATGTGGTGGACGAGCTTCCTGACTTTTTCGTGAAGGAGCTTCGCAGTGCGGTAAAATCCGTAAACCCCGAAGCTGTCATAATCGGCGAGGTATGGGAGGATGCATCAAACAAGGTTGCATATGGAAAACGCCGTGAATACTTTAACGGTGACGAGCTTGACTCGGTTATGAACTATCCGTTCCGAAACGCACTGATAGATGCTATGTTATGCCGTATTGATGCAGACGAATTTAACCGCAGAATTATGAGCATAAAAGAGAACTATCCCACACCTGCTTACTATTCGACCTTGAATATGATATCCTCACATGATGTGGAGCGAATTGTCACACTTATGAGCGGTGCACCGACACGTCACGAGATTGACAGACATCAGCAGGCAGAATTCAGCCTCTCGGGTGAGAGCCTTGAGCTTGCATTGAAGCGGACACGTGCCGTCTATGCGATTGCGATGACGATGCCGGGTGTGCCGTGTATTTTCTACGGTGACGAGCTTGGCGTACAGGGCTACGGTGATCCGTTCTGCAGAAGCTGTTTCCCATGGGAGAAAATGGACGAGGTTGACCCCGATAGCAGGATGAGAAACTATATAAAACAGCTTATCGCATTGCGAAAATCAAGCAGGGCGTTTTCCGTGGGCGAGCTCCATAATGCATACAGTGTCGGAAACACTTACTGCTACGTGCGTTCATACAATGATGAAAAATATGTCGTAGTCGCAAACTTTGACGGTAAACGCCATGACATACGCCTTGATGTTGCACGTTTTGGCATAACGGAGCTTAACGCAGTTTTTTCTGACGGCGACATACGCACACATCACAAATCGGATGCCGGAATGTTCTTTGTTGATGCCTTGCCGTATTCTGTTGCGGTATATAAATGCAACTGATGGAAAATCTGTTACTGTTTTCAGAAATTGTGTGACATTTTGTAATGTTTGGATTTTGGCTATTGAAAAACCGGTATTTTCGTGGTATAATTTAGCAAAATAAGAATTAAAGGAGATAAAAATTATGAGTATTCCTGTAGCAAAACAGTACATCCTTGACTTTGAACAGATGGGCCTTGGAATGTTTATTCACTGGGGCTTGTATTCACAGCTTGGCAGAGGTGAATGGGTACTGTTCAATGAAAAGCTTGATATAAACGAATATAAAAAGCTTGCAGACACATTTACAGCCGAGGACTTTGATGCAGAAGAAATCGCAAGAACTGCAAAGGCGGCAGGCTGTAAGTACATAACACTTACAACAAGACACCACGAGGGATTTTCTCTTTATGATACCTGCGGACTTAACGAATTTGACGCACCGCATACTCCTGCGGGCCGTGACCTAATCCGTGAGTTTGTTGATGCTTGTAATAAATACGGCTTAATGCCGATGTTCTACCACACAACACTTGACTGGTACAACAAGGATTTTGACGAAAACTTCGATGAGTACCTTGAGTATCTCCGCAAGAGTGTCGAAACACTTTGCAAGAACTACGGCAAAATCGGCGGTTTGTGGTTTGACGGTAACTGGTCAAAGCCGGATTCGGACTGGAAGGTTGATGAGCTTTATGCAACAATCAGAAAGTATCAGCCGGAGGCTATGATTATAAACAACACAGGTCTTGAGCACAGAGGCGACGTTGGCAACCTTGAGGTCGATTCGGTAACGTTCGAGCAGGGCAAGCCGACACCAATGAACCGTGAGGGAATGCCCAAATATCTTGCGGCAGAAATGTGTCATACACTTAACGACCACTGGGGTATAGGCTATGACGATTTGTGCTACAAGTCACCGACTGAACTTATTCAGAGCCTTTGTGATTGCCGTAAGGTAGGTGCAAACTATCTTTTGAATATCGGACCTGAGGCACAGGGTAAAGTTAACAATTACCAGAAAGAGCTTCTTGGACTTCTCGGACGCTGGATGGAGCTTTTTGGTGAGGCAATCTATAACGGCAGACCGTGCGGTGTTGGCGGTATAGGCAACAACTTCGGATTAAAGAGTACAGACGGAAAAAGCCTCTATCTTTTCGTATACGACCTTGCAATCAAGGGTGATGATAACGTAACTGTTGACGGAAAGTACAGCGGTGCTTATGCGTTTGGCGGTGTGAAGGACGAAATCATATCTGTAAAATGGATGGATAATGACGAGGAGCTTTCATTTGTTCAGGGCGATGATATGCTTGCTGTGAACTTCACAGGTCAGCCTTACGGAAAATCATACCCGGTACGTGTTGCAAAAGCAGTTATTAAATAATTGTAAATTCGTGAAAAATACGGCATTTTTGCCGTATTTTTTTGCTTTTGCGGTTGAAAAAGACAAAGCAATGTGGTATAATGTAGATTGGAAAATTATCAAACGAAGGTGACACAAATGTTTAATGTGGTTCTGGTAGAACCGAGAATACCGCAGAATACGGGGAATATAGCAAGAACGTGTGCGGCAACCGGATGCGGATTGCATCTTGTCCGCCCGATGGCGTTTGAGATAGATGATAAAAAGCTCAAACGTGCAGGTCTTGACTACTGGCAGTATCTTAATGTTCAGTACTATGACGGACTTGATGATTTCTTCGCAAAAACTGCATCAGATACAGCACGGTATCATTATGCGACAACAAAAGCACCTCATACATATACTGAGGTGGAATATACAGATAATGACTATATCCTCTTCGGCAGAGAGGACGCAGGCCTCCCCGAGGAGCTGTTATATAAGAATGAAGAGCGATGCATCAGAATCCCGATGATTGAGGAGGCACGCAGTCTTAACCTCTCAAACTCGGTTGCAATCATTGTCTACGAGGCAATGAGACAAATCGGTTTCGAGAATTTGAAAAATCTGGGACAACTAACAAAATTCCACTGGTAAAGGAGAGATTATTATGAAATACATTGTAATTTTAGGCGACGGAATGGCAGACTATCCCGTAGACTACTTTGACGGAAAAACAATACTTGAGGTGGCAAATAAGCCGACAATTGACTTTATGTCACGCAACGGTGAGCTTGGAATGTGCAAAACCGTTCAGGACGGTATGAAGCCTGGCTCGGATGTTGCCAACCTTTCGGTTATGGGCTATGATACAAAGAAGTGCTACACAGGTCGTTCACCGCTTGAGGCGGCATCAATCGGCGTTAAGATGCTTGATGACGATGTTACATTCAGAACAAACCTTGTAACTCTCTCTGACGAGGAAAACTACGCAGAAAAAACAATGCTTGACTACTCGGCAGGTGAAATAACCACCGAGGAGGCAGAGGAGCTTATAAAGGCTGTTGCAAAGGAGCTTGATACAGACAAAATAAAGTTCTATCCCGGCATAAGCTACCGTCATCTTTGTGTATGGAACGGCGGCTCAACCAATGTTGAGCTCACACCTCCGCACGATATTTCAGACAGATGCGTTGGCGAGTATCTGCCCAAGGGCGATGGAGCAGACAAGCTTTATCAGATGATGCGTGCATCGGAAAAGATACTTAAAGACCATCCGATAAACAAGAAACGAATAGAAAACGGTGAAAACCCTGCAACATCAATCTGGGTATGGGGCGAGGGCACAAAGCCGTCCGTTGACAATTTCTATGAAAAATACGGACTTAAAGGCACAGTTATATCAGCAGTTGACCTTATAAAGGGTATTGCAAAGTGTGCCGGAATGGAATCAATTGATGTTCCGGGTGCAACAGGTAACTGCGAAACGAACTGGGTTGGCAAGGCACAGGCGGCACTTGATGCAATAACGGGCGACAGTGACTTTGTATATCTGCATATGGAAGCACCGGACGAAATGGGACATCAGGGCAAGCCGGAAAAGAAAAAGGAAGCGGTTGAAACAATTGATGAGGTTGTGGTTAAGTTCTTAAAAGAAGAGCTTGAAAAGCGTGGCATTGACTACAGAATGCTCATTATGCCCGACCACCCGACACCGATTTCGCTTAAAACACACGTAAGCGATCCCGTTCCGTATATTATATACGATTCTACAAAAACTGATGGTGCATCAGGTCTTGACTATACAGAAAAGAATGGCGAAAGCACAGGCGTATACATTGAAAAAGGTTATACACTAATGGACAAATTCCTGAACAAATAAAAACACCTGAGGTGGTTATATGAAAATAAGTGAGAATGTAAAAAAGGTACTTATTGTATCGGCAGTGGTGCTTGCGGTGGTGCTTCTGCTCCGCTTTGCGGGCCCGTTCTGTATACGTGCAATAATCTACCTTTTCGGACTGCTTTCACCGTTTGTAATAGGCTACATTATCGCAAGGGCAATAAACCCTGTTGCAGACCGTCTGCATAAATGGATGAAAATCCCCAGAGGAATATCTGCAGTGCTCGTGATAATACTCACAGTCGGGGTTATCGGCGGATTACTCGGACTTCTTGGTCACAAGCTGTTTGAGGAAATAAAGAGTTTGTTCCTTAACTGGGAGGACATAGTTGCATCACTCCGTGAAAACTGGCGAAGACTTTCCTCAAGCTGGGGCGAGATGTATATCGGAATGCCTGATTTTGTTAAGAATGTAATCGACAAGGCATTTGACGGTATGTATAAACAGTCAATTGAAATATCGGGTAATATCCCCGTTGTAAATGTTGCCCAGGAAGCGGCAAAATCGTTGCCGGCAGGTCTTATATGGACGATAATGTTCATACTTTCGATGTATTTTATGGTATCAAGAAAGATAAGCCTCACAAACGGTGTACGCAAATTTATGGGCGATAAAAGTGCAGACAAGCTTGTGGAAATAAAAACACAGTGCAAAACATATCTTGGCGGATATGTAAAGGCACAGCTTATTCTGATGGTGATAGTATTCTTTGTAATACTTGTAATACTGTCGCTTGCAAACGCACCGTTTTCACTGCTGATTGCGGCACTTGCGGCAATCCTTGACGCACTTCCGTTTTTCGGAAGCGGTATCGTTCTGTGGCCGATGGCGATAGTATACTTTATTGACGGAAGAGGACTTCTCGGTGCAATATATGTAATAACATACTTTGTAATTATGCTTTTGAGACGGTTTATTGAACCGAAGCTTGTCAGCGACAAGATGGGTTTTGATAATCCTATAATAATGCTTGTTGCAATGTATATAGGCTACAAGTTTTGGGGCGTTATCGGACTTATCGGCGGTCCGCTCATACTTATGCTTATAATAAGCCTCTATAAGGTGGGACTTTTCAACCGATTGATAGCGATATTAAAGCAGTTCGGGCACTTTATCGCAAAAGAGGCCAGACTGTTTGAGAAATATATGCACGACATTACACAATGAAAGGAATAAAAGGAATGGAAAAGGAAAAATTTTATCTTACCACTGCGATTGCCTATACTTCAAAGACACCGCACGTAGGAAACACTTATGAGATTGTGCTGTCTGATGCCATAGCACGTCATAACAGATATATCGGAAAGGATGTGTATTTCCTTACAGGTACTGATGAGCACGGTCAGAAAATTCAGGAGATTGCGGAGAATGCAGGCATAACACCGCAGGAGCACGTTGACAAGATTGCCGGCGAAATCCGTGAAATAGCCGATATGCTAAACGTGAGCTATGACGGGTTTATCAGAACAACCGACGACCATCACGAAAAGGCAGTTCAGAAGATATTCAAAAAGCTCTATGACCAAGGCGATATCTATAAGAGTGAATATGAGGGCTGGTACTGTACACCGTGTGAGTCGTTCTGGACAAAAACACAGCTCAAGGACGGTTGCTGTCCCGATTGTGGCAGACCGGTTGAAAAGACAAAGGAGGAAGCATATTTCTTCAAAATGTCAAAGTATCAGAAACAGCTTGAGGAATATATTGAGAATAATCCGTTATTCATTCAGCCCGAATCAAGAAAGAATGAGATGCTCAATAACTTCATAAAGCCCGGCTTGCAGGATTTGTGTGTATCACGTACAAGCTTTACATGGGGAATTCCGGTTGAGTTTGACCCCGGTCACGTAATCTATGTATGGATTGACGCTCTTTCAAACTATATAACAGCACTTGGCTATTCAGTAGACGAAAAGGGCGAGCTTTATAAGAAGTACTGGCCGGCAAACGTGCATATTATCGGTAAGGATATTCTGCGTTTCCACACAATCTACTGGCCGATTATGCTTATGGCACTCGGTGAACCGTTACCAAAGCAGGTGTTTGGTCATCCGTGGATGCTTTTTGGCGAGGAGAAAATGAGTAAATCACGTGGCAATGTTATATATGCACACGATTTGGTTCGTCATTTCGGTGTTGATGCTGTAAGATACTATATGCTCCACGAAATGCCGTTTGCACAGGACGGAACAATCACTTATGAGGTGTTTATAAGCCGTTACAACAGCGACCTTGCAAATACATTGGGTAACCTTGTAACACGTACAGTTTCAATGGTAAACAAGTACTTTGACGGCGTAATCCAGACGGGTGATGTCGTGGGCGAATTTGATGACGATTTGATAAACACAGCAACATCAGCAATTTCTGCAATCGAGAAAAAGATGTCAACCTTCCACGTTGCAGACAGCCTTGACGAGATATGGAAGGTTGTAAACCGTGCAAATAAGTATATTGACGAAACAACTCCGTGGATACTTGCAAAGGATGAAGTAACAATGCCAAGACTCGGCACAGTGCTTTACAACCTCATAGAAACAATAAGAATTATTGCGGGACTTTTAAGCTCCTATATGCCCGAAACTGCAGAACGTATCGCAAAGCAGATAGGTGCAGACGACCTCTCATATGAGAGTGTAAAGGCGTTTGGAACAACAAAGGCAGGAGCAAAGGTTGGCGATGCCGAGGTAATGTTTGCAAGAATAGATATGGAGAAAAAGCTCGAAGAGCTTGCAGAAGAGATGGCGGCGAATGCAGAGCCCGAAATCAAGATTGCACCGTACAAGGAGTATATCGAGTTTGACGAGTGGGAGAAGCTTGACATCCGTGTAGGTAAGGTAGTAGAGTGTGAGCCGGTTCCCAAATCAAAGAAGCTTTTGAGATTTGTCCTTGAAGTAGGAAACGAGAAGCGTCAGATTCTGTCGGGCATTTCGCAGTTCCATAATCCGGACGAGCTTATCGGCAAGAATGTTATATTCATTGCAAACCTCAAGCCGAGAAAGATGATGGGACTTGATTCGTGCGGTATGATTTTATCTGCCGAGCACGAGGATAACCTCACAGTTCTTACAACACTTAAAGATGTTCAGTCAGGTGCAGAGATTGTATAAGTAAATAATTATTCAAAAAACTATTGAATTATATAAATATTTATGCTATAATCTATGTATCGGAAGCCTGTTTATGCAGGCGTATGAAAAATTATAAATCGTATGTGCCAAACGGCACAGAAAGGACGGTAATTGAAAATGAAAAAGTTTTTAGCTTTGGCAGCAGCTTCAGTTCTTGCAATGACAACATTGCTTTCAGGCTGCGGCGGTAACGATGCAGAAACAACAGGTAAGGTAATCGGCGGTGTTGATGACCTTCCGGGTGCAAGAATAGGTGTTCAGCTTGGAACAACAGGCGATATCTATGCTTCAGATTATGAGGCAGACGGCTCAACAATCGAGAGATACCCCAAGGGAGCAGATGCTATTATGGGACTTAAGCAGGGCAAGCTTGACTGTGTAATTATAGACGAGCAGCCGGCAAAGAAGTTTGTTGAAGTAAACGACGACCTCACAATCCTTGATGAACCGTTTGAGCTTGAAGAGTATGCAATCTGTATCTCAAAAGAAAACACAGAGCTAAAGGATAAGATAAACACAGCTTTGGCAGAGCTTAAGGCAGACGGTACACTTGATTCAATCATTGCCAACTACATCGGCGATGACACAAAGGGTAAGTCACCTTACGTTTCACCTGAGGGTGTTGACAGATCAAACGGCAAGCTCGTTATGGCAACAAACGCAGAGTTTGAGCCGTATGAGTACCGTGACGGCGGCGAGATTGTCGGTATCGACGTTGATATGGCGAAGGCAGTTTGCGATAAGCTCGGTATGGAGCTTGTAATCGAGGATATGGCGTTCGATTCAATCATAAGTGCCGTTCAGTCAGGTAAGGCTGACGTTGGTGTTGCAGGTATGACAGTAACTGAGGACAGACTTAAGAGTATTGACTTCACAGACACATACACAACAGCAACTCAGGTTATAATCGTTAAGAAATAAATTATGTTGAGAAAAAAGCATTGGTTGGAAAACCGACCAATGCTTTTTCGACACTTGAGAGGTACATAGTGAAAAAAAGATTTTATTCAGTATTTGCAATAATTATGTTGCTGTTCTGCACGACTGTTGCGTATGCCGAGGGCGGTGGATTTATAGATAAATTCCACCACAACTTCATTGCAGACGCCCGTTGGAAGTATCTTGCCGACGGATTACTCATAACGCTTCAGATAAGTGTGGTTGCTGTTCTTATCGGTATAGTGGGCGGTTTCCTTATTGCAATATTAAGAAGCACATTTGATACTATTGAAAAGAAGAATATTTTTACAAAATCAATAAACTGGATACTTAAAGCATATATTACGGTTATCCGTGGCACACCGGCAGTTATTCAGCTTATGATTATTTACTTTGTCGTGTTTGCATCAACCAATATTGACAAGGTTACGGCGGCTTTTATATCGTTTGGTATAAACTCATCGGCGTATATAGCCGAGATTGTACGTTCGGGAATTATGTCAGTTGATGCCGGTCAGTTTGAGGCAGGCAGAAGCCTTGGCTTCTCACACGCCGGAACGATGTGGCATTTCATACTTCCGCAGGCGTTCAAGAACATTCTTCCGGCACTTGGTAATGAATTTATTGTACTTGTAAAAGAAACATCTATCGCAGGCTACATAGGCATTGTTGACCTCACAAAGGGCGGAGATATAATCAGAAGCCGTACATATGAGGCATTTTTGCCGCTTATTGCGGTTGCACTTATCTACCTTGTGATAGTAATGTTCTTGACAATGCTTGTAGGCAAGCTTGAGAGGAGGCTTAAGACTGATGGAAAATAATAAACCTATGATTCACGTAGAAGGTCTTTGCAAATCCTTTGGTAAAAATAACGTACTAAACGGAGTGGATATAGACATAGAAAAAGGCGAGGTTCTTGTTATTATCGGCCCGTCAGGCTGTGGTAAATCTACATTTTTGAGATGCCTTAACCGTCTTGAAGAGCCTACGGCAGGAAAAATATTCCTTGACGGGACAGAGATAACATCACCGAAAACGAACATAAACCAGCAACGTCAGAAGATGATGATGGTGTTCCAGCACTTTAACCTGTTCCCGCATAAAACAATCCTGCAAAATCTTACACTTGCGCCGATAAAGCTTAAGAATATGCCCAAGGCGGAAGCAGAAGAAAAAGCAATGAAAATCCTTGAAAGAATAGGAATGAAGGACAAGGCAGACGCATACCCGTCACAGCTTTCGGGCGGTCAGAAGCAGAGAGTTGCAATAGGCCGTGCGCTTGCAATGGACCCGGAGGTAATACTCTTTGACGAGCCCACATCAGCACTTGACCCAGAAATGGTAGGAGAAGTGCTTGAGGTTATGAAAGAGCTTGCAAAGAGCGGTATAACAATGATTTGCGTGACCCACGAAATGGGCTTTGCCCGAGAGGTTGCGTCAAATATTGTTTTCTTTGATAACGGCGTGGTTGCCGAAAAGGGTGCACCGCAGGAGGTTTTGAATAACCCACAGAATGAGCGTTTGCAGAACTTTTTGGCAAAGGTACTTATATAAAACAAAAAATAACGGCGTGAGCCGTTATTTTTTTCTTGCAAATGTAAACATCTTCATAATCACGAATGTCACCGGAACCCCTATGATTGCGGCGGCGATATATGCCCATATATCGGGGGATGTGGGGAATAGCTTTGCATATGCAAAAACAATTATTGTCTGTATTATGAAGTTTGGTATATACGAGATGAAATACTTGATGTATTTTATAAAGCTCAACCGTTCTTTAAACGTCATAAGGCTGTTTAAAAGATAGGAAAACACGTTTGCTGTTATATACCCGGGCAAAAACGCAAGTGTTGTGTCGGGGATAAATATACGGTATATTGCCGAGAATACGACATTAAACAGTGTAGACGCAACACCCACAAACACAAACTTTATAAACTCCTTTGAAAAGAACATTTTACGGAACTTTTCTGATTTTGACGGCTGATACTCGTTCCATGGCGTGAGGACGTTTTTGCGTACTATAAACGCCTCTTTTGCAATTTCTGCAAGCGGAGTGTCCGAAAAACTGTCCGAATAGAAGCTGTCACACGCATCAATCTGGTATTTATCATAAAGCCGTGTTACTTTTTCGGCTCCCCAACAGTTTTCCCCGTCATACTTTCCTGTGTGCTTGTCAACCTTTGAGGCTATAAGATGTTTGATGCCGAGCCGTTTGCACATCGGCTCAAGTAAGAATTCGGGTGATGCCGAAATTATAATATCGTCGGGTTGTATCTGCTTTTTGTAATAGTCAAGAATGTTACACTCGTGTGTGTCCCAGAAATCAGCAAGGGCGGTGTCAATATCGGGAATGTATCTTAAAAATCTGTACATTTTTTCCTTAAACTGCGTTTTAGTATAAATTCCGGCACCGTAAAGCAAAAACGCCCATGCAGTGGGGAGAAGCGTCAGAAATGTTTTTTTATACCGTTTCGCACAGTAGGCGATAAATGCTGCGGTCGAGTCACCGTCATAAATTGTTTTGTCAAAATCGTATATATTCAAAGCGGTTGTCCTTTCTCAGTTAATAAGTGCAACAGCATATGCACTTATGCCTTCTTCTCTGCCCTCAAAGCCGAGCTTTTCTGTGGTTGTTGCTTTGACGTTTACAAAGCCTTTGTCAACACCTAAATCCGATGCCATATTCTCACGCATCTTCTCAATATACGGCATAAGCTTAGGCTTCTGTGCCGCAATTGTAATATCAACATTGCCTATGCTATATCCGGCATCGTGCAGTTTTTGCACAACGGTCCGCAACAAAATCCTGCTGTCAATGTCCTTGAACTCCGCTGATGTATCGGGGAAAAGTCTGCCGATATCGCCCATCGCCGCAGCACCGAGCAGTGCATCGCAAAGTGCGTGGATTGCGACATCTGCATCAGAATGACCTAAAAGCCCCATTGTGTGCGGCACATCAACTCCGCATATAATGCATTTTCTGCCCTCGGTAAGCTTATGCACATCGTAGCCGAAACCAACTCTCATATCATTGTTCCTTTCTTTTCAAAATCGCCTCTGCGACTGCAATATCCTCAGGGGTAGTTATTTTTATGTTATCGTAACTTCCCTCTGTGAGATGTACTGTTTTTCCGTAATGCTCAAATATTGAGCAGTCGTCTGTAACGAAAACATTTTCTGCCTTTGCCCGTTCGTGTAAATCACGGATTTGTGATGTCAGAAAGCCCTGTGGCGTCTGGATATGCACGGTTTTCTCGCGGTCAACGGTTTTTGTTATGTTTCCTTTTTTATCAATAACCTTTAATGTATCTTTGACCTTAACACCAAGAGCTGCCGCTTCAAAATAAATCGTATCAACAATGACCGCTTCGATTTCATCCGTAGTCACAAGGCATCTTGCACCGTCGTGTATAAGTGAAACATCGCCGGTTGCAAGCATAAGTCCGTTATAGACCGAGTCGCTCCGTTCTTTTCCGCCCTCAACTATTTTTGAAACCTTTTTATATCCGTCACGCCACACAATTTCACGCATTTTCGGAATGTCATCATCAGATGTTACTATTATTATTTCATCAACACGCGGAGAGCTTTCAAAAACCGAAATTGTTCTTGAAATTATTTCCTTGCCGTCAAGCGGAAGGAATACTTTATTCATTCCCGCACCCATACGAGTGCCTTTTCCGCCGGCTACGATTATTGCACTTACCATAGCTATCCTCCCAAAAGCTGAAAAATACCGCATCTTGCACAACTTTAAAAGAGCAGGGCAAAACCTTTAGCTTTGCCCTGCTGCTGCCGCTGCACATTCATCCAATATAAGTTCTATATCATTCTCTCCGGCAACCTCGGACATTATAAGCTCGCTCAGAATAATCTGTCTTGCCGAACCGAGAGTTTTACGCTCGCTTGTTGAAAGGCCTTTGCGTTTTTCGCGGCACATAAGCTCTTTTAAGACGCCTGCAACACGGTAAATGTCACCGGATTTCAATTTTTCCATATTTTCACGTTGACGTCTGTTCCAGTTAATATCATCACCTACATCATAGGTACGGAAAAAGTCAAGCACACTCTGTGCCTCGGTTTTGGAAATAACGTCACGTATTCCTATCTTTTCACAACCGTCAACGGGAATATCCGAAATCATATTGCCCACAATAAAACAGACAACAAAATATTCACGCTCAACACCGCTGAGCATAATTTTTTTCACATCTTTAATAATTCCGGCACCATGCATAGGATGCACAACTTTATCTCCGATACAATACATGTTATCCGTCCTTTCTTCGACTGTTGTTACATATATTATACCATATTTTACATAAAAAGTCAAATGGTTAATTTGATTATTTATCATAAAAAAACCGGAATTTTTTTTGGAAAATTAACAGAAACCGGAGGCTTTTAATAACTTGTCGGAATGTTTTCGCCAAGCCCGTGCATAAACCCTGAAAGGCTCACTGTCATAATATCACCGCCCACAGGTTCACCGTTAATTATAATAACATTGGCATAAACCGTTTCGCCGACATCTATAGGATAATTAGTTACTATAAAAGTGTAGCGTGTACCGTTTTTTCCGCAGTACGGCAAAAGGTCAAGCCCGGAGGATTTCTGGATTTCGTTGTAATTTTCATATACCTTGTCAAACACCGCAGGGATTGTTACATCCGCATGGCTGTCCGACTTTTCTCCGACCTCCCAGCCGTAGCTTAAAAGAAACTCACGGCATTTTTCCTCTTCCGAATTTTCACCGTAAACGCTGAAAATTATGCCGGTTACGGCACAGATAACGAGAAACAAAATTATTGAAAAACGTCTTTTCATAATATCACCCCATATTATTTTATTAAAAAAATTTACAGATATTACCTTGGTTAAGTAATGTGAAACAGTTAATACTAAATATGCAGAAGAGAAAAGAAAGAGGAGAAATAATTATGTTAAATAAACTTTCACTGGGACTTGTTATTATAGGAGCATTGAACTGGCTCACAATAGGCCTTTTCGGCTTCGATATGGTCGGTGCACTGTTTGGCGGACAGATGGCGATACTCTCAAGAATTGTATACACACTTGTAGGTCTTGCTGGCCTTTGGTGCATCTCATTCTTCTTTACACACCACGCAGTCCACGAAACAAAATAAAAGCTCGTGCAAAAGGATGTTGTTAACGCAACATCTTTTTGCATATTATTTGACATTTTTGTGGGGTTGTGTTATAATTATAAAAATTTCACTTAAATGGAGGAAGACAATGAGTGACCCGATTATCAGAGTTCTGGACTATATCCGAAACTTCCCTTTGTACGTTAAAATACTTGCGATTTTCATATATCCTATAGGAACATTTATTGTGATTGCCTATTTTATTTTAGACAGTATTCTTTATAAAAGCCACCTCGAATATGAGCTGGAGAATAATATGTCAGAGGAAACTGTCAGACAATATGCAGAATTCATATTGAGCAAGCATTTAACATTAGGCGGTAATACACCATCGTACTGGAATCGGAAAAGGTCGCTCTGGTACAGAGTAAACGGAAACTGCTACATAACATGTGAAACAAAAGAACTGTTTCTTGACGCATTAAAAAAGCAGGGTGTCAGGATTAATGACGAAAGAATAATAGACAATTAGATACCATACTAAAAAGAATATTTTAAACCACCTGTTTAGGTCTGTACAGAACAGGTGGTTTTCGTTATAAAAAAATGATGAGCGACACTATTGTGTGTCTGCTGCCGCAATATCACCTCAGCACCGCAACATCCTTTTTATTTCCCTATTGCAAAAATGCCTGATTTGTGGTAAAATAACATAAATGCAATATACGAGAGGAAATTCAATGAAAACATCAGATTTTTACTATGACTTACCCGAGGAGCTTATCGCACAGGAACCATTGGCAGAACGTGATAAGTCACGGCTTATGGTGCTTGATAAGGTTACGGGCGAGATAGAGCATAAGCATTTTTATAATATAGAGGATATGATAAATCCGGGCGATGCCCTGATACTGAATGACACACGAGTGCTTCCGGCACGCCTTTACGGTGTAAAGGAGGATACGGGCGGTGCAATTGAGTTTTTGCTTTTAAACAAGCACTCGCTTGATACGTGGGAGGTAATCTTAAAGCCGGGCAGACGTGCAAAGCCGGGAGCAAGATTTGTGTTCGGTGAGGGCAGGCTCAAAGCCGAGATTTTAGATGTTATAAACGAGGGAAACAGGCTTGTTAAATTTGAATATGAGGGCGTGTTTGAAAACGTATTGGACGAGTTTGGCGAAATGCCACTTCCTCCGTATATCACAAAAAAGCTTGAGGATAAGGACAGATACCAGACTGTTTTTGCAAAGCATAACGGATCTGCGGCAGCACCCACAGCAGGACTGCACTTTACCCCCGAACTGCTTGAAAGGCTAAAGTCTAAAGGAGTAAAAATCGGATACGTAACACTTCATGTCGGGCTTGGCACATTCCGTCCCGTAAAAGCGGACGAGATAACCGAGCATAAAATGCATTCGGAATTTTACGTTTTGCCCGAAGAAACGGCAGAGCTTATAAACAAAACGAAGGCAGAGGGTGGACGGATAATATCCGTCGGCACGACTGCAACTCGTACACTTGAAACGGCAGGGCAGAACGGTATGCCATTAAGTGCATCAAGCGGCTGGACGGATATATTCATATACCCCGGCAAAAGCTTCAATGTAATTGACGCACTTATAACAAACTTCCACCTGCCTGAATCCACGCTCATAATGCTTGTTTCAGCGTTGGCAGGCAGAGAAAACGTACTTAATGCATACAACGAGGCTGTAAAAGAAAAATACAGATTTTTCAGCTTTGGCGATGCTATGTTCATTCAATGATTTTATCATTAAATGAACAAGTGAAGAGATAAGAGTGAATAGTGAAGAGGTAAGGAGGATTTTCGCTTTGCGAAAATCGGAAATTGAGGATATATGTTTAAAATATTACACAAAAACGGTAACGCACGCCGTGGTGAGTTTCATACAGTGCACGGTGTTGTGCAAACGCCGGTATTTCAGAATGTAGGCACACTTGCGGCAATAAAAGGTGCGGTGTCAACAGCAGACTTAAAAGAAATCGGCTGTCAGGTTGAGCTGTCAAACACATACCACCTGCATCTGCGTCCGGGTGATAAGATAGTGCATCAGATGGGCGGTCTGCATAAGTTTATGAACTGGGACAGACCGATACTTACAGACAGTGGCGGTTTTCAGGTATTTTCGCTTGCAGGGCTGAGAAAAATAACAGAAGAGGGCGTTAAATTCAATTCACACATAGACGGCAGACATATATTTATGGGTCCTGAGGAGAGTATGCAGATTCAGTCAAACCTTGCATCTACAATCGCAATGGCGTTTGACGAATGTATAGAAAATCCGGCACCGTATGAGTATGTCAGAAACTCTGTTGACAGAACCACACGCTGGCTTGAGAGATGTAAAGCTGAAATGACACGCCTTAACACTCTTGATACTACCATTAACAAGAACCAGTTGTTATTTGGTATTAATCAGGGCGGTGTGTTTGATGATTTGCGAGTTGAGCATATGAAGCGTATAGCAAAGCTTGACCTGCCGGGCTATGCAATCGGCGGTCTTGCTGTAGGTGAGAGTCACGAGGAAATGTATCATATTTTAGATGTGGTAATGCCACACGCACCCGAGGACAGACCGAGATATTTAATGGGTGTTGGTACACCGTCTAATATCATTGAGGCAGTAGCACGTGGCGTAGACTTTTTTGATTGTGTAATTGCGTCACGCAACGCACGCCATGCGTTTATATTTACAAAGCACGGCACAATGAACCTTCTTAATCAGAAATACGAAACAGACCCGTTGCCGATTGATCCGGAGTGTAACTGTCCTGCGTGCCGTAACTATTCAAGGGCATATATACGTCATTTGTTCAAGGCAAAGGAAATGCTTGGTATGCGTCTTTGCGTTCTGCATAATCTGTATTTCTATAACCATCTTATGGAGGATATCCGGCTCGCAATCGAGGAGGACAGATTCGAGGAATTCAGACGTGAGAATGTAGAAAAGCTGGCAAAGAGAATATAAAGGAAACTGCAAAGATGTGCTTGCGTAAAACGCAGAAGCCCATCTTCGGACGCATGAAGTAATGGCGAAAAGCCTTCACTCCGAATGCTAAAATCAAGTGAAATGCATTCTCCGTAAAAGCTGTCCGCCATTTTCAGAACGGAAAGGAGAGATATTATGTTAACTATAGGATGCCATCTGTCATCGTCAAAGGGGTATCTTGAAATGGCGAAAAATGCTGTTTCTATAAATGCGAACACGTTCCAGTTTTTTACCCGTAACCCCAGAGGCGGTGCGGCAAAGCCGATTGACGAGAACGATATAAAGAAATTTCTGGAATATTCAAAGGAACACGGGATTGAAAAAATTCTTGCTCACGCACCGTACACTTTAAATGCGTGTGCGGCAGACCCCGGAATACGTGAGTTTGCGAAAAATACAATGGCTGACGATATTCGCCGTATGGAATATACACCCGGTCAGATGTATAATTTCCACCCGGGTTCACACGTGAAGCAGGGTGCGGATGTGGGTATTGAACTTATTGCAAAACAGCTTAATGAGGTTATGTACCCCGAAATGACTACAATTATTCTGCTTGAAACAATGTCGGGCAAGGGCAGTGAGGTAGGCAGAAACTTTGAGGAAATCCGTGCGATTATTGACCGCACAGAATTGGGCGATAGACTCGGCGTATGCCTTGACACGTGTCACGTCTATGATGCCGGCTATGATGTTGTCGGTGACATTGACGGTGTACTTGACGAATTTGACCGCATAATCGGTATTGACCGCTTAAAGGCGATACACATAAACGACAGTAAAAACCCATTTGAGTCACACAAGGATCGCCACGAAAAGATAGGGGACGGATATATTGGTGAGGAAGCATTCTCCCGCATCATAAACCATCCGCAGTTACGTAATTTGCCGTTCTATCTCGAAACACCAAACGAGCTTGACGGTTATGCAAAGGAAATCGAAATTTTAAGAGGATTATACAAATAAGGAGTTGCCAAAGCAACTCCTTTTTACTATCTCAAATCATTATAAACTGCCTCGCCCTCAAGCTCTTCTTCAATGCGTAACAGGCGGTTGTATTTTGCCGTGCGGTCGGTACGTGAGGGTGCACCTGTTTTAATCTGCCCTGCATTTACTGCAACTGCAATATCTGCAATGGTTGTGTCCTCGCTCTCTCCGCTTCGGTGTGATACAACTGCAGTATAGCCGTTTTTGTGTGCAAGCTCTATTGCATCGAGTGTGTCACTTAGTGTCCCTATCTGGTTGACTTTAATCAGAATCGAGTTTCCTGCACCCGACATAATACCCTCTTTTAAGCGTTTCGGATTTGTCACAAACAAATCGTCACCCACTATCTGAATACGGTCGCCTATACGGCGTGTAAGCTCCGAAAATCCTTCAAAGTCATTTTCACCCAATGGGTCCTCGATTGAGAAAATCGGGTAACGTGTGCATAAATCCTCCCAGTAGTCGATAAGCTCAGATGTGGACTTTACTGTCCCCGATTTTGGCATCTTATATGAGTTTCCATCAGCCCATTCAGAGCTTGCTGCATCAATCGCTATCTTAAAATCCTCACCTGCAGAATAGCCTGCACGTTCAATTGCCGAAACAATAAGGTCAAGAGCCTCCTCGTCATTATTGAGGTTTGGTGCAAAACCGCCCTCATCACCGACAGATGTTGCACTGCCGTTTTCGTGTAGTATCCGCTTAAGCTCATAATACACCTCTGCACATCTTCTGATACATTCGGAGAATGTGTCAGCACCCACAGGCATTATCATAAACTCCTGAATATCGACATTGTTGTTTGCGTGTGCACCGCCGTTCAGGATATTCATCATCGGCACAGGCAGAACGTGAGCATTAGCTCCTCCGATATAACGGTATAAGGGAATTCCAAGACTCGTTGCCGCTGCCTTTGCACAGGCAAGAGATACGCCAAGCACAGCGTTTGCACCGAGCTTATGCAGGTTTTGTGTCCCGTCAAGCTCACGTAATGTTTTATCAATCAGGCGTTGGTCAAGAATATTCATACCGATAATTTCATCGGCAATCACATCATTGACATTCTTAACAGCTGTCAGAACACCTTTTCCGTCAAACCTTTTTCTGTCCCCGTCACGCAGCTCGCACGCCTCATATTCGCCCGTTGATGCACCCGACGGCACTATTGCTCGCCCGATTGCATCATCTGTTGCAACCTCAACCTCAATGGTCGGATTGCCTCTTGAATCAAGAACTTCACGTGCGTGTACGTCAGTTATTTCAATATAGCATTTCATAAAACCGCACTCCTTTCATTTTCCGTTTTAGTTTTACCGAAGAAGTGGTAATTATTCAATAAGTCAAACAATACCTATTTAGAAATTTTTCAAAATAGGTATTGACAACTGATAAAGCATATGCTATAATCTATTTAGAAATATTTCTAAATAGCTACATAAGGAGAGATGTATATGGGAATGAACGAAACCTTTAAGGCTATTGCAGACCCGATACGGCGTGATATTTTGCAGATGCTAAAGAGCGGAAAAAAATCCGCAGGCGAGATTGCCGAGCATTTTAATCTGACGGGTGCTACGGTTTCTTATCACCTGTCAAAGCTGAAATCGGCGGATTTGATAGCGGAAGAAAAATATAAAAATTTTATTTATTATGAGATTAACGCCTCGGTTTTTGAAGAGGTAATAGTGTGGCTTTACAGCCTGGGAAAGGAATGATTGATATGAAATTTATTAAATGGAAAATCCTTATTATAACAAGCCTTGTTTGTCTTGCACCGATTCTTTTAGGTGTTGCGTTGTGGGATAAACTTCCCGAAACGATGGCAATCCATTTTGATATAAACAACAATCCTGATAACTTTGCATCAAAGGGATTTGTGGTTTTTGGCTTACCTGTTATGATGCTACTTTTGCAGTGGTTTTGCTGTTTTATAAACGATATTAACGCACACAAGCACGGAGACCGAAAGAAATTTGAAATGGTAACGAAATGGATAATTCCGTGTATGTCTGTAATCTTGCAGACTGTTACACTGGGCTACGGTCTCGGCTGGAATCTGGATATAAGACGTGTTGTGATGCTTATTGTGAGCATAGTATTTCTTGTTACAGGGAACTATCTGCCCAAGTTTGATTATATTAAAGACTATGACTTAGACACCGAAAAGGCAAGAAAAATTAACCGATTTATCGGATTTATGGCGGTTATTATGGGAATATTGGGACTTATAACAATATTGCTTCCGCCAATGTTCTCACTCATATGGATTTTCCTTTTGATACCGTATGCAATTATAGGCATCATTTACGGAATTAAAGTAGGAAGAAGTTAAATTGATACTTGAAATTTCAGGCAAAAAATGATATAATAATTAAAAATTAAACAGAAACGACACATGTGGCACAAGAGTGCGTAAATCTGATTACGGTACAGCTTTAACCACGTGTGTTTTTTTGTGCAAAAAAGGAGGGGTATTATGCCAAGAAATCAATTTCAGAGAATGGTGTTTGCGTTTATTACAGTAGTTATAACTGTTCACGCGTATGTGTTCTACAGTCTGTATGTTATCCACGGAGATATGTTTATGCAACTGACAAGTGAAACGGGAGTTCTTGCTGCAATAGGCAAAATGGGCGGTGTGCCGGTATTCGGCAAGCCGATTCCGATATGGGCGGTGGTTCTTATTGAGTTTGCATTAGCATATACACTTGAAAATGTGCTCGGTGCACCGTTATCGTTCAAGCTTGCGTGCAAAAACTTTAACCCGCGAGAAACACATCCGGTACTGTTTGAAACATCCATTATCTGTGCAACAGTGGGAATTATGTGTCCTGCA
The DNA here is from genome assembly GCA_017415105.1 of Clostridia bacterium. Taxonomy (GTDB): domain Bacteria; phylum Bacillota; class Clostridia; order UBA1381; family UBA1381; genus Ornithomonoglobus. The sequence goes on along the minus strand of JAFQJD010000005.1, from coordinate 61,827 downwards.
ATGAGCTTTATAGCCGCATTTTTGTATTACAATTATCAGGCAGGCTTTAATATGTGGACACTTCTTGCAGAATGGCTCAAGCTTATGTGCTATAACTTCCCGTTTGCGTTCTTTACACAGCTGTTCTTTATACAGCCGTTTGTAAGAACCGTATTTAAACGGCTTTTTGCCAAAGACATAAAGGCAGGGGAGAAACAGCCCGAAGTTGAAGCAAAAGAACCGGTTGCAGTATGATACATAAAAACCGATGCGTGATGCATCGGTTTTTTAGTCATAAGAAAAATATTTATTCGGTTTCAAGACCATCAAAAAAATCATCATAAGTGCACTTGTAAATTTTCTTTAACTCCATAATGACGCTTACACGAATATTGAGCTCGCCTGCTTCATATTTTGCATACGTACTTCTGCCGATATCACAACCACGTCGCTGAAGCTCGGCACAAAGCTTTTCTTGAGAAATATCTTTTTCAAGCCTTAATCTTCTTAAATTATCACCCATATTGCGATCACGTCTTAATTTCTGATTCATAATAGCCACCCCACAAAACAATTGACCAATATTGGTTGTAACTATCTATATTGTATGCTATAATTGAATAAAATATTGTCCGTGATAATGGTCAATTTTTCGTGGGAGGTAAATTATTTATGAATCAGAGGGAATTAAAAAGACACAGATGCTGTTTTACGGGACACAGACCGTCAAAAATGAAACATTCGGAAAAAGAGATTGTACCGTTGCTTGAAAAAGCTATCGACAAGGCGATTGAGAAAGGATTTGTTACATTTATAACGGGAATGGCAATGGGAGTTGATATATGGGCAGCAGAGATTGTTCTTGAAAAGCGAAAAACAAATAAGGATATCCGTTTGATATGTGCTTTACCGCATCCGAAATTTGAACAAAGAAGAAGTTTTTGGGAACAGCAAAGATTTATTCAAATAATCAATGATGCAGATTTGGTAAGGGAAATTAGTTCTTGTTACTATTCGGGTTGCTATCAGGTGAGAAATGAATGGATGGTTGATAGGTCAAATCTTGTAATAGCCGTATTCAACGGTCAAAAGAGTGGAACAAAGAATACGATTGATTATGCAAAAAGAAAAGATATAAGTGTGTGGAATGTGTTAGAGCAATAAAAAGTCATTGCATTATGCGATGACTTTTACTTCACTCCGACTTTTTTACATACACCATTTAATATGCACCCCTCACACATCGGTTTTCGTGCATTGCAGACTGCTCTGCCGTGTGCAACGAGTCTGTGGCAAAGACCAAGACTTTCCTCAGGCGGAACAATTTTCCTTAAATCCGACTCGATTTTTACCGGGTCGGAATTTTTTGTAAGACCTATTCTGTTTGAAAGCCTTATGCAGTGCGTATCCACCACAATCGCAGGCTTTTTAAAGATATCGCCAAGCACAAGATTTGCCGTTTTTCTGCCTGTGCCGGGAAGAGTCAGCAAATCCTCCATTGTGTCGGGGACTTCACCGTTATATACATCAATTATCCGCTGTGCGGCGGCGATTATATTTTTTGCTTTGTTGCGGTAAAATCCGGTTGAACGGATATCCTCGCAAAGCTCATCATAGTCTGCGTTTGCAAAATCATATACATTTTTATATTTCTTAAACAAGTCCTTTGTAACTATATTAACACGTGCATCGGTACACTGTGCAGAAAGCTGTGTTGCTATAAGCATTTCTATCGGCGTTGTGTAATCAAGTGTGCATTTTACGTCGGGGTATTTTGCTTTTAATCTTTCGATTACTGTCTGTACAAGTTCTTTTTTTGTCATAGTTTCCACCTCACTGATATATTAACATATAAAAAGTTATGTGTCAATGCTGTAAATGTTTGGTTATTTCGCTTTTTTTCGCATAAACACTTGCAAAATCTGCGATTTCAATGTATAATATACAATAGATGAATTTCAGATAAAAATCCAATGGAGGTACTTATGAAAAATTTTGATTTATTGAAGCAGAACGACCCTGAAGTTTATGCAGCGGTCATGGACGAGGCAAACAGACAGAAGAATAAGATTGAGCTTATCGCATCAGAGAACTTTGTTTCTGAAACAGTAATGGAGGCAAACGGTACTCCGCTTACAAATAAATATGCCGAAGGATATCCGGGCAAGCGTTATTACGGCGGTTGTGAGCACGTAGACGTTGTTGAGGAAATCGCAATCGAGCGTGCAAAGAAGATATTTAACGCAGGCTACGCAAACGTACAGCCACATTCAGGTGCACAGGCAAATATGGCAGTGTTCTTCGCACTTCTTGAGCCGGGCGATACTGTACTTTCAATGAGCCTTGCACACGGCGGTCACCTGAGCCACGGCTCACCCGTTAATATGTCGGGTAAGTATTTTAATATCGTACCCTACGGCGTAACAGAGGAAACAAACACAATAGATTATGATGAGGTACGCCGTCTTGCACTTGAGTGTAAGCCGAAGCTTATCCTTGCAGGTGCATCAGCATATCCGAGAGTTATCGACTTTGAGAAGTTTGCAGAAATTGCAAAGGAAGTCGGTGCATACTTTATGGTTGATATGGCACACATTGCAGGTCTTATCGCTGCAGGTGTTCATCCGTCACCGATGCCGTATGCAGACGTTGTAACAACAACAACTCATAAGACATTAAGAGGCCCCAGAGGCGGTCTTATCCTCACAAACGATGAGGAGCTGGCGAAGAAGTTCAATAAGGCTATATTCCCCGGAATACAGGGCGGTCCTCTGATGCATACAATTTCAGCAAAGGCTGTATGCTTCGGCGAGGCATTAAAGCCGGAGTTTAAGGCATATCAGGAGCAGGTTGCAAAGAACGCTCAGGCGTTGGCAGCACAGCTTGTTAAAGAAGGATTAAAGCTTGTTTCAGGCGGTACAGACAACCACCTTATGCTTGTTGATTTAACAGATACAGGCGTAACAGGTAAGGAAGCTGAAAAGATGCTTGACGAGGTTGGCATCACAGTTAACAAGAACGCTATTCCGTTCGATACAAAGAGCCCGTTTATCACAAGCGGTATCAGAATCGGTACTCCTGCAACAACATCACGTGGTTTTGTTGAGGAGGATATGGTTGAGGTTGGTAAGCTTATCGGCCTTACAATCAGAGATTTTGAGAACTCACAGGATGAGATAAGAACAAGGGTAGCAGCTTTATGTGACAAGCACCCGCTTTATTAAGAATAAAAACATACTTACGGTGCGTTGCTCCGAATGCTATAGTGTAGTGAAATGCATTCTCCGCAACACACCGCAAGTAGTTTAATGAGCTTTTTTCAATTTTTGAAAGGAAAACATTTAAACAATGGACTTTAAAGAACATATTATTGACAAGCTTCAGGAGCTTACAGGTCTTGAGCGTGAAGCGATAGAAAAAGCAGTTGAAACCCCGCCCGATGAAAAGCTGGGCGATTTGGCGTTTCCGTGCTTTCCGCTTGCAAAGGTGATGAGAAAAGCACCGCCGATGATTGCACAGGAGCTTAAAGAACAGCTCTCATCAGACGAAGCAATCTCGCAGGTTGATGCGGTCGGCGGATACCTTAACTTTTTCTATAACAAGGCTTTGTTCATTTCAGACACAGTCAAAGCCGCAAGAGAAGCAGGTGAGGACTGGGGAAAATCAGAAATGGGCAGCGGCAAGACAGTACTTGTTGAGTATTCGTCACCCAATATTGCAAAGCCGTTCCACATAGGACACTTGTTCTCAACAGCGGTTGGTAATTCTCTTGCAAGAATATATAAATTCCTTGGCTATGATGTGCAGTCGCTTAACCATTTAGGAGACTGGGGAACACAGTTTGGTAAGCTGATAAGTGCGTACAAGCGGTGGGGCGATGCGAAGGTAATCGAGAAAGACCCGATAAATGAGCTGTTAAAGATATATGTAAAATTCCACGAAGAAGCAGAAAAGGACCCGTCACTTGAGGACGAGGCACGTGAGTATTTTAAAAAGCTTGAGGACGGCGATGCCGAAACCACAGAGCTCTGGAAATACTTTAAAGACCAGAGTCTTGTCGAGTTCAAGCGTGTATATGATATGCTTGGCGTGTCGTTTGATTCATATAACGGCGAAGCATTCTACTCGGATAAGATGGACGAGGTAGTGGATATACTACGTGATAAGGGTATCCTTACAGAGAGTGAGGGTGCACAGGTTGTTGACCTTTCGGATATGAATATGCCTCCGTGTATAATATTGAAGTCTGACGGTGCAACAATTTACGCAACCCGTGATATTGCTGCGGCACTTTACCGTCACAGAACATATAATTTTGATAAGAACATATACGTTGTCGGTCTTCCGCAGTCATTGCACTTTAAACAGATATTTGAGTCAATGAAGCGTGCCGGTTGGGAATGGAGCAAGGACTGCGTCCACGTCGGATTCGGTCTTGTGAAGCTTCCGGGCAAGAGTATGTCAACACGCCACGGTGACGTTGTTTTCCTTGAGGATGTTCTAAACGAATCAATCGAAAAGACACGTTCAATCATCGAAAATAACGGTGCAAACGTAGACGATATTGATGCTGTATCAAAGAAAATCGGCATCGGTGCAATTCTTTACACATTCCTTAAAAACTCACGTGAAAAGGATATTGTGTTCTCGTGGGATACAATGCTTGACTTTGACGGTGAGAGTGCACCGTACTGTATGTACGGCTATGCACGCGGAAAGAGTATACTACGTCGTGCAGAGGGCATGGACTACAGTAATGCAGACCTCACAAAGGCAGTATCGGATGATGCATATACGCTTGTTAAGCTCATCAATTCATTCGGTGATGCTGTGGCAGATGCGGCAGACAAGAACGAGCCGTTCTATGTAAACAGATATGTGACAAGCCTTGTAAAGGCGTTTAATAAGTTCTACAACACAAACCCGATTATGCGTGATGATGTAGACGAAGAAACCAAAAAAGCACGTCTTGCAATCGTTGATGCAACGTGCACGGTTATAAAATCTGCACTTGGGCTGTTGGGCATTGAAGTAGTAGAGTCTATGTAAAATCAATTTGAAAAGAAATGCTTGCTACGAATGCTACTGCGTTTTGAAATGCATTCTACACAAGCACATCTTTCCAAATCAAACGACACAAAAAAGGATGATATATATGACAATAAAAAAACTGATAACAGCACTTTTATGTGTTGCAACGGTTGTTACGGCATTGCCGGCGTCTGTATCTGCGAAATCACTTTCGTGGGTAGGTTGGGAGATGGAAGTCCGGCACAGGATGCTTCTGGAAAATGAGTTTAAAATATATGTCAAAACAACACCCGATTATTATCCATATTACGGAGCGAAGTTTGAGCCGAGGGCGGGCGTATATATCGGTACACCGTATGACAGAAAATATCCCGATATCAAGAATGCACTTGATACGAGCTATGACTGGTTCATACCGACCGAAGAGATAAAGAATGATAAGGTTGCAAGAATTGAAAAACCGGAAACTCCGAGCAATCATACCGAGCTTTACGGTCTTAACTGGAACTTTGCATTAAAGAATTCGCAGATTATAGATATACGTGACTATTCAAATTATATCTATAACTATATAGATGAGGTTGCCTCATGGGGCAAGGACGTACTTCTCATTTTCGGTAAGGAAATGAATATTGACGATAACTTCAACTACCCCGAAATATTTGTTGACTGCTTCCGTTTCGTGGCAGACTATGCACATACAAAAGAGAATATCGCAATGGTATGGGCACCCAACGACACCGGTGGGCTTGATACGACATTTGAGGAATACTATCCGGGCGATGAATATGTTGACTGGATAGGCTGTAGCCTCTATACTATGCCGTATTTCCAGGGTAATCCCAATAACGACGATGCGGCAAACCGCTCGTTCATAATGGGACCGTATGCAAACCCGTCGATGCGTGCAAAGATGCTTCACGATTTTATGGAGCGTAACAACATCAAAAAACCCGTAATGATAACGGAGGGCGGTGTAGGCTTTGAATCGCCTGACGGAACAGACTATACCGAGTGGGCAAAGCATCAGCTTCGTATGTATTACTCGGACTTACCGAGAATGTATCCGGAATATAAATGTATAATCTCATTCAATCAGTATGTGCCGGGAGATTTATACAGATATGATATGATGAATAACCCCGCACTGCTGTCTCTGATGCAGTCGCTTACGGCAGACCCGATTTATCTTAAGGATTATCCGTCATCTGCACCGTATTCATATACAGAGCTTGTTGACGGTATGATATTTACAGATTATGTTGAGGTTTCGGCATATGCCTACAGATACAAAAAGCAGAACCTTGTTGTGCGATATCTTCTGGACGGTAACTGGCTTTGTGAAAGAACCGAGCCGCCATATGAGCTGAAGCTTGGTAATGAGCATATCCCGTACGGTAAGCACACACTTACCTGTGAGATTTATGACGGTGAGAAGATTGCGACAAGCAAGACATATAATATCGAGCTTGTTTCAAACAATGACAAAAGTGTGTACAAGGACGTAGAAGATAACGGACTTTGTGGCTATGATGATATGAAAGACAAGCCAAACGAAATGCGTAATGCGGTTGGTTTCCTTTCTCAGCAAGGCATAGTTGAAGGTGTGGGAAGAAATATGTTCGCACCCGATAACAGGCTCTCACGTGCGGAAATCGCGACAATGCTAATGCGTCTTGCAGGCATTACACCAAGTGATAAATCGTGTGGTCTTACAGACCTTTCAGAAAACGACTGGTACTATAAAACAGTTAATGCTGCAGTAAACGAGGAACTTATAACCGGCTATGAGGACGGCACGTTCCGAGGTCAAAACGCAGTTACAAGAAACGAATTCATTGCAATTATGGCAAGGATTTTATTAAAGAACAAGCCTGATGTAACAGTAGGCGATGTTGAGCTTACTTATTCTGATAAGCTCACCGACTGGGCAATAGACTATATAAAGATTGCAAAAGAGAGTGGAATTATTCTTGACCGTGAGGACGGGATGTTCTACGGTGACGGGCTTGTGAGCCGCGGCGATGCCGCTATAATGATGGAAAGACTGTATAAGGTAATTAACAAATAAAAAAATGGTTGAGCAGTTGCTCAACCATTTTTGTTTGATTTACATACCTAACAAACTCATAAGGTTTCCGCTTGCAATAAGTGTTGCAAATACGATTGAAACCATACTTAAAAGCTTTATAAGAATATTTACTGACGGACCTGCTGTATCCTTGAACGGGTCACCTACAGTATCGCCGACAACGGCTGCTTTGTGGTTTTCGCTGCCCTTGCCGTTGTAGTTGCCTGCTTCGATATATTTCTTTGCATTATCCCATGCACCGCCTGAGTTTGACATCATAATTGCGAGAACAAATCCCGATACAAGTGCACCTGCAAGCATACCTACAACACCGTTACAGCCAAGCACGAAGCCTACTACGATAGGTGCTACAATACCGAGTGCGGCAGGAGCAATCATTTCTTTGAGTGATGACTTAACACAGATATCAATACAGCTTTCATAATCTGCCTCTGCTTCGCCTGTCATAAGTCCCTTAATTTCTCTGAACTGACGTCTTACCTCTACAACTATCTTCTGTGCCGCACGTCCTACAGCCTTCATTGTCATTGAGCTGAACAAGAACGGCAACATTGCACCGATAAGCAAGCCTATAAGAACTGCCGGATTGGTGATTGAAAGGTTTAGTTCAACCATACTTTCAACCTCATCAGTGTATGAAACTATAAGTGCAAGAGCTGTTAATGCTGCAGAACCTATAGCAAATCCCTTACCTGTTGCAGCAGTTGTGTTACCGAGAGAGTCAAGTGCGTCTGTTCTCTCTCTTACCTCAGGCTCAAGACCTGACATTTCAGCAATACCGCCGGCATTATCTGCAACCGGACCGTAAGCATCTGTTGCAAGTGTGATACCGAGTGTTGAAAGCATACCAACTGCACTAAGACCTACACCGTAAAGACCGCTTGCAAATGAGCCTGCACCACCTGCTGTAAAGAAGCTGATGATAATTGAAATTGCGATTATTATAACGGGGATTGCGGTTGAAAGCATACCCAGTGAAATACCGTCAATTATGATAGTTGCAGAGCCTGTTTCTGATGAGCCTGCAAGTGCCTTTGTGGGCTTATAGGTGTCTGATGTGTAATACTCTGTAAAGTAACCGATCAGAACTCCGGCAACAAGTCCGGATACAACTGCCCAGAACACGCTTGCGTTCTCGGGAATAAGTGTGTATATAAGTATTGCAGAGCCGATTGCAGAAATGATTGAGCTTGCATACGTACCACGTCTTAATGAGCCGAGAAGTGCTTTCTGGTCAGCATTTTCCTTTGTGCTTACAAAGAATGTACCTATAATAGATGAAATAATACCAATAGCTGCAATGAGCATAGGAACAAGCACGCCGTTAAGTCCGAGACCTGCTGAAACTGCAAGAGCACCGCAGGAAATGATTGAGCCGACATATGATTCGTAAAGGTCAGCACCCATACCTGCGACATCACCTACATTATCACCTACGTTATCGGCAATACAAGCCGGGTTTCTCGGGTCATCCTCGGGGATACCTACCTCAACCTTACCAACAAGGTCTGCACCAACGTCTGCCGCCTTTGTAAAGATACCACCGCCGACACGTGCAAACAGTGCCATTGACGATGCTCCCATACCGAATGTAAGCATAGCCGCCATAATCTCATCAATAGGTAACTTGAACGCAAACTTCAGAAGAATGAACCATACGCTTATATCAAGAAGTCCGAGACCTACAACAGTAAGACCCATAACAGCACCTGATGAGAATGCGATTTTAAGTCCTTTGTTAAGTGACTCTCTTGCACCGTTAGCTGTTCTTGAATTGGCATAGGTTGCGATTTTCATACCTACAAAGCCTGAAAGTGCTGAGAAGAAACCGCCGGTAACGAATGCAAACGGCACATACGGCGTAAGCATTCCGGTAAATGCCAGTATCGCAAGGATTACAAACATTACAGCAAAGAAGATACCTACTGTCTTATACTGTCTTTTGAGATATGCCATAGCACCCTTACGGATTTTAGCACTTATCTCTGCCATTTTCTCTGTACCCTCCGGTTTCTTTTTAACCGAATAGAAATTTACTGCCGCAAATACCAATGCGATAATCGCACAGATAAGTACGGCTACAGGAACATAATTCATAGTTTTCCCTCCAATGTTGTATTTATTATATACATTTTACTCTTTTTTTATGATTTTGTCAACAAAAAATGGTTTTGTCATAATATTTTTACAAAAATTTTTTCCATATGCTATTGAATTTTTACAAATTGTAAAAAATTTTTTTTCTGATTTCTATTGCACACAGGCACGAAAAATGGTATAATAATTCACATAGGTGCATAAAGATTAGAATTTATGTACGAAGAAGGAGGATTTATTATGTCTTATGTAGAAAGAGTTTTAAGTGAACTCGAAAAGAAGAATGCTGAGCAGCCGGAGTTTATCCAGGCAGTTACAGAGGTTTTGACTTCTATCGCTCCTGTACTTGAAAAACACCCCGAATACGAGGCAAGTGCACTACTCGAGAGATTGGTTGAGCCGGAAAGACAGATTATGTTCAGAGTACCCTGGGTTGATGACAACGGCAAGGTACAGGTGAACAGAGGCTTCAGAGTGCAGTTTAACAGTGCAATCGGACCCTATAAGGGCGGTTTGAGATTTGCTCCGAATGTATATCTTGGAATTATAAAGTTCCTTGGCTTTGAACAGATATTCAAGAACAGTCTTACAGGCCTACCTATCGGCGGCGGTAAGGGCGGTTCAGACTTTGACCCGAACGGTAAGTCAGACGCAGAAATTATGAGATTCTGTCAGTCATTTATGACAGAGCTTTTCCGTCACATCGGTGCAGAAACAGACGTTCCTGCAGGTGACCTTGGCGTAGGTGCAAAGGAAATCGGCTATATGTTCGGTCAGTATAAGAGACTTAAGAACGTATACGAGGGCGTACTTACAGGTAAGGGTCTTGCATACGGCGGTCTTAACGGCAGAACAGAGGCTACAGGCTACGGTATCGTATTCTTTGCAAGAGAGATGCTCAAGCACTTCGGCGAGGAGCTTAAGGGCAAGGAAGTTGTTGTTTCAGGCTTCGGTAACGTATCATGGGGTACTGTTCAGAAGCTTAACCAGCTTGGTGCAAAGGTTGTTACAATTTCAGGTCCGGACGGTTATATCTACGATCCCGACGGTGTAACAGCAGGCGAGAAAGAGGATTACTTGCTCGAGCTCAGAGCATCAGGTAAGAACATCTGTGCTCCGTATGCAGAGAAGTTCCCGAACGCTACATTCTATCCGGGCAAGAAGCCGTGGGGTGTTAAGGCTGACCTTTACATTCCGTGTGCTACACAGAATGAGATTACAATGAAAGAAGCAGAAGAAATGGTTGCAAACGGCTGTAAGTTCATTTGCGAGGGCTCAAATATGCCTACAACAAACGATGCACTTTCATACTTGCAGAAGAACGGCGTAGTTATAGGCCCGTCAAAGGCTGCAAACGCAGGCGGTGTTGCTTGTTCATGTATCGAAATGGGTCAGAACGCAGGTCATACAGTATTCTCACCCGATCAGGTTTATGCACAGCTTGAGAACATTATGGTTAATATTCACGATAGTTCTGCAAAGGCATCAGAGGAGTACGGCTTAGGCTACAACCTTCTTGCAGGTGCAAATATCGCAGGATTCCAGAAGATTGCAGACGCAATGATGGCTCAGGGTATCTGCTAATTGAGACTATAAAGCGGTTGCAAATGCGACCGCTTTTTATGTAAAAACCGAAAGAAAAGTTCAGGAGGCGAGCCGGAATGAGTAATATAGCGATTTATCCGGGTTCTTTTGACCCGTTCACAAACGGGCATCTTGATGTGGTTTTAAAGGGCTCGAAGCTGTTTGATAAGGTTCATATTTTAATCGGTGTTAATGCGACTAAAAACAGAACCTATGACAGTGAGCAGATGAAAACTGCTATAGAAAAAACATTGCAGGAAAATAACATTTCAAACTGTGAAGTATATGTTTATGAAGGACTTGTTGCGGAATATACGAACGAAAAGAATATAGGATATATGATTCGTGGCCTCAGAAATAATATGGACTACAATTACGAGGAAAATATCGCAGAAGTCAATAAGCTTATAAACCCCGGTCTGGAGTATGTATATTTCCGTGCCGAGAATGTGGCATTATCATCGTCAATGGTAAAGGAACTCAATGCATATGGAAAAGATGTATCAAAATACATCCCAAAGCCCGTGCTGGAGGTTATGAAAAAAGTAAATACTGATTAACTTAAAAGCGGTTGCATCAGCAACCGCTTTTTTGACGTTTCTTCATTTTTTTCCAGTTATAAAATCCGTAAAGGTCGTTTGCGAGAAATGCGATAAAACAAATTATAACCGAAAGATATGAAATATCTTTCATTGCCGCAAGAACCCACAGTACTATTAAAACAATATCATTTGCCGCATAGCAAAGGGCATAATATTCATTTCGCCTGAACGTGAGATAGACCGCAAGAAAGCTTGTGGTAACAGACAGTGTACTCGGTATAAGATTTGCCGTATCAAACGCACGCAATATGAAATAGAAAATAACGGTAACGATGACGGTGAGTATAATCATAAAAACAACATCTCTTTTTGACATATACCCCACACGAACCTCGGCACGGTTTCCGTTATACGGATTTCTCAACCATGCAATAAGTGCAAATAACGCCATAGGTGCACTCATACCAACATATGTTATCATTTCGCCGTAGTATTTAAAGGACAGTGATATATAGCCGTAAAGCAGGCTGAATATAATAATAAGCAGTTGCCCCAGCGGATTTCCTTTTGCGTTTAGGATAAGTGATGTTGCACCGATAAGTGATGCGGTGAGTGTAAGATAGTTTTCTCTGTCAAAAATAAGGAATGATGCAAGTATAAAGAATACAGACGAAAACCATAATATAAGCTCTGCCTTTGAAAAATATCTGAACATATAACCCTCCAAAAAAATAAGCGTTCGTTTTCTGCACATCTTCAAAGACCTAACGATGTACAAACGAATGCTTTCTGCATTTTTTACTACCCGGTGGCAGTAATAGTGTTTAATTATGTGATTATTATAGCATACAATGAGCAGAAATGCAAGGTTTATTATTGCAAAGCACAAAAATATATGTTATAATTGATGTATAATTTAACTGAAAGGGATAATTTCAAATGAAAAAGATAATTTCAGCAATACTTGCGGCACTTATGTGTACAACTGCAGTTAATGCAGCAGAATGGAAACGGGCAGAGATAAGCGAGAGCGAGCAGGATGCTCTGTTTAATTCGTGGACATTTATGAATTGGGAGTATGATTATAAGGACATCAGTGATGATAGCATTTATGGTGCGGCAATAATGCCTTTTTGGAGTACAGGGGAGTACAATAGAATGTCAGATGGCGGGATGAATGACCCGTATTATTGGAAGTTATCTGATTTTACAAGAATGACAAATGAAATGTTTGGAAAAACTATAGATTATAGCAAGACCAATGAAAGAGGTTCAGAAGATTTCGGACAGTATATTGAAAACGGATATTTTTATACTCATCATGTGATACATCCGTACATATATGTTACCTTTTGTTCAATAAACGAGTTTTATCGCGTATCGGACGATATATACTTTGTGTTGTTTGACAATATGGTGCATGGCAATATTAACCCGAATGAAAACCGCTCAATTATAGTCAAAAAGCTTGACAACGGCGTATGGACACTCCTAAAGGCATATAGACCTGAATACAGACCGTCAAACGAAGAGGTTGAGGCATATATAAATCCGAGTAGCTGGGCAATAGAGGAGATAGAGCTTGCAGATAAGGCAGAGCTTATCCCCGAAATGAGCTTTGATCCCGAATGGGGAGCGGTAATGACACGTGAGCAGTTTGCACAGCTTGTTGTAAATTATGTAGAAAAGGCAACAGAAAAAACACTTGATGTTCCCAAGACAGCATTTACAGACTGCAAGGATACAGCGGTTGCAAAAGCATACGGCATAGGCGTGGTTGACGGTGTATCGGACACGGAATTTAATCCGTACGGGCTTCTCACAAGAGAACAGCTTGCAACAATGCTGTGGCGTGCAATAAATTATGTAGAAAAAGAAACTGAAAAAGAAATTTTAACTGCTGACGGTACACTTGATGCGTTTGCAGATAAAGATGCAGTTTCAGACTGGGCAAAGGATGCGGTTACAGGGCTTAATGCTAATGCAATTATGCAGGGAATGAGCGATACAGAGCTTTCGCCGAAGAGCTTTTGCACAGTTGAGCAGAGCATACTGCTTGTTTACCGCACATATATAAAGTAAAAACGAGGGGAAATAAATGGTACTTGCAATAGACATAGGTAACACAAATATTGTAATAGGATGTGTTGAAAACGACGTGATACTGTTCAATGAACGTGTTTGGACAAACCACAAAGCGACAGACCTTGAATATGCAATACAGATAAAGAATATATTTGAAATACACAACATTGACCCGTACACAATAGACGGTGCGATTGTGTCATCAGTTGTTCCGTCTATAACCGAAACGGTTGAGGATGCAATAAAGAAGCTTACAGGATGTACTCCGCTTGTCGTAGGTCCGGGTATGAAAACGGGACTTCGCATAACTATTGATAATCCTGCACAGCTCGGCTCTGACCTTGTTGTTGATGCGGTTGCGGGTATTAAATATTACGGTGCACCGCTTATCATAATTGATATGGGCACGGCAACAACAGTGTCGGTTATTGACAGTGATGAAAACTACACCGGAACGCTCATTATCCCCGGTATGCGTACTTCACTTGATGCACTTGTAAGCGGTGCGGCACAGTTGCCGAAAGTAAAGCTTGACCCGCCCAAACGTGTTGTGGGCAAGAACACATCAGAGAGTATGGCAAATGGTATTATGTACTATACTGCCGCAGGCATTGACGGATGCGTTGAACGTATTGAGGAAGAGATGGGCGAGAAATGCACCGTTATTGCAACGGGCGGTCTTGCAGGCTCAGTGGCATCGCTTTGCAAAAAGGACGTTATACTTGATGATGATTTGCTTTTAAAGGGATTGATGGTATTATACGAACGTAATGCTTGAACTGAAACAGCATCCGTTGCGAACGGCTCAAAATGCGTTCTCACGGACACTGTTCCAATTTAGAAATACTTAAAAGGAAGATAATAATGAAAAAAGAATTTAACCACGAAAAAATAAAGGACGCAATCCGTACTATAATAACGGAGCTTGGCGATGACCCCGACCGTGAGGGATTAAAGGAAACCCCCGACCGTGTCGCACGAATGTATGACGAGGTTTTTGAGGGGATGCGATACTCTAATGACGAGATTGCCGATATGTTCAACAAATGCTTTGAAGATGTTGATTCCCGTGACCTTGTACTTGTCAAGGATATTGAGGTGTTCAGCTACTGTGAGCATCATATTGCACTTATGTATAATATGAAATGCCATGTGGGATATATCCCCAACGGCAGAGTAATAGGACTTTCAAAGATTGCAAGAATATGTGATATGGTCTGCAAGCGGTTGCAGTTACAGGAGCGTATATGCTCGGATATTGCCGAGATTATGCAGAAGGTGTGTGACACCGAGGATGTTATAGTTATAGTTGACGGTGAGCATAGCTGTATGACCGCACGCGGCATCAAGTCACGCGGTGCAAAGACACGCACAAGTGCAATCCGTGGTCTCTTTGACAGCGACCACGAGCTACGCCGTGAGGTGTATGATTTGTTAAAGTAAGGAAAAGGCTCCCTTGTGTAAGGGGAGCTGTCAGCTTTGCTGACTGAGGGGTTGTAAATGGATAGAAAACATAATAAAAATATCGTGCCATTTGCGAAAGAACTAAGAAAAAATATGACCAAAGAGGAAAGACATCTTTGGTATGACTTTTTAAAAACATATCCAGTACGATTTTCAAGACAAAAAGTTCTGGGTAAGTATATAGCGGATTTCTACTGTGCAAAAGCGAATTTGGTTATTGAACTTGATGGCTCACAGCACTACGAAGAAAATGGAATAGCTAATGACAAAAAAAGGACATCCTATTTACAAGAGTATGGCATAAATGTAATAAGGATATCGAATTTTGATGTATTAAAAAATTTTGAGGGAGTATGTTGGTACATTGATGAAGTGGTAAGACAATCCCTCAGTCAGCAAAGCTGACAGCTCCCTTTACACAAGGGAGCCTTTTCATTTATTCCTCAATATACAACCGCTCAATATCGGTGCATTTGCCGTCATCGTCGTTGACGGTAAATACACAGCCGCAGAACTGCCCCTTGCCGGTGGCAATCTCAAACTTATGCTGTGTGCCCGACACAAACCGGTCAATAATTATATTCTTATTCATACCGAGAACTGAATCGATAGGTCCTGTCATTCCGAGGTCTGTAATGTAGCCTGTTCCGCCGTCGAGGATTTTTGCATCGGCGGTCTGGATGTGTGTATGAGTGCCGAACATTGCACTCACCTTACCGTCAAGGAAATATCCCATTGCCATTTTCTCCGAGGTTACCTCGGCATGGAAATCTACAAATATAACGGGTGTTACCTCACGGATTTTTTTTATTTCTGCAAGAACTGCATCAAAAGGTGAATTGGCAGGTACCATATTGACCTGACCTATGAGGTTTATGATGCCTATTTTAGTGCCGTTTTTTGCGGTCATTATAACACTGCCGCGTCCCGGCTGTGTGCCCTGCATATTAAGCGGACGGATAACATCTCCCTCTTTTTCCATAATATGCACAACTTCTTTTGCACCCCAGACGTGATTGCCCATTGTGAACATATCCGCACCTGCACGTTTCATTTCGTTGTAGGTTGAGCGTGTCATACCTCTGCCGTGGCTTGAGTTTTCGCCGTTTACGATTACAAAATCAATGTCCTTCTGATACTTCAGCTCGTCAACATACTTAAAGAGCATATCTCTGCCCACACGGCTTACGACATCACCAACGCATAATACTTTCATTTCCAAACACCTTTCTGATAGATAAAAAAGGAACAACGCCAAACAGGTAGAAGTTACGGTAACGTGAGGTGTGCTGTCCCTTTATCGAACAACGCAGACACAATCACCGTTTATTTGACAATTGTTCCATTTTTTCTTTTGTTAAAGCTGATTATTTTGCATAATCAACAGCACGGGTTTCACGAATCAGGCTGACTTTAATCTGACCCGGATACTCCAGCTCGTCCTCGATTTTCTTTGCGATTTCTTTGGCAACAATTATCATACCGTCATCGTTTACAACCTCGGGCTTAACCATAATTCGTATCTCACGGCCTGCCTGGATAGCAAAGGATTTGTCAACACCGTTATACTCGTTGGCGATTTCCTCAAGCTTCTGCAAACGCTTTATGTATGTTTCAAGGTTTTCACGTCTTGCTCCCGGGCGTGCCGCTGAAATTGCGTCAGCCGCCTGAACAAGCGTTGCAACTATTGTCTGTGCCTCAACGTCACCGTGGTGTGCCATAATAGCATGTACCACGTCTTTGTTTTCTCTGAATTTGCCGGCTATATCTGCACCGATGGTAACGTGTGAGCCCTCGATTTCGTGGTCAACCGCTTTACCTATATCATGCAACAAGCCTGCACGCTTTGCGAGGTTTACATCCATTCCAAGCTCGCCTGCCATAACGCCGGCAAGGTGTGAAACTTCAATAGAGTGCTTAAGCACATTCTGACCGTAACTTGTTCTGTAACGGAGTTTACCAAGAAGCTTGATAAGCTCGGGATGCAGACCGTGTACGCCGGTTGTAAATGCCGCATTTTCACCCTCTTGCTTGATGATAGCCTCAACCTCTTTACGTGATTTTTCAACTGATTCTTCTATTCTTGCCGGATGAATACGTCCGTCAACAATAAGCTTTTCAAGTGTCATCTTTGCAATCTCACGTCTTACGGGGTCAAAGCTTGACACAATAACAGCCTCCGGTGTATCGTCGATAATAAGGTCAACGCCGGTAAGTGTTTCAATGGTACGTATGTTACGTCCCTCGCGGCCGATAATACGGCCCTTCATTTCATCATTTGGCAGGTTAACAACAGAAACTGTAGTTTCAGCAACGTGGTCTGCGGCAACCTTCTGAATTGACATTGCCACAATGTTCTTCGCCTTGCGTTCTGCTGTGTCTTTAGCCTCTTGCTCAATTTCTTTAACCATAACAGCAGCATCGTGTCTTGCCGTCATTTCAATCTCACGGATAAGGATAGCCTTTGCCTCATCACGTGTCATACCTGAAATTCTTTCAAGTTCCTCTGTCTGTTTGAGTTTGATTTCTGCTATTTCAGCCTCTCGTTTTTCAAGTGCACGGAGCTTTGTTGTATATGACTGCTCCTTCTTTTCGAGATTATCTGATTTTTTATCTAATACCTCTTCTTTTTGGTTAAGTCTGTTTTCCTGTTTTGAAATTTCGCTTCTACGCTCCTTGATTTCTCTGTCGAGTTCCTGGCGTAAGCGTTGGTTTTCTTCTTTAGCTTCAAGCAGTGCTTCACGTTTCTTTGAATTGGCAGCTTTTTCAGCATCGGCAAGAATTGACTTTGCCTTTTCCTCTGCTGAACCTAACTCTTTTTCGGCAACTTTCATTCTGTGCTTAACGCCTGATGAAAAGCCTACTTTATAGGTAACAACACAGCCAATTGCAAGAACGACAACGCCTGCTATAAGCGCTATAGTTATTGGATCTATCTTAAACACCTCCTATAATGTGATAAATATATCCCACACGCAACCGGAGGCGTACCATAAAAAGGGTTGCTTTATATTTAATTATGTATTTCAAAAACCTTTTGCAGGTTATTGGGTTTCTGAAAGTCCTCAATGCAAGCAACCGTCGGCACACCAAAGATTGTGTGCAGCTTTGATAACTGTAACATTTCAGAAAATTCTTAAAGAAATATCAGCATATATATTATACAATATTTTTGTCAAAGTGTCAAGCCGTTTTATGTGTAGTTATCATAAAAACATTTTTACATTTTTGTTACAAGTGCTACGTGACGGAAACAAAAAACAGCATTATAGAATGCTCTTAATCCTCAATGCACTGCTCACTTTTTCATATTTCTTCATATAATATGTCATCCGGGTTTTCGATTTCAAGTGCTTTACACATAAATATAAACCCAACAGCCGATATTGACCAGTCCCCCTTTTCAAACAAATCAAGGTCGGATGCCGTACATTCGCCACCTGTCATTCCTGCAAGTTCTTCAAGAGAAAATCCTTTTGATTTTCTTATTTTTTTAAACATTTCGCTTGCTTCTTTTCGTGGTCGTGCTTTCATATTCTTTCCTCCGTAAATTAAAAAATGCGCAGGAAACCTGCGCATGAAAAACGCATATTCCCTGTTAATGCTACTTAACTGCAATCATGTGAAAATGTGCATAGGAAAGAAAACTGCGTTTTTGCCTAAGACAAACATACACAATTATCACATGAAATATTTAGTTAAGTAGCAAGTATATTTTACCACAGTTTGTCCGATTTGTAAAGAGGAAAATAAACAGCGAAAAAAAGAGTTTTGCGTACCGAAGCACACAAAACTCTTTTGAGGTTTTATTATTATTTTGAAGCCTTGATGTTAGCCTGTGCAGCAGCCAATCTTGCGATCGGAACTCTGAACGGTGAACATGAAACGTAGTCAAGGCCAAGCTCGTGACAGAACTCAACTGATGTCGGGTCGCCGCCGTGCTCACCACAGATACCTACGTGGAGGTTCGGGTTAACCGGCTTACCAAGCTTAATAGCCATATCCATAAGCTTACCAACGCCTGACTGGTCAAGTCTTGCAAACGGGTCGTTCTCGAAGATCTTTGCATCATAGTAAGCATCGAGGAACTTACCTGCGTCGTCACGTGAGAAGCCGTATGTCATCTGTGTAAGGTCGTTTGTACCGAAGCAGAAGAAGTCAGCCTCTTTTGCGATCTCGTCAGCTGAAAGTGCAGCTCTCGGAATTTCGATCATTGTACCAACCTCATACTTAAGGTTTGAACCTGCTGCTGCGATTTCAGCATCAGCTGTTTCAACAACCATCTGCTTAACGCACTTTAATTCCTTAACCTCACATACAAGCGGTATCATGATTTCCGGAACGATTGTCCAGTCCGGATGAGCCTTTGATACGTTTATAGCGGCACGGATAACAGCCTTTGTCTGCATCTTTGCAATTTCAGGATATGTTACTGCAAGACGACATCCACGGTGACCCATCATCGGGTTAGCCTCGTGCAAGCCGTTGATGATATCCTTGATAGCCTCAACTGTCTTGCCCTGTGCTTTTGCAAGAAGCTCAATGTCAGCTTCCTCTGTCGGAACGAACTCGTGTAGCGGGGGATCGAGGAAACGGATTGTTACCGGATGTCCCTCAAGTGCCTCATAAAGCTCCTCAAAGTCGCCCTGCTGCATCGGAAGAATTTTCTCCAATGCTGCTTCTCTCTCTTCAACTGTATCTGAACAGATCATCTCACGGAATGCGTCGATTCTGTTGCCCTCAAAGAACATATGCTCTGTACGGCAAAGACCAATACCCTCAGCACCAAGCTCTCTTGCCTTCTTAGCATCAGCAGGAGTATCAGCGTTTGTTCTAACCTTCAATGTTCTGAACTTGTCAGCCCATGCCATAATTCTGCCGAACTCGCCTGCGATTGAAGCGTCTACTGTCGGGATGATACCGTCGTAGATGTTACCGGTTGAACCGTCAAGTGAGATGTAATCTCCCTCTGTATATACTTTACCGTTAAGTGTGAACTTCTTGTTTTCTTCGTCCATTGTGATGTCGCCACAGCCTGATACACAGCATGTACCCATACCACGAGCAACAACGGCAGCGTGTGATGTCATACCGCCACGAACTGTAAGGATACCCTGAGCAGCCTTCATACCCTCGATATCCTCAGGTGATGTTTCAAGACGAACAAGGATAACCTTCTCGCCCTTAGCGCCCCATTCCTTTGCGTCCTCAGCTGTAAATACAACCTTACCGCAAGCAGCACCGGGTGATGCACCCAAAGCCTTGCCCATCGGTGTTGCAGCCTTAAGAGCTTTAGCATCAAACTGCGGGTGAAGCAATGTGTCAAGGTTTCTCGGGTCGATCATCTCAACAGCCTCTTCCTCTGTTCTCATGCCCTCGTCAACAAGGTCACAAGCTATCTTAAGAGCTGCCTGAGCTGTTCTCTTACCGTTTCTTGTCTGAAGCATATAAAGCTTACCGTGCTCTACTGTAAACTCCATATCCTGCATATCTCTGTAGTGGTTTTCAAGGTTCTTACAAACCTGTGTGAACTGTGCGAATGCCTCGGGGAACTTCTGCTCCATCTCAGCAATCGGCATCGGTGTACGAACACCTGCAACAACGTCCTCGCCCTGAGCGTTTGTCAAGAACTCACCCATAAGCTTCTTTTCGCCTGTTGCCGGGTCACGTGTAAATGCAACACCTGTACCGCAGTCGTCACCCATGTTACCGAACGCCATCATCTGTACGTTAACAGCTGTACCCCATGAATACGGGATATCGTTGTCACGACGGTAAACATTAGCTCTGGGGTTGTCCCATGAACGGAATACTGCCTTAACAGCACCCATCAACTGCTCCTTCGGATCTGACGGGAAGTCTGAGCCGATCTTTGACTTGTATTCAGCCTTGAACTGGTTAGCAAGCTCCTTAAGGTCGTCAGCTGTAAGGTCAACGTCCTGTGTAACGCCCTTTGCCTCTTTCATCTTGTCGATAAGCTCCTCGAAGTACTTCTTACCAACTTCCATAACGACGTCTGAGTACATCTGGATAAATCTTCTGTAGCAGTCCCAAGCCCAACGCTCGTTACCTGACTGCTTAGCCATATAATCTACAACTTCTTCATTGATACCAAGGTTAAGGATTGTATCCATCATACCCGGCATTGATGCTCTTGCACCTGAACGAACAGATACTAAAAGCGGGTTCTCGGGATCACCGAACTTCTTGCCTGTGATTCCTTCCATCTTTACGATGTGCTCGTTAATCTGAGCCTGAATCTCATCATTGATTGTTCTGCCATCCTCATAATACTGTGTGCAGGCCTCAGTTGAAATTGTGAAACCCTGCGGAACGGGAAGACCGAGCTTTGTCATCTCAGCAAGGTTAGCACCTTTACCGCCAAGAAGCTCTCTCATTGAAGCGTCTCCCTCAGAAAAAAGATATACATACTTTTTTGCCATTGGAATCTCCTCCTGTTTGAAAAAATAATTATTAGACCGCGTACGTCTACCATGTTAGTATAACATAAAAACAATAGGATGTCTACAAATAAAAGTGAAAATTTTCTACTTATTTAAAATTTTATGTATTATTCATATATTTTGGTTGGGAATGGCACAATTTTTTAAAAATCTTTATAGTATAAAAAGGGGTGATTACTATGATTTATAACAGAGAGCGGGCGGTAGCGTACGCAAAAGAGTGGGCGTACAGACGAAATCCGGCATATTTTGACTTTTCGGATTTGGGCGGTGACTGCACAAATTTTGCGTCACAGTGTCTTTATGCAGGCTCGGGGGTGATGAACTATACACCGCTTTACGGATGGTTTTATATAAGCACCAATAACCGTACACCGTCGTGGACCGGAGTAAATGAGCTTTATAGATTTCTGGTAAGTAACCGTGGTGCAGGACCGCAGGGCAGGGTAGTACCGCTTTTGGGGATTGAAAACGGAGACATTATCCAATTGCGGTTTGGTAACGGCACAAGATTTGACCACTCACCGGTGGTAGTTGACAGAGGGCTCGGCACACCTGATACAATCCTTGTTGCGGCACACTCAAACGACAGTGATTGCCGTGAGCTTTCAAGCTACCGCTACCGAGAGCTCCGCCCGATACACATTTACAATGTGGGAGAGGCATAAAAAAACAAGAGGGCATGACCGTCTTGCACCGACCATGCCCTCCTTTATATGTTGCTCAGCAACTCATCCCACCCCGTAATATAGCGGTCAGAGTGCTGTATGAGCCTCTCTCTTATATGGGCGTTTGTCGGGTCCTCGACAGCTACCGTCATAAACCCTGCACCCTTTGCACTTTCAATACCCGTTGCGATATCCTCATATACCGTACAAACGGGTGGTTCGAGTCCGAGCCGTTTGGCGGCAAGAAGGTATATATCGGGCGATGATTTACTGCAGTCCACCTCGCTTGAAAATGCGTAAACACTGAAGCAGTCGTATATTCCAAGCCGTTTGAACGCAGAATATACAAGCTCGGGAAATCCCGAGGTTGCTGCGGCAATTTTTATGCCGTTTTCGTAAAGCTTATGTATATATTCGCATACATACGGCTTTGCCGGCAGGTTTTTTGCATATTTTTCAGCCGCACGGCGTGAAAATTCGTCAAACATATCCTCTACAGACATATCGGGCAGATAATCCTTCTGAATTCCCACAAGGCTTTCCTCAAACGACATTGACTGATATGAAAGTGTTTCCTCTTTTGAAACAGCTATTCCATGGTCGTGGAAGAACTCGTTTGTTATATCAACCCACACGGTCATAGAATCAAGAATTGTACCGTCAACATCAAAAATTGCACCCTGCATTTTTTACCCTCCAAATTAGTCTTTTCTTATTGTAGCATAAATTGGCAGATATTGCAAGGTTTATTGTTTGTGCATTTTGATTAAACACAACAGCATAAAATTGGCATTTTACACTGAATTTACAAAAAACAATTAAATTTTCGTTTTTTACTTTTCAAAAAACTAAAATTGTGGTATAATGGAAAATGTCTAAGTAGAAATTTTTTTCACTTATGAAAATTATTATAAATTTTATGTTTAGGAGGGTTTTACCATGACAAACAACAAGACAGTGCTTGCATGGATCAAGGAAATGGCAGATATGTGCCAGCCGGATCAGCAGGTATGGATTGACGGAAGTGACGAGCAAATCGAGGCTTTAAGAGCAGAGGCTGTTGCTACCGGCGAAATGATGAAATTGAATGATGAGAAGCTTCCGGGCTGCTACTATCACAGAACAGCAGTGAATGACGTTGCCCGTGTAGAGGACAGAACATTTATCTGTACTCCGACAGAGGAAGAGGCAGGTCCGATAAACAACTGGATGGAGCCGTCAAAGATGTACGCAAAGCTCAACGCTTTGTATGAGGGCTCAATGAAGGGCCGTACAATGTACATTATCCCTTATTCAATGGGTCCGGTAGGTTCACCGTTCTCAAAGATAGGTATTGAGCTTACAGACTCAATCTACGTTGTACTCAACATGGTTATTATGACAAGAGTAGGAAAAGCAGTTATCGACCTTTTGGGTGATGATGAGAACGCAGAGTTCGTTAAGTGTCTGCACGCAAGAAAGGACATTGACCCCGAGGAAAGATATATCGTTCAGTTCCCGCAGGATAACACAATAATGTCAGTTAACTCAGGTTACGGCGGTAACGTACTTCTCGGTAAGAAGTGTTTTGCATTGAGAATCGCATCATATCTCGGTAAGAATCAGGGCTGGATGGCAGAGCATATGCTTATCCTTGGTCTTGAGAATCCGGAGGGTGAGGTTAAGTATATTTGTGCTGCATTCCCGTCAGCTTGTGGTAAGACTAACCTTGCAATGCTTATTCCGCCGGAGTATCTCAAGAAGAAGGGCTATAAGGTATGGACAGTCGGCGACGATATCGCATGGCTTAACATCGGTCCGGACGGCAGACTTTATGCAATTAACCCCGAGGCAGGCTTCTTTGGTGTTGCACCGGGTACTTCAGTAAAGACAAACTTCAATGCTCTTGAGTCAACAAAGAAGAACACAATCTTCACAAACGTTGCTATCAATAACGAGGATATGACAGTTTGGTGGGAAGGCCTTGACAAGAACCCGCCGGTAGATGCTACAGAGTGGAAGGGTGCAAAGGTTAACGGTCCTGAGTTCATCGCATCAGGCGAGAAGCTTGCTCACCCGAACTCAAGATTTACAGCTCCGGCTATCAACTGTCCGTGTATCTCAAGCGAGTTTGAGAATCCGCAGGGTGTTCCGGTATCAGCAATCGTATTCGGCGGCAGACGTGCAAAGTGTGCTCCGTTGGTATATCAGTCAAGAGACTGGCAGCACGGTACATTCGTAGGTGCTACAATGGCGTCAGAAACAACAGCAGCAGCTGCAGGTGCAGTAGGCGTTGTTCGTCGTGACCCGATGGCAATGAAGCCGTTCGTTGGTTACAATATGGCATCATACTGGGGTCACTGGTTAGAGATGGGTAAGAAGCTTGGCGAAAAGGCTCCGAAGATATTCCACGTTAACTGGTTCAGAAAAGACGACGAAGGCAACTTTATGTGGCCGGGATTTGGCGACAATATGCGTGTTCTACTCTGGATTCTTGACAGATGTGACGGCAAGGTTGACGCTAAGGAATGTGCAATCGGTTACATCCCGAATGCCGAGGATATCGACGTAACAGACCTTGATATGTCAAAGGAAGAGCTTGAAGCACTTCTCACAATCGACGTTAACGAGTGGCTCAAGGACGTAGAAGATCCTGAAACAGGTATCAAACAGTACTTCGCACAGTTCGGCGATATGCTTCCGAAGGAAATGGCTGAAGAGCTTGCAAAGCTTGAGGCAAACCTTAAGGCGTAAATTCAAAACCAAAAGCACGGCAACAGCCGTGCTTTTTTTGCGGAAAAATCTTGTTATTTTGGTTTGTGTGTGGTATAATACACATATAATTGTGCTCTGTAACGGTATAGAAACGAAAGGAGACAACTATGATTTTAACGGTTACAGCAAATCCTGCAATAGACAGGGTGTATTTCATTGAAGGCTTTGAAATCGGCAAGGTGCATCGGGCAGATAAGATTGCAAGCTCTGCCGGTGGAAAAGGTCTTAATGTCGCACGTGTTGCACACCTTATAGGCAGAGAAACCGCAGCAATGGGTTTTGTCGGTGGGTATACGGGCGAATTTATTAAGTCTGAGATAGAAAAGCAAGGAATTAAAAACCTGTTTACCGATATTGCAGACCAGACACGTACCTGCATAAATATTTCTGATGAGAACGGTGCTTCGGGGGAAATCCTTGAAGCAGGACCGGAGGTTTCGGAGGAAGAGAAGAACAGATTTATAAACGAGTATTCTGCATATATTGAGCAATACGACATCATTTGTGTTTCGGGTAGCTTGCCACGGGGACTTACAAGCGATTTTTATGCAGAGCTTTCCCGCATTGCAAAGGAAAAAGGCAAAAAAATCATTATAGATACAAGCGGAAAAACACTTGAAGACATTCTCTGTGCAAAGCCGTATATGGTTAAGCCCAATCAGGACGAGGTTGCTGTACTTATGAATAAGGAAATAACAACAGATGCTGATATAAAAGAAGCACTTTCGTATCTTAAAGCGAAGGGTGTAGAGGTTCCGCTTCTGTCTCTTGGAAAAGACGGTGCGGCGGCAATGATAGACGGGGCTTGCTATAAGTTCTTAACGCAGCCTGTTAAGGTGGTAAATGCCGTAGGCTCAGGCGACAGCACCGTTGCCGGTATCGCATCGGGACTTGATATGGGCTACAGTCTTGAAGATGCCATAAAGCTTGGTATGGCGACAGGAACTGCCAACACACAATTTGAACAGACCGGAATGGTAACAAAAGAGCTTGTGGATAAGTTCTTTGCACAGATTAAGGTTAAAATGATATAAAAAAAGGAGAAAATGAAAATGCGATATAAAGCAGGAAAAACAGACGTAATAAACCCCGATATCCATTCGGCGGAATGGGAAAAGGCAGAATGGGCAGAGCTTACCGATACCGGTTGGGTAAAGGTTGATACACCCATCAACACAAAGTTTAAACTTTTAAGAGGTCCGGAGGGCATAAGCGTAATGATGCACACAGACGAGAAAAACCTGCGTGCAGAGGTAACGGAAGAGAACGGTATGGTGTGCAAGGACAGCTGTATGGAGTTTTTCTTTAAGCCCGACCCGTGGAATCTTAAATACATAAACTTTGAAATCAACCCCAAGGGCGTTGCACATATCGGACTTGGTGAGGACCGTTATGACCGTCAGCTTATTGACGAGGACAGAGCAACATTTTCAATCGAGTCAATCCCCAACGATGGCGACTGGACTTTGAAATACTATATCCCCGACGAATTTTTACACAAGTATTTTGAGACCATAAACTATGTATGCCGTGCAAATGTCTATAAGTGTGCCGATGCAACAGACCACAAGCATTATACTGTGTGGGCACCGGTAGAGGTTGCAAGACCTGATTATCATGTACCCGACTTCTTCGGTTTCATAGAGCTATAATAAAACTGCCGAAAGGCAGTTTTATTTTGCCTCTTTACAAACTGGACAACTTGTGGTAAAATATACTTGCGATTGGCTTGAATATTGTTTTAATGCAATGTAACAGACTATCATTGGCAACAATGTTAGTCTTGGTACTTTTTGTTCTGTTACATTGCAAACAAAAAGCCAGTCGCATGGACCAAGCTGACGTTTTGCATGCGTCGGTTTGTCCGGCGCATTTTTAATTTATGGAGGAAAAACAATGAAACAACGTTCAAAAGAAGAAACAGGCAATATATTCAGGGAAATCAGACTTTCAAAAGGCTTGTCTTTGGAACAGCTTGCAGATATGACAGACGAAAATCTGACAGCGGAGCAGATTGATTTATATGAAAAAGGCAAGGATACATTGCCGTTGATTGGATTTATACTAATGTGTAAGGCACTTGAAATTGAGGACCCTGACAAAATTCTATATGAAGAAATATGAAAAAATAACTGCCGGTCGGCAGTTATTTTTTCATATATTCCTTTATTTTATCAAAGCTTTCCTGGCTTAAATAGTGCTCTATTTTACAGCTGTCCTCATATGCCACACTCTCGCTCACGCCGAGCCGGATAAGCAAATCCGCAAGCACGTGATGTCTTTCATACATCCGCTCTGCAACCGCAAGCCCTTTATCTGTAAGAACAATGCCGCCGTCCGCATCTGTGGTGATATATCCCTCTTCACGCAGGTTCTTCATTGCAACCGATACACTCGCTTTTGAAAAGCCGAGATCGTTTGCCACATCAACACTGCGTACATGGCCGTTTTTCTTTTTAAGCATAAGAACAGACTCAAGATAGTTTTCGGCAGATTCCTTAATTATCATAGTATCCCAATCTCCTTTCAGAGTATGGATACATTATACCACACAAATCACGGATTGTCAAATTCAGCCTATAACCTTGTAGCCTTCTGCTTCGATTGCATTTTTAAGTGTTTCGGTGGGGACATCTTTTGCGAGCTTAACAGTAACAATACCTGTTTCGTGGCTTGCCGTTGCCTCTGTTACACCATCTATCGCCTCAAGGCACTTTTTAACACGTGCCTCGCAGTGCATACACATAATTCCCTCTGCTTTTAATGTCTTTTCCATAGCTTTTTTCTCCTTTTTATGCTTTATTTTTCTGCCCTTTTTCGGACTGTATAATTTAACAAAGTTTAAGCGCAATGCGTTTGTCACCACAAAGAAGCTTGACAGTGACATTGCTGCAGCACCAATCATCGGGTTAAGCCGTATTCCGAAAAACGGAATCAGAACGCCTGCGGCAATAGGTATCCCGATAGTGTTATAAATAAATGCCCAGAACAAATTTTCGTGAATGTTCTTGAGTGACGCACGGCTTAAACGTATTGTGGCAGGAACGTCTGCGAGATTACTCTTCATCAGCACAACATCAGCCGAATCTATTGCAATATCCGTTCCCGAACCTATGGCAATACCTGTGTCTGCTGTTGTGAGAGCAGGTGCATCGTTTATTCCGTCACCGACCATCGCAACCCTGCCACGGTGTTTTAGAGCCGTAATTGTTTTTGCCTTTTTGTCCGGCATAACCTCGGCAATAACTTCGTTTACGCCCGTTTGTGCCTTTATTGCGTTTGCAGTACGTTCATTATCACCCGTGAGCATAATTATCTCGATACCCATACCCTGAAGCTCGGCTATCGCCTTGGGACTGTCGGGCTTAACAGTGTCTGCTACTGCAATTATTCCGATAATCTGTCCGTCCTTTGCAAAGAACAGCGGAGTTTTGCCCTCGTTTGAAAGGCGGTCAGCTTCTGTATTCTGTGAGTCTGTAAGCGTTGCTTTTGTTCCGATGAACTTTCTGCTTCCGCCGATGATTTCGCTATCCCCGATTGTTGCGGTAAGACCGTTTCCGGCAAGCTCACAGAAATTCTCTGTTTCATCAGGCGTAATCTGTTCTTCCATTGCTTTTTCCGCAATGGCAAGTGCCAACGGATGCAGGCTCTTTGCCTCAAGTGAATATGCAACCTTTAAAAGTTCGGTTGCACTCACATCAAAGGGGATAATATCCGTAACCTTTGGAGTGCCGTTTGTTATAGTGCCTGTTTTATCGAGTGCTACAATCTGCGTTTTTCCGGCATTTTCAAGTGCCGTTGCGTTCTTAAACAAAATGCCGTTTTTTGCACCAACACCGTTTCCGACCATTATCGCAACAGGAGTAGCAAGTCCCAATGCACACGGACAGCTTATAACAAGCACCGAAATACCACGTGCCAATGCAAAACCAACCGTTTCGCCTGCGATAAGCCATATAGCAATTGTTACAACTGCGATAGCTATTACAATGGGGACAAACACACCCGAAATTTTGTCAGCCGCTTTTGCTATCGGTGCTTTGGTGGCAGATGCATCGCTCACCATCTGTATAATCTGTGAAATGAGAGTTTCCTCACTCACCTTGACAGCTTCGCACTTGATAAATCCTGACTGATTTATTGTTGCGGCGGATACACCATCGCCCACCGTCTTGTCAACCGGAATACTTTCTCCTGTGAGTGCTGATTCGTTCACCGCACAGTGTCCCTCAACAACACGTCCGTCAGCCGGTATGCTCTCGCCGGTTCTTACTATAAATATATCGCCTTTTTTAATTTCCGATACATCTACCGTCACCTCGGAACCGTCACGCAGTATAACAGCAGTTTTCGGTGTAAGCTTTTTAAGCCCCTCAAGTGCACTCGTTGTTTTGCCCTTTGAGCGTGCCTCAAGCATCTTTCCGACGGTTATGAGAACTAAAATCATTGCCGCCGACTCGAAGTAGAATTCGTGCAGAAAGTGTTTTGCTCTCTCAAAATTTCCGAGTGCCTGTGCATCACTCATTGCAAAAAGTGCATAAAGACTGTACACCAGTGATGCACCCGAGCCGAGTGCCACCAGTGTATCCATATTCGGTGATTTGTTGATGATGCCACGTATTCCGTTTATGAAAAACTGCTTGTTTATAACCATAACTATTATAGTAAGCAGTAACTGCACAAGTCCTGTCGCAACCGGATTACGTTCCAAAAAGTCGGGCAGGGGGAAATTCCACATAGTATATCCCATTGAAAAATACATAAGTATAACAAGGAACAAAAGCGACGAAATAAGCCGTGTTTTAAGTGGCTTTTCGCCCGAATCCTGTTTTGCATCGGGAATTTCATCCGACTTAATTCCATATCCGGCTTTTATAACGGCATCCTCGATTTCCTTTGCTGTTGCCGTGCCCTCAACTGTCATTGAATTTGTAAGGAGATTTACCGTACACAAATTAACACCCGAAAGCTTTGAAACGGCTTTTTCAACTCTTGCCGAGCATGCTGCACACGTCATACCTGTTACGGTGTACTGTTTCTTTTCCATTCCTGAATCAACTCCTTTCCATATATTATATATGTTTAGTTTTGCCTTGTCAAGTCGGGATAAATACACAAAAACACCGCCAAAAACCATAAAATTCAATAAAAATGGAAAAAATTTAAAAAAAGTCTTGACAAACAGAGTTAGTTATGCTAAACTAACTCTGTTAAAAATATTAATCGGGTGATGAAAGTGACTTTAAGAGAAGCAGTAGAAGGAAAAGAATACATCATAAAGAGCATCGAGACTGATGACGAGGAGCTTGACGCATTCTTGTTTTCTTTAGGCTGTTACAGTGGTGAGCCGATAACGGTTGTGTCACATCTTAAAGGCGGATGCGTGGTTTCCATTAAGGATGCACGTTATAACATTGATAACGAGCTTGCAGAAGCTATTATCATTTAAAAAACAAAGCGGAAGCAATTCCGCTAATTATTTTCACATCTGGTTAGTTAATGCTAACTAACACAAAAATCAAGGGGGAAAAGAAAATGAGAATTGCTTTAGCGGGCAATCCGAACAGTGGTAAAACCACAATGTATAATGCCTTAACAGGCAGAAACGAGCGTGTCGGAAACTGGGCAGGTGTTACGGTGGAAAAGAAAGAGCATCCAATAAAGAAAAGTCTTTGTAACGGCGAGGAGCTTATCGCAGTAGACTTGCCGGGTGCATATTCAATGTCACCGTTTACATCAGAGGAGAGCATCACAAGCTCGTATGTCAAAAACGAAAATCCCGATGTAATTATAAATATTGTTGATGCTACAAACTTAAGCCGTAGCTTATTCTTCACAACTCAGCTTTTGGAGCTTGGAGTTCCGGTGGTTGTAGCACTTAACAAGGCTGATATAAACGAAAAGAAAGAAACAGAAATTGACGTTAATGCGTTGAGAGATGCATTAGGTTGTCCGGTTATTGAAACTGTTTCAACAACGGCAGACGGAATAGGTGAGGTAGTTAAGACTGCTGCATCACTAAAGGGTGCAGACCAGAAAGCACCTTACAGTGAAGGCGATGTTGACCTTACTGACAAAAAGTCGGTTGAGGAAGCGGACAGAAAGCGATTTGCATTTGTAAACGGAATAGTTGAAAAGGTAGAAAGCCGTAAGGTTCTTACAAAGGACAAAAACTATCAGGATAAAATTGATGCCGTTCTTACGAATAAGTGGCTTGGTATCCCGATTTTTGCAGTTGTGATGTTTCTTGTATTCTACATCTCACAGACAACTCTCGGCACATGGATTGCAGACCTTCTTGTAGGCTGGATAGAGAGTTTCCAGGAATGGGTTGGAGGATTACTGGAGAATGCAAATCCGTTACTTTATGCACTGCTCGTTGACGGTATCATTGGCGGTGTCGGTGCGGTTGTGGGCTTCTTACCGCTTGTTATGGTTATGTACTTCCTCATTGCGTTGCTTGAGGACTGCGGTTATATGGCACGTGTTTCTGTCGTGCTTGACCCGATATTTAAAAAGGTAGGACTTTCGGGAAAATCAGTTATCCCGTTTGTTATAGGCACAGGCTGTGCTATCCCCGGCATTATGGCATGCCGTACAATCCGTAATGAACGTGAACGCCGTGCAACAGCAATGCTCACACCGTTTATGCCTTGTGGTGCGAAACTTCCTGTTATAGCATTGTTTGCCGGCGTGTTCTTCGGGGATGCGTCATGGGTAGGCCCGTTGATGTACTTTGTCGGTATTGCACTTATATTCCTTGGTGCATTGCTCGTAAACAAGATTGCAGGTCATAAAAACCGTAAGTCATTCTTTATCATTGAGCTTCCCGAATATAAGGGTCCGAGCTTAAAGCGTGCATTTATGTCAATGTGCTCACGTGGCTGGGCGTACATAGTAAAAGCCGGTACAATCATTCTTGTCTGTAACACAGTCGTACAGATTATGCAGTCTTTCAACTGGAGCTTTGAGCTTGTTGAGGAGGGAATGGAGAATACATCAATCCTCGCATCTATCGCATCGCCGTTTGCAGTATTGCTTATTCCGCTCGGTTTTGGCGTATGGCAGATGGCAGCATCAGCCATTACGGGCTTTATCGCAAAAGAGAATGTTGTAGGAACATTGGCAGTATGTTATGGTGTAACGAACTTTATCGACACAGAAGAGCTTGCACTTATGAGCGGTGCCGGCGAGGTTGCAGGCATATTTGCACTCACAAAGGCGGCGGCGTTGGCGTGTCTGATGTTTAACCTCTTTACACCCCCGTGTTTTGCGGCAATCGGTGCTATGAACTCTGAGATTAAGGATAGAAAATGGCTCTGGGGCGGTATATGCTTACAGCTTGCAACGGGATATTCAATAGGCTTCTGGGTATATCAGATAGGCACAATGATAACCGAGGGAACAGTCGGCACAGGCTTTGTTCCAGGACTTATTGCAGTTCTTGCTATGGCGGCAATTATAGTATATCTGTGTATAAATTCAGACAGAAAGCTCAAAGCAGAATATGCAGTTAAGAAAAATACAGTTTCGAGGTAATGGGATATGGCAAATATTATTGTTCTGGCAATTATAGTTGTTGCAGTCGGGCTTGCGATTTGGTATATAGTCAAGGCAAAACGAAGCGGCAAAAAGTGCATTGGCTGTCCGTACAGTGACAGCTGTACGTCAGCGGGTAAAGATTGCAAAAAAGAGTGATGCGACGGCATCACTCTTTTGCTATATATAGAATACCGTTTTCAATGTGCCTTTTGTGGAATTTTAAATATTGTCAATTTACATCCGGAAATCATATTGGTATAATTAGAATATAAACTCAACAAATAATTTCGAGGAGGTAAATATAATGAAAAAAGTATTTAGTTTACTGACTACTTTTGCAATACTCATTTCGATGGTAGTTGTTCCGACTGCGGTATCAGCGGCTACAACATACTGGACAGATGAAGGTATTGTGGCGACCTCGTTTGCGGGAGGTAGCGGAACAGAAGCAGACCCGTACGAAATTGCAACTGCAAGTCAGCTTGCAAAGATTGCGGCTGATGCAAATGCATCTGCTGACGGTGACGTATGTGCTGATACATACTATGAGCTTACAGCCGACATTGACCTTTCAGGTCACGACTGGGTACCGATTGCAAATGTTACAACAAAGTATTTCAGCGGTAAGATTGATGGTAACGGTCATATAATTAAAAATATGACAATCACCTGTTCTTATGCTGCAATAGGCTTTATAGGCAGCGGTTCAGATGATACTGAAGTGTCTGATCTTGGATTTACAAATGCTAATATAAGCTATAACAATGCCCGTTATCCTGACGGAACGACAGGTGCAACAAGATGTTATTGTGCGGCAACAGTTATTGCATATGTCAGAGGCGGCAGTTATACAAATGTTTTTGTAAGAGACTCTGTTGTTTCCAATAATCAATCCGGTACATCCGAAAAAGTAAGCGGCGGATTTGCCGGTGCAGGTGTATGTCAGCATGTGACAGGAAGCAGTTCTTCAACACGTAAAACAGCGACATTTACAAACTGTTATGTTTCAGGAACAACTGTAGCAACAGCCTCAACAGCCACAGTGCTATATCAGGGTGGATTTGTGGGAATAGATAGACATCCTGACTATAGCAGCTTAAAGTACTCAATTAAGTATGTGTTTGATAAATGTTATACTGCCGATATAACGATGCAAGGACAAAAACAATTTGCATTTATGTATTTCTCAGCAACTGACAGCATTAAATATCTGTTAAGTGCGACGGATGTATATTCAACAAATACAAATGTGACTAGTGTATCTCAAGGAACAGAGCCGGGAACAATAGGTGCAACAAAAGATGCAATAAAGACTGCACTTGTTGATAATGAAAACTATTGCAAGGATAACGCATTAGAGCCGGTAAATGACGGCTATCCTGTGCTTTTATGGGAAAAAACATGGGAAGACCCGAGTATCTTTATTGATTTTAACTGGTCTGATGTAACAAATCAGCCGGCACGGGAGGTTACAGATAATCTGACCTTGCCCGAAAGTGTAACGGTTGACGGAGAAGCTCATACACTTACATGGACATCTTCAGATACATCCGTTATCGGACATGACGGTACAGTTGTTGAGGGTATTGAGGATAGGGAAGTTTCCCTTACTGCGAAGGCTCAGTCAACAGGCGATGAAAGAACCTTTGAAATAACCGTTCTTGGTGAGCTTACCAAAGCACTCCTCAATGGTCTTGGCGGCGAGAGTATGGATGCACTTGCAAGCAATATAACTCTTCCTGCAAGTATTATATTTGGTGGCAATGAACATGCTGTGGAGTGGAGAACATCAGATAACGGAATTTTAACTGCTGACGGTAAAATCGTTAAAGGTGTAAAAGACAGAGCAGTCAGCCTTACTGCCTATGTAAACGGTGAAAAATACAGATACGACTTTGTTGTTAAAGCTGACAGTAAGCGTGTGTATGTGGATGAAAGCTTTGATTCAATAGCAAACGGAACGGATATTTCAGGATATACCGGCTGGACAAATCCTGTCGGAGAAGATGGAAATACAAGTAAGGGTGCAAACTATACAGTAGCAACAGACCCGACAAATGAATCAAATAAGGTTGTTAAGGTTGAGAGATATTACGGAATTAACGGAAGCTCATGGTACCTTAATGGCGTGGTTCAGACAGGTGTAAACGGACCGAGCCGTAGAGATGCGGCAATGTTCGTTGTTGATTCAGACCCCAATACAGACGGTAACCAACCGATAACAAGCGGCAAAATTCAAATCAGTGCCAAAATGATGTTCGGAACGGGCGACAAGCAGCGTATGACAATCTGGATTGATGATTTAGGCAATGGCTGGAGCAGATCCTGTATTGATTTTATATTCCACGGAAATGCCCGTATGTATCTTGCTGATACTTACAATACAAACGAAGTTTATTTACCGATGGGAGAGAATGCAACATACGAGTGGTATGATGTGGTACTCGTTTTAGACCTTGATACAGGTAAGTATGAAACTGATGTTACAAGAGAAAACGGTATTACATACAAGCATGCAGGAAACATTGATGTAAATGCAACAACGCCGGCGTCAGTTAAGCGAATAGGTATACATAGCCGTACAGCCGACGATTTGATAAATGCACAGACTATGAATTCTGTATGGTATGTTGATAATTTTTCTGTTAAGGATATTACTATTTCCGATGCAGATGCTGTAGCATACGCAAAGGAAAAGCTTTCGTTGCAGAAAACTGCGACAGCGGATATAACATTGCCGTTGACTGGTGAGGAGAACACAACAATCACATGGGCAACAAATGATGCATCCGTAATAACGAAAGACGGTGTTGTAAGCTTTGCAAAAGATGACAGGAAAGCAACCCTTACAGCTACAATCACTAAAGGTACTGCAACCGATACAAAGGAATTTACCGTAACCGTTTTAGGCAGAAACGCATACGAGGTAAAGGGAATAGCAGTAACAGCAGACGGTGCAACATCAAAAGAGCTTGTTGCAAACGGTAAGATTACAGGCGTTGAAATTCTCAATAACTACTCAAAGGCGGCAAAGCTGTATGTTGCATTGTATAAGGACGGTCGTTTTGAAAGCGTATCAACCGCAGACCTTAAGAGCGATGCACAGTCAAAAGAGGTAAGAACGGTAACGCTTGACACTCCGATTGAATTACCGTCAGATATTAACGGATACGAGGCAAGGGTATTTGTATGGGATAATATGACACCGCTTGCAGAGGTATATTCTTCCAATATGCCTGAGACTACACTGTGGATGCTCGGTGATTCAATTATGACAATCTATGCCGATACTTCATATCCGCAGACGGGCTGGGGAATGGTAGTCGGTGATTACCTTTCAGATCGTGTAACGATTGAAAACCGTGCACACGGCGGATGGACAACGGCTACATACCTCGACTCTACGAGCTACGATGCACTTGCAAATTTTGTAGATGATATAGCAGAGGGCGATTATGCTGTAATCGGACTGGGTATAAACGATGCGAATGCAAAGAATAACATCTCAGTTGAGCAATATGAGGCAAACTACAGAGAGATTGCACAGGCAATTCTTGACCGTGGTGCAACCCCGATTCTCACAACAACTACGATTACAACAACTGCAACAGAAACTGCACCGAATCTGTCAAGATACAGTGCACAGAAAGAAGTTGTAAAAAAGGTCGCAGGAGATATGGGTCTTGTATGTATTGATATAAGTACTGAAATGGCATCACGTATTAATGCGGAAATCACTGCAGGTACTACAATGGAGGGAATCCGTGATAAGTACTACGTATGGGATCCGGCAGAGAACGGCTGGGATTTGTCAGGCTCGACGATAGAGTCTAACAAACGTGACGGCGTGCACATAAACGAAAACGGTGCAAAGCTTGTTGCTGATATCTTTACAGATTTGCTTAAGAGTTCTACATCAAAGCTTGGTGCATACGTAAAATAAAATCAAGGGCTGTTGCAAACGAGCATTTTTACAATGCTCGTTTGCTCAGCTCTTTTTTTGTGTGGTATAGATTTTATTTTTTATATTTTGACAATTTACATTTGCTTTTAAAGATGTTATAATAAGATTGAGGAGGAGGCGGATAAGATGAAAGAAAATATAAAAGATAAAGAGTTTATAAAAACCATAAAAGAATATATTGACACGCACTATGCAGATAAGCAGATTTCGATTGAATTTCTGTCAGAGCTGACCGGATATTCAATTATGCGTATAAACTATGTATATAAAAAACGCTACGGCCTTACTCCTTTGGAATATCTTTCGGCAAAACGAATCGAACAAGTGAAAATTTTGATAGAGGCAGGCGTGCCGTTAGGCAAGGCGGCAAATGATGTCGGTTACGGCTCTATACGTACCTTCTACCGTGTATTTAAAGATAAAACAGGTATGTCACCTGAAAAATATAAGACAAGAAATTTCAATAACTACGAGCTATTCAAAGGAATAATTGAAATGAAGGATATGCGTCCGCTTGTGTATGCGAGAAAAAAGTGTGATGCGATTATGCTTGCCAAAGAGCCGAGAAAGCTCAAACCCTTTGATATTGTTGCGGATATGGGACTTTATTCGTATCATCAGGGGCTTTTTCTGTCGGGTATGTATCAGATTTTCAATATGTGCGGTGAAAAGAAATATTTCAACTACATCAAAGAATGGGTGGATTCGGTTGTTGATGATAACGGCAATGTAAAGATACACGAGCATATGATAGGTACTATTGACTGGCTTTCGGTAAAATGCCTTGATTTTCGCCAGCCGAGCAGGATTCTGTTCCCGTTATACGAAGCAACAGGTGATAAGCGGTATCTGAAGCTTATTGAGCACAGTATGGAGTCGCTCCTTGATTATCCCGCAACATCTGAGGGACTGTTCTGGCACAGACAATCTATGCCGGGTATCGTTCAGCTTGAAGGTGCGTATATGACAATCCCCGTTATGTGTATGTATGCGAAGTTCAAAAACAGACCTGAATATTATGATATGGCTGTACTTCAGGCAGAGAAGATGTATGAGACTCATTTGGACAAAGAATCGGGGCTTTTACGGCACGGCAGAGACGAAAACAAAACAATGGAGTGGGCGGACAGAGAAACAGGACTTTCAGAGCTTGTATGGGGCAGAGCTATGGGATATTATGTGGCGGCTGTTGCGGAAATGATAGAATATTTGCCGGCTGACCATCCCAAACGGGACCGGATTATAGAGATTGAACAGTCTTTGCTGAATGCACTTATAAAGTATCAGGATGACACCGGACGTTGGTATCAGATTATTGACAAGGGTGACTATGAAGGGAACTGGCTTGAAAATTCCGCTTCGTGTTTTATAGTATATGCACTGGCAAAAGCTGTTAATACAGGTATAGCCGGAGAGGAATATGCACGTGCGGCAATCCGTGGCTATGTCGGGGTTATTGATATTATAAGCTATGGTGAATCTGAAGAAATGCTTTTAAATGATATTTGTATGGGCAGCAGTGTGAGCAGCGATATATCGGTTTACTTCAATATGATGCGTGAAACGAACAATCTGCACGGCTCCGGAGCATTTGTTTTTATGTGCACCGAGGTGGAAAAACTGCTGAACAAAAACATATAAAATCTGCTCTGTCAGACGAGGGAATTACATTATATCTATAGTCTGAAAAAGGAGTGATGCGACAGCATCACTCCTTTACTATATTCTGTATCCATATTCCTTTTTTAACCATTATGCCACCGACTATACATTTTACAACCTCCACAAACTGAACAGCCACGAAAATGTACACCGCACTTATGCCTGTCAATTTACTTAAAATGAACGCCACCGGCACTGACAGACACCACATAAACACACTGTCAAAAAGCAGGGTGAGTATGGTTTTTCCGCCCGAGCGGAGTGTGAAATATGCCGCATTCATGAACGTCGCTACCGGCATAAATACCGCCTGTGCAAAGAGGAAATGCGTTGCAATCTGTTTTGCCTCGGCAGTCGTATTATAAAGCCCGGGGAAGAACGGTGCAAAACCGGCAAGCACAAACGCAAGTGCCGCACAGCTTACCACTGCAAACGCAATGAGCTTTGTGTCGGTTTTCTTTGCTTCCTCGAATTTTCCGGCACCTAAAAGCTGTCCGACTATGATTGAAATTGCACTTCCCAGAGCAATAAATACCACACTGAACACGTTATAGAGCGTGTTTGCGATGTTTAATCCCGAAATCGTGTTAAGTCCGCGTGATGCATAGCACAGGGTAAGTATTGCCGTACCGGCAGACCATAGTCCCTCGTTAATCATAAGCGAGAGAGCTTTCGGGAAAAAGGCTTTAACCATTTTAAACGGAATTTTGAATGTTCTGTAAAGCCCCTTTGCAAAGGGGTGTTCTTTTTTGTGAGTGTGAAGCCATATAATGACAATTGCCGTCTCAACGAAACGTGCCGTAACTGTTGCTATTGCCGCACCCCTTACGCCGAGTGGGGGAGCACCGAAATTACCGTAGATGAGAATATAATTAAGAACAAGGTTTACAACCACCGCAACAATACCGGCTTTCATCGGCAGCATCGTTTCGTTACATTCACGCAATGTTCCCGAATATGACTGTAAAATCATAAACGGTATGAAGCTTATAAGGATAATGTTGAGATAATCCCTGGCGTGCAAAAATGCCGCTGCCATATCACCACCATCGCTGTTGCCTGACAGGTACGCCATAATGAGGCTGTCACCGAAAATCAGAAAAACCGCAAATGCGAGTGCCGTAACGAGTGCTCCGATTATGAGCTTGAACCGAAGCGTGTGGCGTATGCCTTCGTGGTTTTGCTCGCCGAAATACTGTGCTGTAAAAATTCCGGCACCTGCGGTTGCACCGAATATGCAGAGATTAAAAATAAATATAAGCTGGTTTGTGATTGCAACGCCCGACATCTGTTCAGTTCCGATTCTGCCGACCATAATATTGTCAAGCATACTTACGAAGTTCGTTATTCCGTTCTGAATCATTATCGGGAGTGCGATTGCGAGTGCGTGTTTATAAAAGGCTTTGTTGCCTATGAAGCTTTTAACTGAAACTGCCATACAAAGTCTCCTTTTTATCTGTTATCTGTAAATTTTGAATTTAGTAAGAAGTCTGTAAATTCTTGCACCGGCAGGGAGCAGGAGAATGTCGTCCTTATTCATAATATGAAGTCCGAGCACAAGTGCAAAATATACCACTGCCGAAATACCTATTGAGATTATGGTAGCTATGAGGTTAGTGAGATAACCTACACTAAGTACCGATGAAAGAAGCATATAAACTCCGACTGCCACACCGCCCATAACGATACCTGATATAAGCGGTTTTATTATATATTTGCCGAGCGACAGCTTCACAGGTATATACCGTATCAGAACAAAGAAGTTAATTAAGAATGCAACTATCTGACACACAATTGACGAAATTGCCGCACCATAGATGTTTATAGACGGTATGCGAATGAGTATGATATTAAGCACAACCTTAAATACGCATCCTACAAGTATCGAGATTGCCGGAACATATACTTTTCCTATGCCCTGCAAAGCACCGGTTATCGTCTGTGTCAGTGCACTGAACACAAGTGCAACCGACATAATTGATAACAGGTCATATCCGTCGGGTGTTGCGGGGTAGATTATTTTGTAAATCGGCTCGGAAAGCACCATATATCCGATTGCACACGGCAGGATAATCAGTATTGAAATAAGCACCGAATACGAAGTTTTCTCTGATGCTTCCTGCGTTTCGCCCTTTGCTATTGCACCCGATATTGACGGCACAAGCACTGTTGCAAATGCGATATTTACGGCAAGTGGCATATTAAAGAGAGTATCGCTCTTTGAAAGCATACCTGAAAGTGTTACTGCGGCAGTATTAAGCTCTCTTGCAGTTGGGTTTAATATAGCCTTGGCACCTGCAATTTCAGGGATGCCGTTTGCAAACGCAATCTCAATTCCGCGTGTTATTGTCGCAAGGTCAACCACACGGTTTACGGCGGTGATAATTGATGCAAGCGAAATCGGCACAGAAAGCATAAGTATCATCTTCATAAGCTTCCCGTTTGATGCCTTTTCGGTTTCGCCTGTGGAGTTTTTAATCTTCTCGTTTATTGCCTGTCGACGCTTTAGGTAGAACACTAAAAGATACACAAACGAAATAACCGTTGCTGCAGACGATGCAAAGTTTGCCCAAGCCGCCATAATTTCGGGTGGTGTTACGCCTTTTGGCGAATAAAGAAGTGTTATACTTGTTAAAAACTGCATCGCCTTTGGCATCACGCCAACGGTGAGTATTACGAAAACTATCGTGAGTGTACATTTAAACACCTGTTCAAGCATCTGCGAAAAGCTTGTTGCACGCATATCGGAAAGTCCCTGGAAATATCCGCGTATAACTGATGCCACACATACAAAGAACAGTGACGGTGCGAGTGCACGCATAACGTACTGTGCACCGTCCATATTCATAATGTGCACGGCAATAAAGTCCGAGCCGACATAGAGAATAACCGAGCATATAATGCCAATTACGGCGAATAATTTCAGTGCCGATGTAAAAACCCTGTGTGCACCACGGTAATCGTCAAGTGCCACACGTTCCGAAACCATTTTCGCAATGGCATTTGGGATACCAACGGACGAGATTGCAAGCAGTACCGTGTAGACCTGAAAGCCTGCGTTATAAAAACCGTTGCCCGTGTTTCCGAATCCGTCAATATTTGTTATAACCATTCTGTATACGAGCCCGAGCACCTTGACCATTATCTGTGCGAACAGAATAATCGCAACATTGCCCATAAACGAATGTGTTTTTTCTGATTTAATCTTATTCATAGCATACCTCTCCAGTATATTATAAGTATATTATACCGCAATGTGGAAATTTTTTCAAGTGCTATCGTAGAATTATCAAAATTTAAAGGGAATGTATATTTTTTTCAAAAAATATTGTAAAACCGGAGCGGTTGTGTTATAATAAATATGCTACAACTTTCAACGATTGTCATAAATTGGCGATCATCAAATTAGATATTTGGAGACTGTAAGAGGTACGCTATTGTAAAAAGCGTACACTCTTGTTTCGTCATACTCTTGCGGTCAATGTATTTAGTTTGAGTTATGTTGAAAGTGTGTAGCAACCTTTTGAAACTTGAGTCACTGCGTTTTTTAGTGCGTAGTTTCTCTTGCAAAAGGGAGCTACGCACTTTTTTATTGCAGGAGAATGAATATGTCAAAAGAAAACAAGCAACATTGCTGTTGTTTTTTCGGCCACCGAAAAATTGATAAAACGGAGGAATTGAAAAATCATCTGCGTGGAATCATAGAGAATCTAATTGTAAAAGAAAAGGTTGACACCTTCTTTTTCGGGAGCAAAAGTGAATTTGATGATTTGTGCCATAAAACCGTTACGGGGTTAAAGGAAGAATATCCTCACATAAGGCGAATATATGTCAGGTCAGCATTTTGCCATATTCCCGATTGGTATGAAGATAGCTTGTTTAAAGCTTACGAAAGTACATATTTTCCTGAACATATAAAAAATGCGGGCAGGGCTTCCTATGTAGAGCGTAATCAGGAAATGATTAACAACAGCAAATTCTGCGTGTTTTATTACGATGAGAATTATCTTCCTCCAAGGCGTAAGAACAGCAGTAGGGATGTATGTGACTATCAACCCAAAAGCGGAACTGCTGTTGCATATGATTATGCTGTAAGAAAGAAATGCAATATAATAAATATTTTTACAAGGAGTGATACCAATGTTTGAACTTTTGAAAAGAAAGAAAAAACCGGCAGATGTGCTTGATGAAGAAGCAATCAGAAAGTCCAATGAGGACTTTTTGAAAGAACACGAATACAAAATGGAACACGACCCCGAATACAGAAAGTCGGTTGAAGAAAGTGCAGCTTTCTTTAAGGCTGACAGCGAAGCAAGAAAAGCGGCAGGACTTGAAAATAAAATTGGCTCTTACACCTTTACCTGCCCGAACTGTGGCTCGGAATGTAAAGGCGAATGGGTACGCTTTGACCACTTGGGTAATCTTCACGGACGGACTGATTGTTTCACTTGTGATATACATCTAATGGTTTAATGAGCATATGAAGTATAAGGCATCGTTTTGGGACGAGGCCTTTACTTGTGTGTAACGCAATAGAACTGCATTTTGTGACACCATTGGTGACACAAATTCAGAAATATTTTTTGTGTAAAATAGAGAAAATGTAGTTTTGGTATTGCTTTTATTCGAGTTTTAGAATATAATATTATTTATAATAAACAAGGAGCGTAAGTCTATGGAAGTTATGTCTGCAAGAGAAGCCGCTGATAAGTGGGGTATATCCCAAAGACGAGTGGCTGTTCTTTGTTCTGAAAATAGAATAGCAAATGTTCAAATGTTGGGTAATATGTGGATTATACCGACAGATGCAGAAAAACCTATTGATGCACGAAGCACAAGATATAATATTACTGACGAAAAGTGTGTAAAACCTTTCTTGAAATGGGCAGGCGGTAAAGGGCAATTATTAAAGGAGATTGAAAAATATTATCCTTTTGATAGTGGTGTTATTACAAAGTATGCCGAGCCTTTTGTCGGTGGTGGTGCTGTGCTTTTTGATATTTTAAGCAAGTACAATTTAGAGGAAATATATATAAGTGATATAAATGCCGAACTCATAAATACCTATGTGATAGTCCGTGATAATGTTGAGGAATTGATTAAGTTACTAAAAAAATATCAGCTTGAATATGTACCACTTGATACAGAAGATAGAAAATCGTATTATATAGCAAAACGAGAACGATTTAATGATTTGAAAGTCAATGGTAATGAAGTTGAAAATATTGAAAAGGCAGCATTGATGATATTCCTTAATAAAACTTGTTTTAATGGGCTTTATAGAGTCAATAAAAAAGGACTTTTTAATGTGCCTATGGGAGCATATAAAAATCCTTTGATATGTGATGAAAAAAATCTCCGTGCAGTATCGGAGAAACTGCAAAATGTAAAGATTGTATGCGGAGATTATCGAAAGTCTGCTGAATTTATAGACGAGCATACTTTTGTTTATTTCGATCCACCGTACAGACCTTTGACAGAAACAGCGAGTTTTACAGCTTATACGGAAAATCTATTCAATGATGAAGAACAAATCGAACTTGCTGAATTTGTGGAGAGTATGCACAAAAAAGGTGCTAAAATTGTTGTGAGTAATTCAGATCCCAAAAATTCTAATACAGAAGATGATTTTTTTGATAACATCTACTCTGCACATAAAATAAAAAGGGTTGAAGCTACCCGTATGATAAATTGCAACAGCGAATCAAGAGGAAAAATAAAAGAACTTTTAATATCGAATTTTTAAGGAGTTACGAATATGGCAAATAGAGATTTTATTACTTGGCTATCAGGTTTTCGTGATAGTATAGCAGATTATGGCTACTATATTGATTTTGAAAAGGTACACAGAAATGTTGAGGGAATAAAAGTGGAACTTAATATATTAAATTCCCTTATCGGCTCAAAGAATATTGAAGCTGAATTTGAAGCTCTGCTTGAAAAATATCCCGAAATATTAAAATGTATTCCATTACTTTTAGCGGTCAGAGCAAATGAAGTTTATGCTATTGACGGTGACGGGGAATTTACATACCAATTTAAGAAGCCTAATCTGTCTGCTGAACAATATAAGATGTTTATGCGTAAAACAGGATTGTTTGATTTAATGGCTAATCACATTGTAAATAATCTTGTTGATTATGCTACCGGAGTTGAAACAGGTCTTGATTCCAATGGCAGAAAAAATCGTGGCGGTCATTTGA
Organism: Clostridia bacterium; assembly: GCA_017415105.1. Classification (GTDB taxonomy): domain Bacteria; phylum Bacillota; class Clostridia; order UBA1381; family UBA1381; genus Ornithomonoglobus. The sequence continues at coordinate 17,696 of JAFQJD010000005.1, read as the reverse complement.
TGGAAAATTTGGTTGAGAGCTTTATTAAAAAGGCGGGATTTATCAAATACGAAACTTATTTTAAGGAAATGTATATCCATCAGATTACAGAAAAATGGGACATTGATTTATCAGCACTTTCAAATCAAGGAAAAATGGAAAAGCGTTTTGATTTTGTTATAAAAACAGACAATATGATATATGGAATTGAAACGAATTTTTATGGCAGCGGTGGCTCGAAACTGAATGAAACTGCTCGTAGTTACAAAACGCTTGCTTTGGAAACCGATACAATAGACGGATTTACATTTGTTTGGTTTACTGACGGAAAAGGGTGGACAAGTGCAAGAAACAATCTCGAAGAAACTTTTGATGTTATGGAACACATTTATAGCATTAAAGATTTAGAAAATGGGATAATCAATGAGGTTTTCAAATAATGGCTGAAAAGAAAATTAAAAAATGGGAGCCTGATGATTTTGAGCTTGAAATGACTACGCATTGGTCTTTTCCGAAGCGTGGGGATTGGGCAACTCACGATGCAAAATGGCGTGGAAATTGGTCTCCCTATATACCGAGAAACATTATATTAAGATATTCGCAAGAGGGAGATTTAGTTCTTGATCAATTTGCCGGTGGTGGCACTACTCTTGTTGAAGCAAAATTATTGAATCGTGATATTATCGGTGTAGATGTGAACGATGTTGCGCTTGAACGATGCAGAGAAAAAACATCTTTTGATTATGATAGTGCAAAGGGGAAAGTATATATCAAAAAGGGTGATGCAAGAAATCTTGATTTTGTACCCGATGATAGTATTGATTTGATATGCACGCACCCACCTTATGCTGATATTATCAAGTATAGTGATGGTATAGAAAACGACTTATCACAATTAAAAGTAAAAGATTTTCTTGAAGAAATGAAAAAAGTTGCCACAGAAAGTTATCGTGTGCTTAAAAAGGACAAGTTCTGTGCGGTGCTTATGGGGGATACAAGACAAAAAGGGCATATGATCCCTATGTCGTTTGATGTTATGCGTATTTTTGAAGGTGCAGGCTTCAAACTGAAAGAGCTTATTATAAAAGAGCAACATAACTGTAAAGCAACGGGATATTGGAAAACAAATAGTGTGAAATACAATTTTTTGCTTATAGCACATGAATATTTGTTTGTATTTAGAAAGTGAGGGATAATGATGGATTCAACAACGATAAGTGTATTATCTGAAATGGCTAATAATTTGACAACTTTAGCTGTAAAAGGCACTGTTACGGCAATTCACAGTAAAATTGAGTCTGTAAAAGCAGAGAAAAATGCGGACACATTGAGAGCTACCTATGATGAAATAATAAATGAAATCCTTTCAGAGCGTGAACAAGCAATTAGGATTGCACAGGCATACAAAGAAGAATTAGACAAAGTTCAAATCAGTGATGAAGATATTGAACATCTGCATAATACTGTTGCTGCTGTGTTAGACATTATTAAAGGTTTCTCGCCACAGAAAGAAGAAACCTTGTCAGCTTTTGAGCCGTTAAAGAATTTGATAAGCGTTGATACGCTGAAGACAATGCAACTTCTTGGATTTAATTATAAGGCAGCGATAGGTGAACCTTTGACTAATTTATGTGCTGATACAATAAGTAGTTGGGGAAAGAAATCATCGATTAACAAAAAGAAGTAATTCTATGATTAAATCCGTGAGTACAATTTGAGTACAAAATTTTTAGGAAATCAAATTATATCATAAAAAATCGTGAAAATTGAAGAATATAATCACGATAAAACAAGGGAAAACACAATTATTAACTTTCCCGAAGTCGAGGAGGATTTAATATGTTATTTGTCACTAAAGAAATGAAAATCCAATTAGCAAACGCAAGAAAGGTTGCCGGTATTGCCGACATAGTCAACAACGACAAGCTTTCCGCATACTTTAAGGCGTTCAGTCTTTTCCAACGTTGGTGCACTTTTGAAGATGAGACAGCAAGAAACATTTTTGAAATGATGAGAGGAAGTTCTGCCCTTAGAGAAGGATGGTACGAACATCTGGAAGAAAATAGAAAAAAACAAGACAATGAAACTCATGTAAGATATAAAAAATCTTATTTTGAATTTTGCAAGATTATGCGCGAAGACTTTGGACCGCCTCTCGAATGACAAGGTCGGAGCGACTGTTCCGGTGTTTGATTGACACAACCGAACCAAGTTTGCAAAATACACACCAAACCAAAATCCATACAAAGAAGTCGCTTCGGCGGCTTCTTTAAATTTTTCAACCCCTAAATGGCTAAATGTCTTGACAAAATAATGCTTTTGCGGTATTATATTATAGATGTAATGTAGTCAAATGATAATCGAAAGGAATGACATATAAATGATAGTTACCTCATCTCCGAAAGGTACAGAGGATTTACTGCCCGAGGACAGCTACAGGTGGCAGTATCTTGAAAAGAAGTTTAAAGAAACCGCAGATGCGTATAATTATAAGGAGATACGTGTTCCAACATTTGAGCATACCGAGCTTTTTGAACGTGGTGTGGGTGATACCACAGACGTTGTTGAAAAGCAGATGTATACTTTTAATGACAAGGGCGGAAGAAGCATCACGCTTCGTCCGGAGGGTACGGCATCGGTTGTAAGAAGCTTTTTACAGAACAGCCTGTATGCACTGCCTATGCCGATGAAGGCATTTTATAACATTGCGTGCTTCCGTTACGAAAACAAGCAGAAGGGCAGACTGCGTGAGTTCCATCAGTTCGGCGTTGAGGCGTTTGGTGCACAGAATGCGACAATGGATGCAGAAATCGTATCACTTGCGATAAACTTTCTGACAAGTGTGGGACTTACCGATTTATCGGTCAATATCAACTCAATCGGTTGTCCCGAATGCCGTAAGGCATACTCGGACGCATTAAAGGAATATCTAAAGCCAAGATATGACGAGCTTTGCGATACCTGCAAGGGCAGATTTGAGCGAAATCCGTTAAGAATTATCGACTGTAAGTCAGAGGTATGTCAGGACATCGTAAAGAACGCACCGACACTACTTGACTATATCTGCGACGATTGCCGTGAGCATTTTGAGCAGTTTAAGGCGTGCCTTGATGCAATGGATGTGAAATATACAATCGACAGCGGCATCGTGCGTGGTCTTGACTACTATACAAAGACGGTATTTGAGATAATAAGCGGTGATTTCACCGTATGCGGTGGCGGCCGTTATGACGGGCTTGTTGAGGAGCTTGGCGGTAAGAGTACTCCGGCTGTAGGTTTTGGTCTTGGTATAGAAAGACTTCTTCTACGCCTTGAGGAAACAGGCGTTGAGATACCAAAGCCCGATGCGGTAACTCTCTACATCGCACCGATGGGCGATACAGCAGTATCTGCAGCACAGAAGCTTGCATATGAATTGCGAAAAGCAGGTGTAAGTGTTGATACTGACCATTTAGGCAGAGGCTTGAGAGCGAGTATGAAATATGCAGACAAGCTCGGTGCAAAGAACACGCTCGTACTTGGCGATAACGAGATAGAAACAGGCAAAGCAAAAATCAAGAATATGGCAACGGGCGAGGAAACCGAGGTTTCACTCGACGGGCTTGCAGAATATTTTCGGTGAACAGAAAGGGAATAAACAATGGATACAATGAAAGGCTTGAAGCGTACAAACTACTGTGGTGATACAGAGGGTATCGGAAAAACAGTCGTTGTGGGCGGATATGTACAGAAAATAAGAGATATGGGTAACCTCATATTTATAGATTTGCGTGACAGAACGGGTATTGTTCAGCTTGCGTTTGATGAGGGCACAGACCCCGAAATTCTGAAAAAAGCAAAATCGTGCCGTAGTGAGTTTGCACTTATGGCAAAGGGCGTAGTACGTGAGCGTGAGAGTAAGAACAAGGAGCTAAAAACCGGTGATATTGAGATATACGTAGACGATTTACGTATACTTGCAAAGGCACAGACACCGCCGTTTGAAATTACAGACAATACAAACGTAAACGAGGAACTTCGTCTTAAATACCGTTATCTTGATTTGAGAAGAAGTGTTTTGCAGAAGAACATCATTATGCGTTCAAAGATTGCAAAGGCTGCACGTGATTATTTCTATGACAACGGCTTTATTGAGATAGAAACTCCGATGATGATTAAATCAACACCCGAGGGTGCACGTGACTATGTAGTTCCTTCACGTGTGCATCAGGGAAGCTTCTATGCACTTCCGCAGTCACCGCAGATTTATAAGCAGCTCTTGATGATTTCGGGCTTTGACAGATATATTCAGCTTGCACGTTGTTTCCGTGATGAGGACTTAAGAGCGGACCGTCAGCCGGAGTTCACACAGATAGACCTTGAAATGTCATTCGTTGATGTTGAGGACGTGCTCGAAATGATAGAAGGCTTTATCAGATACCTTTACAAGACAGTGCTTGACACAGAAATCCCGACACCGTTACCGAGACTTACCTACAAGGATGCAATGGAGCGTTACGGCTCGGATAAGCCTGACACACGCTTCGGTATGGAGATACAGAATATAAGTGATGCAGTGGCAGACAGCGAGTTTGTGGTATTCAAATTTGCACTTGAAGCAGGTGGCAGTGTTCGTGCAATCGTTGTTCCTGATGCGGCAGAAACCTACACACGTAAGGAAATTGATAAGCTCGTTGACCACGCAAAGGGCATCGGTGCAAAGGGACTTGCATATGTCCGCTGGAACGAGGACGAGCCGAATGCAAGCTTTAAGAAGTTCTTTACAGACGATGAGCTCAAGGCATTGCTTGATAGACTTGGTGCAAAGAAAGGCGATGTTGTGCTTATCGTTGCTGATAAGGATAAGGTAACACTCCCTGTTCTTGGTGCACTCCGTCTTATTACTGCAAAGCGAATGGATATGATTCCCGAGCAGTGGAATTTCCTTTGGATTACAGACTTCCCGTTCTTTGAATATGATGAGGAATCGGGCAAGTGGCTTGCAATGCATCATCCGTTCACAATGCCGAATGATGAGTGTATTGAGTATCTTGACACTGACCCCGGTAAGGTTAACGCAAAGGCGTATGACCTTGTATTAAACGGTGTTGAGCTTTCAAGCGGTTCTATAAGAATCAACGACTATGAGCTTCAGCAGAAGATGTTTGAGCTTCTCGGACTTTCAGAAGAAGAAATTGAGGCAAAATTCGGATTTTTGGTTGAGGCGTATAAGTACGCAGCAGCACCGCACGGCGGTATGGGTATCGGTCTTGACAGACTTGCAATGCTTATGACAGGCTGTGACAGCTTGCGTGACGTAACGGCGTTCCCGAAGGTTCAGAACGCATCAGAGCTTATGTCACAGGCACCGGGTAACATTGACGAGGCACAGCTTGAGGAGCTCGGAATAAAGATAGTCAAAAAAGAGGAGAGCACAAATGATTAAAATATGGAAAAATGGGATGCCGTACAGGCTCGAAGCGATTGATGCGGGCACGAACGCACTTGACAGTGTTGATTTTGAGCCATATATGCAGGCTTATCCTGCAGGCTCAAAAGGTGCAGTTATTGTGCTTCCGGGCGGAGGATATGTAAATCGTGCACAGCACGAGGGCACAACTTTTGGCGAGTGGTTTCAGAGCATAGGCATAACCGCATTTGTCCTGCAGTACCGTGTTGCACCCAACGCTCATCCTGCAGAGATTTCAGATGCAATGCGTGCAGTTAAGTATGTAAGACACCACGCAGAAGAATACGGCATAGACCGTGATAAAATCGCGATTATGGGCTTTAGTGCAGGCGGACACCTTGCAGGCTCGGCATCTGTTCATTATGACAAGAAAATGTATGAGCCGACAGACGAGATTGATAACGAGAGTGCAAAGCCTAACCTTTCAATTCTCTGCTATCCCGTAATTGATATGGGCGAGTACCGTCACGACGGCTCGCGTCAGAACCTGTTAAGCTCCCGTCCGACAGAGGAAATGAAAGAGTTTATGTCACTTCATAAGCAGGTTACAGATGATACGCCTGAAACATTTATATGGCATACAACAACCGATGAGACTGTGTCTGTCACAAACTCGCTCTTATATGCACAGGCACTAAGCAATCATAATGTAGATTATGAGATGCACATTTACCCTGTTGGCGGTCACGGACTTGGACTTGCAGCCACAGAGCCGTATGTTGCAAAATGGACAAACGACCTTGTTGCGTGGCTCACGTTAAAAGACTGGAAATAAATAAAAAATTCCCGAATTTCGGGAATTTTTTTGCTTTATATGGACCCTCGTTTTATTATCTTATGCTCAATTACCGGTATTTCGCCATTGCCGTCTATTAAATAATCAGATATTGCCTTTGCGGATGCTGTGACATTATATGCAACAGAGTCAAGCTTTATGGCAAGTGTATTTATGGACCTGACATCGTTAAATCCGATAATGCCTGCACCGAGCTTGTCGGCTAAAGGCAGAAGCCGGAGTGCATAAATGTCTGTTGAACAGACAAATGCTGTTTTTTTATCAGATTCTGTAAGAGATTTCATTTTTGAAATCTCATCTATCTGCCCATCTGAAATTCCGATGCCCTCAATATCGTCAATTTCGATTATTTCGGTTTCAAGGCTGTATTGTTTTGTAATATTCTCAAATATGCGTAAGCGTTCAATGAGTGCATAAGAGTTATTTTTGAGATTCATAGCTGTCGTTACAAAAACAAGCTTTTCATAACCGTTTGAAATAACGTGACAAAGTGCATCCGTTGTTGCCTGTACTTCATCCATTCCGGAATAGGGAAGCTTTTCAAGCTTGTTTCCTACTGTTACAATTGGAATATCAAGCGAGAGAAGATAGTTTTCATATTCTTCACCGTGGCAAATCGGGCATAGAACAATACCGTCAACTGCCATATGGTAAAGATTATCAATACATTCTTTTTCGCGATGTTGGTTTTTGTGTGTGAACATAACAATTGTTGAATAGCCTTTTTTTGCAAACTCCTCTTCGAGCTTGTTGAGCAAGTCGCCAAAATAGTCGTCATTGGGGTTAAAAACAACAACACCTATAAGCATCGACTTACCGCCTGACATACTGCTTGCGTGGATATTGGGACGATATCCGAACTCCTTTGCAACACGCAAAATACGCTCCTTTGTTTTGGGGCTTATTCCGGGACGGTTATTAAGTGCACGGTCAACCGTACCCTGTGACACACCGCAAATCTCTGCAAGCTTCGTTGTTGATACAATGTTACGCTTCATAATAGCACCTCAATAATGAAGATTCATCGGATAAAACTGTATTCCTTACACCGTGTACGTACACGGTACTTTAAGTTCATTATAGCACCAATAATATTGCGTGTCAATATACACGCACATTTTAATAAAATATTTTTCACCCTATAAATTTACGGTCATAAAGCAGTGCAGCTATAAGTATTACGATAAACGAACCGCCATTGTGTACCAATGCACCTGTTACGGGCGTGAGTATACTCATAAACGACAGTATAATCGCCACAAGGTTAATCAGAAGCGAGAGGGTTATACCAAACCTGATAGTTCGCACAGTGGCATCTGACAAGCGTTTGAGATACGGAATTTTTGCAATATCATCGCCGATAAGTGTGATGTCAGCGGCATCTATTGCGATGTCACTCCCTGCATTGCCCATTGCAACGCCAACATCTGCAACTTTTAGTGCAGGTGCATCATTTACGCCGTCGCCTATCATACACACCATTCTGCCACTGTTTTGCAGTTGCTCTGTTTTCCGGACCTTATCCTCAGGTAAAAGTCCGGCAAAGACTTCTTTTATTCCGACCTTTTCTGAAAAATATTCTGCAGTTTCTCTTGTATCTCCTGTAAGCAGTACGGCATTTGTTCTGGTTTTTGCAAGCTGTTTTATCATATTTTCCGCATCGGGTTTTAAAACATCCGAAAGTGCAATGATTCCGATAACATTGTTGGCTGTTGCCGTTATGACCGATGCCTTGCCCTCTTTCTGAAGTCTGAAAAGTGCTTCTTTTGCTTCTTCATTAAGAATTATGCCGTTTTCTTCAAGATACCGCTCGTTTCCGCAATAGAGTGCTGTGCCTGAAACCTCACCAGAAACACCTTTGCCTGCTATCATATGGAAATTTTGCGGCTCTTTTACAGTAATATTATTAGCCTTTGCATAAGCGACGATTGCTTTGCCAAGCGGATGCTCGCTCATACTTTCGACTGATGCGGTTAGTGTAAGCAGATTATCTGCATCAGCATCTGAAACGCAGGGCAGAACATCACAGACCTCAAGTTTGCCGTATGTAAGAGTGCCTGTTTTATCAAATGCGACAGTGTCAACCTTACCCATTTTTTCAAGTGCCTCGCCCGACTTTATAATAACACCGTGCTTTGTTGCCTGACCGATTGCTGCCATTATAGCAGTCGGTGTTGCAAGCACCAATGCACAAGGGCAGAACACTACAAGAATTGTTACCGAAACAACAATATCCTGTTTTATAAACCCGGCAATTACTGCAAGAAGTAGTGCTACAGGTACAAGATAGCTTGCCCATATATCTGCAACCCGTTGTGTAGGAGCTTTTTTATCCTCTGCATCACGTACCATCCTGATAAGCTTTTGGAGCGATGAATCCTCACCTACCTTTGATGCACGTATTTCTATAACACCGAACCGATTGATTGTCCCTGAAAAAACAGTATCTCCAACGCACTTATCAACCGGCAGAGCTTCTCCGGTCATAACCGACTCATCAACCGAGGTTTCGCCGTTTATAATTTCACCGTCAACAGGGATAGTCTCACCCGGCAGAATACGGAGTATATCATCGGTTTTTATTTCGCTGTACGGAATCATTTCCTCTTTTCCGTCAACGATACGCCGTCCCTCCTGTGGTGTAAGACTTATGAGGCTTTTAAGCCCTTTTCTTGCTTTTTTAGTAGTTTTGTCTTCAAGTATTTCACCGATTGCCATAATAAAAACAACCTCACCTGCGGCAAAAATATCACCTATAGCGATTGCCGAAACCATTGCAATGCTGATGAGAAGTGCGGAGGATATGCGTTTAATACCACGGTTTTTAATAAGCTTTTTAATTGCCGAATATATAATCGGAACTCCGCAAATAACAGCTGTAATCCAAGAGGTGCTAAATGGCATATGTTTATCCATAATATGTGGAATAAGGTCTGCCAAAAGACATATTCCTGCTATTACGGTTGCAGGCACACTCTCAAGTGTGTCAACTATTTTCTTAATCATAACTGATTACCTCACTTTTCTATTGACTTGAGTGTTGGGATATAGTATAATAAATTCAATACCGAACACTTTGTTCGATTATATTGTATTTAGGTTTTGCAGAAAAATCAATAACCAAAACAGATAAAATGTAAGATACCGGACATTTTTTGAAATTTATACGGGAAGTGATACTATGGACAGACGTCAGAAAAAGACACGTGATGCGATTTTTAAAGCTTTCAGTGCATTGCTGGAGAATAAAAGATATGAACACATCACTGTGCAGGATATAATAGATAAGGCGGACGTGGGCAGAAGCACGTTTTACGCACATTTTGAAACAAAGGATACGCTTTTAAAATCAATGTGCAGTGATATATTCGACCATATATTTGAGGGTGAAATGTGCGAATACCCAACGCAGACGCCACAGCTTGAAGCAAGGCTTGCACATATTCTGTGGCATCTTAATGACCATAAATCCGATATTTCGGGAATACTTTCATCAGAGAGTGCTGATTTATTTATGGGCTATTTAAAAGAGTATCTGGCAAAGCTGTTTAAAATGCACCTGTCAGACTTTCATACCCAAACACCGCCTGATTTCCTTTTAAACCATCTTGTGGGAAGCTTTGGCGAAACTATAAAATGGTGGGTAAAGAACAGAATGAATACATCGTCAGAGGATGTAGCAAAATACTTTATTGCAGTAACAAAAACTCATTAGATAAAATTATGCACTTGCAAAAATGTGAGAAATATGATAGAATAACAACATTAAGTGTTTGGAGGATATATGATGAAAGTAACAGATAATATATATAATGTTGGAGTGAATGACCGTGAAATAGACTTGTTTGAAGGTCAGTACTGGGTAGAAAACGGTATGTCGTATAACTCATATCTTGTATGCGATGAAAAGGTTGCGGTTTTTGATACGGTTGATAAGGGATTCGGCGAGGAATGGCTCGGAAATATTGCAGGCATTTTGGGTGATAAAACTCCCGATTATTTAATTGTTCAGCATATGGAGCCTGACCATTCAGCAAACATAGACAAGTTTATGGACAAGTACCCTGAGGCAAAAATTGTATCAAGTGCCAAGGCATTTGTTATGATAAAGCAGTTTTTCGGCACAGATTATCCTGAAAGGCAGATAGTTGTAGGCGAGGGTGACACACTCTCACTCGGTTCACGTGACCTTACGTTTGTCACAGCTCCTATGGTGCATTGGCCCGAGGTTATAGTAACTTACGATTCGCTTTCAAAAACGCTGTTCTCTGCTGACGGCTTCGGCAAGTTCGGTACAACTGATGCAGATGAGGAATGGGACTGTGAGGCACGCCGTTACTATTTCGGTATCGTCGGCAAATTCGGTGCACAGGTTCAGGCACTGCTTAAAAAAGCATCAGCACTTGACATACAGCGAATCTGTCCGTTACACGGTCCGGTGCTTTCTGAAAATCTCGGACACTATCTCGGGCTTTACGATACGTGGTCATCATATAAGCCGGAATCTGAGGGTGTTATGATTGCATATACATCAGTGTATGGTAACACTGCTCATGCAGTTGATTTACTTGCACAGGAGCTTGAAGCTTTGGGATGTCCGAAGGTTGCTGTTTCAAACCTTGCACGTTGCGATATGGCAGAAGCGGTTGAGGATGCGTTCAGATACGACAGAATAGTTCTTGCAACCACAACCTACAACGGCGGAATATTCCCGTTTATGAATGAGTTTATACATCACCTGACAGAGCGTAACTATCAGAACAGAACAGTTGGTATTATCGAAAACGGCACATGGGCGGCAATGGCAGAGAAGAACATCAAAAAGATGCTTGAAAACTCAAAGAACCTGACCTTTACCGAGGCAGGAGTTCATATCAAGTCTGCAGTATCGGCAGAAAATGCTGAAGAAATCAAGGCACTTGCAAAGGAACTTATGAGCAAGTAAATTTCAAGGAGAGCGTAACAGACGCTCTCTTTTTATTGACAAAATCCTTCTTTTGTGCTATACTGTATCCATAAAATTAAATATCATCACACAGAGTGTCGGCTATGCTGTTTAGGGCATAGTTGGTGAAAAGGGAATGGGGTGAGAATCCCCTGCGATACCTGTCGGTGTGTGCGTCAAATGTTCTTATGTGCGTCGGTGAAAGCCGGTCATTGGGAAACTGAGAAGGCAGTGCATAAGGATGCGGAAAGATTTTCTATATGGCGTAAGTCACAAGACCTGCTCTGATGCCGCAACCGTAAGTGCAAATGCACAGGTGTGGCGTTTTTGTGCGTGCTTAATAACTTTAAGGGCGGTTGTTTTTGCGTACGAATTGTGATATGCTCACAGGAAAACTCAGCTGTGGTAATTTTATAAAAAATTGCCGCAGTTTTTTATGCGGCGTAAAACAAAGGAGAGAGAAAAATGAAAAAAACACTATCACTATTTTTGAGCATAATAATGCTCATCACAGCAACATTTGTTCAGACGTCTGTCGGGGCGGAGGAAGACCTGATTACAGATGAGGTAATATCAGGCGAAGTTGGGGACATATTACCTGACACAGAAGAAAGCCCCGAACCCACAGAAGAACCGACAGCGACACCGGATGCAGACAGTGCGGTATCAGCAGAGGAAGCGATGCACAATATTGTGGAGAAGTATACGACTTATGGAATATCAGAGGATATAAATATGCATTGGTTTATTGCAGATTTTGTGGATTATATGTCCCTATATCCCGAAAGCGAATACACACTTACAGACGAGGAGAAGCAGGTGTGTGTTGACAGAATAATAGAATCAGCAGATAATTCAACTTTGCAGGATGGCCTTGCAAAATCAATAATTGCACTGCGTTCGCTCGGCTATGACCCGAAGAATACATACACAAAGAACGGTGAAGCCCTTGACATCGTAACAAAGCTGACAGACCTTATAACAGAAGAATCAGTAACAGCACCGTGGTATGAGTACACACTTCCGTATGTAATGATTGCACTTGAATTATGCGGGGGAAATGAAGAAAAAATTGAATTTCTTATCGAAACGGCAATTTCCATAAAATCTGTATGGCAGGATACTACATATGGAACAGACGGTGCAGCACCAATGCTTCGTGCATTAGCGCCGTATAGCGCAGATGCAGAGGTAGCGGCACTAATTGAAGAAACAGTGGTACTTGTAAAATCATATCAGGGCAGTAACGGCTCAATGGGCAATGCCGCATCAACAGGTCTTGCAATTGCAGGCCTTGCATCGGTGGGTGTTGATCCCGAATCGGTGGTTAAGAACGGAAAGGATATGCTATACGGTCTTATGTGCCAGTCAAATGCTGAATTTGACGGATTTGAGCCGACAGACAGCTCATTTGCAACAGAGCAGGGCTTAAGAGGTCTTATTGCGTGGAAACTGTTTGCTGATGGCAAATACATATATGATTTTGCAGAAAATCCCACAGATGAGGCAAGAGCAACACTTGACATAGTACCTACACCAACACCTGCTCCGACAGAGGCACCAACCCCGACACCTGCTCCGACTCGCAGACCGTCATACGGCGGTGGCGGAGGAGTCCGCACAACGCCGACACCAAAGCCGACAGCAACGCCTGCACCGACACCGGCAGGTCTGCCCGGAAAGAATGCAGATGTTGCAGAAAAACCGGTTATTGATAAAGACAAGACATTTAAGGATATAAAGGGACATAAAAATCAGGCTGCAATTGAGGTGCTTGCATCACGTGCGATTATAGACGGTATGGATGATGTAAGCTATTGCCCTGATAATACAATGACAAGAGCACAGTTTGCTACAATAGTCATAAGAGCGTTGGGTGTGCCCGAGAGGGACGGATATAATTTTACGGATGTAAATGAAAACGACTGGTTCTACTCTTATGTAAACACTGCGTATCATTACGGAATTATAAACGGTGTGTCTGATACCGAATTTAATCCGGAGGGTGAGATTACCCGTGAGGAAATGGTTACAATGACAGCAAGAGCCGCAAAACTTTGCGGAATGATGACAGATTACAATGAGGAAAGTACCCGAAACACACTTGCTGAATTTCCTGATTATATAACGGTTTCAGACTGGGCAATGTCTGCTATGGCATTTTGTTACTATGAAAAACTGCTTGATGGAAGTGTTATGAGCATTGAGCCAAAAACAAAAATAACAAGAGCCGAAATGGCACAGCTACTTTATAATATGCTTGGTAAGGCGAAGTTAATATGAATTTTTTAAAGAAACATAAATGGAAAATCGCCGGCATTGCGATTACGGTTTTAATACTTGTAATTGCATTTATGGCAGGCGGAGAACCTTCAACGGTAACGGAGCAGGAAGCTACTCCGACACCTGTATCAGAAAAAATAAGCATAACACAGAAACCGGAGGCTACACCTTATGAAACGGCAACACCGAAACCTACGCCGGCTATCACACAGAGACCTGTGTCCGTAACACCGGAGCCTGACACAGCTACACCTGTACAAACTCCGGTTTCCGTAACGGTTGATGAAAAGAAAGACGATACCTTAACCTGCACACTCACGGTGCGTTGCGACACTATCCTGTCAAACATCTCAAAGCTAAAGCCTGAAAAATCGGGACTTGTCCCGTCAGACGGTGTTATTTTCCCGAAAACAGAGGTTATATTCAATAAAGGCGAGAGCGTATATAATATTCTTGTACGAGAGATGAAAAAGAATAAAATACATCTTGAATTTGTCAATGTACCGGTGTATAATAGTGCATATATAGAAGGTATAGCAAATCTCTATGAAAATGACTGTGGCGAGCTTTCCGGCTGGATGTATAAAGTAAACGGAAGCTTCCCCGGTTATGGCTCGTCAAAATACACCGTAAAAGATGGTGATGCTATTGAGTGGATTTATACCTGCGACAGGGGAAATGATATAGGTGGAGGATATTCACCAAGAAACGGAAGAAAAGATGACTAATGAATTTAAAACATACCACCCGATTGTAAATTTTCTGTATTTTGCGTTTATGATTGGGTTTTCGTGTGTGTTTATGCATCCGGTAAGCCTCGCAATATCGCTTATAGGTGCATTTTCGTACTCGGTGGTATTAAAGGGCAGAAAATCAATAAAATCGAATATATTGTATATGCTTCCGACGGTGGTTCTGATGGCACTTTTAAATCCGTTGTTCAACCACCAGGGCGTGACAATTCTCACATATCTGCCAAGCGGAAATCCGTTGACAGCAGAATCAATAATATACGGCACCAGTGCAGCGGTTATGGTGATAAGCGTCATTTGCTGGTTTTCGTGCAGTAACGAGATTATGACAAGCGATAAAACAGTGTATCTTTTCGGGCGTGTAACTCCGTCACTTTCTCTTATACTGTCTATGACATTCCGGTTCGTGCCTCGGTTTATAAAACAGACAAAGGCAGTTGCCGATGCCCAACGTGGGATAGGTAACGATGTATCGGGCGGAAAGCTTATAAACCGAATAAAAACAGCTGTTAAAATTTTATCAATAATGATAACATGGTCGCTTGAGAATGCAGTCGAAACCGCCGACAGTATGAAATCAAGAGGCTATGGCACAAAAAGGAGAACAGCATTTTCAATATACCGTTTTGGCAGACGTGATATATCGGCACTTGTTGCAATGCTGGCTTTGGGGACATATATTGTTATGGGTGCAGTGTATGGCGGAATGTATTTTTCATATTTTCCGTTAATAACACATAACGGCATTTCAGTCTACAGCATAAGTGTATTTTCCGCATATGCCATATTTGCATTTTTGCCGGTTATAATTGAAGTGTGGGAGGTGATGAGATGGAAAGCTATAAAATCGAAAATCTGAGTTTTACATATCCGAACAGTGAGAAAAAAGCACTTTGTGATATTTCCCTTGCAGTAGAGCGTGGAGAGTTTATCTGCCTTTGCGGAAAATCGGGATGCGGAAAAACCACCCTGTTAAGGCTTTTGAAAACCACTCTTTCACCATTTGGAAAAGCAGATGGAAAAGTATACTTTAACGGTATGGAGCTTGGAGCGGTGCCGGATATAGAGCAGGCATCGAAAATCGGATTTGTGATGCAGGATGTTGAAAATCAGATTGTCACCGATAAGGTATGGCACGAGCTTGCATTCGGGCTTGAAAGCCTTGGCGTTCCGACAAACGAAATAAGAACAAGGGTATCGGAAATGGCAGAGTTTTTTGGTATCACCGACTGGTTTTATAAAAAAGTCAGCGACCTTTCAGGCGGTGAAAAGCAGCTTTTAAATCTTGCATCTGTAATGGTCATGAATCCGGATGTTTTAATACTTGACGAGCCAACAAGTCAGCTTGACCCGATTTCGGCAAGTGAGTTTTTAAGAACTGTTGAGAAAATAAACCGTGAGCTTGCAACGACGGTTATTCTTTCAGAGCACAGACTTGAAGAGGCATTTGTAATGGCAGACAGAGTGGTGGTTATGGATAACGGTGAAATTATTGCAGATGACACCCCGAAGAATGTCGGAAAAATCCTTAAGAAAAATAATCACGATATGGTATCGGCACTACCGACGCCGCTGCGTGTTGCAGATGTTCTTACGGTTCGTGAGGGACGTATATGGCTTGAGGAGTTTTCAAAAACCAACACAGTTGATGAGGGACGCATATTTAGAGTAAGAGAAACAAACAGCTGTAAGCCGTGTATAGAAGCTAAAGATGTATGGTTCAGATATGAAAAGAACAAGCCCGATGTTATAAAGGGATTGTCACTTAAAATAAACAAAGGTGAAATTTACGCAATCCTCGGCGGAAACGGAACGGGAAAAACAACAGCACTTTCGCTTATCGGTGGTATAAACCGACCGTATGGGGGAAAGGTAAAGGTTTCAGGAAAGGTTGGGATGCTTCCGCAAAACCCACAGCTCCTTTTTACCGAAAAAACTGTCCTTGATGACCTTCGCCAAATGAAAGCAGATGACGGAGTGCTTTCACAAATGATAGAAGTCTGTGAACTTAAAAATGTATTAAATCAACACCCTTATGATTTATCGGGAGGCGAGGCACAACGTGCAGCACTTGCAAAGGTGCTTCTTACGCAGCCTGAAATATTGCTTCTTGACGAGCCGACAAAAGGACTTGATGCACATTTTAAGGACAAGCTTGCAGATGTATTAAGAGAGCTTACAAAAAACGGTGTGACGGTTGTTATGGTTTCGCATGATGTTGAGTTCTGTGCAAAGTATTCTGACCATTGCAGTATGTTCTTTGACGGTAGTATAACAGCAACAGCAACTCCGCGTGAGCTTTTTAAAAATAACACATTTTATACAACAAGTGCAAATCGCATGGCAAAAACGGTTATTCCCGATGCAATTCTTGCAGAGGACATAATTCTTGCCTGCGGAGGAGGAGAATAAAATGAAAAAAATACGGATTATAACAGGTACAGCTTTTGTACTGCTCTTTGCAGTCTTGACTATTTTGGTTTACTGCGGTAAAACAGTAGCGACAGATACATATGAGCTTATAGAGTCAATTGCGGTTATAGGTGCAATAATTTGCTTTTTCCCGTTTAATAAATTCAGTGCTAAACCGGATTTGTCGGGTGAGAGGCGGAAAATATCAAAACGCACAATTGCATCAGTCTTTGCGGTACTTATTGCAGTTCCGCTAACAATGTATATCGGGATACACTATCTTAACGACAGAAAATATTATTTCATAAGTCTCTTAATTATAATCGAGATACTTATACCGTTTTTGATTTCATTTGAAAACAAGAAGCCTCAGGCACGTGAGCTTGTAATAATAAGTGTTTTATGTGCATTGGCGGTTGCGGGCAGAATGGTGTTTTTTATGCTTCCGCAGTTTAAGCCTGTGCTTGCAATAGTGATAGTTTCGGGTATAATGTTTGGCGGTGAAGCAGGGTTCCTTGTCGGTGCTGTAACAGCTTTTGTGTCAAATTTCTATTTCGGGCAGGGACCGTGGACAGTCTGGCAGATGGTTTCGTATGGTGCTGTTGGATTTCTGGCAGGTATAATATTCAGCAGAGGACTTATTCGAACTAACCGCATAACACTGTGCATTTTCGGTTTTTTTGCAACCGTAATTATTTGCGGAGGAATTGTAAATACCGGCTCGGCATTGATGATGTATCAGACACTCACACCGGAGGTTCTTTTTAAAAGCCTTGTGGCAGGGTTGCCGTTTGATCTGATTCATGGTGCGTCGGTGGTGTTCTTCCTGTGGTTTATAGCGGAGCCGATGACGGATAAGCTCACACGTATCAGGGCAAAGTACGGACTTTTATAACATAACGACTGTTACAACAAAACTCTGTGGCGTAAGCCACAGAGTTTTCAGACTGTCGAAAAAGTCCAGAAAAGTCTGGGCTTTTTCTTCGTTTTATGGTATAATATCCTTGGGTGATGAAATATGATGCAAAAAGGATATGAAAACAGATATCAAATAGAGATGATAAGTATAGAGGACTTGGT
>JAFQJD010000004.1 GCA_017415105.1 Clostridia bacterium | reverse complement strand
TGTCCGATACACAAATTACTGTCATAATTGTAATAGCAGGATATTTCCTGACTAATTTCAAAGGCGGTGATTTGTTTGTATCAAACAAATGTTGAAACACTTGCAACTCAAACATTGAATTTTTTTGCTGAAAATGGATATACCCAAGGCTCCATTACAGAAAGAAAAACGGGATTTTCAAAAATTATTGAGTTGCATCATCGATATGGATGTCAAGAGTACAATCCAAAATTGATGAATTTATTTATAGAAAAAAACAAAGAGCAATATGCAAATTCGGAATTTTCTAAAAGTAGGTATAGATTTTATGTTAAATCAGCCGAGCTGTTGACTGAATATCACGACACAGGTAAAATCGTTTTGAAAAGACGTGACACCAAGTGTAACCTATCAAACTATTATTTGTCTGTGCTTGATAACCTTTTGTCCTATAACGGCATGAGCCAAAAGACATGCTATCATATTTGGAAATTTGCTAAGACCTTCTTTAATTGGCTGCATTCTAATGAGATAATATCCTTAAAACAAGTCGATAAAGATATTGTTCGCAAGTACCTTATTAACTGTGCTGAACACTTAAGTAAAAGTAGTCTTGATACTGTTAAAATACAATTAAAAAGCTATTTCTGTATTTATATGAAATTGGTGAAACCTCAGAAACATTTGAGGATATTTTTTCCTTTTCTGTACAAGTTGAGAAAAAATCAAAAAGCCAATTCCTTTAGAAAAAATTGCAGCTATACTAACCAGTATCGACCGTTCCAAATCAATAGGCAAACTACGATTTGTTAAAGCTTACTGATTTTACAAAAACCCTTATTAATTCAAAACATTATGAACTTCAATTTTTTTACAAGAGAAATAAAGATTGAAAATCCCCGCTTGTGGTTCCCGTTGGGGTTAGGTGAACCCTTTCTTTACAGAGTCGAAATTGAAATGTACTGTGATGAAGTTTTATGCGACAATCATGAGTTTACGACAGGAATTCGTGCCTTTGAAAGTCGCCGTACCGCAGGGGGGGACGTGGAACACGGTGGGAGAATTTTAGATTTTCGGTAAACGGACGGGTTATCTGTATGATATTAAGCGGATATATAGATTGTTTATATCAAGATGAAATAAGGAAACTAAAATGAAATGTTCAAAACAGATCTGATTGCAGGTCTGTTTTGTTGTTCATTTAATACTTTTATAATTATATTGACAAAAAACACTTGACTTGTTCGAACCTTTACGGTATTGTGTGTGTTACAGTAAAAGCGAGGTGATGGAAATGTCAAAACGCAGAGCATCGGGCGAGGGTATGATAAGAAAGAAACCTAACGGTGACTGGGAAGGCAGAATTGTGGTCGGGCATAAACAGAATGGCAATCCAATATTCAGATATGTCTATGGAAAAACACAAAAGGAAATGATGCAAAAGTTAAAAGTCATAAAACAGCAGTATCAGGATGCTGACCTAACTGAAGACAGCAATATGATTGTAAGCGAATGGTTAGATAAATGGCTCACAGAATATCTGCCAGGAACGGTCAGACCTCAAACATTGGAAAGATATCAAAGGATAGTGAATACATATATAAGACCGCATATAGGCAAAAAGAAGCTGGCCTTCCTCAGTACAAACGAAGTGCAAAGAATGTATGTAAAACTAAAAAAGACAGGCAGAATCAAGGAACATCCTGTGTACGGACACGAACTTGCAGATAACACCATCATAGACATACATGCCACACTACACAGGGCAATGGAGATAGCGGTAAACAATCACCTTGTCCCAAAGAATCCTACCAAGCAAACCAAACGACCGAAGAAAAAGAAGAAAGACCTTGAGGTACTGAACAACGCAGAACTTGACATACTGATGCAAGCCATAGATGCAGATGAAGGATGGGGTGACTTCTTCTACCTCGAATTAACCACAGGCTTAAGGCGAGGTGAAATATGTGGACTAAGGTGGACAGACTTCGATGAAAAGGAAGGTATCATAAGAATCAAAACGAGCATATCTCTGCTAAAAGGCGGCGAAATATATGAGGGTGAACCTAAGACGGACGAAAGCAAAAGAAAAATCCTCCTTCCTAAAATAACAGCTGACAGATTGAGAAAAAGAAAACGGATATCAGAATGGATATTCCCAAACCTCTTAAATCCAAGCTTGCCAATAGCACCTCCGGTGGCGTACAGAAAGGCAAAAAGCTTCTTAAACAAACTGAACCTGCCGGACATATCCTTTCACGACCTCCGCCACACCTTTGCAACACATGCACTGGCAACAGGAGTGGATGCTATAACACTGTCAACCATACTTGGACACACAAACCCAAGCTTCACAGTGGATAGATACACCCATGTGACAGGAGATATGCAAAAGAGGGCATCTGAAATAGTAGGAAATTTTATGGACGATATTTTATGAGGGGAGAGGATAGAATGAAGAAAAGAAAAGCCGGAGAAGGTACAGTAAGACTTCGAAAAGATGGTCGATGGGAAGGCAGAATTGTAGTTGACTATGATATAAATGGCTTGCCGATAACAAAGAATGTCCTTGCCAAAACGGAAAACGAATGCAATCAAAAGCTTAGTGAACTCAAGGAGAAAATCGGCATCACAAGACGGAATCGGGTTAAAAGCAGTATGCCATTTGGAGAATGGATGGATTTCTGGTATCAGTACTATTGTAAGATGGGATTGAAAGTAACTACTCAAGAGGTATATGAGTCAAGAATATATAAGCACATAATACCAAAGCTCGGAGATATCCCACTCAACAAACTAACACAAAATGATCTGCAGAAATTCTACACAGACCTCAAGGAGAATGGCAGACTAAGATATGCCGATGCTCTTGGCAAAGGTTTATCCAACAGATTTGTCAGAAGCTGTCACGCAAACTGCAGAACTGCACTGCAAAGAGCAGTAGATGACGGTCTGATAAAAACGAATCCCGCCATAGGATGTAAACTACCACCAAAGAAAGCAAGAGAGATGCAGGTATTGAGTAAGGAAGAACTGAAAAGATTCTTCATACAAGCCAAATATGACGGATACTACGAAATCTTCATAATGGTACTTGCAACAGGAATGAGACGCGGTGAAGATATGGCGCTCAAATGGAAAGACCTGAACTTCGAAACAGGACAGTTAGATATAGGAAGACAAGTAACCAGGGTAAAAGGCGAACTGATAATAACAGAGCCAAAAACAAAAGATTCTATACGAAGCATAATCCTGCCACGCAATATACTGAACATACTAAATGAATACAGGAAAACTGTAGATTCTGAGTGGATGTTCCCATCACCGAGAGTGAAAGGAATGCCAAGGGATCCATCAGCAGTATACCATAAGATGCAGAAGGTATTAGAACGAGCGGGATGCAAAAAGGTTAGATTTCATGACCTACGTCACACCTTCGCCACCACATCGGTAGCAAACGGAATGGACATCAAAACACTATCCACCATACTCGGACACATATCGAGCAAAACAACCATAGACATATATCTGCATAGCACTGATGAAATGAAACAAAATGCCGCAGAGAAGATTAATGCACGATTCAGCAAAGGTAAAGCCATAGACGAGAATATACAAGCCGGGGAAGGCCAAAAGCCACAGGAGACCCAATTTGAACCGAAAAAGGGCAAAATACGAAAGGCAGGCACAGGATGCATCAGTAAGATAAACGACCACCTATACGAAGGCAGATACTCACCAAGGGATGCCTACGGCAAACGAATGGTAAGAAATATATATGCCAAGACCGAAGAAGAATGCGAAGAAAAGCTCGCTATACTGATACAGGAGATGAAAGCCGAAATAGCAGAGAAGAAAGCAGAGCTCAAAAAAGCACAGTAAAACAAAAACGGCACGGACATAAAAAATTCGTGCCGTAGCTTTTTGGTATATCAAAATTTGAGCCACTGTAAACAAAGAAAAGCACTTGATTAAATAATTTTAATTATAAATACTGACAAATCCTTTACTTTATATCATTTTTTTGATATAATATCCAATACCATTAAAAGAACTAATTAGTAATTAATTTAAAATAGATAAGTGGGTTAATAAGATATGGACAACGTGTGGTCAAATTTGATAAACACGTATGTTTGTTGTAAATTATAATGTAATTTAAATTTGGGACTTAAGGAAATTTTCTTTTTTGCATATTACGTGTCTGTGGGATAACATGTGGTCAAACCTCAAAAATAAGAATTTTCAAACAAAGTAAAAACCTCAGAAACCGCTTGGTTACTGAGGTTTAGATGGTCGGGATGACAGGATTTGAACCTGCGGCCCCTACGTCCCGAACGTAGTGCTCTACCAAACTGAGCCACATCCCGTTATCTGGCGGAGGAGGTGGGATTCGAACCCACGAGCCCTTTCGGACTACCGCATTTCGAGTGCGGCCCGTTATGACCACTTCGATACTCCTCCATACGTTAACGTCCGATTTCCGCTTTAACGAACAATAGTAATTCTACCATACAATCTATTATTTGTCAAGCCCTTTTTTGAAAAATATTTAATTTATGAATGATGCTGTAATAATGGATTTTTTTTGCTTAAAAGCTTGAAATTTTGTGCAAAAAATGATATAATACATAATAAGTGTAATTATTTTTAAAATTGGTTTTTGTGGTGGATTTATGGTTCGTAAAGTATGGAAATTCAGGAATGAGGGGGTAACTGCCAGGGCAGTTTCAATGGCGGCAGAAAAAAACGGAATACCGCAGCTTCTGGCGACCATTCTCCTTAACAGAGGAATTGTTTCGGAAGATTTTAAAACTTTTCTCTCAAAGTCAAAAAAGGGTATCCTAAACCCTATGACAATGCTTGATATGGATAAGGCTGTAGCGAGAATTAAAAGTGCAGTTGAGACGGGAGAGAAAATTGCAATATACGGTGACTATGACGTTGACGGAATAACGTCAACAGCACTGCTCTTTGGATTTTTGAAAACTCTGGGTGCTGATGTGCAGTATTATATCCCTGACCGTAAGGATGAGGGATACGGCATAAATATTATGGCGGTAAACAAGCTCATAAAAGAAGGTGTAAAGCTACTCATAACAGTTGACTGCGGAATTACGGCAATCGGCGAGATTGAATTTGCAAAGCTTCAGGGGATGGATGTTGTTGTAACAGACCATCATACGTGTAAGGAGCGGATTCCGACAGCGGCAGTAGCGGTTCTTAATCCGAAGCGTGAGGATGACGAATACGAGTTTGATGCTCTTGCAGGTGTTGGTGTTGCTTTTAAGCTCGTTCTTGCACTTGCAATGAGTATGGGAATGAACACAGGCGAGGTTTTTGATAAATACGTTGAGCTTGCCGCAATAGGCACAATAGCAGATGTAGTGCCTCTTACAAGCGAAAACCGTGTTATAGTTGAAAAAGGGCTTACACTTTTGCAGAACCCGTCAAGGTGCGGTATAAAAGCACTGCTCGAGGTTTCGGGTGTGTCTGACAAAAAGGTGACTACTGCAACAGTTGCGTTTGCACTGGCACCGAGAATTAATGCTGCAGGCAGATTAAGCACTGCGACAACGGCAGTGGAGCTGTTGCTTACTGAAAATGATGTGACTGCAACAGAAATCGCAAAAGAACTCGATGCTTCAAACAAGGAACGTCAGCAGACAGAGCTTGACATACACCGTGAAGCAATCGAGATGATAGAGTCAGATAAGGAATTTGAAAAGAAGAATGTAATAGTTCTTGCAAAAGAGGGCTGGCATAACGGAGTTATAGGTATAGTTGCGTCAAGGCTTGTCGAGCACTATCACCGTCCATGTATACTTATATCACTTGATAACGGTGTGGGCAAGGGCAGCGGAAGAAGTGTGGGTAATTTTAATCTGTTCAATGCACTTTCTGCCTGTGAAAAACTGCTTACAAACTTCGGCGGGCACGCAGTAGCTGCAGGTCTTGGCATAAATGAGGACAAGCTCAGAGAGTTTGACGAAAAGATAAACAAATATGCAAAGGAAAATCTTACAGCAGAGGACCTTGTTCCGGTGGTTAAGATAGACTGTGTTTTAGGCGGTGCTAATCTGAATATTCCTACCGCAAAGCTTCTTTCATCGCTTGAACCATACGGAATGGGCAATGAAACACCGGTATTTGCAGTCAAGGATGCAGAGGTGGTATCTGTTACTGCTGTAGGTATGGAGAAAAAGCATATACGTATGCAGGTACAAAAGGATGGAGTCAGGATAAACGCAATAGGCTTCGGAATGGGAGAGTTTGTCGACATATTAAAATACGGAGACATTGTACATCTTGCCTGCAAGCTTGATATAAATAATTATCAGGGAAATGAAAGTGCACAGCTTGTACTTTGTGATATTAAAATGAAAAATACTCAGGACATCTGATAAGAAGGAGGGATTTGTTTGAAAGACACAGATAAAAACATAATACTTGCACCGGAAAAAATCCCACAGATGGAGAAAAAGGATACAGATGCCCTGATAGCAGAAGCAATAGCGATGCTTAAAGAATCCAATCCCGATGCAGATACTGAGAAGGTTCAGAAGGCGTATGATTTTTCAAAATCAATGCATACAGGTCAGATGCGAAAGAGCGGTGACCCATACATTGTGCATCCGGCTGAGGTTGCATATATAGCGGCACAGCTTGCACTTGATGCCCATACTGTAACAGCGTGTCTTTTGCACGACGTGGTTGAAGATACTGACTGTAGCTATCAGGACATTGAAGAGATGTTCGGAAAAACAGTTGCAGAGCTTGTTGACGGTGTTACGAAGCTAAAACAAATTCAATACTCCTCGCGTGAGGAACAACAAGTGGAAAATCTGCGTAAAATGTTCTTTGCAATGTCAAAGGACATCCGCGTGATTATGATAAAGCTGATAGACAGACTGCATAATATGCGTACTCTCGGCTTTATGACACAGGAACAACAGCTCAGAATATCAAAAGAAACGCTTGATGTATATGCACCTCTGGCACATCGTCTTGGTATGTCGAAAATCAAGATAGAACTTGAGGATTTGGCACTTAAATATCTTGATCCTGTAGCATACGAGGAAATACGTGAGAACATTAACCTCAAAAAGAGTGCACGTGACAGATTCATTGCAGATATTATGGATATATTCCGTGACAAACTCAAGGAAATGGGCATAAACGGTAAGGTAATGGGCCGTGCGAAGCATTTTTACAGTATATGGCGTAAGATGTTTACGCAGGGCAAAACCATGGATAGTCTGTATGACTTGTTCGCGGTGCGTGTCATTGTTGATTCAATCCAGGACTGTTATGCAGTGCTCGGACTTGTGCATGAGATGTATACACCTGTACCGATGAGATTTAAGGACTACATCGCAATGCCAAAACCCAATATGTACCAGTCTTTGCATACAACGGTTATCGGCCCTGACGGAACACCGTTTGAGATACAGATAAGAACATGGGAAATGCACCGTGTCGCTGAAAACGGTATCGCAGCACACTGGAAATATAAGGAGGGCAAAAGCGGTGAATCTGAGCTTGATTCAAAGCTTGAATGGGTTCGCACTTTGCTTGATACTCAGCAGAATATCATTGATACCGACGAGTTTTTCAATGCTCTGAAATTCGATTTGTTTGCTGATGAGGTGTTCGTTTTCACGCCTAACGGCAGGGTGGTATCGCTTCCTGCACGAAGTACGGTAATAGACTTTGCGTTTGCTATCCATTCCGAAGTCGGATACAAAATGAGCGGTGCAAAAGTAAACGGTAAGATTGTTACAAACAACTATGTCCTTGAAACGGGTGAAATTGTCGAGATACTTACGGCAAACACACACGGTCCGAGCCGTGACTGGCTTAAAATCTGCCGTACTGCACGTGCAAGAAACAAGATAAATCAGTGGTTCAAACGTGAACGACGTGATGAGAATATAGAAGAGGGTAAGGAGCTTATCGAACGAGAGCTTCGCCGTTTCGGCAATACTCACGCACAGTTGTTTAAGCCGGAATGGGTTTCTGTTATAACAAAGCGTTACGGGTTCAATAACCTTGACGATTTATACGCAGGTGTAGGCTACGGTGGCGTAACTGCTACCAAGGTTGTGTTGCGTTTGCGTGAGGAATGGCTCAAGGAAGTGCGTGAGAAGCAGAAGGAAGAGGGCATACAGGAGGCTATTGAAAAAGCGACTGAAAATGCACCGAAAGAAAAGGTTTCACGTTCTTCAAACGGTATCATCGTAAAGGGTATTGATAACTGTCTTGTACGTCTTGCACATTGCTGTAATCCTGTTGCGGGAGATGAAGTAATCGGATTTATAACAAAGGGCAGAGGCGTGAGCGTCCACAGAGCAGACTGTGTGAATGTTAAACCCATAAACCTCTCACCTGAGGACCGTGCAAGACTTATAGAAGTTGCGTGGGATAAGGGTAACGCTAACTCATATATTGCAAACATACGCATCACCGGCAAGGACCGTGACGGTATGTTGCTTGATGTAACAAACATTCTTGTAAACCTCAAAATTCCGTTCAAGTCTGCAAACGCATATGCAAAGAACGGCGAGGCGATTATTCAGGTGGGTGTTGAGATTAAAAACACATCAGACCTTGCGTTACTCACTAAAAAGTTCAGGCAGATAGAAGGAGTAGAGAGCGTTACAAGAAGCAACGCATAAAAAGAAAGGTAGAACTATGGAAAAGACCGAGGTTAAAATTACAACTGAGTTCATAAAGCTTGATCAGCTCATAAAATATGCAGGGATTGCGTATTCGGGAGCTGAAGCAAAAGATATGGTAATAAACGGATACGCATCAGTTAATGGTGAGGTATGCACAATGCGTGGAAAGAAAATTCGTCCGGGCGATGTTGTAACTCTTAATTTTGAAGACGATTCGTTTGAAATTTCGGTGGGATAATGTATATTAAAAAACTTAAACTTACAAATTTCCGTAACTATGAAAGAGCCGAGCTTGAATTTTCTCCGCTTACAAACATAATTTACGGAAACAACGCTCAGGGAAAAACAAACATACTTGAGTCTGTATATCTCTTTGCACAGGGCAGAAGCCATCGTGCAAAGACAGACAAAGAGCTTGTGCGTTTCGGTGCAGATTTTGCAGGCCTTGAAATTGAGTTTTGTGACAGCAAACGCGAGCATAACGGCAAAATGCAGATACTTAAAAACGGACGTAAGGCAGTGCGAATTAACCACGTTTCTATCTCAAAGCTGAGTCAGCTTATGAACTATCTTAATGTTGTTATGTTCTCGCCCGAGGACCTTAATATGGTGAAAGGCTCACCAAATATCCGACGCAGATTTACAGACAGTGCCATAAGCCAGCTCTATCCTGCGTATCTTTCGTCACTTATGGAATATAACAAGGTGCTCGACCAGAAAAACAGCTTGCTCCGTACCAACAGACGCAGTATAAACGACGTTAAAAAGACACTGTGGATATGGAACGAACAGCTTGCAGAGCTTGCAGTAAAGATAATGCGTGCAAGAACGGATTTTACCGACAGCATTGCGACTGCGGCAAAGGCAATTCAGCACGATATTTCGGGCGAGGTGCTTGATATAAGGTATGTGCCAAACATTCGCCTTGAAGAGTATACAAAAGAGGCTGTGTATGACTACTTAAACGACCGTGCCGACCGTGAAATTGATGCAGTGTCATCGCTCTATGGCATACAGCGAGACGACCTTGATATTCAGGTCGAGGGCAGAGATGCAAAGCTTTTTGCGTCACAGGGACAGCAACGTACCGCGGCACTCAGTATGAAAATAGCACAGTCGGAGTATATAAATGACATAAAGGGTGAGTATCCGATACTGCTCTTAGATGACATTATGAGTGAGCTTGACATATCACGGCGTATGTACTTATCAGAACGTATCCGTGACAAGCAGGTGCTTATAACATCAACCGACACTGACCTTGCAGGCAAGGATACTGCGACACGACAGTTCAGGATAGAGAAAGGAACGGTAACAGATGTTTCTTAGAATAAGTAACGAATTTGTCGTTCCAAAAAGCGACATAATAGGCATTTTTGATATGGATAATACCACCGTGTCACGTCAGGGCAGAGACTTTCTGCCGCAGGCGGAAAAGACAGGTGCATTGATATATTCAGCAGACGATTTGCCAAAATCATATGTGGTAACTGAGCACGACGGGAAAATACAGGTGTATTTATCATCATTCTCGTCAAAGCTTCTGATAAGCAGAGCAAAGACATCTGAAATGTTAACGTAATAAATTTAAGGAGATATAAATATGAACGAAAACAATGTTGTAGAGACAAAATATGACGAAAACCAAATACAGGTTTTAGAAGGTCTTGAAGCGGTAAGAAAGAGACCGGGTATGTATATCGGTTCAGTTTCAATTTCCGGCTTGCATCATCTTGTTTATGAGATTGTAGACAACTCAATTGATGAGGCACTTGCAGGCTACTGTGACTGTATAAATGTGACACTTAACCCCGACAATACTGTAACTGTAGAGGATAACGGACGTGGTATTCCGGTAGGTATCCACCCCACAGAGGGAATACCTACGGTGCAGGTTGTTCTTACCATTCTTCACGCCGGCGGTAAGTTTGGCGGCGGCGGATACAAGGTGTCGGGCGGTTTGCACGGCGTTGGTTCGTCTGTTGTTAACGCACTTTCAGAACGCCTTGAGGTTGAGGTATCAGATGGTGAGCACGTTCATTATCAGAGCTATGAGCGTGGTAAGCCGACTTGTGATCTGAAAATAATTGGGGAAACAAAAACTACAGGAACAAAGATAACTTTCCTACCCGATGCTGAAATATTTGAAACTCTTGATTTTGATTATGATGTATTGCTCAAGAGATTAAGAGAGCAGGCATTCCTCAATAAGGGCGTAAGAATAATTTTCACAGACAACAGAACAGATGAGAAGAGAACAGAGGACCTTTACGCCGAGGGTGGTATCAAGGAATTTATAAACTACTTAAACACCAATAAAGATCCGATACACGATGAAATCGTTTATTTTGAAGCGAAAAAGGGCGACACTATGGAGGTTGAGGTGGCAATGCAGTACACCACTTCATATTCCGAAACAATCCTGAGCTTTGCAAATAACATTCATACAGTCGATGGCGGTATGCACGAAACAGGCTTTAAGTCAGGTCTTACAAGAGTATTGAACGACTATGCAAGAAAGTACAAGCTCTTAAAGGAAAAGGACGAAAACCTTTCCGGTGAGGATACACGTGAGGGCTTGACGGTTGTAATCAGTGTCAAGGTTGCCGAAGCACAGTTTGAGGGACAGACCAAAACAAAGCTCGGTAACAGTGCGGCAAGAACTCTTGTTGAGGGTGCTTTAAATGATAAGCTTGAAGCATTCCTTGAGGAAAATCCGAAGATTGCAAGAACAATTATAGAAAAGACAATCAGTGCATCGCGTGCAAGAGAAGCGGCACGCCGTGCAAGAGAAGCATCAAGAAAGAACTCAACCGCAAGCAACGCATCGCTTCTTGGCAAGCTTGCACGTTGTACAGACGAGGGTGCCGATTACGCAGAGCTATTTATCGTCGAGGGAGACAGTGCGGGCGGTAGTGCAAAGCAGGGCAGACACAGACGTTATCAGGCTGTTCTTCCGCTTTGGGGTAAGATGCTGAATGTAGAAAAGTCGAGAATAGACAAGGTATATTCAAACGAAAAGCTTCTGCCGGTAATTCAGGCACTCGGTGCGGGAATTGGCGAGGACTTTAATATTGAGAACCTCAAATACGGCAAAATCATCATTATGGCGGATGCCGACGTCGATGGTGCACATATCCGTACATTGCTTCTGACATTCTTCTTCAGATATATGCGTCAGCTTATAGAGGGCGGACATATCTATATTGCACAGCCGCCGCTGTATAAGGTATATAAAGGTAAGAACAAGGACGTTGTGGAACGCTTTGTGTTTGACGAGGCGGCACGTGATGCGGCAATAGAAGAGCTTGGCAAGGGTGCAAAGGTACAGAGATATAAAGGTCTTGGTGAGATGGACCCTGCAGAGCTTAAGGAAACCACAATGGACCCGGAAAAGCGTACATTATTGCGTGTTGATATGGAGGATGCGATTGAGGCTGACAGAATATTCACCATCCTTATGGGTGAAAAAGTTGAGCCGAGACGTGACTTTATTGAGGCAAATGCGAAATACGTATCAAACCTTGATATATAAATAAGTATAACTTCACCCCTTGTTTTATATACTAAAACAAGGGGTGATATTATGTTAAAGCATACAATACTGTTCGGGCTCGGCGGTGTTATGTATCTTATAATAGAGCTATTATGGCGTGGCAGCTCGCACTGGAGTATGTTTATTCTCGGCGGTGCGTGCTTTTTGGTTGTAGGACTTATCAATGAGAAAAACCGTGGCAGAATACCGTTGCTTTTGCAGATGCTTATCTCTGCTGTGATAATAACCGGTCTTGAATTTGTAACCGGATATATTGTAAATATCCGTATGGGGCTTGATGTGTGGGACTATTACGATATGCCGTATAATATTATGGGGCAGGTATGTCTGTTATATACAGTGCTATGGTTTTTTCTGTCGCTTGCATGCATAATTGCTGATGATTGGCTCCGGCACGTGCTATTTGGTGAGGAAAAACAAAAATATCGTATTATATAGGTAGAAAATCTCGAAAATTGCTATTGAATAATACCGAAAAATATGATAAAATAAAATGAATATCAATTTACGAAAAGGAAAGTGGTTATAATGTCATATAGAATAACCGAAAAAAGAATGCTCAACCCCACTGTATTCTTAATGGAGGTTGAAGCTCCGCTCGTTGCAAAAAAGGCAGAGCCGGGACAGTTTATAATATTGAGAATTGACGAAAACGGTGAGCGTGTACCGTTCACGGTAGCTGATTTTGACAGAGAAAAGGGTACTATAACAATTATAGTGCAGATAGTAGGAAAAACAACACGTGACCTTGCAACTCTTGAAAAGGGTGACGAATTGCTTGATTTTGCAGGCCCGCTCGGACAGCCCACACCGCTTGACGGTAAGAAAAAAGTAGCCGTAATAGGTGGCGGACTTGGTACAGCGATTGCGTATCCGCAGGCTAAAAAGCTTCACGAGCTTGGTGCTGATGTTACGGTTATAACAGGTTTCAGGAATAAAGACCTCGTTATACTTGAGGACGAGCTAAAAAAGATTGCAGACAAGCTTATAATTGCAACTGATGACGGTTCAAACGGAACACAGGGCTTTGTTACAGATATGCTTGAAAAAGAAATTCTTGCCGGCGAGAAGTTTGACGAGGTTATTGCAATAGGTCCGCTTGTGATGATGAAGTTTGTGTGTAAGCTTACAGAAAAGTACAATATCCCGACAACTGTAAGTATGAACCCGGTTATGATAGACGGAACAGGTATGTGCGGTGGTTGCCGTGTGATTGTAGGTGGCGAAACAAAGTTTGCGTGCGTTGACGGTCCGGACTTTGACGGACATAAGATTGACTGGGACGTTGCAATGAAGCGTGGCAGAATGTATGCAGATTTTGAAAAGCGTTCTTGCGATGAGGGACATTGCAGAATAGGCAGGACGCATAAGTATGAGGATTAAGGAGCCGGAAAGATGGCAAATATGAGACTTGATAAAAATCCGATGCCGGAGCAGGCACCGGATATACGGAATAAAAACTTCCTTGAAGTAACTACGGGCTATACGGCAGAAATGGCAATTGATGAGGCACAAAGATGCCTTAACTGTAAAAACAAACCCTGTATGCAGGGCTGTCCCGTATCAGTCAAAATACCGGAATTTATTTCATATATGAAAGACGGAGATTTTGAGGGTGCGTATCAGAAAATCAAAGAAACAAACGCTTTGCCGGCAGTGTGTGGCAGAGTATGCCCGCAGGAGAGACAGTGCGAGTCAAAATGCGTGCGTGGCATAAAGGGTGAGCCTGTAGGTATAGGCAGACTTGAAAGATTTGCCGCAGATTACCATATGGCAAACGTAGAGGATAAACCTGAAATTCCTGAATGGAACGGCAAAAAGGTAGCAGTTGTAGGCTCGGGTCCGTCAGGACTTACAGCGGCAGGCGACCTTGCAAAGCTTGGTTATAAGGTAACTGTATTTGAAGCATTCCATACAGCAGGCGGTGTTTTGATGTACGGAATCCCTGAGTTCAGATTGCCCAAAGACATTGTTCAGAAAGAGATTTTAAACCTTAAGAGGCTTGGCGTTGATATAAAGACGAATGTAATAATAGGCAGAACCCTTACAGTAGATGAATTACTTTGTGATATGGGTTATGATGCTGTATACATAGGTTCAGGTGCAGGCTTGCCGAGGTTTATGGGTATTGACGGCGAGAACCTCAACGGTGTGTATTCGGCAAACGAGTTTTTGACACGTATAAATCTTATGAAGGGCTATAAATTCCCCGAATATGACACGCCTGTATATGTGGGCAAAAATGTAGCAGTGCTTGGCGGCGGTAATGTTGCGATGGATGCGGCAAGAAGTGCAAAGCGACTTGGTGCGGAGAATGTATATATCGTCTACCGCAGAGGTAAGGACGAGCTTCCTGCACGTAAGGAAGAAGTAGAGCACGCAGAGGAGGAGGGAATTATATTCCGTCTCCTTGAAAACCCGACAAAGATACTCGGCAACGAGGACGGTTGGGTAGACGGTATGGAAACAATAAAAATGGAGCTTGGCGAGCCGGACGAAAGCGGCAGACGCAGACCGGTTAAAATTGAGGGCAGTGAATCGGTGCTTGATGTTGATACGGTCATTGTTGCAATCGGTCAGACCCCTAATCCGCTTATAAGACAGACAACAGAAGGTCTTGACACTGACAGACGCGGCTGTATAATAGCTGACGAGGTTGGACTTACATCAAAGGCAAAGGTATATGCCGGCGGTGACGTTGTAACAGGTGCGGCAACCGTTATTCTTGCAATGGGTGCAGGAAAGAAAGCGGCAGAAGCTATAGATAAGGAGCTTAGCTGAACTCCGTTACACAAAGGAGGGAATGCGGATGTCTGATTTTTTTGAAAAGGTGCTTACGGGTATAACCGGAGTAATGAGGACTGTAGCAGACAGCCTGACATATCTTTTGAGAAAGACACGCATTAAAAAGCAGATAAAGGATACGCAGTACAAAAAAATGCAGATGCTGCGAAATCTTGGCGAGCTTGTTTACAGTCTGCATATGAGTGGTGATTTATCGGTTGACGAATGTGCACCTATGTGTGATAAAATAACATCATACGGTGAAGAAATAAAAGAACTGCAGTCAAAGGCGAAGGAAATCGAGGAACAGAAGATTGCTCCTGCGGATGAAGAAAAACCGCAGCTTCCGATGCCCGATACAGCAGTATGCACTGATAATCCCGACGAAACCGACACATCATCGGCAGAAATGTAAAAAAATGGAAAAATACTGTTGAAGAAACGGAAAAAATATGTTATAATGTAAGAGTTGACGGTAAATATACCGTTTTGTAACTTTGAAAGGAGAAAAAATATGAAGTATTCATCAGAAGTTGAGAATATGTGTCCTTTAGCAAAGGGTACATATCACGGTCCGGCTCCCATCCCGCAGGAGGGTAAGTGGACACAGGCAAAGGAAATCACAGACATTTCAGGCTTGACACACGGTATTGGCTGGTGTGCTCCGCAGCAGGGTACATGTAAGCTTTCTTTGAACGTAAAAGAGGGCATTATCCAGGAAGCACTTGTTGAGACAGTAGGATGTTCAGGTATGACACATTCAGCAGCTATGGCAGCTGAAATCCTTGTTGGCAAGACACTTCTTGAGGCACTTAACACTGACCTTGTTTGTGACGCTATTAACACAGCTATGCGTGAGTTGTTCCTGCAGATAGTTTACGGTCGTACACAGACTGCATTCTCAGAGGACGGTCTTCCGGTAGGTGCAGGTCTTGAGGACTTGGGTAAGGGTCTTCGTTCACAGGTTGGTACAACCTATGCAACACTTAAAAAAGGTCCGCGTTACCTCGAACTTGCAGAGGGTTACATAACAAAGATAGCTATCGACGAGAACGATACAATCATCGGTTATAAGTTTGTTCATCTTGGTAAGATGATGGAAATGATCGCAAAGGGCATGGATGCTAACGAGGCATTGGAGAAGGCAAGCGGTCAGTATGGTAGAGTTGATGATGCTGTAAAGCTTATCGACCCCAGACATGAATAATTAGAGGGAGGTAAACTATAATGGCATTATTTGAAAGTTATGAGAGAAGAATAGACCAGATTAACGCAGAGCTTGCAAAGCACGGCATTTCATCAATTGAAGAGGCTGAAAAGATTTGTAAGGACAAGGGTCTTGACGTATACACAATGGTAAAGGAAATCCAGCCGATTTGTTTTGAAAACGCGTGCTGGGCATACATCGTTGGTGCGGCTATCGCAATCAAGGACGGTGTTAAGACAGCGGCAGAAGCTGCTGAAAAGATTGGTGTGGGCTTGCAGTCATTCTGTATCCCCGGCTCAGTTGCTGATGACAGAAAGGTTGGCCTTGGTCACGGTAACCTCGGTGCAATGCTCCTAAGAGAAGAAACAAAGTGTTTCGCATTCCTTGCAGGCCACGAGTCATTCGCGGCAGCAGAGGGTGCTATCGGTCTTGCACGTTCAGCTAACAAGGCAAGAAAAGAACCGCTAAGAGTTATCCTTAACGGTCTTGGCAAAGACGCTGCAAAGATTATTTCAAGAATTAACGGATTTACATATGTTCAGACAAAGTTTGACTATTACACAGGTAACCTTGAAATAGTTGAGGAAACTGCTTACTCAAATGGCGAAAGAGCTAAGGTTCGTTGCTACGGTGCAGACGATGTCCGTGAGGGCGTTGCAATCATGCACAAGGAGGGTGTTGACGTTTCAATCACAGGTAACTCAACTAACCCGACAAGATTCCAGCATCCTGTTGCAGGTACATACAAGAAGGAATGTATCGAGCAGGGTAAGAAGTACTTCTCAGTTGCATCAGGTGGCGG
Organism: Clostridia bacterium; assembly: GCA_017415105.1. Taxonomy (GTDB): domain Bacteria; phylum Bacillota; class Clostridia; order UBA1381; family UBA1381; genus Ornithomonoglobus. Next base: position 126,213 of record JAFQJD010000004.1, on the reverse strand, counting down.
TACAGGCCGTACACTTCATCCCGATAATATGGCAGCAGGTCCTGCTTCATACGGTATGACAGATACAATGGGTAGAATGCACTCAGATGCACAGTTTGCAGGTTCATCATCAGTTCCGGCTCACGTAGAGATGATGGGACTTATTGGTGCCGGCAACAACCCGATGGTTGGTATGACTGTTGCTGTGGCAGTTGCTATTGAGGAAGCTATGAATAAATAATTTGCTTGCAAATTATTCATTCAATGAAATTTACTTGCAGTAAATGAAATTCGCTGACGCGATTGAAATTCATCTACGATGATTGAAATGCACCGCAAAGCTTGGCTTTGCGGTGCATAATTTTTCTTGGATGGTAAATTTCATTTGCGAGTGTAGACGAGCATATTTCAAAATGCGAAATGATTGTGGTAAAATAAGAAAAATACTTATTTCATCGATAAATACCGCAAAATCAAATGGATAAACAAAAGCGACCACTCGATGTACACATGTACACCGTTGGGTCGCTTTCGTTCGTTCTGCATCAAAAATCATTCATTATTTTTTCGAGGACAAAGCAAATCTGTGCAGTTTTCGCAATTCTCAAAAGAATTCATGACAAAACAACAGTACATATAATTGCATTCATCGCAGCAACATTCTATGGGTTTTCCATCCTTGTGAAAATGTTCACCATTACCTAAACAATCTGTTCCATTATTCCCAGGGATTAATTTAATTCCTGTAATATCTAGTATCATAAAATCATCTCCAAACATAAAAAGGACTAATATCAGTCCCATTATAACATATTATAAGTATATAATCAAGTAAAAAGTGCTTATTTTGGTTCGTTTTATGGGAGGTGCTATTATGTCGGAGCAAAAGATTAAACAGGATGCTATTTATATAGGAAGAAACATCAAAAACATCAGAAAAGCAAAGAATATAAAGCAGATAGATGTTGTCCGTAAAATGCAGTTAATGGGTGTTGATATAACAAGAGAATCGTTTGTAAAAATAGAACGTGGAATTCAACATATCTATGCAACACAACTAAAAGCAATAAAAGAAATCCTTGATACTTCGTATGATGAGTTGTTAAAATAAAATCACTTTGGAATTTTCCAAAGTGATTTTTACTTTATCATCAACGCCGCATGCAATGCGGTTGCAGATGCTTTGATGAATCGCTCAAGCATCTTTTTTGCAATCATCAGCTCGTCTGATGCTTTTGTGAGCATTGATGCGGTGTATTTTGATGCAAGTATGTTTATCTTTTCTGCTTTGTCGGTGTTTATAACCTTGTCCGGTCTGCCGGTTGCGGTTACGATTGCATCACGCAGATACATAAGCATCATATCATAAATTTCAGATGCATTGTCCTTGTGTTCCTCAATGTAGTCGGAAACCTCGAATGCGTGCGATTTATTCTTTGATAAAAGTCGTGGCAGGAGATTTAAAACCTCCTCACGTAAGGTTTCAAAATCGTCACGCCCGATTATGCTGTCAACATATCCGGGGATGCCCATACTGTATTTAACAAGAAAATCTATGCGTGCCTCATCGGGGTACGTTGTTTTTATATATTCACGTATGTCGCTGTCCGATACGGGTGTGAATGTGATAGTAACGGCACGTGAACGTACAGTTTCAAGGAGCATCTGTGAATTGGTGCAGACTATTATAAACACTGCATACTGTGGCGGTTCTTCAATTATTTTCAGAAACGCATTCTGTGCCTGCGGTGTAAGGATATCACCCTCGTTTATTATAAATACCTTATGTTTGTTATAGAATGGTTTAATAAGGCTTTCGGTTATCATATCACGGATTGGAAGAACACCGATTGTAGCCTTGTCCTTTTCCTTTTCGACAAAAACAATATCAGGATGCGAACCGCCTTGTGCTTCGTGGCACGCCGGGCAGTCACAACATGGTGCGGTTGCGGTGTTTGCACAAACAAGAGACTTCGCAAACAAGAGTGCTGCATCGTGCTTTTTAAGCCCTTGTGCACCCTCAAATATATATGTGTTTGCGTTTTCGTTACGACGCACGCTCTCGATAAGTGTCATCATAAGCTTGTTATGAAACACGCTATATCCATACATTCCCATCACCTCTTTCATATATTATACAATACTTTTTCAGAAAAATCAACGGTGATTTGCATCAGATATTGTCAATTTCCAAACTTTTACCCAAAAGACTTGAAAATGCAGGAGGAGTGTGATAAAGTGTAGGCATAAAAAGGAAAGGGTGTGGCGGTTATGTCAAACTTTATATTGCCGGCATTCGGTGAAACAAATATTTCGGATATCAGAACAAATGAAACAGCAAGAGCTGTTATTATAAATGACGCAGGGCAGGAAAGCTTTTTGGAATACTCAAAGTATTTCAAAAAGAACGGATTCATAAAAAAAGAAAACCGCACAAATATGAATAATAAATATGCATCTTTCACTGACGGTGATATGGGCATATTTATGACCTACTACGGAAATCTTGATGAACTTAATATAATTACGGAGAACGACTGTAAATATTTTAGTTTTACAGACGCTATGCGTGATAAGAGGGTTACACCGCAGATAACGCAGGTACATCTTGAGGATTTTGGTATGTCGGAGGTTGTTCGCCTTTCAGACGGCAGATTTATTGTGTTCGACGGTGGATGGATGTTTGAGCCGGACATTGACAGACTTATGGAAACTTTGAAAGCCGGCTCGGTTTATGAAAAACCGGTAATTGCAATGTGGGTGCTTACACATCCGCATATAGACCATTATCATGCTTTCATGGGCTTTATTGACAAGTACGAAAATGATGTAGTAATAGAAAAAATGATGTTCAACTTCCCCCAAAACGATGATATTGAACATTTCCCGGAGCTTAGTCACAATTTTCCTGACAGATGTAAGCCTTATGTAAAGGGTAAAAATGAAATGGAATGTATACCGATACTCCACAGTATTATCGAGAGAATTGGTATACCTGTTTATATGCCACACACCGGTCAGATTTACAAAATCGGTGATGCGAAGTGTGAAATACTCTCGTGTATGGACGATACAATCCATCTTTCAACTGACGGCAACTCAACATCGCTTGTTATGCGTATGGAGCTTGCGGGTCAGGTGATTCTGTGGACGGGCGATGCTTCGTTTAGCGATTCAAGATTTGCCGATAAATACGGTACATACCTGAAGTCTGACATATTGCAGGTACCGCATCACGGTTTCCAGAGCGGTACATATGAGGCAGAAATTGAGGCATACGGGCTTATAAATCCAAGTGTATGTCTGCTTGAGGCATCAGATGCTGTTGCATTCACACTTTTCTGCACGTTCAGAAAAGGTGCAGAGTATCTTATGAGAAACGCCGGAATTGATGAGCTTATAACGGGTGAAGAAACAAGAACATTGGATTTACCGTATACGGCACCCGAATATGCCAAAGCCGAACTTGACCGCAAGTTCAGAGAGGGCAGGGAGAATGCCGGTGCAAGAACGTGGATTTTTATGGATTTGAACACCGTCAACGAAGAGGATTTTGTGTTCTCAATCCTTAATGCGACATCACCGACTGCTACGATAAAAATTGAACTTTTCTTTGAGAAGCAGTGGACGTCAATAAAACACATTGTAACAGAAGTTGGCGGACATAAATACAAAAAGATTTGCATCAAGGACGAAAATGACGTCGATACGGATGCAGTCTACTTCAACTGGGAAACATTAAAATACAACGGTTTGCCCGAAAACTCCGATTTTGCGGTGAGATTTATAAGCGACATCCCGATTGTTGTCACAAACAAAAACCACAAGGAAGCTTACAAAACAATAAGTGTATAATAAAAAGCGGCAATGCCGCTTTTTGTTGTTTAGGTGCAAATTTACAGAAATCGCGTGCAAAATTGCAGAAAATTATTGATAAAAGCTATTGAAAAAAAAGGAAAACTATGATAGAATAAAATATATAAATATGTTCAGGAGGAAACCTAAGATGATTAAAAAAGAACAGGTTTTAAATCAGCTTACCGATTGCGGTCTTGTTGCAGTTGTTCGTGCAAACAGCGCAGAGGAAGCAATAAAAATCAGCGATGCTTGTCTTGCGGGCGGATGCACAGGAATTGAGCTTACATTCACAGTTCCGGGTGCGGACAAGGTAATCGCAGCATTGGCTGAAAAGTACAAGAACGGCGAAATGATGCTTGGTGCAGGTACAGTTCTCGATCCCGAAACTGCAAGACTTGCAATCCTTGCAGGTGCAAACTTTGTTGTATCACCGGCATTCAATCCGGAGACTGCAAAGCTTTGTAACCGTTACAGAGTACCGTATATGCCCGGCTGTGCTACAATAACAGAGGTTATCACAGCTATGGAGGCAGGCTGCGATATCGTTAAGATATTCCCGGCTGACCTTTACGGACCGACAATCATAAAGGACATCAAGGGCCCGCTTCCGCAGGCACAGATGATGCCTACAGGCGGTGTTGATGCTGATAACGTTGCAGAGTGGATTAAGGCAGGCGTTGTATGCGTTGGTGCAGGTTCATCACTCACAAAGGGTGCAAAGACAGGCGATTATGCAGCAATAACAGAAACTGCAAAGAAGTTCATCACAAACATTAAGGCTGCCCGTGCAGAGCTTAAGAAATAATATAATAAGGAGAAAAATAAAATGGCAAAAGTTGTAACAATGGGTGAGATAATGTTAAGACTTTCAACACCTGGTAATCAGAAGTACATACAGGCAACACAGTTTGATATAAACTACGGTGGCGGCGAGGCTAACGTTGCAGTATCACTTGCAAACTACGGTCACGATGCAGAGTTCGTAACAAAGGTTCCGAATAACCCCATCGGTGAGTGTGCAATCGCAACAATGCGTAAGTACGGCGTAGAAACAAAGAACATCGCAAAGGGCGGCGACAGACTGGGAATTTACTTCCTTGAAACAGGTGCTGCAATGCGTGCATCAAATGTTACATATGACCGTGCAAATTCAGCAATCGCTACAGCAACTGCTGACGATTTCGATTTTGATAAGATTTTTGACGGTGCTGACTGGTTCCATTTCACAGGTATCACACCGGCTATTTCAGATGCTGCAGCAGAGCTTACAGAGCTTGCTTGTAAGGCAGCAAAGGCTCACGGCGTAACAGTTTCATGCGACCTTAACTTCAGAAAGAAGCTCTGGTCATCAGAGAAGGCACAGAAGGTTATGTCAAACCTTATGCAGTATGTTGACGTATGTATCGGTAACGAAGAGGATGCAGACAAGGTTCTTGGCTTCAAGCCCGATAACACAGACGTAACAAGCGGTGAGCTTAACCTTGCAGGTTATGAGAGCATCTTCAAGCAGATGGTTGCAAAGTTCGGTTTCAAGTACGTTATTTCATCACTCCGTGTATCACATTCAGCATCAGATAACGGCTGGTCAGCTTGTATCTATTCAGCAGAGACAGATGAGTTCTATCACTCAAGAGAGTATAGAATTACTCCTATCGTTGACCGTGTTGGCGGTGGCGACAGCTTCGCCGGCGGTACAATCTGCGGATTTGTTGACGGTAAGAACTTCAAGGAAGCACTTGAGTTCGGTGTTGCCGCATCAGCATTAAAGCACACAATTCCGGGCGATATAAACCTCGTTACAAGAGCAGAGGTTGATGCTTTGGCAGGTGGAGATGGCTCAGGCCGTGTTCAGAGATAATAGGGCTGTTGCTTTTTATGCAGACCGTTTAATGAATTAAATTACAAACAAAAGCGACCACTCGGATAAGTTCCGTTTCCCAAATCTTTGATTTTGGAAACGGAACTTATGCACGGCTGTATACACGTACGCCATCGGGTCGCTTTCGTTCGTTCTGCATCAAAAATCAACGAGCCCTGATTGTACTCCGTAAGGGGTGCAATTTTTTTAAATATTTGTAGAAAAATTCTCCAAACACTTGACTTAACACACAAAATGTAGTATAATACCATTATATTTTATAATGGGTAGTGGTATGTGATCCTATCCGCACAGAAAGGAATGTAAACGCAAATGAAAAACAAAAGTATTGTCACTTTCTGTCTGTTAGTAGTAGTGGCTATATTGCTTAACCTTGTTGCGTTCTTCGGACTTCCCGGAGTATTCAATGAAAAGTTTGGCGGTATGCTCGATGCTAACACAGGTATAAGACAGGGCATCGACCTTGCAGGCGGCTCAGTTACAACCTTTGAGGCACAGGCAGAGAATCCGACACAGGAACAGATGGAGGCAGTAAAGGCTGTCTATGAAACACGTCTTAACGGTGCAGGCTACACAGAGAGCCGTATATCGGTAAACGAAGGCGGTAAGGTAACAATCGAAATCCCCAACGGCGGTGCACCCGCAAAAGAGGGTGAGGAAGCCGGCGGTACAACAGCAGCAGATACAGATGCAGCAGTTGAGCTTCTTTCACAGGTAGCAAAGCTTACTTTCCGTGATGCAGACAATAACGTTGTGTTAGAGGGTGAGGATGTTACAAGTGCAAAGAGCATTTACGGCCAGCCGAGCGAGAATTCAGCACAGCAGTATTATGTACAGGTTAACTTCTCATCAGAGGGTACAAAGAAGTTTGCAGAAGCTACAGGTAAGGCTGCAGCAGAGACAGAGGGCAGAAACATCATCCAGATTTGTATGGATGAAAATGTTGTATCAGCACCGTCTGTTGCAACAAAGATTGACAGTGATTCATGTGTAATCACAGGCAACTTCACTGCAGAATCATCAGCAACTCTTGCAAACCAGATAAACTCAGGTAACCTTCCGTTTGAAATGAAGAAGATTACTCAGGAAACAGTAGGAGCAGAGCTTGGTCAGGATGCATTGCCCAAGAGCTTATTGGCTGCAGGTATCGGCATCATTCTTATAATGCTCTTTATGATATGGAGATACAGACTACCGGGTCTTATGGCTGCAGTATCACTTCTTATATATGTAGGACTTGTCTGCCTTGCAATTGGCGTATTCAGAGTAAACCTCAGTTTGTCAGGTATCGCGGGTATCGTGCTTTCAATCGGTATGGCGGTTGATGCTGACTGTATCATATTCGAGCGTATGAAAGAAGAGCTTGCAATCGGCAAGAGCATCCGTGCATCTGTTGAGGCAGGCTTTGCAAAGGCACTTTCAGCTATTATTGACTCGAACATCACAACAATCATTACTTGTGTAGTTCTTTATATGTCAGGCATAGGTACAGTAACAGGTTTTGCTACAACACTTGGTATAGGCGTTGTGCTTTCAATGTTCACTGCTATCGTAATCACAAAGATTCTTATGAGAAACCTTGTGAATATGGGTGTAACAAACAAGAAGCTGTTCTACAGTGCTAAAAAGGTAACAGGAGGTGCAGAAAATGAATAAGACATTTGATTTTACAAAAAACAAAGTTAAACTCCTTCTGCTTCCGGTTATTATTATCATAGCAGGTATCGTTATGTACTTCGTTCATGGCGGTTTCAACTTTGACGTTGAGTTCATGGGCGGTATCAGAATGCAGGTAGACGTTGGCGAAAACTTCAAGAACGCCGATGTTGAGAAAATAGTTGAAAAGGCAACAGGTCTTGATGCAATTGTTCAGGCAGGCTCAACAAGCGATGTTGCAGTAATTAAGCTCCCTGCAAGTGAAACAACTGAGAAAGATGAGGAGAACAAGAACAAGGCATTTGATGCTTTAAAGGACGAGTATAAACTCAAGGATGAGGCACTTATGAGTGCACAGTCAGCAGACCCGAGCTTCGGTAAAGAGGTACAGGGCAAGGCGGTATCATTCACATTACTTGCTATACTCTTCATCCTTATCTACATCATATTCCGTTTCGATTTAAAGAGCGGTGTTATGGCAATATTCGCACTTGTCATAAATGTGCTTGTTATGGCGGCTGTTTATACAATCACGAATATTGCACTGAACACAACATTTATCGCTGCAATGCTTACGGTTGTTGGTTATTCTATCAACAATACAATTGTTATATTCGACCGTATCCGTGAGAATAAGAGATTCCGCAAGCGTAATGAGTCAATTGCTGAAATGACAAACAGAAGTATACGAGAGACTATGGGACGTACAGTTAACTCGACTATTACAACTCTCATTACAATAGTTCTTATCTATATACTTGGAGTTTCAACAATCAAGCAGTTTGCACTTCCGCTTATAATCGGTATTATAGCAGGTGCTTATACTTCAATCTTTGTTGCAAGTACATTCTGGGCAGCATGGGAAAAGGCGTCAGCTGAGGCAAAGGCAGCAGCTGCAGCTGAAAAGAAGTCAAACAAGAAGAATAAATAAGACTTGAATGCAGGGGAATTCCCCTGCATTTAAACTACACAGAGAAAGGAAAATTCATATGAAATACGCATATACAACCCGAGGCGTATGCTCAGTGCAGGTTGAGTTTGAGATAAACGACGGAATTGTAAATAACGTGAAGTTTACCCGTGGCTGTAACGGCAACACACAGGGTGTTGGTGCATTGTGTGAGGGGATGAAAGCAGACGAGGTTATACGCCGTCTTGAGGGTATCGACTGTGGCGGTCGTGGCACATCTTGTCCAGACCAGCTTGCGAAAGCGATAAAACACGCAATGCAATCATAAATATGGTTCTAAATCCGTTTGTTTCTTCATATACATAAAGTATATGGAGGAATAGATGTGAGAAAATTTGTCTTTTTTATGATATTAATTACCGGAGTGGTTCTGTTCGCTGTTGCGTGTACCCGAAGTGAGGACGTGCCAAGAACTGATACAGAACTGTACTTTGTTGATGCACGACTTAACAGGCTTCTGCCATATACCGGCAGTATAATTGATGCAGAGCCGGAGGATATGACTCAGGACGCTCTTAATAAGCTTATAGCAGGCCGTGACGGGAGTGACAGTGTCAGACGCATAATCCCTGATATAGAAGATAGTCTTATTGTACGTGTCAAAGACAATGTTGCGTATGTGGATATATCATCCGACATAAAAAAGGAGATGCATTACAGCCGTGATATTGAGAGATTATTTATATACCAGATTGTAAACACTCTTACCTCAATCAAAGGTATAAGGTTTGTGAGATTTACGATTGACGGGGATATACATAAAGAATTTCTTGGCTTCTATGATATGCGTGATGTATATAAATTTACATATCCGGAATAACCGTACATTTTGAAGTGCGGTTATTTTATTTTCCAAATGTAAACAATTTGTTATATGATTTGACAAAGAGTGACAGCTGTGGTATAATCTAAATAGCTATGTATAGCTATTTAGATTATACTTATAAGCAGTAATTAAGATTACATTTTTCAGGATAGGATATAATAATGAATAAGACAGAATATATAGTAGATGCCTTTGGAGTGTCACAACGTTCAATAGAGCTTGTATGCGAAGCTGAAAAAGCAGTGACCGACAAATTCAGAGAGCTTGAAGAAACTGCTGAAATAAATCAGCTCAAGGTAATGCGTGCATTTTCGGATAACCGTGTGTCTGAACGCCATTTTATGCCGACAACCGGCTATGGCTATGATGATGACGGACGTGATACACTTGATAAAATATATGCACAGGTCTTTGGTGCAGAAGATGCTCTGGTGCGTCATAACTGGGTAAACGGTTCGCATACCCTCTCCACGATGCTTTATGCAGTGTTGCGACCGGGTGATACATTGCTTGCAGTGACCGGTAAGCCGTATGATACATTAGAAGAGGTTATAGGCATTGCGGGTGAAGACGGAAACGGTTCTCTCAAGGATTTCGGTATTGCATATAAGCAGATAGACCTCATAGACGGCGAAGTCGATTTTGATGGCGTAGAAAAAGCATTGAAATCTAAAAAGATACGTGCCGTTATGATACAGCGTTCAAAGGGTTACGGCTGGCGTCCGACATACAGTGCAGAGAAAATCGGTGAGATAGTTAAGTTTGTAAAAGGTATATCGCCTGATACACTTTGTATAGTTGATAACTGCTACGGTGAGTTTGCAGATACAAAAGAGCCGACAGATTTTGGAGCGGATTTGATTGCCGGCTCACTTATAAAAAACCCCGGTGGCGGACTTGCTCCGACGGGCGGTTATATAGCAGGCAAAAAGAACCTCATCGAGCTTTGCTCATACAGAATGACCTGTGTTGGTATCGGCAGAGAATGCGGTGCAACGCTTGACTTTAACCGTCAGGCGTATCAGGGACTTTTTATGGCACCGCATACAGTGCTTCAGGCACTTAAAGCAGCAACCTTGTGTGCATCGGTGTTTTCTATGCTTGGGTATGAAACTGACCCGTTACCTGATGGCGGACGTCACGATATAATACAGTCAGTAAAGTTTGGTGACAAGGACAAGATGATAGCATTCATTCAGGGCATACAGAAGGGTGCACCGGTTGACAGCTTTGTAGTCCCCGAACCATGGGATATGCCGGGTTATCAGGATCAGGTAATAATGGCGGCAGGTGCGTTTGTGCAGGGTGCATCAATCGAGCTTTCTGCGGATGCACCATTGAGGGAACCGTATATTGCATATATGCAGGGCGGTCTCACCTATGAATCTGCAAAGCTCGGAATAACTGTTGCGGCAGATAATGTACTGAAGCTAAACAACTGAAATTGACGGAGAAAGGATAAAACCGTGAAAAAAGGATTTATGAAGAAATATTTTCAGTCCCTTGCGGCGGCACTTGGTGTTCTTCTTGTAGTATTTTTCGCACTTATGGGTATAGATTTTACCGGAGGTGCGGCAAAACTGCGTGCAAGCCTTAACGGTGGACTGACAACTCCCGGAAACGGCGGAATTATAAATGTGCTTGTGATGTGTACGGATGCTGACGGGTTGCGGACCGATGCTATTATGCTTGCATCATACGACACGGAAGCAAACACTGTGAATATGCTTTCTGTACCGCGAGATTTAAGAATGTATATCGGTAACAGATATCAGAAGGTAAATGCGGCACACGCATATTCGACCGACGGAAAAATTGCCGGTGCACTCGGAACATGTGAGGCTATAGCAAGACTGACGGGAGTACCGATAAATTATTATATTGATTTTTCGTTTTCGACTATGGAAAAGGTTATGGACAGCATTGGTCCTGTAACATTTACAATTCCTGACCTTTACGGCGACGGTGTCGGAATGGTTTATGATGACCCGACACAGGATTTACACATAAACCTGCCGCCCGGAACATATGAGCTTAACGGTGAACAGGTTGTACATCTTTTAAGATACCGTAAGGGTAATGAAGACCCGATAACCGGAATCAGAAAAGTATATGTAAATGGCGATGAAGACAGAATAAAAGTCCAGCAGGAGTTTATAAAAGCACTGGTTGAACAGAAACTTAACCTTGCACTTATAAACAAGCTTCCGACTATATTCTCAGACGTTATGAGTGAGGTTGATACCAACTTTACTGTTGCAGATATAATCAAGTATTCAAGATACCTTGCTGATTTCACATCGGCAGGAATACGAAGCGAAACAATCCCGGGCGACAATGTCAACGAGGATGCAAACGGTGCAGTATTTCTTCCGAATATGCCGGCACTTACGGCATTGGTGGATGAAATGTTCAGCAATGCAGATACTACACGTATGACATATACAAAGTCAGGTAATGCACCCTCGCTTTATTCTGACGGTTATATCACGACGGGCGGATACGTGCGTACAGCTAACAAGGTAACTCTTAACGGTATAAAGGCATCTGAGCTTACAAATGATGAGTTGTGTCTGTTGAATAACATTACCCAGACATATACTCCGCCGGCACCGACAGAGGCACCGGAATCCGTGACAGAATAAAAATGCGTAAAAAGCTTGACAAATACCGATTTTTATGGTATTATATGTATGCTTGGAATATTGAGATTTTCCAAATTCTGCGATTTGGTTAATGAAAATTCTGAAGAGTGCGTTCTGACGCACTCTTTAATTATTATTAAAGAAGAGGACGATATGGCAAATAAAACAGAAATTACTGCACTGTCACTGGCAGAGACGACGGCAGAAAACCTTGGCGTGTATATAGTGGATGTTTCTTATGCAAACGGGATACTGTGCTACTATATCGACCGAGAAGGCGGAGTCGGAATTGATGAGTGTGAAGCATTTTCACGTGCTGTTGAGGAGGTTCTTGACAGAGAGGATATAATAGCTTCTGAATATTCACTTGAGGTTTCATCGCCCGGCGTTGACAGAAAACTGAAAAAAGAACGTGAGTTTCTTTACTATCTCGGACGTGAGGTAGAGGTCAAACTCTTTGCTCCGCTTGACGGCGTGAAAGAATTTGACGGTATCTTAAAGGGATACAGTGACAAAACAGCAACAATCGACTGTAACGGCGAAGAAAAACAGATACCTGTGAAGGACGCTGTTTATATAAGATTAAAATTTGTTTTCTAAAAGAATAAGGAGATAAGAAAATGAACGAACTGATTAAAGCAATTAAGGATTTATGCATGGAAAAGGGTATAGACGAAAATGTTATACTCGATGCACTTGAGGCGGCACTCGTTGCGGCGTACAAGAAAAACTATTACAAGGGCAAGAATGATGCACCGAACGTGCTCGTTTCAATCGACAGAAAAACGGGCGAGATACACGTTTATGCTCAAAAGACAGTAGTTGAGCTTGTGGAAGATGAGAGAGAGCAGATTTCACTTGACGATGCAAGAGCAATTTCAGGCGAATACGAGCTTGGCGATACTGTAAATATAGAAGTAACACCGATGGACTTCGGAAGAATGAGTGCAATGACTGCAAAGCAGGTTGTAACACAGCGTATCCGTGAGGCGGAACGTGATGTTTTATACAACGACCGTCAGGACCAGTCGCTCGGACTTGTAACGGGTACGATAATGCTTGTTGAGTCTGACAGAGTTCACGTAAAAGTTGATCAGTATAAAGAAACCGAGGCATTTCTGCCCAAACGTGAACAACCGGAGGGTGAGGTCTATAAGCAGGGTGAAACAATGCGTTTCTATGTGAGCGATATACGTTCAGGCTATAAAAATACACAGCTCATACTTTCAAGAACTCATCCGGGACTTATAAAGAAGCTCTTTGAGATGGAAGTTCCTGAAATTGAAGAGGGTATAGTTGAAATCAAGGGTATCGCACGTGAGGGCGGTTCAAGAACAAAGATTGCAGTACATTCAAATGACCCTGATGTAGATGCACAGGGTTCATGTATAGGTAGCCGCGGAATCCGTGTAATGGCAATCAACAACGAACTCAAGAACGAGAAAATAGACATAATCAAATGGAGCGAGGATCCCAAAGAGTTTATAACAGCGGCACTTTCACCGGCGAAGGTACTTACCTGTGATGTAGACGAAGAAGAAAAGAGTGCTAAGGTTACAGTGCCGGAATATCAGCTGTCACTTGCAATCGGTAAGTCGGGACAGAACGTAAGGCTTGCCGCAAAATTGACAGGCTGGAAGATAGATATATCAGCAGGGGAAGAATAAAAAGGTGGTTGTATGACGCATATACCGTTAAGAATGTGTGTGGTATGCAGAGAACACAAGCCGGCAAAGGATTTGATACGTATTACGTATAACTCCGATACCGGCATGGCAGAGCCGGACAAAAATTGCAAAAACACAGGCCGTGGTGCATATATATGCAAGAGTGCAGAGTGCATAAAAAAAGCAAAGAAAAAGCACGTTATAGAACGGCATCTGGATTGTAGTACAAGTGATGAACTCTATGAGAAACTGGAGGGATTGCTGTGAAAAAGCTTCTTGGGATGGTAGGGCTTGCAAGACGTGCCGGAAAGGTTTCAACGGGAACCTTTATCTGTGAAAAAATGATAAAATCAAAAACGGCAAAGCTTGTAATTCTTGCTACGGATGCGTCGGACAATACAAAAAAGACTATAATGGACGCCTGTGGACACTACGGTGTAAAGCTTATAGAATGTGCGGATATGTCAGAGCTTGGACATATCGTTGGTGCATCGGCAGACAGGGCGGTAGTATCAATAAATGATAATAATTTCGCAAAGGCGATTTCGGATATATACAATATCCAAACCGAAACAGAGAAAGGGTGATGTGGTATGGCAGATACAGCAACAAAACTTGGTGAGGTAACAAAAAAGTTTAAGGCTGTCAATAAGGAGGTAATAGCAAGACTTGCCGAGTACGGTGAGGTTGTTAAAAGCTCTACAAGCGTTATAACAGACGAGCAGGCTGCTATGGTTGTGGATATACTTACTCAGGACAACCCGTTTACTGCAGAAGAAATAGAGGAGTTAAAGGCTCAGGCTATAGCAAAGAAAGAAAAGGAAGAAGCTGCTGCTAAAAAGGAAGCCGAGGAAAAGGCAAAGGCAGAAGAGGCGGCACGTGTTGCAGAGGAAAAGGCGAAAGCCGAGGCGAAACGTGCAGCACGTGAAGCAGCAGAAGCAGAGGCAAAGGCTAAACGTAAGGCTGAAGAGAAGGAAAAGAAAGAAAAACAGAAGAAGCATAATGCACCCGCTAAAAAGCAGACTGGCGTGCGTGTTGACCTTTCAGGTATGGACACTTCAAACGCTACAGAGGAGTATATTGTAAAGAGCGAGAAGAAGAGCCGTACTGTTGATACAAGATCATCAAACGTGGACCTTGCAAAACTTGAAAAGAACGAACGTCTTGAAAAATTTGCGGACGATATGAGTATGAATCGCCGTGAAAAGAACAAGAATAAGAAGGGCGACAAGAGATTCGGCAAGAACCAGCAAAACAATAAGTTTGAGCAGGAGAAAAAGCCTCAGAATAAGCCAAAGCCTGTTGTTATTACAGAGATTGATGTTCCTGACACAATAACTGTTGGTGAGTTCGCTTCAAGAATGGGTAAAGGTGTTGCAGAGGTTGTTAAGAAGCTCATGATGCTTGGCATAATTGCAACAGTAAACCAGGCAATTGATTTTGACACAGCAGAGCTTATCGCAGCAGAATTCGGCATAACTGTAAACAAGGAGATTGTCCTTTCAAAGGAAGATAAGCTGTTTATGGAAATAGACGAAGAGGACAAACCGGAAGATTTAATAGAGCGTCCGCCGGTAGTTGTTGTTATGGGTCACGTTGACCACGGTAAAACATCACTTCTTGATGCTATCCGTGACACTCACGTAACTACAACCGAGGCAGGCGGTATCACACAGCACATAGGTGCATACAGTGTAAGGCTCAACGACCGTGATATCACATTCCTTGATACACCGGGTCACGAAGCGTTTACAACAATGCGTGCCAGAGGTGCACAGGTAACAGACGTTGCTATCCTTGTGGTTGCGGCTGATGACGGTATTATGCCACAGACAATCGAGGCTATAAACCACGCAAAGGCGGCAAACGTAGAAATAATTGTTGCTATCAACAAGATTGATAAGGACGGTGCTGATCCGAACCGTGTAAAACAGAGCCTTATGGAATACGAACTCGTCCCGGAGGAATGGGGCGGTGACACCATCTGTGTTGAGATAAGTGCAAAGCAGAGAATAAACATCGAAGGCTTGCTTGAAATGGTACTTCTCGTTGCAGATATGAAGGAGCTTAAGGCTAACCCGAACCGACTTGCAAAGGGTGTCGTAATCGAAGCTCGTGTTGATAAGGGTAAGGGTCCTGTTGCTACAGTTCTTGTTCAGAACGGTACATTAAGACAGGGCGATGTAATCATATGCGGTACATCTGTCGGTCACGTCCGTGCTATGACAAACGACAAGGGCAGACGTGTTAAGGAAGCAGGACCTGCAACTCCCGTTGAGATTCAGGGACTTAATGAAGCACCGACGGGCGGCGACGACTTAATAGTTGTTAAGGACGAAAAGCTTGCACGTGATGTTGCAGAGCAGAGACGTCAGGAAATTCAGGAAGACAAGTTCAATGCAGTTGTTAAGGTTTCACTTGATAACCTGTTCAGCCAGATTGACGAGGGTAATATGAAAGAGTTACCGATTATCGTTAAGGCTGACGTTCAGGGCTCGGTTGAAGCGGTTAAGCAGAGCCTTGAAAAGCTTTCAAACGACGAAGTGCGTGTACGTGTTATACACGGCGGCGTAGGTGCGGTTAATGAGTCTGACGTAATGCTTGCAAATGCATCAAACGCAATTATTGTTGGATTTAACGTGCGTCCTGACGCAGGAGCTCTCGCAATGAGCCAGCAGAACGAGGTTGACATACGTCTTTACAGAGTAATCTATCAGGCAATTGAGGAAATCGAAGCTGCAATGAAGGGTATGCTTGACCCCGAATTCAAAGAAGTTGTTCTTGGTTATGCCGATGTTCGTCAGACATTCCGTGTTCCGAACGTGGGTGTTATTGCCGGATGTTATGTAAGACAGGGTAAGATTTCAAGAAATGCATCAGTGCGTGTTGTACGTGACGGTATCATTATCCACGAGGGCAAGATTGTGAGCCTGAAGCGTTTCAAGGACGATGCCAAGGAAGTAACAGAGAAGTTCGAGTGTGGTATCGGTATCGAAAACTTTAACGATATTAAGGAAGAAGATACAATAGAGTGCTTCGAAATGCAAGAGGTAGAGAGATAATACAGAAAATAAACTTCGCATCTCGTAACTTTGCCAATTTCGGAGTATAAACATACGCAGTCAATCGGCAAAGCAACAATCTACTCGTTTCTTTTCTGTATTAAGATAGAGGTTGATTAAATGGCAAGAATTGATAAAATTAACGGCGAGGTAATGCGTGAACTTGCAAACGTGATACGTGAGCTTAAAGACTCACGCATACCCGTTATGACGAGCGTTGTTTCGGTAAGTGTTACTAACGATTTGCGTTATGCAAAGGCGTATATTTCTGTTATGGGTGACGAGAAAACGAAACAAAAGGCAATGGATGGACTTAACAGTGCACAGGGCTTTATAAGACGTGAAATTGGTAAACGTGTAAATCTTCGCTATACTCCCGAATTCATCTTTGAAGCCGATAATTCCATTGAACACGGCTCACATATTGATAAACTACTCAAGAATATTAAGTAAATCATAAAAAGCGGCTGAAATGATGCCGCTTTTTAAGCCTTAGTACAAAAATTGTGTGATTGCTTTGGGGTGTTTACGTAGAATGCATTTCACTAAGTTTTAGCATTCGTAGTAAATATCCCAAAGCAAGCGGATAGCTTGTTAAGGCATACTCATTCAAAACGCTCTTACTTGGGGATATGCGTTTTTCATGAGCATGCCTCAACAAGTTCCGTAGTAAGTGATGAGCAGTAGAGGACTGATATTATGAAAAAAGTTGCGGAACTTATAAAAAATGCAAAATCGGCAGTGTTACTGCCACACATCAGTGCTGATGCGGATGCTTTGGCATCCTGTCAGGCAATGCGTTGTGCGTTGGAAAGTTTTGGTATTGATGCGGTTATAATAGCGGAAGAGAAGGTTGAGCCAAGACTCAGCTTTATTGGTGATGACGTTTGTGTTTTTGATGGGGATATTTTGGAGTTTGATACTTGTATTGTCCTTGACTGCGGAGATTTGGAACGTATAGGCAAACGTGCCGAAATTGTAAACAGTGCAAAAACTGTTATAAATATCGACCACCACAGAACCAATAAGGGTTTTGGTGATGTGTCGCTTGTTTGTGCTGATGCATCGGCAACAGGCGAGATTCTGTATACTTTATTTAAAGAAATGGATGTAGAGATTACGCAGAAAATTGCAAAGTATCTATATACTGCAATCTGCTCTGATACCGGCTGTTTTGCGTATTCAAATGTATCACCCCAAACATTTATAACGGCATCCGAGCTTATCAGATACGACATCAACCACGCGGAGATTGCAAGACTGCTTTTTGACTGTGTTGATATAGACGAGGAGCTTTTAAAAGCAGAGCTTACAAAGAATATCAAATCATACTGTGACGGCAAGGTAACAACAGTTACAATGACAGAGGAATTTGCAAAGAGATTCAACCTTAACTCTGATGAGGTTGACGGGCTTGTAGATATTCCAAGACGCATCCGTGGCACTGAGATTGCCGTATCACTAAAGGAAGTGAACGGCAAGATACGTGTCAGCCTGCGTTCGAACGGTGATGCCGATGTTTCAAAGGTGGCTTTGAAGTTTGACGGCGGGGGACACATAAAGGCTGCCGGATGCAGTATATATAAAAGTATAGAAGAAGCAGAGGCAATGGTAGTTGCGGCGTGTGAGGAAGTTTTATAATGAATGGCGTTATTATAATAGATAAACCAAAGGGAAAGACCTCGCACGACATTGTGGGGATACTTCGTAAAAAGTTCGGCACCCGAAAGGTAGGACACACCGGTACACTTGACCCGCTTGCGACCGGAGTTCTTCCGGTGTGTATCGGTAATGCCACACGTGCGGCAGATATGCTTCTGTCGGGTGAGAAAAAATACCGTGCAACAATGATACTCGGCAAACGGTCAGATACCCTTGATGTTGAGGGCAAAATCACAGAGGAAAAAGCTGTGACCGTAACACAACAGCAAGTGCGTGATGTCATAGCCGGATTTGTGGGTGAGCAGGATCAGATACCACCGATGTACAGTGCAATAAAAAAAGACGGAAAAAAACTCTATGACCTTGCAAGAGAGGGCATAGAGGTAGAACGGAAAGCAAGGCGTATCAATATATACTCTATTGATGTTGTTGATATATCGTTGCCGGAGATTACAATAGACGTTCATTGCTCAAAGGGGACATATATCCGTTCTCTTTGTGACGACATAGGAACAAGACTTGGTTGCGGTGCTGTAATGTCAGAGCTACGCCGTACATATACCGCAGGCTTTTCAATTGATGAGGCATATACGATAGACGAACTTGATAATATACCGAATTTGTCGGGGACGCTAAAACCGACCGATTCGCTTTTTTCGGATTTTCCTGAAATACATTTGAATGAGAAGCAGGAAAAGAGTATAACAAACGGTGTCAGAATGACATGGCGTAGCGGAAAAGAAGGGGAAACATACAGAGTGTATGCCCCCGACGGACGGTTTTTGTGTATATCAAGGTTAGAGGATATGAGGCTTGTGCTTGTAAAATCGTTCTGGAGTTAAAGGAGAGAGGTTAATGCAGATAATACGTAACGGTGTAACGGACGGCAGGAAAAAAGTAGTGGCACTCGGAAACTTCGACGGACTTCACCGTGCACATACGGCAATTATTAAAAACTGTTGTATGTATGCACAGGAGAAGGAAATTGAGAGTTGTGTGCTTCTGTTTGCTGACCACACCCGCAATGTTATTGCAAAGCAGAGGATAAAGCTTCTTACAAACGAAAAGGAAAAGCTTGAAATCCTTGAAAACCTCGGAGTTGACTGTGTTTACATACGTGAATTTGACAGTGAGTTTATGCACCTTTCGCCGGAGGAGTTTATAAGGATGCTCGTTAGTAAGCTTAATCCACAGGCGGTTTGTGTCGGCTATGATTACAGATTTGGATATAAAGCCGGCGGAGATGTTGCAACGCTTAAGAGTCTTGGTGAAAAATACGGCTTTGAGGTAGTTGTGACAGACGAGATGAAAACAAGCGGTGTAACAATTAAAAGCACAAAGATACGTGAGCTTGTTTGCGAAGGCGATGTTGATGAGGCCGCACTGTTTTTAGGCAGACCGTTTTCGCTTTCCGGTGAAGTTACGAAAGGCTTACGTAACGGTCACAAGCTCGGAACACCCACTGCCAATATTTCTTACAATGAAAACAAAATTCTCCCGAAGGAGGGAGTGTATATGGGTTATACAACCGTTGACGGTGTAGCTTACGACAGTGTTATAAACGTAGGCAATAACCCGACATTTAATGCAAAAACAATTACGGTTGAAAGTCATATCCTCGGCTTTTCAAACGATATATACGGAAAAACCGTAAAGGTTGATTTTATAAAACGGATAAGAGGCGACAAGAAGTTTGGAAGCCTTGACGAATTAAAGGAACAGATAAAAAATGATATTCAGACGGCAAAAGAACAACTCCACACCGGAAAGGAAAGGTAATATGTATCTTATAGCAGGGCTGGGCAATCCCGGGACGAAATATGAAATGACAAGGCATAACATCGGTTTTCACACAATAGACTATATAGCCGATGAACTTGGCGTTAAAGTGAAGAAACTCAAATACAAGGCACTTTACGGTGAATGTGAAATAAACGGCGAAAAGGTGCTTTTGGTAAAACCGCAGACGTTTATGAACCTTAGCGGTGAGAGTATAGTTGAGTTTGTGAAATTCTTTAAAATTCCGATTGAGAATGTAATTATAATAAGCGATGATATAGCCCTTGATACCGGCAGAATCCGTGTGCGTGGCAAGGGCAGTGCCGGCGGTCATAACGGACTTAAATCAATAATATATATGCTCAATTCTGATGCTTTCCCAAGAGTGAGAATAGGTGTAGGTGCACCCCAGCATAAGGATCACGAGCTTGCAGATTTTGTCCTTGGTAGATTTGCAAAGGACGAAATTCCTGTTCTTGAGGAAGCAATCGTGAAGGCGTACAAGGCATCGAAGGAAATAATAGCACGAGGATACGAGAGTGCTATGAATAAATATAACGGTAAATAAAAATGGACTTATTAAATCTGCTTGACGGATACAGACCGTATGAGGGGATAATCAAAAATCTTAATAACACACCGATTTCAGTAGCAGGAGTTGCAGAAACTGCCGAGGCACAGTTAATCGCGTCAGTTTCGGCAAAGACAACATCGAATACGCTTGTTATAACGTATTCTGATATGGAAGCACGCTCGGTTGTATCAGATTTAAGGCTGTATACCCCCAATGCCGTACTGTTTCCTTCAAAGGAATATGTATTCTACAATATCGAAACAATGGGCCGTGCAAACGAAAATGCACGGCTTGCTGTGTTGGATAAAATCGTGCAGGGCGGAGTTACGGTTGTGGCATCGGTAGATGCTTTAATGACATATACGGCAGATAAAAAGAGGTTTATAAAGAACACTCTTTCAATTTCTGCAGGTGATGAGTTTGATATAGGTGAGCTTTCAGCAACCCTTGTTGATATCGGATACAAACGTGAAGAAATGATAGAGGGCGTAGGTCAGTTTTCCGTTCGGGGCGGTATAATTGATATTTATCCGCCGGGTGTTGAAAATCCGGTGCGACTGGAGTTCTGGGGCGATGAGGTGGATTCTGTAAGAAGCTTTGATATGGATTCTCAACGCACACTTGAGAACATTGATTTGGTGAGAATTGTTCCGGTTACAGAAACACTGTACTCTGATAAAAGGCGGGAGGAAATCATACTTGAACTTTCACGCAGACTAAAAGCCGCACAGCGGAAAAGTGGTACTGATGATGAGTATGTAAAAAACCTTGAAACTGACATAGAACTATTTAAGGAACGTCACAGCTTCCCGTCTCTGGATAAGTATGTTTCTCTGATATATGGCGAAATACCGTCACTCGTTGATTATTTTGAGGACGATACCGCTGTTTTTGTTATAGACCCGAAACGTGTTCTTGAGCGGATGAAAACATTTTTGTGGGAAAAGGAGCAGATGGTATCGGAGCTGAAGTTCAAGGGTATTATCGGCGATACAAAAACGGCACTTTATAAAACGCAGTATGAAATTGTTTCGGCAATATCAAAAATGCGGCTTATTGCATTCGAGATGCTTTCGCATACAAAGAACGAATTTTCGTTTAAGCATCTTGAAAGCATAGTTTCAAAAACAACAGTTTCGTTTCACGGCAAGCTTGAATATCTGTTTGAGGACTTGAAACGCTGGGCAGAAACGGGCTACACCGTTGTTGTTCTGGCTACAACAGAAAAAAGAGCGGTAAACCTTGCCGGAGTATTTAACGAGCGGGGTATAAAGGCACGTTATTCGGAGGACAAAACATTTAACGATGGCGAAACCGTAATAATATGCGGTAACAGCTCGGGTGGATTTGAATATCCGGAGCTGAAATTCGTGCTCGTTTCAGAACAGGAAATATTTAAAAGCGGACGTTCACGTGAGCGACGCCGTAAAGAAAACGAGAACAGAATAAAATCATATAACGATATATCGGTCGGTGATTACATCGTCCATGCCGCACACGGCATAGGCGAATATGCCGGAATTATGAAAATGACGGTTGACGGCATTTCAAAGGATTATCTAAAAATTCAGTATAAGGGTTCAGACACACTGTACGTTCCGGTAGACCAGCTTAATCTGTTGTATAAATACAGCGGCAAGAGTGACGAAAAGACGGTAAAGCTGAACCGACTCGGCACACAGGAATGGACTCGTCAGAAACAAAAGGTAAAGGCATCAACAGACGAGCTTGCAAAAGAGCTTATAAAGCTCTATGCACAACGTGAGGAGGTTGCAGGTCACGCATTTGCCGAGGACACACCGTGGCAGAGAGAGTTTGAGGACACGTTCCGCTATACCGAAACCACAGACCAGCTACGGAGTATTGAGGAAGTCAAGGCGGATATGGAAAAGAGTGCACCGATGGACAGACTCCTTTGCGGTGATGTGGGATTTGGTAAAACTGAGGTTGCATTGCGTGCCGCATTTAAGGCTGTGTGCGACAGTAAACAGGTGGTATATCTCTGCCCGACAACTATCCTTGCGATGCAACATTTTGAGACGTTTTCAAGTCGTATGGCGGATTTCCCGATAACTGTTGAGATGCTTTCCCGCTTCCGTACTGCAAAACAACAGACGGAAATTCTTAAAAAGCTTAAAGACGGTAGAATAGATGTTATAATCGGCACACACAGACTGTTATCAGAGGATGTTAAGTTCAAGGATCTGGGGCTCCTTATAATTGATGAGGAACAGCGTTTCGGTGTTGCACATAAGGAACGTATAAAGGCTCTTAAAACGAATGTGGACGTTCTGACAATGACTGCAACACCAATCCCGAGAACATTGCATATGGCAATGACATCGGTAAGAGATATGTCGGTTCTTACAGAACCGCCCGGCAGCCGTTATCCTGTTCAGACATATGTACTGGAGCATAACGAAAACATTATATGTGACGCAATTGAAAAAGAGCTCGCAAGAGGCGGTCAGGTGTTCTACCTCTATAACCGTGTTCAGGGCATATACCATAAGGCACAATGGCTCAAGGAACGGTTTGGGGATGTAAATATTGCAGTCGGACACGGAAAAATGAATGAGTCAGAACTTGAGGATATAATGTACGATATGGTAAACGGAAAGACACAGATTCTCGTTTGCACGACCATAATCGAAACAGGTCTTGATATACCAAATGCCAATACTATGATTATAGAGAACGCCGACAAAATGGGCTTGGCACAGCTTTATCAGCTGCGTGGCAGAGTGGGACGTTCAAACCGTATGGCGTATGCATATCTGACATATAAAAAGGATAAGGTTTTAACAAGCGTATCGCAAAAACGACTGAGTGCAATACGTGAGTTTACAGAGTTTGGCTCAGGCTTTAAAATAGCGATGCGTGACCTTGAAATCAGAGGTGCCGGAAACATCCTCGGCTCACAACAGCACGGACATATGGATAATGTCGGTTATGATATGTACTGCAAGATTTTAAGCGAGAGTATAAACGAGGCAAAGGGCATAACTCCGCCGTCAGCGGAGGATGTTACGGTTGATATAACCGTAAGTGCATATATTCCCGAAAGTTATATTACATCATCAAATCAGCGGATTGATATGTATAAAAAGATTTCAGCAATTGAAACCGAGGATGACGAAATGGAAATTGCGGATGAATTTATCGACCGTTACGGCGATATGCCAAAACCGGTTATCAATATAATTGCAGTTGCGGCATTGAAAATTCCGGCACGTGAGATTGGTTGTACAGAGATAGTGCAGCGACAGCGGCAGCTTACATTGAAATTCGCACCGGATGCTCTGACACCGGAGATTGTGTTCGGGCTTGATGCAAAGTTCCCGTCACGGGTTAAGGTAGCATCGTCTGACACACCGTCGCTTTCGATTAAGCTTACGGAAAAGGACAGTAACGTACTTGAATTTGTTAAAAAACTGTTAATTTTAATAAAAGAATTGCAAAATCCGGATAAATGATGTATAATGTACTTGTTGAACTATTTTATAAAAAGAAAGAAGGAACATAAAATGAAAAAAATACGTTTAATGGCTGCTGTCGCAGCGCTTGCAATGGCACTTACAGCCTGCGGTGCAAACGGAAAGCTTAAAAAGGTTGCAATGGAAATAGGCGATACAAAGGTAACAGCAGGTGATATTGCGATTATGACAAAGGCTGATATGGCTTATATGGGTTCAGACTTTGAAACAGTAAAGCCGATGATAGTTGAGCAGATGGAAACGATATTCCGGTACGGTGAGCTTGGTGAGGCAATGAAGATTGAGCTTACAGATGAAGAGAAAAACTCTGCAGTAAATATGAGAGCGCAGTATGCGGCAAACGGCGGCGGTTATGATGCTTATACAAAGTACCTTAAGGACAACGCATCAAGTATGGACTTCCTTGACAAGCTGTTTACGGCAAGTGCATACGCTACAAAGGTACAGGAAAAGATAGCAGAAGAGTTCAAGGATAAAGAAGCTACAGACGACGAGCTTAAGGCATTCTATGATGAGAGCTACTATGCTGCAAAGCACATCCTTGTAAATAAGCCTGAAGAAGGTGCAGAGCCGGCTGAGGGTGAGAAGCAGGGTGAAGAGCTTGCAAACGAGCTTTTAGAGCGTGCAAAGAACGGTGAAGACTTTGACGCTTTAGTAAAAGAATATTCACAGGATCCGGGCTCGGAGAGCAATCCTGACGGATATGTGTTCACAGACGGTGAAATGGTAAAACCGTTTGAGGAAAAGGTTAAGGAGCTTAAGCCGGGTGAGTTTGGTATCTGTGAATCAGATTACGGCTACCACGTTATTTTAAGAGTTGAGCTTCCTGCATTTGAGGATAAGAAGGACACAGTTTCAAGTTCATATTCATCAAAGCGTACAGAGAAGAGATTTGAGGAGCTTCTTAAGGAATACAACATCAAAGTGGAAATCCATCAGGATGTAATTGATGCAATTGCAGAGGATATGCTTACAGAATCGCCTGTAAAAGAGGACGATTTGTCAGTATCATATTAAGCAGTTAAAAGGACCGTCACGGACGGTTCTTTTTTGTACATTTTTTTGCAAAAAAATACGCATATTTGCTTGCAATTTAAGGGTTTTTATGGTATAATTATATGTATATAAGATAAGAGCCGGAGAATACTGCTCAAGGAGGAAAATATGGCTAAAAAATCCAAGGAACTACCGTTTGACAGAGCGGCGTTAGACGATCAGAAAATAGTAGGTGTAGAACTGAATAATGAAATGCAAAAGGCGTATATTGACTACGCAATGAGCGTTATTGTAAGCCGTGCACTTCCGGATGTGCGTGACGGTTTAAAACCTGTGCACAGACGTATTCTTTACAATATGTATGAGGATGGCTTGCTTTATGAGGCAGACTTCAGAAAGTCGGCTACTACCGTCGGTGACGTGCTCGGTAGATACCATCCGCACGGTGACGCATCGGTTTATGATGCAATGGTTCGTCTTGGACAGCCCTTCTCATTGAGATATCCGCTTGTTCAGGGTAAGGGAAACTTCGGTTCAATCGACGGCGACCCGCCTGCTGCTTACCGTTATACGGAAGCAAAAATGGCAAAGATTTCAGCATCAATGCTTACAGATATAGAGAAAGAAACCGTTGATTTCGTATCAAACTTTGACGATACAAGAAAAGAACCGGACGTATTGCCGTCAAGGTTCCCGAACCTCTTGGTAAACGGCTCAAACGGTATCGCTGTAGGTATGGCAACAAACATACCGCCACACAACCTTACAGAGGCTGTAGACGCTATTATCGCATCAATTGATGACCCGATGATAACCATCGAGGAGCTTATGCAGTATATCCCGGGCCCGGACTTCCCGACCGGTGGTATAATTATGGGCAAGAGCGGTATCCGTCAGGCGTACTCAACAGGCAGAGGCAAAATAGTTCTCCGTGCAAAAGCAGAAATTGAGGAATACGATAACGGCAAGCAGAGGATTATCGTAACTGAAATCCCATATAAGGTTAACAAGGCACAGATGGAGACACACATAAACGAGCTTATCCGTGACGGTAAGCTTGACGGTATTTCGTCAACACGTGATGAATCATCAGAGGACATCCGCCTTGTTATCGAACTCAAGCGTGATGCTAATGCAAATGTTGTACTCAACAACCTTTATAAATATACCGAAATGCAGGAGTCATTCGGTATCATACTTATCGCATTGGTTGATAAAGTTCCGAAGGTGCTTAACCTCAAGGAATTGATTGACTACTATATAGCACATCAGGAGGATGTAATAATCCGCCGTACACGTTTTGACTTGAAGAAGGCAAAAGAACGTGCACACTTGCTTGAGGGCTATAAGATAGTTATAGATAATGTCGATGAGGTTATACGCATAATCCGCGCATCAAAATCTATTGCTGATGCAAAGGAACAGTTGTGTGCAAGATTTGAGCTTGACGATGTTCAGGCAACAGCAATCGTTCAGATGCAGTTGGGACGTTTATCAGGTCTTGAAAGGGAGAAGATTGAATCAGAATATGAGGGTGTGCTTGCAAAGATAGGCGAGTATGAGGCAATTCTTGCAGACGAGTCAAAGGTTTTCGAAATTATTAAGGAGGACCTTGTTGCACTCAAGAACAAATACGGCGATCCGCGTCGTACAGAGATTGCTATGGACTACAGCAACCTTGAGGATGAGGACCTTATCGAGGAAGAGGAATGCATAATAACTCTCACTCACAACGGCTATACAAAGCGTATGCCGGTCGATACTTACCGTTCACAAAACAGAGGCGGAAGAGGAATAACAGGCGTTACAACACGTGAAGAGGACTTTGTAGAGCATATATTTACTGCTTCAACTCACGATAACATCCTGTTCTTCACAACAAAGGGTATGGTTTACAGGCTTAAGGGCTATCATATTCCGGAATCAAGCCGTACAGCGAAGGGTATGGCAATAGTGAACATCCTTCCGCTTGAGTCCGGCGAGAAGATAAGTGCAATGATTCCGGTACGTGAATTCAATAACGGTGACTATCTCACATTCGTAACACGTGGCGGTCTTGTAAAGAGAACAGATATTATGGACTACTCAAGAATCCGTCAGAACGGTCTGCGTGCTATCGACCTTGTTGAGGGTGATGAGCTTATAAGCGTAAATAAGACCGACGGCGAGCAGGAAATAATGGTTGCCACAAAGAATGGCTTTGCAGTACGTTTCAAGGAAACTGACGCAAGAGCAATGGGCAGAACAACACGTGGTGTTAAGGCTGTCGAGCTAAGAAAAGGCGACTGCGTAGTTTCGGCTATGGTAATAGACGAGACCAAGACTGTTCTTGCAGTAACCGAGGGCGGATACGGAAAACGCACCGATGTTGAGGAATACAGACTCCAGTCACGAGGCGGTAAGGGTATCTTCACATATAAGCTTACTGAAAAGACCGGCAAGCTCGCAGGAGTATTATCAGCAAGTGATGATGAGGATATTATGCTTATAACCTCTGAGGGTGTAGTTATAAGACTTCACGTTGACTCTATAAGCAGATTTGGCAGACAGACACAGGGTGTTCGTCTTGTCAAGATGAAAGACGGTGTGAGCGTTGTAAGTGTTGCCTTAACAGAGCGTTATGAGGAAGAAGAGATCCCTGAAGAGGGAAGCGATGCAGAAGCTGAAGAAACTGATGCAGAATAATCAAAAGGAGTAAAAACTATGAATATACAGATAGAAATGCAGAACGGCGGAATTATAAAGGCAGAGCTTTATCCGGAGGTTGCACCGATAACGGTTGAAAACTTTGTAAAGCTTATAGGCGAGAATTTCTTTGACGGGCTTGTATTCCACCGTGTAATTGCGGGCTTTATGATTCAGGGCGGCGGCTTTGATGCTGTAGGAAACCATAAGGATGCTGAATCAATCAAGGGCGAATTCATGTCAAACGGCGTAAGAAATATGCTTAAGCACGAACGTGGTGTTCTGTCGATGGCAAGAACAATGTTCCCCGACAGTGCATCAAGTCAGTTCTTTATAATGCATAAAGACGCACCGCATCTTGACGGTCAGTATGCCGCATTTGGTAAGGTTACAGACGGTATGGACGTTGTCGATACTATTGCAACGTGTCAGACGGGTTGTGACGATAAACCGGTAGTGCCGCAGGTTATAAAGACAATAAAGCTTATATAAGGCAGAAAGGGCACAGATTTTGCATCTGTGCCCTTTTAAAACGGAGGAGTGATTTAATATGAACATACTATCAATAGGCAACAGCTTTTCGCAGGATGCACAGAGATACATCCATAAAATTGCAAGAGCAGACGGAGTTGACCTTAATACACACAATCTTTATATCGGCGGATGCTCGCTTGAACGTCATCACCGTAATATGTTAAGCGGTGAGCGTGAATATGAGCTTGAGCTTAACGGTGTGGGAACGGGCTTTTATGTCTCGCTTGATGAAGCACTCTTAAACCGTGCGTGGGACGTTATAACCGTTCAGCAGGTAAGCACCGGTTCAATGGACTATGACACATATCAGCCGTATCTCAACAGACTCGTTGAATATATCCGTGAATGTGTGCCGAAGGCAAAGGTGGTAATTCACCAGACCTGGGCATGCGAGGAAGGCAGTGAAAGACTTCACGGGCTTGGTTATGAAAAACAGATTGATTATCATAACGAGCTTAAAAAAGCCTATGATAAGGCTGCAAAGGATATTAAGGCGGACTTCATTATCCCGTCAGGTGAGCTGTTCCAGAAGCTCATAAGTGCAGGGATTTCGCCTGTGCACCGTGACACATTCCATGCCTCATACGGAACTGCTCGTTATGCAATGGGACTATTGTGGTATTCTATGCTTACGGGCAGAGATATTACAAACAATACATTCTCTGACTTTGACGAGCCCGTAACAGACGAGGAAATCGCAAAAATCAAAGCTTGTGTTAAAGAACTTACAAAATAAAAACAAAAGCAACCGTTTCCGGTTGCTTTTAAAATGTTCTGTTTTTGCGAATTTCGCCGGGCGTCTTGCCGGTGTGCTTCTTAAAGACTTTTCTGAAATACGAGCTTGAACTGAAGCCCATAATACGGCTTATTTCTTCGATTTTTTTATCAGTAGTAACTAAAAACTCAATAGCTCCTTCGCATAAAAATTTTTGTCTGTATTCGTTGGGTGAAGTTTGCGTATTCTTTTTAAAAAGTGAATACAGATAGGGTTCGCTGATATAGCACTGTTTTGCGATTTCAGCAAGTGACAGATGCGGATTCTTTCGTATGCAGGTTTTTATCAGCCGGATAAAGGCTTGCTCTTTACTTTCGGATTTTTTAAGATTCGGTAAAATATCTGACATAACATCATAAAATAGACTTAAAGCTTTGCAGTCGATACTTCTTTTTATGGGTATGGCTGTGATTTTATCAACGGTTTCTTTAAAGCAGGGAACAGTCTGCAACTCAAAGCTCGCAAAATCATCTGTGTTCAGCTCAAGAAATCCGAAAGAAAGGAACCGTATTTCATCATTGCCATACCAATACGATTGATACGAGAGATTTTTCGGGATATAAAAAATATCGCCCTCACTGATTTTTATACTTTTTCTGTCAGAAACAATCTCAGCATGACCTTTTGCCATATAAGCAAGAAAATTGTAATTAACACCCTGACGGTTATCTGTATAATGATGCGATGAAAAACTGAAATCATTAAAGGTAAAGTTATCAGAGAAAATTATATCATTCATAGTGATTATCCTTTATATAAGTATAGAATTTTACCTCTTTTTATATATTATAATATATTTTAATAAGAAAGTCAATGCAATATAATTATTTTGCAGGAGGTAGAAAGATTATGAATAACAAACAGATAGTATTTACCGAAATAAACAAAGCAGAATTATTGGAGGTTGAGTGTCCGGAAATTTCAGAGAACCAGGTTCTTGTAGAAACACATTTCAGCTCGATAAGCTGCGGAACAGAAAAAGCAAACATAATGGGAGATCCGAATGTAAGCATATATGCTGACGGTGCTGTTGTTTTCCCAAGAGAACTGGGCTACAGCGGTGCAGGGGTTGTTATGGCAAAGGGCAGTAATGTTACATCAGTTGATGTTGGTGACAGTGTTGCAATGCGAGGCAGTCTGCACAGAAAATACAATGTGGTACCGGAAGAGAACGTGGTTAAATTCAATGCGGATAAAGTGTCGATGCAGGAGGCATCACTGTGCTACATAGGCACTTTCCCGATGGCGGCATTGCGTAAAACAAGGCTTGAAGTGGGTGAGTCTATGATGGTAATGGGGCTTGGGATTTTAGGACTTCTTGGTGTGCAGTTTGCAAAGGTAGCAGGTGCAGTGCCGGTTATTGCGGTTGACCCTGTGCCCGAAAGACGTGAAAAAGCACTGAAATTCGGTGCTGATTATGCACTCGATCCGTTTGATAAGGACTTTACGAAAAAGGTGATTGAGCTTACGGACGGCGGTGTTAAAACTGCAATTGAGGTCACAGGGCTTGGAACGGGACTTAATCAGTGCCTTGACTGTATGGCGAAATTCGGAAGAATTGCACTTTTAGGATGTACACGTGATAAGAATTTTACTGTTGATTACTACAGAAAAGTCCATGGACCGGGAATACAACTTATCGGTGCACATACACTTGCACGTCCTGTGCATGATTCTTTGCCCGGATATTTCACCCACACTGATGATATAAAGACTATTCTAAAGCTATGTGAGTTTGGCAGAATGGACCTCAAAGCTATGGTAGATGAAGTACATTTACCTGGGGATTGTTCTGAAGTGTATACACGACTTATCAATGATAAGAATTTTCCGGTAGTAAGCCAGTTTGACTGGAGGGGTATAGAATGAGAAAAATAAAAGTAGCACAGATTGGTATAAGTTATCATTCGCACGGAATAACTATAATAAAGGCTATGCGTGATCAGCCGGAGTTATTCGATGTTGTCGGCTATGCCTTGCCTGAAAATGAAAGAGAGAAATTTCCGGACCGTATGAGTGTATTTGATGGTTTGCCAGAGATGTCGGTTGATGAAATTCTGAATAACCCCGAAATTGAGGCGGTGGCAGTTGAAACTGAAGAAATATATCTCACAAAATATGCAACTCTTGCCGCAGAGCACGGCAAGCACATACATATGGAAAAACCGGGCGGAACAGATCCGGTTGAATTTGAGAAGCTTATAAACATCGTAAAAAAGAATAAGACGGTGTTCCATACCGGGTATATGTACCGTTATAATCCGTATATAACAGAGCTTATCAAGCGGATTAAGGACGGAGAGATAGGCGACGTGATAAGTGTTGAGGCACAGATGAGCTGTGTTCACCAAAAAGAAATGCGTGACTGGCTGACAAATTTTCCGGGTGGTATGATGTTCTTTTTAGGCTGTCACTTGATTGATTTGATTTTGCAGATACAGGGTGAGCCGGAACGTGTAATTCCTTTATGTAAATCAAGCGGAGTTGGCGGTGCACTTGGTGACGATTACACAATGGCTGTGTTTGAATATAAAAACGGTGTTTCGTTTGCAAAAACCTCGGCAGTAGAACCGGGCGGATTTATGCGACGTCAGCTTGTGGTATCAGGCTCAAAGGGAACTGTTGAAATTCGTCCGATTGAACGGGTGATGGATGATGTTATAACCACTGATTACCGTGAGGTTTATGGTAACGACTGGTTTGCTGACTCGGAATTTAAAACTACCGAGCCGTTCCATCGCTACAATAATATGATGGCATCATTTGCCCAAATGGTTCGTGGTGAGAAAGAAAATCCGTGGGACTATGATTATGAACTGATGCTATATAAATATGTACTGAAAGCTTGCGGTCAAGAATAAAAGAGAAATCGGGAAACTCCCGATTTCAGACTGTCGAAAAAGTCGTTCTACCGCAAGCAAAACATAAATTATGTCAAAGGCAGTTTTATAAGCTTTTGTAACTAAAACCACAAAAAACCGCAAGAGAAACGTCGAGTTTCCCTTGCGGTTGCTTGCTTTCTGCCAAATTGAACTCTACCGTACCCGCGTACGCCGACGAATTCAATTTGGCAAAATATAACTTCCTTTTTCGAACTCTGCCAGTGTGTCGACAGTTTGTCGACACACTGAAACAGCCGTTTCCGGCTGTTTGAACTGTTTTGGGTTAGTACTCTTTTTTCAATCGTTCCTTCGCTTCTTCGACGGTTTCGCCGTCCTTTGTTAAGTACTGATCAACAAATTTATCCTCTATTTTGGTGTAACCGTCAACCACACCTTTTTCTATTTTTTTATAGCCTTTTGTTACGCCATCAGATATCTTTTCAATGCCTTTTACAATTTTTGATTTTGCCATTTTATTTTATCCCTTTCGTTATCGGTATAATGGAAAGCAGAAGAATTATGCCCACCAAACCGATTATTGTTCCAAGTATGATATTATTCCATACCAAACAGAAGCACATACCAATACCTAACGTCAGAGCTCCGACAATTCCGAACACCCAAAGTGCAACCATTCTGCCGTTAAGCTTCATCGGCGCTTTGTTCTCCATTTTTCGCCATACTATCAGTGTTATCAGCCCAATAATCAAACCTGTGGCTCCGAAAACCACACCGGGTTTAAATGCGTTCCATTCCGGCAAAAGCGCCATACACATACCCAGCGAAAACAGAACTCCCGATACTGTCCCAAGTACCATTGCAACAAAACTACTCTTCTTCATAATATTTTTCCTCCTTAAATTTTTTGCATTAAACCAACACTTGTATTTTTAATGCAATTATAGTATAATATTTGTAACAAGATTTTTCAATCATCAATTTCACAACAAGTGTTGGAATAATAAAGGAGCTGGTATTATGAATGTAAAAAACAACCGTCGCAGACGTGAATCAATAGAAAAAATTGAAAAGGTATTTCTTGATATGCTGATGTCAAAAGAATTACATCAGATCACAGTAACAGACATATGCAAAAAGACCGCTTTAAACAGAAGTACCTTTTACGCAAATTTCGTTGATATATATGATTTGGCAGATAAGCTGCGTGAGCAGCTTGAAAAGGATTTCAACACGCAGTTTCAGGACACTGATAACCGCAGTGCAGAAAAGATGTTCAGACACATTTACGAAAATCAGCTTTTCTATAAGGTGTACTTTAAGCTTGGTTATGACCAGAAAAATCAGGTGAATATTTATGATAAAGCACGTGCGTACAAGGATTTTGATGACAAGCACACAAAATACCACATAGAGTTTTTCAGAAACGGACTTAACTCAATCATTAAAATGTGGCTTGCCGGTGGATGTATCGAAACGCCTGAGGAAATGGCAGAAATCTTAAAAAGTGAATACAGAGGACGATAATCTGTCACAGCCCGACAATACGTAATGCAAAAATTGCCGCAACGATTCCTGCAAGGTCACCCAGCATCGCAGACGGCAGAGCACGTTTTATTGATTTTACCCGCGTTTTTGCAAAGTAAACCGCAAGACAATAAAAGGTCGTTTCAGTACTTCCGCATATTACTGATGCCATACGGCCGGTGAGGGAATCTGCACCGTATTCGTTTAATATCCCCGACAGTATTCCGATTGAACCGCTACCCGATACCGGACGGATAAGTACAAGCGGCATTACGCCCTCGGGGAGTCCGATTTTTTCTGATATGGGCGACAAGTATTTAAGCAGAATATCCATTGCACCCGAGGCTTTTAGCATTGATGCACCGACAAGCATTGCAACAAGCGGTGGGAATATGTCACCTAAAAGCTTCATTCCGTCTGTCGCACCGTCAATAAAATCATTATACACCGCTCTTTTTCTTGAAAGGGCGGCTATTATTATAAGCATAATCAATGCCGGGGTTATATACTGCATAGCATTCTCCTTTTTTGTTACTGATAGAAGATATGCAAATTTTCTGCAATATAGACCTGCACTTCTCAAAAGTATTCTTCACAACCTATATACTGTTCGAAAAGCATATATTGAATTTATTTCATCAATGAATCTATAATTCAAGATTATGAACATTTCCGATTATTTCACCTAATGTTTTTCCATTGAAAATAGCTGCATTCATAACACTTTCAATGTTTTTTGCTTCATAGACTTTGTCTCCATACCACATATCAAAACGTGTTGGAGATATGTGGTCTATTCCGCACTGTACTCCATTATAATTGAACAGAATATGCGTACACATTTCACTCAAACGTTGTTTAATTTTATTAATTATCATAAAACACCCAATCCAAAAATCGAATTACATAGAATAGATATTTATATCTTTCCATAATTCTTTTATTGATGTTCCGTTAACTTTATATTCACAAAGCAAATCATTTGCATCTTCGAAAAATATGGCATCCCCATACGGGCAGATGCAGATAAATGGCTTTCCTCCGCTCCATGATATATTGTACCTGACCTCATCTATAAAAAACTCAACATCCAGACCAGTCTCCACTGCTTCTAATAATTCATCAAAATTCCGTAGCTTATACGTGTCGACATTTGACATATAATCACTCCAATATATCTTCAGTTGCTGAACTTACCATGATATAAGCTTTTATTTTAACATATTCATCTTTTTAAGCAGATTTCATGGTATAGTCACTTCGCGCATTCAAATTCGCCATTCTGTAACTTACAGGCTGATTTATCAGGTTATTATTTTACTCAACCACCTCGATAGATGTGATTTTGGTCTCGAAAATACACACTATACCGGAATAATCAAAATTGCACCGCAACTCTAATTGAGTAATTTCCGGCTCATTGTTTAAAGCATCTGTATATCCGTCAAAGTATCCTTCAATCACATCACCGTCCACACATATCACCCTTAATTTTAACTCTCGGTTCAGCTGATATTTTTTTTCAATTTCATTTAATCTGCTATACAAATTCATACTATCTCTCCATACAAATATATTCCTGATATAACTTCATTCACATAGCGTCAACCATCTGTAAAAGGTTAAAAATTAATGTTGTCAGGTGATCAAGCACAAAAGTGTAAGACAATCGACACCAGAAAACTTGTTTTCATTGGTGAACTTATGCACAGCTGAGTGACTTATTTAATTTTTTTGCATTCGAGGTAAAAACGCTTATCATACGACTCTCCCATTGAGAAAGTCTTTCTTGGAAGTGCACCGTCTTTTATAACAGTGGTGAACAAGTCGTTCTTTTCCATTGCATCGAATATAAATCCGATTGTGTTCTCGGGCTTTGTAAGGTTTCTCACAACATCTGCACCATGGATATAGTCAATCTCTCCTTTATTCTCTGAAAGATATTTATCCATAAACTGCTGGAATGTTCCGACTGCAAGGTTTGCAGGTGCATCAGTTATATAAACAGCTTTTTCCGTGCCCTGATATGTAATTACGATTTTCTGTCCCCCGTTGTCAGTTTCAGTCATCTGCGGATAATATTCGTACATAGCCTTTATAACAGTTTCGGGATCAACGTCAAATACTACTCTGTGTATCGGTTCAAATTCAAGTGCATCATCGTGCAGGTTTTCAAGCTCTGCCAACGCAAACCGTGCCGGATGGTTTTTCTGTCCCTCGGGCGTGAGTGTCTTTTTAATTTCCTCCCAGCAGGCTTTAGCCGTTGCAAGCGAGTGATTGCCGTCACCTACAGCGATTGCAAGAACGCCTTTGTCCTTTACACCATACTTTTTCTCAAACGCATCAGGGCACTCAAGCTTCCCAACCTTTGCAAGAACATCCGCCTTTGTTGCACTATCAAGCAACCAGCCTTTTATATGTCCCCCACCCTGCATAAGTTCAAAATCATATACAATCTCAAGCTTATCTTTAATCCCCGCAAGTGTTTCTATTATTTCTCTTTCTCTGTCGTCTGCAAGCATAAGGATATGCGGAAGCTCAAGCGGAGCATTACGGCGGATTCTCTGTCTTGGCGGTATGCGTGAGATTATTGTCCCCTCTGTTGCTCGTACAGGTGACTGCGAACCAACAGAATAGTCGTATGCTTCAAGGTCAATACAGCCTACTATACCACATCTTGTTTTGCCGTTCTGCTGTGTTCTCTCTACGTATATGAGACTATCTTTATACTCGTTAAATATACCGTCATCAAGATACTGCTCCATTGTGCGGTTTATTTTTTCTATTCTCTTATCCCCGTCAGCTTCCGAAAGATATGCTTCGGGGTAAATGATGTTTAATGTGCTTGGGCTTCCCTCTGCAAGTTCTGCCGCCTTTTTCCAATACTCCGGCTCTGATGAATACTGGTCGCACGCAACCACACTCCATTTTGCAAAATCCACATTCTTTGGCAATAGTATATCTGCCGCCTTAAAAATACTCATAGTTTCCTCCTATACTAAATCTGCAAATTCGCAGTTTGTTACTTTTTTTAAATCTTCGGGTGACATTAAAAGCGTTATACCGCATCTGCCTCCGCTTACTGCGATTTCCTCATACGTCTGTGCTGTTTCTTCCACATATGTCGGGTATTGCTTTTTCATACCAATCGGCGATACTCCGCCACGGATATAGCCCGTAAGGTCCAAAAGCTCCTTAACGTGTATCATCTCGACCTTTTTGTTGCCCGATACCTTTGCAAGTTTTTTTAAATCTATCTCGCTTTTTACGGGGATGCACGCAACCATAATTCCTGTTTTGTCACCCCGTGCAACGAGAGTTTTAAGTGATATATCGGGCGATATTCCGGTAAGCTCGGAAATCTTTTCTCCGAACGCAGAGCCAACCTCGTCCGCCTCATACTCTACTTCTTTAAAATCTATCTTTGCCGCTTTTAAAATACGCATTGCGTTCGTTACGGCTACTTTATTCTTTGCCATTTCTGCCTCACTTCAGTTCAACAACCGTTACACCGTCCTCGCCCTCGCCAAATATTCCGGGACGGTGCGACACAACATATCTGTGACGCCTTAACATTTCTCTGATATGCTTCTTTAACACGCCCGTACCCTTGCCGTGTACAATCCGCACCGGCGAAATTCCTGCGAGGTAACAGTCGTCAATGAATTTTTCCGTATTTGCCCATGCTTCTTCGGGGTACTGACCACGTACATCAAGCTCGGTTGTTGCATTTTTTGTCTTTGACTCAAATGTGCGGACGGGCGGAATATACTGTGCAACTTTCGCCTTTTCTGCCTCTGTTGTATCAATTCTTCGCAGGTTTGTGATATGCACATCCATTTTGATAATACCTGCCTCAACACGCACATTGCCCGATTTATCGGGGACTTTCAGAACTACCGCTTCCTGGTCAAGGTCGATAATTTTGACACTCTCGCCCGGCTTCAGGTTCTTTGGCGGATCAACAAACCGTTCTTTCGGCTTTGAGGCACGTTTCATTTTCTCGTCAAGTGTGTCCTCACGCTTTTTGAGTGTGTCACGCACCTTCTGCTTTTTGTCCTCTATATTGCCCGATTTAATGCCCTTTTGACGCATTTTTTCAAGGTCACGGATAATCTCGTTTGCCTCGCTTTTTGCGTCCATTACGATTATTTTCGCCTCACGGTGTGCCTCGTCAAGTATTCGTGACTTGTTCTTTTTAAGCTTTTCTCTATCACGCTCTATTTCTTTTCGCAAATCCTTTAGCACCCGCTTAAGCCTTGCGTTCTCCTCAGCATCACGTGTTGCTTCGGCACGTGAGCGTTCAAGGTCGCCTATAACGTCCTCAAAGCGTATATCCTCATCAGACAACACGGTATTTGCACGGTCTATTATACTTTCCGCAAGACCAAGCCTGCGTGAAATTGCAAATGCGTTTGATTTTCCCGGTACTCCTATTAACAGCTTATATGTCGGTTGAAGTGTTTTAACATCAAACTCACACGATGCATTTAAAACGCCGTCGGTTGTCAGTGCAAAGATTTTCAGCTCACTGTAATGCGTGGTGGCAAGCGTTTTTACGCCCTTTGCTCTTAAATGCTCAAGTATGGCAATGGCAAGTGCCGCACCTTCTGTCGGGTCTGTTCCTGCACCAAGCTCGTCAAAAAGAGCAAGGGTGTTACTGTCCACATTCTTCAAAATTTTTACTATATTAACCATATGCGACGAGAACGTTGACAGGCTCTGCTCTATTGACTGCTCATCGCCTATATCGGCATATATTTTTGAGAATACTGCTGCATCCGAGCCCTCGCTTGCACTGATGTGCAGTCCTGATGCTGCCATAACAGACAAAAGTCCCACTGTTTTTAGTGTTACGGTTTTGCCTCCGGTATTCGGACCTGTAACCACAAGTGTGTCGGTGTCCTTACCAAACGATATATCGTTTGCGACAACCTTGTCCTTGTCAATAAGGGGGTGTCTGGCACGTTTGTAGTTTATTATGCCATCGCTGTTGAGAACCGGCTCAGTTGCGTTCATATCAAGCGAAAGTTTACCCTTTGCGAATATGAAATCAAGCTCTAAAATCTCAACTACATCAACAAAAATCTCGTGTGAGTTCTCCGTTACTGACACCGACAGCCCGGCAAGTATTTTTTCTATCTCACGTTGTTCCTTGTTTTTAAGGTCACGTATCTCGTTATTTGAGTTCACAACGCCCATCGGCTCGATAAAGAGCGTGAGCCCTGTAGCTGATGTGTCGTGCACAATTCCTGGAACTTCCGATTTATACTCCGCACGCACAGGGATAACGTATCTGTCAGAACGCATTGTAACGATCGGGTCCTGCAGAAACTTTTTATAATGTGCACTGTGTATCATAGAATTAAGTGTTTCTTTTATCTTGCCGTTAAGATTTTTCATCTTACGGCGTATAGCAGACAATTCCGCTGATGCATCGTCTGCAATCTCGCTTTCAGATACTATGCACGCATTTATCTTATCCTCAAGGGCTTTGGCAGTAAGCAGTTTTTCACGTTTTTGGGCAAGAACGCTACATTCCTCTGAAATCTCTGAAAGATACGACTTCATACGTCTTGCAACATATAATACACGTGCAATATCAATAAACTCGTGCGGTGTCAGGATTCCGCCCTGCTCGGCACGTTTTACACTGTTCCGGACATCACAAACAGAGAGATTAACGGGCATATTGCCAAGCTTTAAGAGTGTTGACATCGCCTCGGTAGTCTCTTTCTGTGCTTCTTTTGCCTTTTCTATGTCAGAAAACGGCTCAAGCTTCATTATTCTTTTTTTGACCGGCTCGGATTCGGTATAATCCTGCATTTTATCAAGGATTTTATCGAATTCGAGTATTTTCAAAACTTTTTTCATGTGCCCTCACTTGTAAATTGAATTGTTGTAGTAACAGGTTTACGGTAACATCCTCTTTGTTGTCGGTTTGGGATATACCATACACTGTGCAAAAGCTTCTGCATATGTTGCTCCGCACTGGTATCCGCGGTATTTTGAGATGGTTTTTACCATATCTGCAAAGTCGATATTGTCGTGCTCACGCATCCACTTGAGCTGACTCTCATGACATTCAAGCATCTCAAGCTTAAGGTCGATTTCCTCTGTGATATCAACATATTCTGTCGGCAAAAACTCGTTTCCGCCAAGATTATCCATATAGAAAATGGGTGTGACCTGAGAAGGTGTCATACATCCCGATACATAATGCGGAACACTTGCCGCAAATGCTGCATCAAACACAAGACGGCTTACTGCAACGTGGTCGGGCATATAGTCGTTAGGTGCATGAGTGATAATGAAGTCAGGCTGTGCCTCACGGATAATATCAACGACCTTATCTCTCTGTTCCTTGCTTGATTCATATGCCATCAGGTCTCCGATATCACATGTTACAACTTTGATGCCTGCAAGCTTTCCTGCACTAATTGCTTCCTGCTTACGGATTTCTGCCAGCTCATCGGGCTCAATTATAACATGACCCAGATTACCGTTACAAACGTGGCATACTGTAACATTATCGCCTCTTTTAACGCATTTTGCCAGTGTGCCGGCACAATTGATTTCGATGTCGTCAGGATGACATCCTATTGCTAAAACATTCATATCTGATATTCCTTTCGCATTTAAAGTTTACTTTGAATTCAGTATAACACATTGCACGTATTTTTTCAAGTAAAAACACAGAAAAAAGCAAGCAGTTGCTTGCTCTTTATCATCTGAAGTTCAACTCCGGCCCGCCGAGGTTTTCGGTATAGGTGGTGAGCCTGTCTATAATTCTGTCACGCTTTGCACCGGTTGCAGGTGTTGGCTGATAGTTATTGTACCCGTCAGCACTTGAAATACGGCACGGGATTATCTCGACATTGTCATCATCAAGAAGCTCGTCTCCCTTTAATGTAAAGGTCTGTCTGAAAATTGCCGTGTCCATATCTGACGGTGCATTGTTGCCGCCAAACGAGAAATTACCAAGGCTGTAGCAGATATATCTGCCCTTGTACTTTTCAAAGCCCTGCAGCACATGGGGGTGTGTACCAATTACGAGGTCCGCACCGCAATCGATTGCAGTATATGCTGCCTGTTTCTGGTCCTCATTTGGTGCGGTTGCCTTTTCAACTCCCCAATGAATAGATAGAATTACAAGCTCTGCACCCATATCCTTTGCCTTCTTAATTGCATCCTCAAGCTCTGTACGCATAACGTCGTTTAAGTAGTTTATACCCACAAGCCCGACCTTTATTCCGTTTATCTCTGCTATTGCAACATCCTCTTCACCACGGCAGTGAAGAATACCGTTTTCGTCAAGGTATTTCTTTGTATCAATGAGCGAAACCTCGCCGTAGTCCATACTGTGGTTATTGGCAAGGTTTGCCGCTTCTACACTTGAATCGGACAATGCGTTGACATATTCGGGGTCACCACGGAATGCAAACTGCTTCATTTCACGTGTACCACGGTCTGAAAGTGTACCCTCGAAATTGACTATTGTCAGGTCATCCTCACTGAATATATCACGAACATTTTCAAAGAACCAGTCAGTGCCGTAACGCTCGGCATAGCTTACAAACCCAAGCTCACGGCTCGCGTTTACGTCCGTTGCAAACGTGCAGTCGCCGGTCGCGGTTATGGTGAGCGTGCGTAACGGTGCTTCTGTTACAACAGGAGTTTCCGTCGGCTCTGCCTTATCTTGCGGTGCTTTCGTAGTTTTTGCACCGATTACACCAATAGCTATAAGACAAACAGCAATAAATGCGAGTATTTTTTCACCTTTCACTTAAATCACTTCTCCGACATTTTTATCATAAGTTCATAAATCTTCGGCAATGCGTCTGTTTTTGCCATTTTTATAAGATTATCTGACATTTCATTGAGCTTTGTCTCATCCTCAAGCAATTCCGTAACCTTTTTATAGAGAACATCCGCTGTAAGCCCCGCTTCGGTTATAACCTCTGCCGCACCGTTTTTCTCAAATTCACGTGCGTTCTGCTCCTGATGGTTACGCACAACATTCGGTGACGGGATAAGCACCGACGGTTTGCCGAGTGCGGCAAGCTCTGAAACGGTTATCGCACCTGAACGTGCAACAACTACATCTGCTGCCGACATAACCTCTGCCATATTGTCTATATACGGAACTATCTCAATATTTTCGTCATCCTCAGATATACCCATCTTTGATACAGCCGAGCGGATTGACTCATAGTTTCTCTCGCCTGTTCCGAAAAGGAGCTTCACATTTCCGTTTTGTTTAAGCCTCGGTATAATCTGAAGCATAGTTTCGTTAATCCGCTGTGCACCGAGGCTTCCGCCGAAGACAAGCACGAACGGCTTATCTATGCCAAGCTTTTTGCGTGCTTCTTCTTTGTTTGCGTCAAGTATCTGTGTACGTATCGGGTTACCCGTAACAACGCACTTTTCTTTTGCACTCATAAGATTTACTGTTTCATCAAAGCTTACAGCAAGGTAGTGGGCATACTTCTCCGAGCCCTTTACGGTAAGTCCCGGATACACGTTCTGCTCGTGAATGAGTGAGGGAACACCCTCCTTTGCCGCTGCCATAATGACAGGACCGCTTACGTATCCGCCTGTGCATACAACGCAGTCCGGCTTAAACTCACGGATTATTTTTCTGCAGTCCATTCTTGATTTTATAAGCTTTGCAATAACAGAAACATTCTTTAACAGATTTTTACGGTTGAAGCCCTGTATGTCTATATATTTAATATCATATCCTGCCTTCGGGACGAGCTTGCTCTCAAGACCTCTCTGTGTGCCTATAAACAATGCACAAAGCTCGCTATCCTGCGATTTTGCATAGTCTGCTATTGATATAGCAGGGTTTATGTGTCCGCCGGTACCGCCACCGGCAAATATTACTCTCATATTAAATGTCCTTTCGTCGATTGTTATTTTACTGCACGTCGGGATACGTTAAGAAGTATACCCATTTCAAGAAGCAACGTCATAACCGACGTACCGCCGTAGCTGAAGAACGGAAGGGATACACCGGTGTTCGGGATAAGTGATATTGCCACTCCCATATTAAGTACCGTCTGAATACCTATCTGTGATGCAATACCTACACACACAAGCGATGACCATGCATCAGGTGCGTTTACAGCAACACGCATAGCACGCAAAAACAATGCTACAAACAACATTACAATTATTGTTGCTCCCACAAAGCCAAGCTCCTCACATACGATTGAGAATATAAAGTCATTGTACGGCTCCGGCAGATTTGAGTATTTCTGAACACTCTCGCCAAGACCAAGCCCGAAAATCCTGCCCGAACCTATGGCATATATACTCTGTGAAATCTGATATCCCGTACCCTGCGGGTCAGCAAACGGGTCAAACAGCGACGTAACACGTGCCATTCGCACTTCGTCAAACATCAGATAAATGACAAAAATCAATGCAACAACGCCTATACCCAGAGCCAACGGCTTTATCGGTGTTCCGCCGGCAATCATAACACATACCGCAATACCAACTATAACCAGAGTTCCGCTCAGGTGAGTTTCAAGCATAAGAAGCAGTGCAACCGCACCAACTATACCCGCACATGCCATATTGCTTTTCAGCTTACGCAGATCAATTAACTGTATGTGTACCAGATATGCTATATACATCGCAATTACAGGCTTCATAAACTCCGATGGCTGTAACTGCATAAAGCCGAGGTTGAACCAACGTCTTGCACCGTTTACCTCCATACCTATTCCCGGAATAAGAACAAGCACAAGCATAATAAAGCATGCTATAAAGGCTTTGGGTACATACTGTATGTATTTTTCAAGCTCAAGTGTTGAGATTATTATCATCCCGACAAATCCGACTACTACGAAAAACAACTGACGTTTGAAGTAGTAGTAGGAGTCGTCATAAATACGTTTGCCTGACGGGGCAGATGCTGAAAGCAGGACAATAAGTCCCACAACCACGACAAGAATTATAAGGAACAGAAGTGTGTAGTCCATCTCGCCCATATTAAGAAATTTATCCTTCACACCTGCGGCCTTTGAAATAGCTTTTGATGCGGGGCGTGCCGCTTGTTTTTTTTGCGGTGCTTTATGCTGGGGTGCAGGTCTTCTGCCTGATGCCTTTTGCACAGGCGGACGTTCAGACGTTCTTACACGGCGTGTTCCGCCACTGTTTCTTGTTTGTGCCATAAGCGGCTCCTTTCACAATTTAAGCAAAAATTGAAATTATACACAAAATAAATGTAACTGCTGAAAATACCTTTACTATTTTCGTTTCCTTCCAGCCGAGCATCTCAAAGTGATGATGTATGGGTGTCATTTTGAATATTCTGCGGCCTTCGCCGTATTTTTTCTTTGTGTATTTGAAGTATCCTGTCTGTAGAATTACGGAAAGTGTTTCTGCAAAATACACGAATCCGACAATGATGAGATAGATATGCATATTCATATCAACTGCCATAAGTGCAACCGCACCGCCAAGGAAAAGTGAACCTGTATCGCCCATAAACACCTTTGCGGGGTATTTATTAAATATCAGAAAACCTAACAGTCCGCCGGCTATTGCCATCGCAAATATGCTTACGCCCGCCTCTGCCACACTCATACAGAAAAATGCATATACCGCAAAGAACAGCGATGTTACAACAGTCACACTTGATGCAAGTCCGTCAAGACCGTCTGTAAGGTTTACGGCGTTTACCGTACCTACCACAACGAACATCACAAACGGAATATAGAGCCACAAAGGCAGCTCGACTGCGTATTTTATAAACGGGATTACTACTGTGGTTTTAAGCATACCCATAAAGTACATTATAACCACATACGCCGCTGAGAACGCAAGCTGAAGGAGGAATTTCTGAATTGCGGTCAGTCCGAGATTGCGTTTTTTTACTACCTTTATGTAATCGTCAACAAAGCCTATCGCACCAAAGCCAAGAGCTATTACGAACAGTAC
Source organism: Clostridia bacterium (assembly GCA_017415105.1). Classification (GTDB taxonomy): domain Bacteria; phylum Bacillota; class Clostridia; order UBA1381; family UBA1381; genus Ornithomonoglobus. The sequence goes on along the minus strand of JAFQJD010000004.1, from coordinate 81,846 downwards.
AAGTGCCTTTATCACAGTTGCACTCATATTCCCCATTACAGATGTCAGAATGAGGTTTATTATAACCGATGCACCAATGCCTGTTATAAACATTATTCCGCCCATTGTGGGTGTACCTGATTTTTTCTGATGCCATAGAGGGCCTTCCTCACGGATTTCCTGTCCATATTTAAGCTTGTGCAGCCAGTTTATAAACACCGGCCCTAAAACCGCCGTAATTGCAAATGCAAGAACTAACGATAATGCTGTTGCTCCTAAAAATTCTTTCATTTTAAACTCCCATCTGCCGTCTGTGCGGCTTATGTATTTTATATTGCTTTGATTTCGTCTGCTATTTTGAAAAATTCCATCCCGTGCGATGCCTTGACAAGAATACAGTCACCGCTTTTAACGATTTTTGAAATATTAGACTTTAGCTCGTCTGTTGTTGCAAAAGACAAAACATCACAAAGTCCTGTGTTTTTTGCACCCTCTGCGATATAGCCTGCGTTTTCGCCCGCCGTAACAAGCAGGTCAATACCAAGCTCTTTTGCGGATTTTCCAAGTCCGAGATGTGCATCCTTTGCGTATTCACCCATTTCAAGTATATCACCAAGTATTGCAACTCTGCGGGTTTTTGTAGTGTACTGCATAACCTTTAATGCGGCACGCACAGAGTCGGGCGATGAATTGTAACAGTCGTTTATTATTTCCATTCCCTTATGCTCGGCGATTTCAAGCCGTGACGCAGTGTATTCACAATCACGTAGTCCTGTAGCTATCTGTGTTTCATCAAGACCGAAATGAAGTCCGGCACATACTGCCGCAAGTGCATTATAAATATTATGCTCACCGGGCTGTCTTACCTCACACCGGAACTCTCCGGCAGGATGAACTACTGTAAATTCTGTGCCCATAAGGCCGTTATTTACTATGTCCTTTGCATATATGTCATTTGTCGCTGACAGACCGAAACGAACTACCTTATACGGCGTATTGCTTACGGTCTGTAAGAATTTATCATCACCGTTTACAAAAAGAGTGTTCTTTTCTGTAAACTGTTCTGTCATTTCCATTTTTGCACGGAATATGCCTTCCTGTGAGCCGAGGTTTTCAATATGCGACATTCCGATATTTGATATAATTGCACAGTTGGGGCGTGCAATACCGGCAAGGTATGAAATCTCACCGAAATGGTTCATACCCATTTCAATAACCGCCGCTTCGTGCTCTCTCTCAATGCCGAAAATTGTTAAAGGAACACCGATGTCATTATTGAAATTGTTCGGTGTCTTGTGGGTTTTAAAGCCCTGTGCAATGACTGAATATACAAGGTCTTTTGTGGTAGTTTTACCGACACTGCCTGTTATTGCAACCGATTTTACGGGGTATTTCATTTTATAGTAACGGGCAATATCACCTAAAGCCTTGCGTGTATCTTTAACCTTTATAACCGTACCATCAATATACGTTTCATCACGCTCAGTAAGAGATACCGAACCGTTATCAAGTGCTGATTTTATGAAATCGTGTCCGTCTGCATTTTCGCCCTTAAGGGGTATAAAAAGCACACCATGTTCAGCTTTTCTTGAATCGGTGGTTATTGAATTTATTTCAGATTCAACCGTACCGCTTATAAGTACACCGTCTGTTGCTTTTATGATATCTGATACAGATAATGTCTGCATTTATTATCTCCCCTTTTATTTGAACAAGGGCTGCACTGTAGTACAGCCCTTATCCGTTAGCTTTTCTTTAAATGCTTATATACCTCAATACGCTCGTCAAAGTCAAACTTTTCTTTGCCGATTATCTGGTATGTTTCCTGACCTTTGCCGGCAAGGATTATTACATCGCCTGCCTTTGCCATATCCAATGCATGTGCTATTGCATGGCGACGGTCGGTTATTCTTATATATTCGCCGGAGGTCTTTTTCATTCCGGCTTCAATCTGGTCTATGATACTGTCAGGATCTTCCGTTCTCGGATTGTCCGAGGTTATGATACTGAAATCCGAAAGCCTGCCTGCGATTTCGCCCATTATCGGTCGTTTTGTATTGTCACGGTCGCCACCACAGCCAAACATCGTTATTACTCTGCCCTCGGCAAACTCTTTCACACAGTTTATTATGTTCTCCAGTCCGTCAGGTGAATGAGCGTAGTCTATTATTACGGTGTAATCAGTTTCTGTCGGGACAACCTCAACACGTCCTACAACGCCCGTTGCCGCTGCAAGGCCTTTTATTACAGTGTCAACATCAATACCCGACTGCAAGGCTGCAGCTGCTGCACATATTGCATTATAAACACTGAACTTGCCCGGAATTCTCACTGATGCAGGATATCTTTTGCCGTTATAGACCATATCAAACTGTGTTCCGCGTGATGTTATCTTTATATTTTCTGCTTTTAAATCACAACCGTCACTAAGTCCGGTTTTGATTATATCAGGGCACTCACCCTTTTGGACGATTTTCTTTCCGCCATCATCATCAAAGTTTACAACGCCTTTTTTAGAAAGTCCGAAAAGCTTTGCCTTTGCATTGAGATAGTTTTCCATTGTCTTATGGAAATCGAGATGATCACGTGTAAGATTTGTGAATACACCCACATCAAAATTACAGCCGTAGACACGGTCAAGGTCAAGTGCGTGACTTGAAACCTCCATTACAACGTAGTCCGCACCGTAATGCACCATTTCGGTAAAGAGCTGCTGAAGCTCAAGCGAGTTGGGAGTTGTGGGAGTTGTGCTCTTTGTAGAGAGCACCTTGTCACCGATTATGTTCTGGTTTGTGCCTATAACTCCAACCTGCTTACCTGCAGCTTCAAGTATACTCTTTATAAGATATGTTATGGTTGTTTTTCCGTTTGTGCCGGTTATTCCTATCAACGAAAACTTCTCTGACGGATTGCCATAAAAGGTGCACGAAAGCTCTGCCATCATACGACGTGAGTTTTTCACGTATACCACCGGTACATCAACGTCTATTTTGTCTTCTGCCACAATGACAGACGCACCGTTTTCCACAGCCTTTTTTGCGTATTTATGTCCGTCTGTTTCAAAGCCTTTGATGCATATAAAGACGCTTCCGTCTTTGACCTTGCGTGAATCGTATGCAACAGATGTTATATCTATATCTTTAATTTCATCAGTACATGCTGATTTAAAGAGCTCACACGCTAACATTGTGACACCTCCGTTATTGTCGTTAATCGTTTGTTTGCTGTCCGAATTTTACGCCGATTACAGTACCCGGCAATACCTTTGTTTCGGGAGCAAAGGTCTGTGAGGTTGCGTAGGCGTTACCCGCCTCACTATGACCGGCACCTGCTACCTCAAAGTTAAGTCCCGCATTATTAAGAAGATACCTTGCATCACGCACACTGTAGCCTTTAAGGTTAGGCACGACAGCCATATCGTTCTCGTCACGTTCTGTAGTATACAGAATTATAATCGAGTCCTCATTGAGAACCTCCTGCGGTTTGGGGAGCTGGTCTACAACCGTATCTCCGTTACCTCTTACTCTATAGTCAAAGCCTGCTTCTACCGCTTTTGCCTTTGCTGATACAAGCGGTATGTTACGAAGTTCCGGAACAGTTACTTCCTTATCGTGCTCCTCGCCGTCTGTATACTGTTTCTGTACACCAAGATAGTCAAGCGACTCGGCTATAATTTCAGCACATACCGGCGCGGCAATTGTTCCTCCGAATTTATTTGCAGTCTGTGGCTCATCAAGCATTATCAGACATACAAGCTCGGGGTCGTTTGCCGGAGCAAAACCGACAAATGATGCAATACGCTTATCACTGCCTCGCGGCTGTTTCTCCGATGTTCCCGTCTTACCGCCTATTCTGTAGCCCTTGACATACGCGTTTTTACCTGTTGCGTTCTGGTCTGCAACAACTGCTTCAAGCATCTCTCGCATCTTTTCCGAGGTCTTTTCAGATATAACCCTGTTCACAACCTCCGGACTGTATGTCTTGACAACGCCACTGGCATTGTTTATTTCTTTTATGATTGTCGGCCGCATTCTCTCTCCGCCGTTTACAGCCGCCGAAACTGCCGTAATCATCTGAAGCGGGGTTATCTGGAAGCCCTGTCCGAATGATGATGTTGCAAGGTCAACCTCGTTCATTTTGTCATAGTAAAGACCTGTCGATTCACCGCCAAGCTCTATGCCTGTCTTTGATGTGAAGCCGAATGCTTCAAAATAGTTCATAAACGTGTCCTCACCCATTGCAAGACCAACCTCCATAAATACGGGGTTACAGGAGTTTTTAACTCCCTCTGCAAATGTCTGGGCACCGTGACCGTTGTTGTTTGCACATTCAATTTTTCTGTCGGCAACCTGCTTGAAGCCTGCACAGAAAAAGTTTGAGTTCTCGTCCACGATATCTTCCTCAAGAGCTGCTGCAGCTGTTATTATCTTGAACGTAGAACCCGGCTCATATGTATCGGACACCGCCTTGTCACGCCACATTTTTGAACGTGCCTGTGCTATAAATTCGTCTGAATAGTTTTCGGGATCCTCTGTGGGACGCGGTGTAGGCTCTTCGCCCTCTGTCACTTCTTCTTCATCATCGCCGTAGTCTGCCTCAAACTCAACGGCATATTCAAGAAATTGTGTTATATCATACGGGTTATTCGCATCAAAGTCCGGTTTTGTGGCAATGGCAAGAATTTCGCCAGTTTTTGGGTTCATAACAATTCCTGCCGCACCTTCTTTGAGTTCGTTCTTTAAAACTGCTTCCTCAAGATGCTTTTCAAGGAAATGCTGGATGTTCTCATCAATTGTAAGAACAACATCACAGCCCTGCTCCGCCGCTTTAAGATATTCCGCCTGCTGATCTTCAATTGTTGTTCCGCTTGCGTTTCTGTTCTGCGATACCGCACCGTCAACGCCCGAAAGATAATCATCAAAAATAAGCTCAACACCCTGGATACCATTATTGTCATAACCGGTAAATCCAAGCACGTGCGAGGCTACGTTATAAGGATAGTAACGTTTTGAATCGTTCTCAAAATAGATACCCGAAAGTGCTTTTTTAAGCTCTCTCTTTTCCTCGTTACGGTCCTTTGCCTCCCTTGTTGAGTCATCTTCATACTGCGGATTTATAATTGCTTCTATCGCCTGGCTTTCCTCTGCACTCAGGCGTTTTTTTACTATTCTGTACTGCGAGTTTTCCTCAAAGCACGCTTTGAGTTTTGCCTCACTCATGCCTATAATTGGCGAAATGACCTGTACACATTTGTTCAGGTCACCGTTTGTCCGCACATCCTGCGGGTTACATACAAGTGTTTTTACCGATGCTGATTCTGCAAGCACCATTCCGTTTCTGTCCAGAATTCTGCCTCTGTTTGCACGTTCAACCGTGTCGGAGGTCTGCATGCTTTTTGCTGTTTCATAAAGCTCCGGGCCATGAATAATCTGCCACCATGCCATTCTTACCACAACCGCAAGAAACACAACAAGGGTTATAACAACTATTGTCTTTGTTCTTTTTTTTATACTGTTTAACGACGGCAAAGCCATTTATATCATTCCTTTATATGTAAATCCTTACGCCCTCTTGTATTATATGCTGAAAAAGTCTATAATATGTCCTTTTATGTTCTTTATAACACCTGCAAATCTGTTTGAGAAGCCCTCAACCTCGTTTGCAGTTTTTACAGTAGTGTCGCTCTTTTTAACATCCACATATACCACCTGATGCTTTTCGGGACGACGCATACCAAGACGTGAAGTTGCTTCAGTCTCTATCTTTGAAAGGTCTATGCTCTGCTCAAGCTCGAACGATTTCTGTGCTGTTACCGATTCCTCAAATTCATATTCTGAAATCGCTGCATTAAGTGCAGTGTGTGTTTCGTTTACCGTCACATACTGTACTATCATAAACACTGCTGCAGCAGCGACAATCAGCACCGATGCCACCTTTGAAGCATAGCTTAAACCTACGGCTTTTTTCTTACCCCTTGCAGGTGCGGTATTCTGTTTTTTAACTCTTTTCTTTGGTTGTTCCTGTCGTTTTTCTTCAGCGTAATCGTATTTATATGCTAAATTACCGTAACCCACTTTTTTCCTCTTTCTTTATACAATTACAATTTCTCTACTACTCTTAATTTTGCACTCTTTGAGCGTGAATTTTCATCAAGCTCACGTTCGGACGGAAGTATCGGTTTTGATGTTAAAATCTTAACCTCCGGCGTCTTGTTGCATACACATACCGGAAAGCTTTTGGGGCATGTACACCCTTTTGCAAGCTCCTGAAATGTTTTTTTCACTATTCTGTCTTCAAGTGAATGGAATGTTATGATGCTTAATACCCCACCGGGCTTTAAGGCATCAACAAAATCACATACTGCCTGCTTTAAAATCTCAAGCTCGCCGTTGACCTCAATCCGTATTGCCTGAAACACACGCTTTGCCGGATGACCGCCATCGGCACGTGCGGCTTTCGGGATTGCCGCTTTTATGATTTCTGAAAGCTCTCCTGTTGTTTTTATCTCTTGTTCATTTCTTCTTTCGACAATAAACTTTGCTATACGTGCTGACCACTTTTCCTCACCGTATTCATAGAATATCTTTGTAAGTTCACTTTCCGTATAGCCGTTTACAACATCGTATGCACTTTTGGGATTTGCTCTGTTCATACGCATATCAAGCGGTGCATCGTGCATATATGAAAATCCGCGTTCTGCATTGTCAAGCTGATATGAGCTGACACCTAAATCCATAACGGCACCGTCAAGCTTATCAACCCCGACATCAGCCAAAATACTCTTTATTTCACTGAAATTACGGTTTGCAGTTATGAGCCTGTCCCCAAAACAACTAAGTCTCTTTGATGCTGCTGCAATAGCTTCTTTGTCCTGGTCGATACCTATGAGCTTTTTTGCACCACGGCTCAATATCTCATAAGAATGACCGCCGCCACCAAGTGTTGCATCAGCATATATGCCGTCGGTGTTAATATTGAGATAATCCACACTTTCTTTAAGAAGTACCGAATAATGCTTGAATTCCATACTCTACCTCTTAAATGTTCAGATTATACTTCAAAATACCGTCAAGCATAACACTTGAAAGCTCGTCCTGATAATCGTTCCACTTCTTTGCGTCCCAGATTTCAAGACGTGTGTTAGCACCCACAAGCACTACATCCTTTGTAAGCTCTGCAAACTCAAGCAAACGCTTTGAGATGGGAATTCTTCCCTGCTTGTCCACAACCACGGCTGTGGCTTTGCCGAAGAACAGCCTTACAAATGCTGCCGCATTACGGTCAGTTGCTGTAGGAAGCTGATTAACCTTTTCGGCAACCTTTTCCCATTCTTCCTCCGTATAAAGGTGCAGACACTGCTCCGATGTTGACTGTGTGATATACACAGTATTGCAGATATCCTCACGCAGCTTTGAGGGGAGGATTATTCTTCCTCGTTCGTCAAGCTGACGCTCGTATTCATCAACGAAGCTTACCATATATATCACCGCCTTTCTTCGTCTGATGTACTTTAAGAAACGAATAATTGAGAGAACCAAAACAAAGCTCTCCCACCGGAACATCATCGGAACATTTTTACTCCCAAACGCTCCCATTTGCTCCCATCAGTTACTATTGTACACCAAAACTCCGAAAAACGCAATAGTTTTTTTGAAATTTTTCAAGTTTTTTTCAAGTTTATTATATTTTGACAACTACCCTTGTAAAATGTTACAAAATAGGGTATAATTATCGTAACATTTTCATACACAATAATGGCATATGTTGTTTTATGTTACAAAAAAATACACTATATATTGTGTATGTGTTAATTATAACATAAATATTTCGTTTTGTATACACTTTTTTGCAAAAAATATTTCGGACAGGTTACAAAATTATCATTTATGTTACCCGATTTTTGGAGGATTTGTACAATGGAAGAAAAAGAGTTGAAACTTGTCAGAATTTTGTGTGAAGAACTTAACCTGAAACAATGGCAGGCAGAAAATGTAATAGCCCTCATTGACGACGGAAACACCGTTCCGTTCATCGCACGTTACAGAAAAGAAGCACACGGTGCAATGGATGATACGGAGCTTCGTGAGTTCCATAAGCGGTTGCTTGCACTGCGTTCACTTGAGGAAAAACGTGAGGATATACTCCGTCTTATTGATGAGCAGGGCAAACTCACAGACGAGCTTCGTGAAGCTATAGAGAACGCAAAAACCGTTTCAGAGCTTGACGATATATACCGTCCGTACCGTCCGAAGCGTAAAACACGTGCAAGTGTTGCTAAAGAAAAGGGACTTGAGCCGTTGGCACAGGGTATTTTTGAGCAGAATAACGATTTTGATCCGGAAAAAGAAGCAGAAAAGTATATTGATGAAGAAAAGGGCGTAACAAATATCGAAGATGCACTCGCAGGTGCAATGGATATAATAGCCGAGGACATAAGCGACAACGCAGAGTTCCGAAAGAAATTGCGTCAGCTTACACACGATAACGGACTTTTAACAGCTAAAGCCGCAAAGGACGAGGATAGTGTATACAGCAACTACTATGAATTTTCACAGAAAATTGCAGGGCTTGCACCGCACAGAATACTTGCTGTTAACCGAGGCGAAAAGGAAGGCTTTTTATCAGTTAAAATAGAGGTTGATGAGGAACGTATGGTCGGCTGGCTTATACGCAAGACAACCCCGAAAATGAGTGCCCCCTCAACAAAGTATGTTGAGCTTGCAGCAGCCGATGCATATAAGCGGCTTATTGCACCGTCACTTGCAACAGAAATCAGAAATGCCGCAACAGAGCTTGCAGAGGACAGCTCAATTAAAGTTTTCGGCAAAAACCTCAACGGTCTTTTAATGCAGCCGCCGGTTAAGGGCAACACCGTTATGGGTTTTGACCCGGGATACAGAACAGGCTGTAAGGTTGCAGTTGTTAATGAAACAGGTAAAGTTCTTGATACAGGCGTTGTGTACTGCACACTCCCCAACCACGACAAGGACAAGGCAAAGAAAATTCTTACGGATATGCTTATCCGTAACAATGTAGATATAGTATCAATCGGTAACGGTACAGCGTCAAAGGAATCAGAAATTTTCATTTCTGAACTCATTAAAGGCATAGACCGACGCATATACTATGTTATGACAAACGAAGCAGGTGCAAGTGTCTACAGTGCATCAGAGCTTGCCGCAGCGGAATTCCCCGAGTATGACGTTGCACTCCGAAGTGCAGTTTCGATTGCACGACGTTTGCAGGACCCGTTGGCAGAGCTTGTTAAGATTGATCCGAAATCAATCGGCGTAGGCCAATATCAGCACGATATGAACCCGACAAAGCTTTCAACAGAGCTTACAGGCGTTGTTGAGGACTGCGTTAACAGCGTGGGTATCGACCTTAACACCGCATCGCCGTCGCTTCTGGGATATATCTCAGGTGTTAATAAAACCGTTGCAAAGAACATCACAGTTTACCGCGAAGAAAACGGTAAGTTCAAAAACCGTGGCGAGTTATTAAAGGTTCCGAAGCTTGGCAAAAAAGCATACGAGCAGTGTGCAGGCTTTTTAAGGATTTCAGATGGCGATAACTTCCTTGATAACACGTCTGTACACCCCGAAAGCTACAAAGCCGCAATGGCACTCCTTAAAACCCTCGGCTACAGCAAAGAGGATGTTTCCGAGAACAAAATTTCTGACCTTAACGGACGTGCATCCGATTACGGCAAGAAAAAGCTTGCCGAGGAGCTTGGAATTGGCGATATAACACTTAACGACATTATCGACGCACTCTTAAAGCCGGGACGTGACCCACGAGAGGAGCTTCCCAAGCCTACACTGCGTGAGGACGTACTCTCAATGGAGGACTTAAAGCCTGATATGGTACTTTCAGGCGTTGTCCGCAACGTCATCGACTTTGGTGCATTCATTGATATAGGTGTGCATCAGGACGGTCTTGTGCATATTTCGCAGATATGCGACAAGTACATCAAGCATCCGTCAGAGGCACTGTCGGTCGGTGACCCTGTGGAGGTTAAAATTCTTGATGTGGATATGGCTAAAAAGCGTATATCTCTGACTATGAAAAATCTGTAAATGAGGAATAAGTATGAATAATATTATAGCTTTTCCGAAACTCGGTATAACACTGGACATATCCCCGATAGCATTTTCTGTCGGAGGTAAGGAAGTTTACTGGTATGCATTGATAATTCTTTTCGGTTTTCTGATGGGTATATTTATTGTATCCCTCGACAGTGAAAAACGAGGCTTATCAAAGGACAACGTCCTTGACATAGCACTCTGGGGAATGGTTTCGGGTATAGTTTGTGCACGTATATATTATGTATTGTTTGCACTTAATGAGTTCCGTGGCGACTGGATGGGCATCTTCCGCATATGGGAGGGCGGTATCGCCATATACGGCGGTATAATCGGGGCCGTTTTATCTACCTTTATATACTGCAGGGTTAAAAAGCTTAATATCTTAAACACGTTTGACGTCTGTTGTATAGGACTGCTATTAGGTCAGGCAATAGGCAGATGGGGTAATTTTACAAACTGTGAGGTTTTTGGCAGACCAACGGAGTTTTTCCTCGGTATGTCAATTAACGGCAATGCACCGGTTCATCCGTTGTTTTTCTACGAGTCAATGTGGAGCTTTGCCGGTGTGATACTGTTATGCATATTGCGAAATAAAAAGAAAAAGAACGGTCAGATTTTCTTCGGATATATCCTGTGGTATTCCGCAGGCAGACTTATTCTTGAGGGTATGCGTGATACACGCTACATTCTCTATGCTATCCCCGATATACTCGGTATATCACAGCTCGTTGCGGCGATACTTATTATAGTATCTGTTGCAGGACTTATATATGTAACAAAATCTGATAAAGAATGTTTTAAAGCATAACTAAAACTGCGGGAGTGACGCTCCCGCAGTTCTTCTTTTAAATGTTCACAAAGATTATCAAAAAGCTTAACCATGTTGCAATTATGCCACACACAAACACAGTTTTGCTTTTTAGACCACTCCTACTTTTTAGATATAATGCAGTACCCAACATCCCAAGTGCAATCACTATCATTATGACTTTGTAGTTGCTAGGTACAGTATGATAAGTATATTTGCTCCATCCAAAACCACTCCGTTCCTCCTGCATCAGCATCCTTAATATCAAAAGAACCGGTGGAGTTGCACCTATTAAATATTTTGAGTATTCCAATAACTTCTTTTGATTTGAATTGTATGATACTCCGATATTTTTTCCACATGCAGGGCAAAAGTTTGCTCCGGCATTTATGGGATTTCCACATTTGTTACAATACATATTTCCTCCTAATACACTTTTATAAAATACTATTCTTGTCTTTGGAGTTTCACTTTACCGCTACAACCGTAGAAAAACCCACTGAAAGTTTCTCCAAGATCAATAGTCAGGGTATCGCCACTCAACTTGAATGGCATTTCCCCAATAAGAGATTTGTTGGGAAACGTTTCCTCAAGATACAGTTTGTTGCCTTTTACAACATAATCAAATCTTCTGTAATTGAATCGCAATTCTTCTGTACGTATTTCAAGTTTCTGATTGTCGGCATACGGTGATACCCATGTTCCAATAAGTCTTTTTTGTTTTGAAAAACTGCATCCTAGCATAGATACAAGCATAATTACAACAAGAATCAGAAGTCCTATTTTCTTTATCATAATGCTTTTTCCTTTCATTTATCTCGTAATAATTACACTCTGCGTTGAACCATCCCAGTCAACTTTTGCACCAAGACTTTCTGCAATCAGTCTTACCGGTGTATATGTACGCTCATTTTCAATAAACGGTGCACAGTCAATTTTCTCGTACTCCCCATTTACAATGGCATATGGCAATCCTATTGTAAGAACTATTTTTATATCGCCCTTTGTAATTATAACCTGCTGCTCACTCTGATTCCACGAAACTGTTGCACCAAGATTTTCTGCAACAAATCTTGCGGGAAACATTGTTCTTTCATTTCTTATAATCGGTGCTACATCATTAGCTTTAACCTCACCGTAAACTATAGCATACTTGCTTCCGATTGTAAGAATAAATTCCCTAACTTCTTTTTCAGGCTCCACTGTCGGCTGAGGAGTCGGAGCTACTGTCGGTTCCGGAGTTATAGCCGGAGTGGCAGTAGGTACTACAGTAGGTACAGGTGTCGCTGTTGCCGTCGGCACAGGCGTGGGTGCTACAGTCGGCTTTGGGGTCGGTACAGGTGTCGCCGTCGGTTTCGGCGTAGGTGCCACAGTCGGCTTTGGTGTCGATGCAACCGTTGAACCACCGTCTGTGCGTTTTAAATACCAATGCTGATTATTTGAGCCGTTATAGGCCTGCAAGCTACAATTTCCGTTATTTGCCCACGGATTGTCACAGCTTATAACAAGTCCTCTTGCTGCCGCAAGTTCTATACTGTACTTACCGCCTCCACGGTCTATTAAATACCATTCCTGTGCAGGAGTATCATTTGTCTGCCATAAATCTATGTTGTTACCTGCTTTAAGGGGATTACTGTAAGAACTTCCACGGTTAGCATCAATTACACGACCGTTTGATGACTGCGGATAAAAAGCGTACTTATTTCCGCCACGATGAACAATCTTCATATTCTGCTCACGTGAACCGTCCTTATCCCATACGCATACGTTTACTCCGTCCCAGTCATTCCCTGCATATACATTCATATACCTGCCACCCTCTACGCATTGAAGGTTATATATTCCTTCGTTTATGCTTGAGGGCTGTGCAGCACTCTGTTGAGGTGTCGATGTTGATGTACCGTTCAGAGTTCTTACCCAGTTATTTGGTTGAGATTTAAACCACGTTGTTTTTGCTTTCAGTTGCGACATTGTCATAGTTTTATTCCAGTGAACCCTGCCATCGTATCCGGCATTGCAATCTGCATAATAAACCGTATCTCCCACTATATTGGTTATTACTATAGAATGTCCGTTATTATTGATACGAACATGGTCTCCTACACACAAATTGGCAAAATTCGTCTGTTTAACCCAGTTTCTCGGATTTTCATTAAACAAATAGTCACAAACTGTTTCTGCCCAGCCCATACATTCCCATGACATTTCTGCTCCGTTGACCTTATAGCTGCCATTCCAGTAACTTCCTTCCGGATACTTTGCCTTTAATTCATTAAATTTTCTTGCCATTTCTGTCGCTGAAATAGCTGCCGCATGTGTTGTAACCGTAAATTTATTTGGTACAAAAACCATACACATTGCAAAGGTTAAGATTAAGCTTATAGCTTTTTTAAATGTTTTTTTCATATTGTCCTCCTTCTAAACAGCTTTGCTGATTATTTTAGTAACTATTATACTATAATAATTATTAAAAGTCAATACTTAATCGTATAAAATATAACTATAAAACTTACTATTTTAAATGGAGGATTATAATGAACGTTTTAGACAGGATTTTGGAGCTACGGCTCGAACGAAACTGGACAGAATACCGTCTGTCCGAAGAATCGGGTATTGCACAAACTACAATTTCATCTTGGTTCAGCAAAGGTATTACACCCACCGTACCCTCTTTAATGAATATATGCAGGGCTTTTAATATAACACTATCGGAATTTTTTGCTTTTGACAATTCTCCTGTAGTTCTTACCGAATCACAAAAAGAAGTATTATCAGCATTTAATAAGCTTAATTCACATCAACAAAAGAATATCATAAACTTAATGAATTGTATGAACGATTAATGAATTGTATGAACGAATATTAAATTGACTCTTCAATCTTTTTATGGTATAATTAAGGTATTATAAATTACAGGAGAAATAAAATGGATTTTGATAAGGTAATAGCCGAAAGATATTCGGTAAGGAAATTCGAGAACAAGCATCTCGAACAGAGTGTTATTGACGAAATACTAAAGGCAGGGCATCTCGCCCCAACCGGCTGTAATTTTCAGCCTCAAAGAATTCTGGTGCTTAACACTGACGAAAGCATAAATAAGCTTAAGGATTGCACCAAGTGTCATTTTGATGCACCCACTGCAATGCTTGTATGCTATAATAAGGAAGAAAGCTGGGTACGCAAATATGACGGGGCATTGTCTGCTGCCGTTGATGCATCAATCGTTACAACGCATATGATGCTAAAGGCTCACACACTTGGCGTAGGCTCGTGCTGGGTGATGCACTTTGACCCGTTTGCAATGCGTGAAGCTTACAATATCCCCGATAACTTTGAGCCGGTGGCACTTCTTGTTATGGGTTATCCGCACGAGGATGCTGCACCTATTGCAATGCATTCCGAATTCCGTCCTATGGACGAGGTAGTGTTCTACGACAGTTTCTGATAAAAATAAGAGTTTGCCCGAAGGCAAACTCTTATTTTTTTACGACTTTTCCATTTGATACGGTATATACCTTGTTTTCACTGTCAACAACAAGTGTTGCACCGCTACCGTTAAGATGTTTAAGTGCATTTTCTTCAATTACAGTAACAGATGCAGGAATTGTTACCGTTCCCCATTTCGTATATGTTGCACTGCCACTGCAGAAGAACGCACCGTTCTTTATGGTTGTACAGCCGTCTGCAACTGTTACTGCACCGTGCATTGTCGGCACATACCACAGTTCTCTTCCGTCCTTTGAATATACAATGCCGTCAATTGATTTATAGTTCGGGTTTGTTTCCTTTGTCAGTACCTCTGCACAGTTATTATAAATATACATAGCAACAGCAAAGTTATTGCCCTCTTTGTTTATGATGTTCTCCGGCACGGTTGTGCTGAATATGAAGCTGTCGGGCAATGTTACTGACTTCACCTTTGTTCTGCCGAATGCCATCTCGTCAATCTGTGTAATACCCTCTGGGATTACATAGCTCACATCTTCCTTTGCCATAGGATATGTTAAAAGTCTCTTTCCGTCCGATGTCATAAGCACACCGTCGTTTGCACAAAATACTCCGTTGCCGTTCACTTTAAACTCTGTGCTGTTATAAAATGCGTCATAGAAAATGTGACCGCCATAGCCCGTATTTTTCTCGCCCTCGCCCTGTGCAATTGCGAGGTCACCGCCTATTGTTTTTACAGTGGCAGGAATTGTTACGGATGTATTTGTAAAATCTGTGCAGTGGTTAAATGCAAAGTCACCTATATACTGCAAACCGTCAGGCAATACAAGCTCGTTTTTAATACCGTCTCTGTGCTGGAATGCAACAGCACCTATTGCTTTTAAGGTTGACGGTAACACAAGCGACGAAAAGCCGTCCTTCAATGAGTCGTTCATTGCAAAAGCATATTCGCCTATACTTACTACTCCCTCCGGAATTTCAAGCTCGCCCGACAACGGACAATCAAGGAATATTCCCCTCGGTATTGATGAAACCTCCGGTAATGTCAGTGTTCCCGATATACCCTTGCAGCCTGCAAATGTGTACGGATAAAGTGCCGAACAATTTGAAAGGTCAAGATTACCTGTAAGTCCTGCACAGCCTGCAAACGCATAAGGACCTATTGCCCTTACCGTATACGGTATATCTATATCGCCTGTTAGCTCACCACACTGATAAAACAGGAAAGTTCCGAGTATTTGTATTCCGTCTGAAATCTCAACAGATTTTGCCGGTACATCAATTCCGGTTTCCGGACTGTATTCACCAAACAGTGTACCGACTTTACCCTCATCAATCAGTGCTTCGTTCTGAACAGAGAGAATGATTTTTCCGTCCAGCATATTCGGAATAACAAGCGTGTCAACATCCTCACCTATATATTCCTCTATAGTATGCCCGTCCTCCGACACACGCCAGTCTGATGCATTACCCTCAACAATCTCGAATGCATACGGAACACCTGCACCGTTAAAGGCATCTTTTCCGTTTGATTTAAGTGTGCCGAGCTTTATAACTGCATCAGGGCGGTTTACGATAATATTAACCTCTGCTTCACCGCCTGTTATCGACGGTAAATTAAAGTCCTTTATCATACTCTCGTTTTCATATGTACAAGAAACGCAAAATCCGTCTATAGTATAATCACCGGGATTGATTGTAAGTGTATACACAGATGCGGTTTCGCCGTTGTCATATTCCACGTATCCGCCATCATCAGAAATCTTACCACCGTCAACCTCACCGCTCAGAGTTGCTTTTTGGGCAGAGGTTGCCGACGGATTCTGTGCCGTAACAAACAATGCCGGAGTATATGCGTCTATATCGAGAAAATCCGATACTTGCGGGATTTCCACTCCGTCAATATCAGGATTTTTGACAAGCTCGGCAACCGGATAACTCTCAGCCGACGCATACATTGAGACGGCAGTGAACACTGCCGCCGTAAGAATCAGAATCTTTTTAAACATAACATCCACCTCAAAATTCTATAGAAAATATATTTGAGTTTACATCAAGCGATTTTCCGTTGACCTTTAATTCACCCGAACGCAACGCCTTTTCGGTAGCAGACGAAACTGTAAGAACTTCTTCTGTGCCGAAATCCCGTACAGTCATCTCCGGAATTATGTATTGTTTTTTCATAAGGATTACCTCCTTTTTATTCAAGTAAGGAAGATGTAAATTTTCTTAGATTGTGTGCTTTTCAAGCCGCCGTGTACTCTTCGTACATAAGGCGAGAAAAGCATGCGAGATAGGGAAATTTACACTTCCTCAATAAGCATACGGTTTACTGCACTTATCAGTGCATAAATTGATGCTGTTGATATGTTTTCGTGAACACCAACGCCCCAGAATACACGTTCATGGTCGTCGTTGTCCTTGATTGCAATATATGTTGCCGCCTTTGATGATGATTTTCTCTCAAGTGCGTGCTCGGTATATGCACATATTTCAAAGTCGATACCTAAGAGCTTTCTCAAACCGATACACAATGCATCAAGCGGACCGTTACCTGTACCTGTTACGAGCGATGTCTTGCCGTCATACTCGATAGTTGCAGTTACGACCGTTGTCTGGTCGTCGTTCTGTGCTGAATATGAATGCGATACCAATGGTGTTTTGAGATTTGTATATGTATCCTTGAATGCCTGATGGATTTCCTCATTATCAAGCACTGTGTGCTTTTCGTCTGACAAATCGTTAATGAGTGATGCAAACTCTGTAAGCATTGCCTTTGGCAATGTATAACCGTATTTCTTTTCCATTACATAGCTTACGCCGCCCTTACCCGACTGGCTGTTTATCATAATCGGCTCGTACTTTCTGCCGATATCTGCCGGGTCGATTGTAAGATACGGGTTTGCCCACTTGTTATCGGGATGCTCGTCGAACATATCAAAGCTCTTTTTGATAGCATCCTGATGACTGCCTGAAAATGCAACATATGCCATATCGCCTGCATACGGATGACGTGAGTGAATAGGCATCTTGTTAAACTTCTCAAATACTGCAATAGCCTCATCTATGTTACTTAAATCAAGCTTGGGGTCAACACCCTGTGCGAACATATTCAGTGCGATTGTCACAATGTCCGCATTACCTGTTCTTTCGCCGTTGCCAAAAAGCGTACCCTCGACACGGTCTGCACCTGCAAGCATTGCAAGCTCTGATGATGCAACGCCTGTGCCACGGTCATTGTGTGCGTGAACACTGATGATAAGGTTTTCACGGTTATTGAGGTTTTTACACATATACTCAATCTGGTCTGCATATACATTAGCAGTTGCAACCTCGATAGTAGACGGCAGGTTTATTATCACCTTTCTGTCCGGTGTCGGGCAGAATATTTCGTTTACTGCGTTTACTACCTCAACTGCGTAATCCGGCTCTGTACACGTAAAGCTTTCGGGTGAATATTCAAATCTGATATTTCCCTCAAGCTTTGCATCAACAAGAGTCTTTACAAGCTTTGCACCCTCAATCGCAAGCTGTTTGATTTCTTCCTTGCCCTTTTTAAACACTACCTCTCTCTGAAGTGTTGAGGTTGAGTTGTAAAGATGAACGATTGCGTTCTTTGCACCATCCAATGCTTCGATTGTTTTTTCGATTATGTGCTCTCTTGCCTGAGTAAGAACCTGGATTGAAACATCGTCAGGTATTCTGTTCTCATCAATAAGACGGCGTACAAACTCAAACTCTGTACCGGATGCCGCCGGGAAGCCTACCTCAATTTCCTTGAAGCCAAGCTTTACAAGGTAATCAAAGAATTCAAGCTTTTCATCTGTTGTCATCGGTGAATACAAAGCCTGGTTTCCGTCACGCAAGTCAACACTACACCATATCGGTGCTTTTTCTATTACTTTATCACACCATTCACGGTTTGTTATCGGAACGGGTGTGTACATTCTTTTATATTTATGATGGTTCATAGTTATACCTACCTTATTATATAATACTTTAATTTTACAATACTTTTGCCTCTTTGTCAATACCTATAACAGTTAAAAAGTCTTGATTTATTAGGGATTTTACTGTATAATATATGCAAAAGGAGAGTGATTTAAAATGAAACAAATTAAAACAGACAAAGCACCTGCAGCAATAGGCCCGTATTCACAGGCAATCGTGTCAGGCAATACCGTTTACTGCTCAGGACAGATTCCCATTAACCCCGAAACCGGAGAAATCCCCGAAGGCGTTGAGGCACAGGCACATCAGGTGTTTAAGAATATCAAAAACCTGCTTGATGCCGCAGGAACAAGCATTGACAATGTCATAAAAACAAGTGTGTTTATAAAGGATATGAACGATTTCGCCAAAATAAACGAAATCTATGCCGAATATTTCACAGAGCCGTATCCTGCACGTTCGTGTGTTGAGGTAGCACGTCTGCCCAAGGATGTTTTACTTGAAACGGAAGTAATAGCAGAGCTTTGATGTATAAAATTACCTTGAACTGTAAATAATTCCCGTATAATAACTTTGAAATGAGGAATTGCAGTGAAAGATTTAACAAAAAAGGTCGTAATACTTGAAAATCTTGCCTCGCCGTACGTGCATCAGGCAATAATCGTTATGCGTGACTATAACCCGAAGCTCGAAACCAAAGCGGTTATTGAAGCGGAACGCATAGTCAACGCCTATCTTGATAATATGAAGCTCAAAAACGGACAGGGCATAAAACGCCCTGTCCGCAAAAAAAGTTCTTTTCTTTTGTATCTCGCAGTTTCTGCTGTTTCGGTACTTTTATCGGTACTCATTATGAAACTGTGAATTTTTCGTCCATATACTCTATGTACTTTTCATATTCTCCTGCAGAGTCTTTTGGATAAATAATCTCATACGAAATTGCATTGCCATCTTTTATGAGACATTTTTTGTGATGTATTTTTGTGCCTGCAGTGAGAGTTATGGTATATCCGGCATCGGTTGCCGAGGACTCTTCCGATTTGGCATTAAGAACGCTTCTGTAATACTCATCCATAAGCTCATTCGGTGTCTGTGTAGCTTCCTTGCTGTCTATTATAAGTCTTGCCTTGCCGTCCTCATCAGAGAAGCTTGCCACACAATCTGCATCCTCCACCTCTGAATCGCTGAATATTGCAGGATATGTAATCTCTACTCCGTCAACTATTATGGATGCGTAATCACCATCATCTGCCGCACCGGTCGAAGCAGGTGTTGCTTCCGGTGCCTCTGTCTCTTTGAGTTCAGGCTGTGCATCACGCAAGGTTGAATCCTTGTAGTTGTTCCAGAACGAAAGTCCTACAATCGCACCCCATACGGCTACAACGCCAAGAATTATAAGTGCTACTGCTCTGTAGCGTTTTCTTTTTACTTTCTTTATTTTTTTTAGTCTTGCTTCTATTTCATGTGCCTTCTGCCGTGCCAGACGTTCTTCTTTAAGCTCTTCTATCATGTCCATCTTGCCTTCTTTTTTGCGGACTGACACGTTGCATTTATCGCAGAAACGCGCATTATCCGGCAATTCCTTGCCACAGTTTTTGCAATACACGATTGTTTCTCCTTTCGTGTTTTTTTGTAGTATTTATTTCATTATACTATAGATTATGCTGTTTTGCAAGTGTTTTTTAGTTCTTAAGACTGTTAATCGGTGCCGGGATTCTTCCGCCTCGTGCTATAAACTCCTCACTTGAATACGGTTTTATGCTCATAACCGGACCTGTTCCTAAAAGTCCGCCGAATTCCACACTGTCACCCTCTTTAAGTCCGGGTGCCGGAATTATACGTACTGCTGTCGTTTTCTGGTTAATCATACCGATTGCCGCCTCGTCTGCTATTATTGCAGAGATTGTTGCGGCTGTTGTGTCACCCGGTACTGCAATCATATCAAGACCAACAGAACATACGCAGGTCATTGCCTCAAGCTTTTCAAGTGAGAGTGCTCCACATTCTGCCGCAGCAATCATACCTGCATCCTCACTTACGGGTATAAACGCACCTGAGAGTCCGCCAACATAGCCTGATGCCATTACGCCACCCTTTTTAACTGCGTCATTTAAGAGTGCCAAGGCTGCTGTTGTGCCGTGAGTACCGCACTTTTCCAGCCCCATTTCCTCAAGGATATATGCAACACTGTCGCCCACTGCCGGAGTCGGAGCAAGCGATAAATCAACTATACCGAACGGAACACCAAGCCGCTTTGATGCCTCCTGTGCAACAAGCTGTCCCATTCTTGTTATCTTAAATGCTGTCTTTTTAACTGTTTCTGCAACTATACCGAAGTCCTTGCCCTTTACCTTTTCAAGTGCACACTTTACAACGCCCGGGCCCGAAACACCGACGTTTATAACGCATTCGCCCTCGCCCTCGCCAAGAAATGCGCCTGCCATAAACGGATTGTCCTCAACGGCGTTACAGAACACAACAAGCTTTGCACACGCAAATCCGTGCGTATCCTTTGTAAGTTCTGCCGCTTCCTTTACTATCTCGCCCATACGTTTAACGGCATCCATATTGATACCTGCACGTGTTGAGCCGATATTTACACTTGAGCATACAATGTCAGTCTGTGCAAGTGCTTCGGGGATTGATTCGATAAGCACTCTTTCACCGTTTGTAAAGCCCTTATGTACAAGTGCACTGTAGCCGCCGATGAAGTTTACGCCGACAGCCTTTGCCGCTCTGTCAAGAGTTTTTGCTATTTTGATACTTTTTTCAATTGTCGGATTATCTAAAGCATCAACAAGTGTCGCAACCGGAGTTACTGATATACGTTTATTGATAATCGGGATGCCGAACTGCTTTTCAATATCCTCGCCCGTTTTTACGAGGTCCTTTGCATAGGTTGTTATCTTGTTGTAGACATTCTCACATACCTTATCAATGTCAGGGCCTGCACATGATTTTAACGAGATACCCATAGTAATTGTACGTATGTCAAGGTTCTCATTGTCAATCATATTGATGGTTTCAATAATTTCAAATGGGTTTATCATTTTTCCTTGTTCCTTTCATCTTTCAAATAGTGCAACAAAAGTTTGAATAAATTGTTCAGAGAGTGCTTATACGCAAGCGATGCTATAGTATTCTATGCGAGTGAGCGTATAAGTGCTATATGGGTGATTTATTCAGACTTTTTAGATTCTGTGCATTGAGGAAAATATCTCTTCCCTCTGAACATGGATGGATAGTCCCATTTCATCTGCCGCAACTGCAAGCTTGTCATCTATATCGCCGACTGATACTTCATTTGAGTCGAATTCAACCATCATTATCATTGTGAACATATCCTGCATAATTGTCTGAGATATGTCGATTATATTTACACTGCTTTCAAACAGAATATTGCTTACTCTTGCAATTATTCCTTTTTTATCCTTACCTACTACAGTAACTATTGCTTTCATTTTTATTTATCCTTTCTATGCTTTAAACTTGCCAGTGAATGCTTGCGAAGAATGCATTTCCATAAGAGCGAGCATTCGGAGCAAGTATTCATCGGTGAGTTTTTTATAGATTTCTTTGTCTTAATGCCTCATACATCAGTACTGCCGCTGCTACTGATGCATTTAACGAATTTATATCTCCGTGCATCGGGATAGATGCAATAAAATCGCACTTCTCACGCACAAGACGGCTCACACCTTTGCCTTCACTACCTATAACGAGAGCAATTTTGCCTTTAAGGTCAATATCGTACATACTGCTGCCGTCCATATCAGCGGCAGTTACCCAGAAGCCGTTGTCTTTAAGCTCGTCTATTGTCGAGGCAAGATTTGTAACCTTTGCAACGGGTGTATATTCGAGTGCACCCGCAGATGTTTTCATAACAACACTGTTTACACCTGCACTCTCGTGTTTGGGGATTATAACGCCGTGTGCACCGACACAGTTTGCCGTTCTTATTATTGCACCGAGATTATGCGGATCGGTTATCTTGTCACAGATTATAACGAACGGGCTCTCACCCTTTTCTTCCGCTTTTTTCAATATATCATTCACCGATACATAACTGTACGCACTGACCATTGCTACCACGCCCTGATGGTTCTCACCACCTGCCATACGGTCAAGACGTGCCGAATCTGCCTGCTGGATAACAATGCCTTTCTTTTTCGCCTCATTTATAACGGGTATGAGCGAATTGGCGTATGCACCGCTTTTAATTATAATTTTATCTATCGGGTGCGAGTTTTTCAATGCTTCCATAACAGGACCTCTGCCAAAGATTATGTCCTCCATTGCACATCTCCCTTTCTATGTAATAAAGCACGAAAAGGGGCGTTTATTCCGCCCCCTTGATTTCATTTGGTTATTTGCTCAAGAACTTGTCGTGAATTGCCACAACTGCAGCTTCAGCATCCTTCTGCTTAACAAGCACTGAAATCTTGATTTCTGATGTTGCTATCATCTTGATGTTGATGTGTGCCTCAGAAAGTGCCTCAAACATCTTTGCAGCAACGCCTGTGTTGTTTACCATACCTGCACCAACGATTGAAACCTTTGAAACATCTTTTGTTGACTTGATTTCACGTGCCTTTATGATTGTCTTGTTCTCCTCAAGAAGTGCTATGACAGCATCAAGGTCACCCTCTGCAACTGTGAAGCTTATGTCCTTTGACTGACCGTCACCGATTGACTGGAGTATAAGGTCAACACTTATACCTGCCTTTGCAATCATTTCAAATACCTGGAATGCCTTACCCGGTGCATCCTCTACACCGCAAAGAGCTACTCTTGCGCAATCATTATCTCTTGTTACGCCTCTTACAACCATTTTTTCCACCTGGGATTCCTCCTTCACATATGTTCCCTCATTATTGTTAAGACTTGAGCGAACCGACATTTTTACATTGTATTTCTTTGCCATTTCCACACTTCTGTTGTGGAGTACGTTTGCTCCGAGTGATGCAAGCTCAAGCATTTCATCATATGAAATTTCATCAAGCTTATATGCATCCTCGCAGATTCTCGGGTCTGTTGTATATACACCGTCAACGTCTGTGTATATCTCACACAAATCTGCACGGAGTGCCGCCGCAAGTGCGACTGCTGATGTGTCAGATCCGCCTCTGCCCAAGGTTGTTATATCGTCATACTTATTGATGCCCTGGAAGCCTGCAACGATTACTATTCTGCGGTTATCAAGCTCCATTGAAAGTCGCTCTGTGTCGATTGTCTTTATACGGGCAGCACTGTATTTTGTGTCTGTCTTCATTCCTGCCTGCCAGCCGGTGAGTGATACTACCGGACAACCAAGCTTTTCGATTGCCATTGCGAGCAGTGAGATTGAAATCTGCTCTCCTGTAGCAAGAAGCATATCCATCTCACGCTTTGATGCGTTGGGGTTAATCTCCTTTGCCTTTTCTATTAAATCGTCTGTTGTGTCACCCTGAGCTGATACAACAACTACTACATTGTTGCCGGCTCTGTAGGTGTCTGTTATACGTCTTGCAACGTTCATTACTCTTTCGGCGTCTCTTACTGATGAACCACCGAATTTCTGGACAATAAGTGCCATATTTATATATCCTTTCTGCAGCAAGGGCTGCTTTAATTTACTTTGTGTTCTGATACGACCGAGCCGACATTGTCACATTCTAAAATCATACATCTCCATTTATGTGAGTTGTCACGGAAAAACTTTTCCATATTTTGTGAAAAGTCTGTACTGTCGCCATCTATAACTGACATAATTGTAGGTCCGGAGCCACTCAGATACGTAGCAAGCGAGCCGGTCTCATATGTCTTTTTAACTATATCATCAAACCCGTCAACATACCGTTTTCTGTACGGCTGATGCAACATATCACGCACTCCGTAACGCAATTCCGAAAAATCGCCCGAAACAAGTGAGTAATAAAGCATAAGTGCCGAGGATATGTTCGCTGTAGCATCCTGCATCGCCACAAAGTCCGGCAATGCACCGCGGGATTTGCGTGTTGCCACAAAAAAGTCGGGAATCATAACAGCAAACTTAAGATTGTTGCAGAGCTTTGTGCTTTTTACAACTGTTCTTTTCCCTACCTTTGCAGATATGCACAGCCCGCCGTAAAGTGCAGGGCCTACGTTATCAGGATGCCCTTCCATATCTGTTGCAAGATTTAAAATCTCATTATACGAAAGTTTTCTGCCGGATAGTACGTTTGCACCGAGCATTCCGCCTACAATGCACGCACTTGATGAGCCAAGTCCACGCGTCATCGGGATTTTACTTTCCTGCTTTATGTACAGTCCGCAAGGTTGGTAATCCACCTCGTCAAACACACGCTTCATTGCACGGTAAACGAGATTTTTTTCGTCACTGTGTGCCGTTCCTCCGCTTGTATGGGTTATGATTTCAAGTCCGCTTTCTATCTCTGAAACCTCCAGAACGGAGTATAGGTTAAGTGCTATTCCGAGTGTATCAAATCCTGCACCCATATTTGCACTTGAGGCAGGGACTCTGACACGGACCATCAATCGAGTACTCTTATTGCGGACTTTGCGTTAAGCTTCTCTTTCATAGCATCACATTCTGCCATTGTAAGAGGCTCTGTTATTGTGCTGTTAAGCTCACATCTCATAAGGTATCTGAATTTCTTCGCTGCTGCATCGGCAAAAACATCACCCTCCGGCTTTTTCCAGCCGATTATCTTACGGCGTGATGCATGAATTACAGAATCAACCATATCTGCGACTACTGCTGATGCTGTCGGGAGCTTGCCTGCACCTGCACCGTAGAACATTACATCGCCTACTGCGTCGCCTGTTATGAGTATTCCGTTATACACATCGTTGATGCCTGATAACATATTTTCATTTTTTATAAACATCGGTGCAACGTGTGAATAAACCTTACCGTCTTCAAACTCTGCATAGCCGATAAGCTTTATAACACCGCCTGCAGCTTCTGCACATTTAACATCATCAAGGGTTATATCAACTATACCCTCTGTTGCAATCTTTTCACAGTCAACCTCAACACCTGATGCAAGCGATGAAAGAATTGCTATCTTTCTGCACGCGTCATGACCTTCAATGTCTGCGGCAGGGTTACGCTCTGCATATCCCTTTGCCTGTGCATCAGAAAGTGCTGTTTCAAATGACTTATTGTTTGTGAACATCTGATAGAGTATGTAGTTTGTTGTACCGTTTAAGATACCTGCAATTCTTGTTATATTATTTGCAGCAAGACAACGGCTTAACGGTCTTATAACCGGTATTCCGCCGCCAACGCTCGCTTCAAAAAGGTAGTTGACGTTTTTTTCCTCTGCGATTGCAAGAAGCTCTGTTCCGTATGTAGCAACAAGCTCCTTATTTGATGTTACAACGCTCTTACCTGCCAAAAGCAGTGACTTTGTAAACTCATACGCCGGATGAAGTCCGCCCATAACCTCTGCTACAACACTTACCTCATCATCATTTATTATATCATTTACATCCTTTGTGAATAAGTGCTTTTCGGGATGGTCATCAAAATCACGGATATCAAGAATATATTTAGTTTCCATCATTTCGCCTGCATTTTCTGCAACACGGCAGGCATTATCTTTTATAATCTCATATACGCCGCTTCCAACAGTTCCGTAACCCATAATTGCGACCTTTGCCATTATCTTTTCCCCCACTTCAGTGTTATTTTCATTTTTATATATAAAATAAGTACATTATATTATATCACAATAAATTTTTCGTGTCAATTGAGTTTTTTCAACTAAAGATGCCTTTGTTCCGCATTTTTTTTGTTAATTCCAACTAATTTCAAACGATACCTACCACAATACCGCACACAACCACCACTGCACAAAGCAGTTTAAATAATGTATTCTTTTCCTTAAAAACAAACCTTCCGCCAAGGATTGTTACTATAACCGCACCCTGCTTCAAAAGTGTAAGTGCAATTACCTCACCCTCACGGTTTGCATTAAAGAGTGCACGGTCGCCGATTACGAACATAACCGCAAGCAGTATCAGCCAGTAGTTTTTATAAAGCATCCGCCAGTCAATCTTTATCCGCTTAATTATAATATGTGCAAAATAAAGAACTGTCAAAAACAGCATATACCAGAACTGAAGCTGTGCGGCAGTAACGCCTGTTTCGGGACGCATAAACCACTTATCAAAAATCTCCGAGCAGGAATTTGCAAGGCAGGATATAAGTGTAAGAGCAATGTATCTGAATTTCACGCTCTCGCCCTCAAAGCCGTTTTTTGAAACATTAAGCATCACAAGCCCGTCAATCACAAGCACCATTCCGATTGCTTTGCCAAGAGTAAGTGCCTCACCGAAAATAAATATGCTCATAACCGAGGTTATTACCACTCTTGACATATCCATAAGCCCGTAAAACCCGATAGGCAGTTTTTCGATAGCCTTGAACGAACACATCCAAGCAATGTAAATTATAACCGACTTTACGAAAATCAGTGGGAGATACAGCCCTGCCCCATCAAAAATCTCAACTGCCTCTTTTATGTCAGGCACGAGCAAAAGAAGGCTGAGCAGAGTATAGAAAAACAAAACCTCAACTATGCTGCTCTTTTTAAGGGCGAGCTTCTTCATCACGTCACGCCCGCCTTTTAGCACTCCGTAGAGTGCCGCCTGTGCTATCCACATATTATTTATCCTCCGTATAATCCTCAAATGGACGAATTCTGTAAGTCACGCCCAATCTGTCGGCAATCTCTTTACATTCCTTTTCCTCATCCGTCGTTATTGTGGTTGCGACAGTTGATAGCACAACCTCACCTA
Organism: Clostridia bacterium; assembly: GCA_017415105.1. Lineage (GTDB taxonomy): Bacteria > Bacillota > Clostridia > UBA1381 > UBA1381 > Ornithomonoglobus. The sequence goes on along the minus strand of JAFQJD010000004.1, from coordinate 54,786 downwards.
CATATGGCTTTACATCACCTGCAAACTTCAGCATTGCATCGTATGCATCAGGGCCGAACACATTTTGAGTAAGCTCATAAAAACGCTCTTTGTTCGGAGTGTTAAGGCTGATTGACACAACATCAATTCTGCCACGAAAATCCTTTGCTGTTGATTTTTTATGAATAAGGTCTGCCATACCGTTCGTGTTAATACGTATGGGTAAATCAGTTACGGTACGCAAATAGTCGCAGACCTCAAAAATATCATAAAGCCGCTCTGACGGCTCACCGAATCCGCAGAAAACGATTTCAGTGTATTTTGATAAATCACGCTTTTTAAATTCGTCAATTATTTCACTTACTGACGGTTCTCTTTCAAGCCATAAATCGCCGTAAAGACTACGGCTGTTTTTCTCCTGTCTTAAACAGAAAGTGCATCTGCACGGACATCTGTTCGTTAAATTTACATACAGTCCCCTGTGGACCTCATACAGTATCGTCATAATGTTTTTCTCCTTGATAAAATTTGCAAAACCGCATAAAATCTATATTTTATGCCGCACTTTTTGTTCCTTTTATGGGACAATTGTCGGATTTTGTTCTTTTTATGGTACAATTTTAAAAAAAGTACTTGCATTTTTAAAAAACGTGTGCTATAATAAAAACAGAACAGATGTTCGGAACAATCGTTTGAAAATATAATTTGAAAGGAAGTATATATTATGGAACCGTGTACTTATTTTATCATAGCTGCAATTTTGTTTTTAACCTCATTCGGAGCACTCTCATCAACTGCCGCTCTTGCAACCTTTGCAGTTGCAGTAATAACTCTTGCAGGCGGTATTTACACAAAATTCCTGCTCCGATAAGCATTAACCACTACATTATACTATTTTGACGCATAAATTTCAAGTTTTTTCTTCAAATTCCCCCGCCCGGATGCACTCTTTGTTGCATTCGGGCAATTTTTGTGATATAATATCGGTATTATTTGAATTTTGTGATTGAAATTTTTTAAAAACAGTGATATAATATAGAGTGAGTGATTATGACTATGAATATCAGATTGGATTTACGCTTTGACGGCACAAACTACCACGGCTGGCAGATACAGCCTGAAAAACCCACCGTTCAGGGCATTTTAAAAGATGCGATTTTTAAAGTCACAGGTGAGGATGTAACACCAAACGGTTGCGGGAGAACAGATGCGGGTGTTCACGCATCAGGGTATGTGTGTAATTTTGAGACAAATTCGACTGTCCCCTGCGACAGACTGCCTCACGCACTTAATACGTATCTGCCCGATGACATCGTCTGCGTGAGTGCCGAATGTGTGCCGGACGAGTTTAGTGCATCATACAGTGCCACGGCGAAAACATACCGTTATACAATAGATAACAGTAAGTTTTCCGATGTTTTTATGAACAGGTTTTCGTGGCATTATAAATATGAGCTTGATATTGATAAAATGCGACGTGCGGGTAAATACTTTTTAGGTACGCACGATTTTATAGGCTTTGCAAGAACCGGATTTACGGTTAAAACTACCGTACGTACAATATACAAGCTTGAAATTGAAAAGAACGACGATATTATAACCATAGATGTAACAGGCAACGGTTTCCTCTATAATATGGTACGGATTATCGCAGGTACTCTTGTTTTTGCAGGTGCAGGCAAGATTGAGCCCGATAGTCTTGGCGATATTATAGACTCCAAAACCCGTAGTATGGCAGGAATAACCGCTCCTGCAAAAGGACTTTGCCTGAAGGAGGTTTTCTATGAATAACGAACGTGACGAGCTGTTGAATGATTTAATCAGCTACTACGGCTCACCCAACGAAGAAAACAGCGGAGATACAACAGTTATCCCCGCAATTAAAACTGAAGCTGTGCCGGCTGAAGAAACCTTTGGCGACACTCTTGTGATGAATATAAAGTCACAGCCTGTAACAGCAGTTACAGAAGAAACAACGGTGGTTGATGTTCCCGTTGCATCAGAGAACGAGATACCGCAGGACGAGGTTTTCGGTAATCTCGACCTTGACGGAAATATTATCCAGACTCATCAGCCCGAACGTACAAGACGCGTAATTGACACGCCTGCACCTCGGACAAGGCAAAGACAGACGGATGCTCCGCCTGTACGCAAGACGGGGCTGTGGTATTCATTAAAGCCACTGTGGGCTACGCTTATTGTGTGTGTTATGCTTGTGTTTTCATACCTTTTCTATGTGACAGACACTGGAATTGTCGGTATATACAAGAGTAATTTCTCTTACAACTTCTCACTGCTTATGCGTGTTTTCGGAATCGAATACAATCCGCAGACAGAAGTACCCATTATCGGCGATGCGAATCCGTTTATCATTACGGCACACGCCGAGGGTGAAAAACCTTCATACGATACAGTAAGCGAAAAGAAGGCATCTGTCCCTTTCTCCGGAGCAGACACTGCCAGCTTTGAAAAATACAATAACGGCGTTGTCTGCGCAAAATCGAACTATCTCTGCTTTATAAACAAAAGCGGTAACAAGAAATGGGAGCACGAAACACAGATTTCAAACCCGATTATAGCGGTTGCCGGCAAATATATAGCGGTTGCCGGCAAGGACAGTACGCATCTTAACCTTTATAAAGGCGAAAAGCTCGTTTATGCTGTTGACATATCCAACAAAATTAAATCCTGCTCTGTTTCCGAAAAAGGCGATGTGGCACTCGTTACTGATAAGGCTGCCTATAAGGGCGGAGTATGCGTAATAAACAAAAAGGGCGAAGAGGTGTTTTCCTGGATTTCAGGTGTTAACTATATAACCTCGGCGGCAATGCTCAAATCACGAAATGTTGCGGTTTCTCTCGTAAGTGCAGAGAACAATGTAAAATCATATGTAATGCTGTTTGATATATACAGCACCGACCCCTTAAACGGCACAGAGATACCCGATGCTCTGATATTTGACTCCGTACCGTACAAAAACAATGCATACGTAAATGCCGACAGTTCAATTTCAAGTGTCAATTCTGACGGCGAGCTCAACTACAGCGTCCGATTTGATAATATGGATATAACCCATACAGCAAGCGACGTAAAGGGCTGGCGTGCGGTAAGCTATACCGAGGCAAATCTGCCGTACATAAATATATATAACAGACGCGGGAGCCTGTATTCTGCAACACAGACTGAATCAGTCCCTGACCATATTGACCTTTATAAATCCACCGTCCTTTACAATAACGGACGTGACGTTATCTGTGGCGAGGCTGATGATATAAAAACATGCTACAGTGCACCGATGACTGTTCAGAACCTTATTATGTTGAACAGAAACACATATATGATTGTGTATGAGAACAGTCTTGAAATAATTAAACTGTAAATAATTTCTGAAAGGAATGATATAAAATGTATAGTGACATTGTAAAAAAAGGTGTTGAAAAGACACCGCACCGCTCGCTTTTCAAGGCAAGCGGACTTACCGATGAGGAGCTTTCACGCCCGTTAATCGGTGTTGTTTCATCAAAGAACGAAATTATCCCCGGACACGTCCAGCTCGACAAAATTGCAGAGGCTGTCAAGGCAGGCGTAAGAATTGCAGGCGGTACACCACTTGAGTTCCCGGCAATCGGAGTTTGTGACGGTATCGCAATGGGACACGTGGGTATGAAATACTCACTCGCATCACGTGAGCTTATCGCTGACTCAATTGAGTCAATGGCATTGGCACACGGCTTTGATGCACTTGTACTTATCCCCAACTGTGACAAGATAGTTCCCGGAATGTTAATTGCTGCATCAAGACTTAATATCCCGTCAATCATCTGCTCGGGCGGTCCGATGCTTTCAATGAACTACAACGGCAAGGACCGTGACCTAAACACTGCATTTGAGGCAGTTGGTGCGTTTAAGGCAGGCACAATAGACGAGCAGGGGCTTTTGGAACTTGAAGAGGCGGCTTGCCCGACCTGCGGTTCATGCTCGGGTATGTTTACTGCAAACTCAATGAACTGTCTTTGTGAAGTGCTTGGTATGGCACTGCCCGGAAACGGTACAATTCCGGCTGTGTATTCAGAGAGAATCAGACTTGCAAAGCAGGCAGGTATGAAAATAATGGAGCTTTTAGAGCGTAATATCCGCCCGCGTGATATCATAACTCCCGATGCACTCTATAACGCATTGCGTGTGGATATGGCACTCGGCTGTTCAACAAACTCGATGCTTCACCTTCCTGCAATCGCATACGAAGCAAAAGCACCGATTTCACTTGACTATGCAAACGAAATAAGTGAAGTAACACCGAACCTTTGCCACCTTGCTCCGGCAGGTGATCACCACGTTCAGGATTTGTATGCCGCAGGCGGTGTAACAGCAGTTATGAACGAGCTTGCAAAGGCTGACCTCTTAAAGCTTGATACAATAACAGTAACAGGCAAGACACAGGGCGAGAACATAAAGGGACACGAGGTTAAGGACTACAGTGTTATCCGTCCGCTCGATAACCCGTATTCAAAAACAGGCGGTATCGCTGTACTTAAGGGTAATCTTGCAATTGACGGCTCGGTTGTTAAGAGAAGTGCCGTAGCTCCTGAAATGCTCAAGCACGAAGGACCTGCAAAGGTATATGACAGTGAGGACGAAGCAATCGCTGCAATCTATGCCGGAAAAATCAAGGCGGGCGACGTTGTGGTTATCCGCTACGAAGGTCCCAAGGGCGGACCGGGTATGCGTGAGATGCTCTCACCCACATCTGCAATCTGCGGTATGGGACTTGACAAAGAGGTTGCTCTTATCACTGACGGTCGTTTCTCAGGTGCGACAAGAGGTGCCGCAATCGGTCACGTTTCACCCGAAGCTATGGAGGGTGGCCCGATAGCATTCGTTAAGGATGGCGATATTATAGAAATAGATATCACAAACGGCATTCTTAATGTAAAGGTATCAGATGAAGAAATGGCAGAAAGAAAGAAGAACTGGACACCTAATGAGCCGAAGATAAAGTCAGGATATTTAAGAAGATATTCAAAGCTTGTGTCATCAGCTATGCAGGGTGCAGTAATGCTTGACGACTGATAAATCAATAAATTTAAAACAGCATCCTTCCGGAGGGTGCTGTTTGTTTACAGTCTGAAATGGTGTGTTTGGTAAGCAACACACCATTTTCTTGAATTTATTGAATGACTTCTACCTTTATAGTATTTGTATTACCCGACTTTCCGTTTGCCTGACCACCGGTCATAACAACATTATCACCCGGAACTAAAGAGAGAATATCCTTTGCCTGCATCAGTGCCTGATAGAACACAACATCAAGTGAATTGTATTCCCGACTCAGAACCGGTGTTACGCCCCAGCTGAGATTAAGCTGACGCCATGCACGCACATCGGTTGTTGTGCCGATTATATCGGCGGGGCATCTGAAACGGCTTACCATTCTTGCTGTTATACCCGACATTGAGTTTACAACGATACACTTTGCGTTTACGTCAATTGCCATTGCACACGCAGAATGTGAAATTGCATCAAGGTTATTTTTTATTTTATATTCCGTGTTTGCAAAACGGCGTTTGTAATTTATATGCTTCTCAGTATATTCAGCGATTTCAGCCATATTCTTTACCGCCTCAACCGGATACTTTCCTGCTGCGGTCTCACCCGAAAGCATTATTGCAGACGAGCCGTCATAGACTGCGTTTGCAACGTCTGAAATCTCTGCTCTTGTGGGACGTGCGTTATGTATCATAGACTCAAGCATTTCCGTTGCTGTTATAACACGTTTGCCGAGAAGTCTGCATTTTTCTATCAGAAACTTCTGTATTGACGGTACCTCAACAAATGGAATTTCAACACCAAGGTCGCCTCGTGCAACCATAATGCCGTCTGCCACTTCACAGATTTCATCAACATTATCCACTCCGGCACGGTTCTCAATTTTTGCTATAACGTCTATTCCCTCACCGCCGTTTTCATTAAGGAACTCACGCACTGCCTCTATATCGCTCTTTGTCGAAACAAATGATGCTGCTACGAAATCAATATCGTTCTCTATACCGAACAGTAAATCCGCTTTGTCGTGCTCACTCAGATATTCATGTGCCAATACCTTATTGGGGAAATTCATACTCTTTCGGTTTGAAACATCACCGCCTGCTGTAACGGTACATATGACCTCAGTAGCTTTGATTTCGTCCACAACAAACTGCACAAGTCCGTTGTTTACCATAATGGTATCACCAATATTTAAATCATCTGTAAGATTTTTATAGTTAACAGAAACTCTGTGCTGGTTACCCTCGATATCCTCAGTGGTGAATATGAACTTATCACCGTCAGCAAGGGTAATTTTGTTGTCTTCAAAAGTTTTTATACGGTATTCCGGTCCTTTAGTGTCAAGCATTATCGCAATCGGTAATCCAAGCTTTTCACGTACCTTTTTTACAAGCTCGATTTTCTCTTTATGTTCTTCATGTGTACCGTGTGAGAAGTTAAGTCTTGCAACATTCATTCCTGCTTTGCACATCTGTGTAAGGACTTTTTCATTATCACACGACGGACCTATTGTACATATTATTTTCGTTTTACGCATATTTTATCATCCCTATGTTGTATTTTTGAGAGGCTATTTTAAAAAATCTCCAAGTTCTCCCTCATTATAATTATAGCTGTCAACACCGTATTTTGCAAGCTTTTTTGGGAATTAGTCCTGCTTATTTTCAATTTTGATTAAAAGTATATCAAAATATCCGTCTATACGAAAATTTTTTATACAAAAAAACTGTCTGCCATAGGCAAACAGTTTTTGCTTGTTTATTCTCCGAATATATCATCCGGGTTTCCGCCGAAGTACCTGTATGCTTCACGCATCTGTAAATCAACTACAGTGTCAAGTCCTTCGAAAACTTCCTTAAGCTTAATCTGCGTCGGCACATCAAGAACACCCGAATCTGTAAGTCCGTTATCCTTCTGGAACGCCGCTATTGCTTCTTTCAGGTCCACATTAAACACGTCGTTCTGCAGATTTCCTGCATAATAGTTCATAACCGCAAGTCTTTCCTTTGCCGCAGTTACGTTCTGTCCGCTTGCACCAAGCGATGTGGGGGTAAGGAAATCAAACTTTGTATATTCTGTCGTATCAATCTTCTTTGTCCCATTTTCTACATACTCGTCAGGAGAAAGTCCGACCTTATTTATTTCATATCCGTTTCTTGTGATATACTGACCGACTGTTAGCTTTAAAACCATACCGTTATTAAGATAATACGGGCTCTGGATTACAGCCTTTCCATAGGTATCAACGCCCATCAGTATTCCTGCACCCGAGTCCTGAATAGCACTTGCAAGGATTTCGGATGCTGATGCAGTGTGCTCATTTACAAGTGTTACTATCTCAAACGGAACCTTATCAAGTGTTGACTGATATGTATAGTTCATTCTCGCATCACGATACTTAACGTCTATAATCTTACCCTTAGGTACGAGCTCACGTGCAATCTCTACCGCCGCTGTTACCATACCGCCGCCGTTCTCTCTCAAATCAAGGATAAGCTTTTTAACGCCCTCGTTCCGGAGCATCTGCGATACTTCTCTGAACTCTGTAGCTGTAGTGTTTCCAAACGATGCTATCTGGATATAGCCTATATCACCGCCAAGCACACCCCCTGCGACCGTCGAGGTGTTTACTGCAGTTCTTGTTCCTACAAGCTGTACCTTCTCGCCGTTACGCAGAACGGTTATATTTACAGTTGTACCAAGCTCACCGACAACGAGGTTCCTTACCTCGGTTATACTCATACCGACAACATTTATGCCGTCAACCTCATAGAATCTGTCACCGAGCATAAAGCCACTCTGTTGTGCAAGTCCGCCCTCTTCAACAAACTCAACAATTTCCACATACTCGCCCACTTGCTGCAGGGTAACACCCAAGCCGTAAAAGGTTCTGTTTATTGAGTTCGTATATTCAATATATTCTTCTCTTGTGTAGAAATCGGAATAATCGTCAAGCGATCTCAAAGCACTCTTTATAAACTGAACCAACGCCTCATCGCCGTTTTCCTCAAGGTACTTTGATATACCGAGCATCATTATGTCCTCGGTAGTATAAGTTTCGTCTATATACCTGTCGGAAATATACCCCGAGATGAGTTCATACGCCTGATATTCAACACTTTTTTCAATTTCTTTATCTTCTGCCCCCGTCTGTGCGGCAAACACCATAGTTTGTCCGAACATAACGAGTGCCATAATCAATGCTGATATTTTTTTCATTCTCTTACCTTTTTTTAATTACTATTTCCATATTGTTCTCTATATCACACAGCTCATACTGCAATTTTATAATTCCGCCGTTTTCGGTAATGCTATATTCAAGCTTTCTTGTAGAAACCTCCATCTGCATTGTGCCATACGGTGTATTATACCCGAATTTCGTAGTTTTTCCGGCTATGTATGTCATATCAGAATTACTCTCGCCGGTACGTTTCACATTGACAATGTCGCCCTCAAGCCGTATCATAACGGTTGCAGTATCGGTTTTATACATAATATAGTATTTACTGTCTTTTATACGCAGCGAGCCGTCTCCGCTCTCACGGATATAATCTGTCTCGCCGTTATTTACCTGTCGGTTTACGACAGTTACCGTAAATTTATCAGTATTCTTCGATGTCAATTTTATTCACCTTGCCGTTTATCTTTGTTTCAAGGAATATTCCGCCAAGCTCCTCAAAGCTTGAAACACTGTCGCTTACATAGTAGCTGTACTGCTCATCATCACGCACACTGCTGTGTGCGTTTTCGGGCGTGATTTTCTTTCTGAGGAACTTTGCAACCTCCTCGCCCGGGCTTATGAGCGTTACGTCATCACCCATATACTCTGCAATAGCATTCTTTAAAAGCGGATAGTGCGTACAACCGAGAATAAGCGTGTCAACACCTGCATCACGTATATCCTTTAAATACTCCTCAACCACAAGCTTTGTAACAGGTGTGTTGAAATGCCCGTTCTCAACAAGCGGAACAAACAACGGACACGCCATCTCAAAGGTCTGTGATTTTGGGTTATACTCTGATATGTATTTATTATATGCACCGCTTTTAATTGTTGCGGTTGTGCCTATTATGCCGATTTTATTATTCTTTGTAACACGTGATGCCTCATATGCACCGGCATCGACAACACCGTAAATGGGTACGTCAAACTCGCCCTTTATCTCCGGCAATGCCGCAGATGACGCAGTTCCGCACGCTATTACTATCATTTTAACATCACGGCTCAAAAGAAAATTTATATCATCGTGTGTGTATTTTAAAATGGTTTCCTTTGACCGTGTTCCATACGGTACACGTCCCGTATCACCGAAATATACAATGCTTTCGTCCGGAAAAAGATGCATAATCTCCTTTACGGCAGTCAGTCCGCCAAGTCCCGAATCGAAAACACCTATTTTTCTGTTATCCATTATTTAACTCTCTCCTCAGCAAGGCTTATAAGTGTATCTAAAAGCTCGCTATATCCTATACCTGTCGCATTCCAGAGCTTGGGGTACATACTGATATTTGTAAAGCCCGGAAGTGTGTTGATTTCGTTCAATACAACAGTTCCGTCAGAATGTTTTACAAAAAAGTCAACTCTTGATAGCCCCTGACCGTCAAGTGCGTGGAATGCTCTTACTGCATACTCACGTATTTTATCAGAAGTTTCCTCCGGCAGTTCTGCCGGAATTACAAGAACGGTTGAGTTGTCGTTATACTTTGCATCAAAGTCATAATACTCAACTGTCGGCTTTATCTCACCTATCACCGAGCCCTTTGCGTCACGGTTGCCGAGCACTGCACACTCTACCTCGTGACCGTCAATATGCTCCTCAACAAGTATTCGTCTGTCATACTTTTCAGCATTATAAAGTGCATCAAGAAGCTCTTTTCTGTCGTGAGCCTTACCTATACCCACAGATGAGCCAAGTCTTGCCGGCTTTACAAAGCACGGATAACCAAGCTTTTCCTCAATCTCATCGGCACGTTTTTCGAAATCGTCACCGCTGTTTACAACAACCCACGCCGCCTGCGGAATACCAACCGAGTCAAACACGAGCTTTGAATATGTCTTATCCATACCGTTTGCAGATGCCAGAACACCCATACCGACATACGGAATATGCGAAAGCTCAAAAAGCCCCTGAATTGTTCCGTCCTCACCGTACTCACCGTGAAGCACGGGGAATATAACATCAATATGTATTACCTCGCATTTTTCGCCGAGCACCACTATACCGTGTTGTTTGCTGTCGGGTGATATGAACGCAGTTGTGAGATTGTCTGTCTCATTCTCCCACGCACCGCTTTCAATTTTACCCCAGTCACCTGTATAGAGATACCACTTTCCGTCACGGGTTATGCCGATTGTATATATATCATACTTGTCCTTATCCAGATTATTAAGCACAGATGTTACAGATTTTTGCGATATGTCGTGCTCCGGTGATTCGCCGCCGAATATAACACATAAATTCTTTTTCATAGCTTTCTCCATTCCGCCGTATTACGGCTCTGCTGTCTCTCTTTATATCATACATTATTTGGACGGAAATTTCAAGTGCTATCACAAAATTTCCGAATTTTTACTGTTTGTTCGCAGTTTGTTCAAAACTGCCATAAACTCTTTTGGAAGCTCGGATGTGAATTCCATAAGCTCGCCCGTTTTCGGGTGCGTAAACCCGATTGTTTTTGCGTGAAGCAGTTGTCCTTTGCCCTTTTCACGGTCCTTTTTTATACCGTAGACGGGATCGCCAACAATGTTATGCCCCAAAGCTGCCATATGCACACGTATCTGGTGCGTTCTGCCGGTTTGGAGCGTACATTCAACGAGTGTAAACTGTCCGAACCGCTCAAGCACTTTAAAATGCGTGACGGCTTCTCTGCCGCCCTCAATTATTGCCATTCGCTTACGGTCTGTCGGATGACGGCCAATAGGTTTATCGACCGTTCCCGTATCCTCTTTAATGTTTCCGTTTACAATACAGTAATACTTACGCAGTGCCTTGCGTTCCTTTAACTGCTCCGACAATGCCTCGTGTGCTTCATTTGTTTTTGCAACGACCAAAAGCCCTGATGTATCCTTGTCTATTCTATGCACTATTCCCGGGCGTACAGCACCGTTTATACTGCTTAAACTGCAATGGTAAAGTAAGCCGTTTACAAGTGTTCCCGAAAGATTTCCTGCCGCCGGATGCACAACCATACCCTGCGGTTTATTTACCACTATGACACTGTCGTCCTCATAGACGATATCTATCGGTATATTCTCCGGCTTTGCCTCTATCTCCTGAGGTTCGGGAATCAGTACTATAACCTCATCACCCTTACCGACCTTTGTTTTTTTCTGTGCAGATTTGCCGTTTACCCTGATGCATCCGTCCTCAGCAAGCTTTGCCGCATAACTGCGTGATATGTCGCTGTTTTCGGATATGAACTTATCAAGCCGTTCTCCGGCAGTTTCTGTTATTAGTATAATCTCATCCATTTTTCTTTTCCTTATCAAAGAATAAAACGAAAATTATTGCGGCTATCGCACCGCCCACTACCGCTATATCGGCAATGTTGAACACCGGAAAATCGAACCATTTAATATCTATGAAATCAACTACGAATTTATACTGTATTCTGTCGATTGCATTGCCAAGACCGCCTGCAAAAAACAGAACAAGTGCAAGATTTTCCATAAAATGCTTCGGTTTTCTGATTATTTTATAAATTATAATGGCTACGAGGAACAGAAACGATATTGCGGACAAAAGTGCGGTGTTATTACTCAACACCGAAAATGCCGCACCTGTATTTTTTACATACAGAAAATCTGCAAAATACGGTATTTCGCCAAATACCTCACCCGTAGTGCAGTTTGCAATTATATAAAGCTTCATTGCTCTGTCAGCTACGACAATCGCCACTGCAAGCAGAATCTGCCATATTAAATCTATTGCTGTTTTCCTTTTCATTATCCTGTCCTTTCTCATATAATGAGGTGTTTTCAGAGAATGCATTTTGAGCCATTCGTTGCAAATGCCTTATTATATTCCCTACAGTGAAATATAATCTATCGCATCAAAAATCTCTGCCTCTGTCACATCTGAAACACGCACAACCTCACCGATTGCCACAGGCAGAACGAAGTTTAACTTACCGTTCGCCTTTTTCTTGTCCTTCTGCATAAAAGCATAAACCGTCTTTGCATCAGGAATATTTTCCTTTACCTTAAAACCGTAGCTTGTCATTACGTTTTCTATGTCCTGTAAAATTTTTTCACTTATCATACCACGGTTGTATGCAATACGGCATACCGCCGCCATACCAAGCCCGACACATTCGCCGTGTGTCATGGTAAAGTTCATTGCAGATTCCACTGCATGACCGATAGTGTGACCGAAGTTGAGTATAGCTCTTAATCCGGACTCCTTTTCGTCCTCCTCAACCACCTCTGCTTTTATACCACAGTTGCGTTTTGCCATTTTAATCAGTGTTTCACTGTCAAGTGACTTTATCTTTTCGGGGTTGTTTTTAATAAACTCATAAAACTCCGCATCACGGATAATTCCGTGCTTTATAACCTCACCCATACCGGAAATGAACTGAATTTCCGGCAAAGTTTTGAGAGTGTTTACATTTATATACACAAGCTTTGGCTGATGAAATGCACCGAGTATATTTTTGCTCTCCATAAAGTCTGTGCCTGTTTTGCCGCCAACTGAACTGTCAGACTGCGAAAGAAGTGTTGTGGGTATCTGAACAAAGTCAATACCACGCATATAGATTGCCGCCGCAAAGCCTGCCATATCACCTACAACTCCGCCGCCAAGTGCAACAATCATACTCTTTCTGTCAAGCCCGTTTTTGACACAAGCACCGCAGATGCCGAGGATTGTGTCCATTGTTTTGTTTTCCTCACCGGCAGAAAATGCGTATATACTGCTGTTATAGCCGGCATTATTGAGCAGTTCGTTCACATCATCAGCATACAGTTTTTCCACATTGGTGTCTGTCACTATCAGAAGCTTTTCAGGTGCATTTATTTTCTTAAGCTCATCTGCAAGAGACAGGAATCTGTCGCTGAATGTTATATCATACGAGTTCGCACCCAGATTTACAAATAGTCTGTCCATATCATTTTCCTCCCTCAAGCGGTAGTGATGCAACAGCATTGAGTCGCATATCCGCACGCACGCCTGAAATGTATTCATAATATCCTGCTGATGCAATCATAACTGCATTGTCTGTACACAAAACGGGTGGAGGATACAGAACGTCTATACCACGTTTTTGTGCTTCTGTTGTCATTTTCTCTCGCAATGCCGAGTTTGAGGCAACACCTCCGGCAATAACTATAGTTTTCAGATTTTTGCGGTTTGCCGCCTCGATTGTATGTGATACAAGTGCATCACATACCGCCTCCTGAAATGATGCGGCAATATCTGCCTTGTTGTATCCCTCGCCCTTCTGGTCAAGCTTGTGGATATGGTTAATTACTGCAGTCTTGACACCGCTGAACGAAAAGTCAAGTGAGTCCTCTGCCATTTTAACACGTGGAAACTCAACGGCGTGTGGGTTGCCCTCTTTTGCAAGTGCGTCAATCTTTGGTCCTCCCGGATAGCCAAGCCCAAGCACTCTTGCAATCTTGTCAAACGCCTCACCTGCCGCATCGTCACGTGTCATACCTAAAATCTCATATTCAAGAAAATCCTTTGCATACACTATATGGCTGTGTCCGCCGGATGCCACAAGACACACAAACGGAGGCTTTAAGTCGTGGTGTGCTACATAGTTTGAGCATATATGCCCTTTTATGTGATGCACGTTCACAAGCGGTTTTTTAAGTGCATATGAAAGTGCCTTTGCCGCAGATACACCGACAAGCAACGCACCCACAAGCCCCGGACCGTATGTTACGGCTATTGCATCAATATCACTGAATGTAACACCCGCCTTTTCGAGTGCTTCATCAATTACGGTGTTTACTGCCTCTATATGACACCGTGATGCTATTTCCGGCACAACTCCGCCGTATCTTTTATGTATATCAATCTGGGAATTGATAACATTTGAAAGCACTTCACGTCCGTTTTTAACCACTGCCGCCGCAGTTTCGTCACACGAGCTTTCAATTCCCAATATAAGTACGTCTTCCATAGTTTATTCCTTTCTATTGTACCATCAATCGGTATTTGTGTCGAATGGCTCAAAATGCATTCTCAACAAACACCGATTGATGCATATCAGTTACTTTTTTGCGAAAAGTCTCAAAATTGCCTGATAAGGCTTATCACAATTTGCTTTCCATTATAGATGCATCTTCACCATTGTAGTATCCTTTTCTGACACTGATTTCACCAAATCCGAACTTTTTATATAATGCCTGTGCAGGTGCGTTGCTACGCCTTACCTCAAGCATCATTCGTTCACAGCCGTTTTCTTTGGCACAGCCTAAAATTTCCTGCATAAGCATATTTGCAATGCCTCTTTTCTGAAATTTTGGTGTCGTTGCAATACGGATAAGCTCGGCTGTTTCATAAATGCACCATATACCTGCGTAGCCTGCGATCTCTCCGTCACTCTCGCAGACAAAATAGTGTGAATAGTCTTTTCCTATCTCTTCATAAAAGGAGGTTTCTCCCCACGCATCGGAAAATGCTTTACTGTCAACAGTAACAACCGATGCTATATCCTCCTCTGTCATTTTCCTTACTGTCATTTGTTCTCCCACAGCTTTTCAGCTATATCAACAAGGAGGTCGTTTATCTCCTCTGCAACTTCTTCGTATTCTTCAAGATCGCCACCATACGGGTCGGGGATATCGCCCTCATCACCTGCGTATTCATAGAGCGTAAAAACCTTGCCCGGTGCCATATTCTCAATAAGCATTTTATGTGCACCGGTCATTGTAAGAATGACATCTGCCATATCAAGCAGATCCTCTGTTACAGGCTTTGTTCGGTGCAGTGACAAGTCTATGTCACGTTTTTTCATTGCGGCTATTGCATTGTCTGCCGCACAGTCGCCTATCGGTGCAAATATTCCTGCACTGTCTACAAGTATATCTAAATCATTCTTTTCTGCAATATCTGCCATCATTGCCGCCGCCATAGCACTGCGGCACGTGTTACCTGTGCAGACAAAAAGTATTTTTTTCTGTTCCATAGTTTTTCCTTTCACTATATCCGTTATCACGGCAGGGGGTGTTTGTTGAGAACGCATTTTGAGCCGTTCGACACAAATATCCCCTGCCGTGTATTGTTTATACTTGTCCGGAAGTCTTTGCTCCGAATGCTCGCTTTAAAGAAAATGCATTCTTCGCAAAAACTCCCGTCCAAGTTACTCTTACACTTTTATGACCTTATGACCTGCTGCTTTGTAAAGCCTATTACGGATTGCCAATCCATACCCGTCACGGCTTTCAAACTCTGCAAAAACAACCTCAACACCAAGTCTGTCAAACTCACGGAGGTTTGAAAACAGTGTTTTTGCGTAATTTTGGTTTGTTGTTCCGCCTGAAAGTATAATTGCACTGTCGTACGCATTTTCTGACATTGTAAGTACACCGCAGACCTTATCGCCATTCTCCTTTAAAAGCTCGTCTATCTTTTTCTTAACGGCCCTCATATCGCCCTCAACTACCGTAACATCAGCCTCGGGTGCATAGTGCTTATACTTCATCCCCGGGCATAACGGCTTCTCCCCCTCGGAGAGTGAGTTTAAAATATGTTCGTCTATTACGGTTTGTGGCACGACCTCGCATATCTCCTCATACGAAACACCGCCCGGCCGTAAAAGCACCGGAACTTCGCCGGTCGCATCAACTATTGTTGATTCAACCCCGACATCGCAGTCCTCACCGTCAATTATTGCATCAATCCTGCCGTTCATATCCTCAATTACGTGTATTGCCTTTGTGGGACTGGGTTTTCCCGATATATTCGCACTCGGTGCAGCAATAGGCACACCTGCGGCACTTATAAGCCGCTGTGCCGTTTCGTTTTCGGGGAAACGTATTGCAACAGTATCCATTCCGGCAGTTACCGTATCGGGAACGATTTTGTTCTTTCGGAGAATTACGGTAAACGGTCCCGGCATAAACGCACATATCAGAGCTTTTGCGTTATCGTTTATCTCACACGCAAGCTCACCTAAATCGTCGATGTCCGATATATGCACAATAAGCGGATTATCAGACGGTCTGCCCTTTGCCGTATAAATCTTTTTAACGGAGTCTGAAAGCAGGGCATTGCCACCAAGACCGTATACGGTTTCGGTCGGGAATGCCACAAGTCCGCCGTCCTTTAAAATTCTGCCGGCTTCTGCTATTGAATTGTCATCGGTTTTCAGAATTTTTGTTATCATTTGTCTATCACTCGTCTATTGATACCTGTCTTAACAGTTTATTTTTTATATCCCAGAGCTTCTGCGACAAGTCCACATAATATTTATGCGGATTCTCAAATCGCTTAAGCTCGTCCCATAACGTGTCAAGCTGTTCTTCACAGTATGCACGTATCTCACCGACTGACGGTGAATCGTACACACTTTTGCCGTTTTTAAAAATCTCTTTAAGCAACGGGCGTGCATAGTAGTTCTTTACAAGCTTACGTTTCCACGTATGCTCTGGGTCAAACAGCTCGTACGGTTTATTTTCGTCTATCGTTTCACCGTGGAGTGTTATAACGTCGGCTATAGCCTTGTCTGTATCCTTATCATACAGTCTGTACACCTGCTTGAAGCACGGAGTTGTTATCTTTGCCACATTCTCGCTTATCTTGATTTTCGGCTCGATTATTCCGTCCTCTTTTTCAAGTGCAACAAGCTTATATACACCGCCCATAACCGGATTTGATTTTGAAGTTATAAGTCTTTCACCCACACCGAATAAATCAATCTGTGCACCCTGAATAAGCATATCACGGATAATATACTCATCAAGTGAGTTTGATGCAACAATTTTACAGTCGTGATAACCCGCCTCATCAAGTGCCTTACGGCATTTCTTTGAAAGGTATGTTATATCGCCCGAATCAATTCTTACACCTTTCGGTCGCTTGCCAAGCGGTTTTAATACCTCGTCAAACGCCTTTATGGCATTTGGAAGTCCCGATTTTAATACATTGTATGTGTCAATCAGAAGAGTTGTATCGTCAGGATAGTTTCTCGCATACGCACAAAATGCCTCATATTCCGTATCAAACATCTGCACCCAACTGTGAGCCATTGTTCCGAGTGCCCCGACACCAAACTCACGGTCAGTAAGCACATTGGATGTACCGCTACATCCGCCTATAAATGCAGCACGTGCACCGTATATTGCACCGTATGCACCCTGTGCACGTCGTGCACCGAATTCCATAACTGCACGGCCCTGTGCCGCACGTGCAATTCTGTTGGACTTTGTTGCAATAAGTGTCTGGAAATTAACCGTTAAAAGCAACATTGTTTCTATAAACTGTGCCTGAATTGCAGGACCCTTTACCGTGAGTATCGGTTCGCCCGGAAATATCGGTGTGCCCTCGGGTATTGCCCATACGTCGCAACAGAATTCAAAATTCTCAATATAGTCCAGAAATCCGTCCGAGAACATATTTTTGCTACGCAGATAGTCTATATCCTCTTTTGTGAATTTCAGGTTTCTGAGGTAGTCTATCGCCTGCTCAACGCCTGCCATTATCGCAAATCCGCCACCGTCGGGAACAGTTCGGAAAAACATATCAAAATATACCGTTGTATCCTTATAGCCTTCGTTAAAGAAGCCGTTTGCCATTGTGATTTCATAGAAATCGGTCAGCATTGTGTAGTTATCCACGTTATTCCTCCTTTATGCGTAACGCCGCACGCACACCCTTTTCACTCTTTACGTCAGTATGGAGAATAAACCCGTCAGAATTCATAAATCTTGACATATATGTGTTTGAAGTATACGGACACATAACCCAATACGCAGTCCTGACATCTATATCGTCCATAACTGAAAGTGTCGGGATAAACACCTCATCCTCAACGTAGTTATGATATGCAGTTTCACCCATATCATATACAAGCCGTGGTGTGAAGTTCCAGTAATGTGCGTGGTTACCGCCCTCAGCTTTGTCACGGTCTGCGTATGCTAAGAAGTTCTTGTTCTTTGTCTTTACTATTTTTTCACGCTCAGCCGCTGAAAATTCTGCAAGGAATTCGCTGTTAAGCCATTCTCTGACCTCGCTCGATTCCCACGAGTTGGTCTCATCATCAAATGGCATATATCCGACACAATCCTTTGTAACAAGCAGGACCGTGCCGTCATCATATTCCTTTATTCTCTCCCACTTCAAAGGCTTTCCCGAAAGCTCGCCGAAGGTTATTGTCGGTTTTGGTATTGTTATATGGAAAAGTCCGGTAAATACCGCCGCAAAAACTGTTATTTTAATACTGTCTTTAAGCGATGCACCCACAAGTGCAACAACGCCCACTGCAAACAGGATGTCTATACAGTTTGTAAAAAGGAACATATGCTTTGCTATATCCGCCTCACCGTTACATATAATCGGCAGAAGCATATTTATCCACAGTCCCAATACAAGAATATCAAGTGCGTATATCATATATCGACGCTCAGGCGTTTCGGTTTTATGGTTATGAATATAAATAACATTCATAAAAATCATATATAATGTTATTATGACAAATGCAAGCAGTATAAACCACGGCTCATACAAAAACCGCAGTATAACACGAAGCTTTGACCAGCCACTCCATTTATCTGTAAACTGCATCGGGATTTTTGCAGAGTTTCCGACCACAGGCGGACGGATGTATGCCGAGTTCTCAATGGCGTGGACGGTTTCTTTAATTAACCGCACAGGATGCTTTATATAAAACAGAGCAATGTCTGCCTTTGACACTTTTTCGTAAAAGTTCTTCTCAAAATCCCTTGTTTTTATATCTATGGGATACTCATCCTCGTCCATATACGCATGCGTACCTGCAAGAACAGCATACTTTTCATCGACACCAAGCTCACGCAGGTCTTTTTCCGGATTATCACTGTTTTTGGTTATGCCCAGAAACACCGACTGATACGTTGTATCATTATCCATCCAGTCGGGGATTTCAACATAGAGTGCCACGATATTTATAAAGCATACAACAGCCGACAGTATTACACCTATACGGAACAGCTTGTCCTTACGCATAATCATTATAAGTATCGCAAGCAGTGCCACAATCAGCGAATATGCAATGTTTGCAAGCTTTGAGCCGGCAAAGAAATAAAGAGCGATATAGAAGCCGATAACCTTCGGTATTGTCGGGCGTTTGTATATAAGCATACCAAGTGCTATAAGAAGCATAAGTGATGTATACTGCAACGGCTCGCCATAGAATGAGTTGAAATACAAAAGATAGCCTGCGTCACAGAACATAAATATAAACACGACAAAAACAGCTATCTGTGTCCTGAGCCGTGCTTCGGAGAAAAATGCAAATATCGCCCACGCCGCAACGGATAGCATAAATATATACAGCACCGCCATATACGCTATATGGTAGTCGGTAAGCGGTTTATTGGTTATTGCGTTGGCAATGACATTCATTACCTTTGACAGTTTTATTATAAGAAAATGCGGTGATTTATAAATCTCTTCCTCATTGTTGGTTTGCCACGCAGACCAGAGTGCTGTGCCTAAACTGTCCTTGCCGACAAGCTTCATCCTATAATTCTCTTTAAAAAGATAATAATGGTTGTCGCTGTCTTTATATTCGATGTTATTGGTCAGAAGAACACGTCTGAAATCGCCGTTGTCGCTGAGTCCCACGTTATCGCCAAGATACAGCACACAAAAGCTCACTATAAAAACAATAACTGCACCGATTACAGGGAACAGCCTGCATCTCAAAGCGTTCTTCTCTCTGAACTTACCCAAATAATCACTCTTTCTTTAAAAAATGCGGATAAAATCGTTGATTTTATCCGCATTTTTCATTTTTAACGGATTTAATATCCTCTCGTGTATATAACGAATCCCGTTATTTCTCCTCTGAAACATCATAGAAAATCGTGGAGTTGCTCTTTACAAGACCAAGTTTTTCTGATGCTATTCTCTCTATGTATTCGTCAGTGTTGACCTTTGTTGTCAAATCGTCTATTTCTGCCTGACGGTCTTTTTCTTCTTTAATCTTTTGTTCTACCTCTGCCGTCTGTTCACGGTTTTTATTGATTGTCGGCATCTGCATAAGCCCGTTAATAATAAACCAGCCCGAGAGCACCAGCACAATCGTTAAAACTATGCCACGGCTATGTCTTTTGTAGAAATCAGTCAGTTTTTTTCTGAGGCGTTTCATTTTCTGCCACCTTTCCCGGTTTTAAACGCATCCTGCTTATTTTATCCACTACTAAAATTTTATACAAAAATGTCCACGGTGTCAAGAGTATTTTGAAAATAAATTGAATTATTTTGAAAAAAATTCCAAAAATCAGCCCACATACGTACCGTATGGGCTTTGCAAGTGTAATATGGCAAAAAATTGCACCGATTCCCACACCGATAAATTCAAATGCACGTATCCTGAAATTTACAATTTCCCACATACACATACAGAATACAACAACTACAGTTACCCACCATAGCACATCAAGTATCCCGTTTAATACGGCTTTTGCACGCATTGAGTTTCTTAACGCCTCTGTTATGTTCCACAGAATGACAGAAAGCATTCCGCAGGCGATTGCACATATAAATGCATACATTTCATTTGTCATCGGAACAATCCTTCAAACACACCGCCACGGTCCTTGCCCTTACTGTATTTTATAAGCGACACCGTACCGCTTATAACAAGCTCGCCGGTATCGGTATTGAGCTTGCCGATATTGAGCGAACTGCCGCGTATCAAGAGGTCGCCGCACGAGGTCTTGAGCACGATTTCAGAATCGGTAAAGCTTGTTACCTCTAAAACCCCTGTAAGTGTCATTGCCGAACGGTTTATAAGTGTCATTGTATGTTCTTTTGGCATATTTGGTTTTTTATCCATATCGCACCTCCGCAAAAGTCTGTATTTATACAGTTTATTGCAAAAGTGCACTGTTTAGAACATTACAGCGGTTTATAAAGGTTCTGTGCGTCGCCCTTTAAAACGTGCTCTAAAATATCTGTTACCTCATAGCGGTTTACCCGATCACCAAGTGTTATTTCGATTACATCCCCGACCTTCACATCATACGATGCTTTTACTGCCCTGCCGTTAACTGCAATTCGTCCGCTGTCGCACGCCTCATTTGCCACGCTTCTGCGTTTAATGAGCCTTGATACCTTGAGATATTTGTCTATTCTCATAACTTTCCTCCGCAAATACGTAACAAGGACGAACAGACATACTGCTCGTCCTTATATATTACGTAATCTTTCAATTGTCGCAATTAGCCGTTTACAACGTCCTTCAAAGCCTTACCAGCCTTGAATGCCGGAACCTTTGATGCTGCAATCTTGATCATTTCGCCAGTTCTCGGGTTCTTACCAGTTCTTGCTGCTCTTTCTCTTACTTCGAATGTACCGAAGCCAACAAGCTGAATCTTGTCGCCGTCTGCAAGTGCCTTTGAAATAGCGTTAATTGCTGCTGCAAGTGCCTTGTCAGCGTCCTTCTTTGAGATTTCAGCTTCCTGAGCGATTGCTGCTATTAACTCCTGCTTCTTCATGATTATTCCTCCTGAATTATTTTTATTATCTGAAAACCTAAAGATTTTCAATACAATACTATTTTAGTACAAAAATTTAGCTTTGTCAATAGTTTAGGTAATATTTTTTCATTTTTGCCAAAATTTTAGCGATTTTACTGTGATTTTACACAATTCCACAGCTCATCAAGCTCCGAAATCGTCATTTTAGCGATGTCAAGCCCCTTTTTATTCGCCAGTTCCTCAAGCTTTTCAAACCTTGAAACAAACTTGTTTGTTGCACCTGTGAGTGCAGTTTCAGGGTCTGTGTCTAAAAATCTGCCAAGATTTACGACCGAGAACAGTAAGTCACCATACTCCTCACGGATATGTGCCTCATCATTTTCAGCCTGTGCACTGCGAAGCTCTTCAGCTTCCTCGTACACCTTTTTATATACATCGTCAATATTGTCCCAGTCAAAGCCGAACCCACGTGCTTTTTTCTGTACCTTTTCAGCACGCATAAGTGCGGGCAGATACTGCGGTACGTCTTTTAAGACACCGGTGTATGTTGAGATAGCCTTTTCTTTTTTCTTATTCTTTTCCCAGTTTGTAAGTGCCTCCTCCTCGTTTCCGGCATTATCCTCACCAAAAACGTGAGTGTGGCGTGTTATGAGCTTTGTGCAAATCTCGGTCACGACATCCGAAAAATCAAATGCACCTCTCTCACGTGCAATCTGTGCGTGAAACACTACCTGCAACAGCACATCGCCAAGCTCGTTTGCAAACGCCTTGTCGTCACCGAAATCAAGTGCATCTATCGCCTCGTACGTTTCCTCTATCATACTCTTTTTAATCGACTGATGCGTCTGCACCTTGTCCCACGGACAGCCGTCCGGCTGACGTAACCGCTCCATTATTGCAATTAAATCGTCAATTGTGTATTTTTCTTTCAGTTCCATTTTTGTACCTCTCTTTTAATGTTCGTTTATTTCTGCTCTGATGGCAACCCCATCCTCAAATATTATATCATATGTATATGGGTCTATCATACCATATCCTATAAAATATTCGTATCTGTAATCGAATTGATTTGCGATATTTTCAGGCTCACCAAGAAGCTCTGTGATTTCCTGCTCCGTTTTCCCGACAATATTGTATTGGCTCTCGAGGCTGTCTGTCATACAATAACGAAGTTCACGGTGTTTGTCCCATTTTTCCGGTGTGTAATGTGAAAGATATATGCACGAGCCGACAGTTGTCGTTGCATTAACAAAAGCAGAAAGTAACGAAAAGATAATCAAAAGTATGGGTAGTCGCAATTTCAGCTTTTTTCTGAATATTATAGGTATAATAAAGCACAGCAACGCCACCACGCCAAAGGATATCAATAATGCTCCGTCACCAAAATATTTTATCACATCGCTCAACAGTATAACCATTGCATAGCAAACCAGCATACCGCCCCACATCAGTATAAGCATCAAATACAGCATTGTGGAGAATAATATTGATTTTGTTTTGGTTTTCATTGTTCAGTCCCTCTTGTTATTTCTTTTGCATCTTTTCAAAATATTTTCGCTCTTTTTCCGAAAATCCCTCATAGCTGTCAAGGTATTCTATGTATTTGCTTTCTATTTTGTCCTGTTCTTCTTCGGGGACTGTCAGATACACACGGCAATAATCGTTTTTATCTATAACTGCATAACCTTCCTCGGATATGACATAGTATTGACCGTTTTTTCTGTCACGATGTGTCACTCCGCTTAAAATAACGCCCTCTGCATCTTCAATTACTACAGAAAGATGGTCAATTCTATTGCCATTTAGGTCGTATGTCTTTCCTATATCATAATGTTTACCAAAAACGGCTACAGTATCTCTACCTATAACAACCTCATGGTTTGCGATTTTTTGCAACCGTGCTGCTTCCTCTCTGTCAAACTGTTCATTAATAACATTCCAAAAGATATTAGACGCTTTTCCTTTTAAGCTTTCGCAACCAGAAAGTGTAAACGTCATCACTATAGTTAGTACCGTTATGAAGATTTTCATAAATAATCACCTCGTCGTGTAAAATTTTACTTCTACTTTATACGGATTTATCGCTCTTAATTTTTTTCTTCTGTGCCTACAGCAACGCCGTCCTCAAATATGATGTCATATGTATAGGGGTCTATCATATAATGTCCGGTATAATATTGAAACCTCTCGCCCTCAGTTTTAAACTCAGGCTCACCAAGAAGTTCTATAACCTCCTGCTCGGTTTTGCCTGCTATGCCGTAATTTCTTTCAATGGCATTTATCATATAATGCCTTAACTCTCTATTGTCTGCCCATTTCTCATTGCTGTAATGCGAAAAATAACTTGTTGTTGCAATATGTACACCAACATTCGCTATCAGAGAAATTACGGTAAAAATAACCAACAATAACGGTAATCTCAATTTCAGCTTTTTTCTGAATATTATAGGTATCAGTACACAAATAAAGCTGACTATAACGAACAAGCTTTTCAACAGTCCGTCCCACGCATAGTTCATTATATCATCAAAGATAAAAAGTATTGCATAAACATAAGCTATCCCACACCACACAAGGGCAAGAAGTATGTATAACAATGCTGATATTATTACAGATTTTGTTTTGGTTTTCATTGTTCAGTCACCCTTGTTATTTCTTTTGCATCTTTTCAAAATATTTCCGCTCTTTTTCCGAAAATTCCTCATAGCTGTCAAGGTATTCTATGTATTTGCTTTCTATTTTGTCCTGTTCTTCTTCGGGGACTGTCAGATACACACGGCAATAATCGTTTTTATCTATCACTGCATAGCCTTCCTCGGATATGACATAAAAATATTTGCTTTTACTGTCATATTCAATTAAGTCGTCTAAAATCATTCCGTCTGCATCCTCAACGGTTATCCACAAATCCTCTTCCCGCACGCCATCCAAGGTGTCGTTTTTACAGATTTCATAGTGATCGTGCCAGACAAAAACTGTATCTCTGCCTTCAATAACTTCATGATTTTTTATCTTTTCGTCTAACTCACGTTCATACGCTTCAATCAAAAAATCCGCAACCGTATCCGATGCTTTTTCTTTAATTTTACCACATCCCGAAAGCGATATCGTTATCATTATAATTATCACTACTAAAAATTTTTTCATACTATCACCTTATCGTACAGAATTTTACGCGTATCCAATACGGACTTATCGCTCCTAACAGCTCTGAAATATGTGCTGCATCATTTGCAATAGTTCCCTTGCTAATTTTTTTCGAGAACTCGTTTTCCTTGTCTCCCATAAACGTCATAAATTCAGAAAAATTATATTCATCCTCAAAATTTGCTTCTACATACCATTGACCATTTCCTATTTTATAACCATTTACATATATAGTTGCTTTATGTATGGAATAATATAAATCAGGCGAAGTTTTTTCCCCAAAAATAACCTCAAGCTCTCCGTTTTCTATCACTCCGCTCTTTGATTTTTTTATAAGCTTATCTAATTCGGAGAGATATTCTTCGCTTGTATTTACAAGGTATGCTATTCTTGAATCATTTCCTCGTTCTACATCGCTTGGATTGTCCTGCAATGAATGTTCTAATAGCCATGCGGATGTTTCACATCCCATATCCTCTCTCAATATGTTTTGTGCTCCCCATTTCCACACTTCTCTTTGTGCCCATTTCTGCCCCTCGTTTGCATAATAACGCCCTATATCTACTATTTTTTCAGCGTCCTCTTTTCTATCATCCCACCAAGATGCATACTCTGTATCGTCCTGCTTGTTTTCATTTAATTGA
Source organism: Clostridia bacterium (assembly GCA_017415105.1). Lineage (GTDB taxonomy): Bacteria > Bacillota > Clostridia > UBA1381 > UBA1381 > Ornithomonoglobus. Next base: position 29,334 of record JAFQJD010000004.1, on the reverse strand, counting down.
AAATCCTCTACTTTCTTTTCCGGCTGGAAATCGTCACTGATTTTCATTTCCTTGCCATTGAAGCTGATACCCTGTTCATCGTTTTTGATGTCGCTGATGTAATCCTTTACATCAACAAAACCCTCATCGACTGCATTCTGTGTCCATCTGCCGTTTTCGTTTATATAACGGCTTTTAAATACCGGGGACTTATTTGCAAAAAACCTTGTTGGCTGTGTTTGGTGCAAATTGTACGGTGTCCTGTCCATTTTTTGTGTTGGTCTGTCCGGTTCCGGATTTTGTCTTGCTTGTCCGCCAGACACATCACGTCTTACAGAGGTCGGGGCAATGCCCCTGACCTTTCTTAATTCCTCATCTTCTCTTCTTAACTGTCCGTTCATAAAATCATACCCTTTCTCTTTAGTTTCTTATGTTTTCTATGTATCTGTCAAATTCCTCTGTTGTCATCCTTTCAACATCATTAGAATTGCCATTCATTTCAAACAGCTCTTCCAAATCGTTGATAAGCATATAAACTGCGTTTTTGTTACCACGGTAAACCTTGTTCGCCATATTTTCTATACGGCTCATTACTGCTGATTTATCATAGTTTTTCATATTATCCCTCCTTTCGCCTCCTAATTATATCATACCTGAAGCGAAAAGTAGCGGACAACCTTACGGACACTTTTTAAAAAGGTATTATTTTATTTTATTTTCAATGTACTTCTTACCTGTCGCAAACCATACCGCCGCCGACTTCTTTTTGCACAATATCGGCATCTTTGAATATTGTATCAAACAGCATATCTGCAAAAAGCTTGTGCATTTCACGTGTCGGATGGTTTATGCGGTTTACGAGCATCATTGTTGTGTCCTCGGTTTTTGCAAGCTCTTTCCATTTTGCGTAGCAGTCACAGACCGTAACACCCATCTCATTTGCAAGTGTAACGGCACTTTCTATATACAAATCCATTTTGCCCTCGTTCTGCATCTTCGCAGTTTCAAATGAATAGTTACGGTAACCCTCATATACATCGTCTGCCACATATGTATTCATCATATTGGGTGTCATAAATATTACGTCTATGCCGTTATCCTGACACTTTTTAAAAATCTTACGGAGTGCGTCAAGATACACATCAAGCTCACCGTTTACATCGTTTAAGCCAAAGCAAACGGTCACAAGGTCGGGGTTATGGTTAATAACCTGTGTGTCAAGCCTTTCGACCGACTCCTTTGCGGTTGTGCCGCCGATACCGGCACAAATCACGTTCACCGGCATATAGTCACGCACAGCAAGTATCCTTTTACGCAATACATTCCAGTAAACCGCCTCATAGTCCATCACATTCGGCTCAAAACAGCCATGTGTTACGCTGTCGCCCAAAGCGACAATCGTAATCGGGCCATACTTATGCAGTCCGTCATATTCCATATTTATCTTATCTGTAATTTTCATAATTTCATCTCCTGCCCCTATTATACCAAACATTTCTTTCTTTTGCAAGTCCCGGCATAGGAAAGGAAAACCAAATTCATCATCATACCCACAAAAAAGGCAATATCCGAGCCAATCGGGGCACCGTAGATATTGATTTCGGGCACTGATACAAGAAAAATCGCTGACAGAAGCTTTATAACCCCCACCACAAGCGAGGAAATAAATACCCTGCCCGTATAGCCCATCGCCTGCAAAATAGCACCCGATAACTGCATCATACAAATAAAAAAGATTGATGGTGCACTGATACGAAGCATCATAGAGCTTGCAGTGTTATTAAACAGCAAATCAAGGATGAAATCGCCAAGCACCGCAACCACTGCCGAGGCAGTTATACCGCATACGGCACACAAAAGCAATCCGTTTTTAGTAAGCCGTCTGATGCGTCTTTTGTTGCCCTGTGCAACTGCACCCGATATTGCAGGAATGATGCTTACACCAAGTGTTGCAAGAAGTCCTGACGGAAGATTTAAGACCGTCATGGCGTAGCCTGTATATGCACCGTAGAGGTATCTCGCAGTTGCATCGGAAAGTCCGGCACGCAAAAGGCTTGCACGAAGAACTGATGTGTCTATAACCGACAGTGCAGAACCAGTCACCGCCATCAGCATAACCGGCATTGCCGTTTCTATAAGCTCACGTGTATATACCCTTGATTTGCCACGCTCACGCTTTATTTTACGGTGCATTATCCAATATGAACCCACAAGCATCGCCGTTGCACACAGCTCGCCTACTGTGACGCCGAAAATCGCACCTGCGGCAGATTTATCTGTGCCGTAGCCGATAAGCCATACAGCAAAAAAATAGCCGGCGGCAAGCTTTATAAACGACTCAATGCATTGCGACACCGCAGTCGGGAGCATATTGCCCTCGCCCTGAAATCCGCTTTTTGCCGCATCGCCCACAGCAACTAAAAGCACCGACGGTGCAACCGCACGTATTGCCCATGCAGCACGCCCCTCTTTCATTGCCAGTGCGAAAAAGTCAGCACCAAACCACATCACAAGCGAGCCAATAAGTCCGGCAAGAAACAAAATCACCGAAGAATACCTGACAATCGCCTTTGCACCGCCGGGGTTTTCCTTTGCAAGCTCTGCCGCACTCATTTTTGAAACCGCAAATGGTACACCCGACATAACAAATGCAAGAAGCATTGCATAAACGCCAAAAGCGGTGTTATACACCGCCATTCCTTCTTCGTGGATTATGTAGGTCAGTGGGATTTTAAGCACCGCACCAAGGATTTTTGAAACTGCATTTGCGACCATTAGAATTGCCGCACCCTGTATAAAAGAATTTTTCAAAATCAAATCACCGCCTCTTGTATTACCATAATATTTGTGATATAATTCTTTTATACGAAAAATCATTCGGGAGATGATTAAATAATGACAGAAATAAAAAAAATACGCCGTGCAGCGGGCGAAATAACCGTTCCGGGCGATAAATCCATATCACATCGTGCGGTCATGCTTGGTGCAATTGCTGACGGCACAACGAAAATAACCGGCTTCTTAAAGGGTGCAGACTGCCTTTCAACCATTGACTGTTTCCGTGCAATGGGTATAGATATTGAAGTTACTGACGATGTTATAACGGTACACGGAAAAGGTCTTTACGGACTGAAAAAGCCTGAAAAAATGCTTTATACCGGTAACAGCGGTACAACAACAAGGCTTTTGTGCGGACTGCTTTCGGGGCAGGAATTTGACACGGATATAACGGGTGATGCATCAATATGCCGCCGCCCGATGAAGCGTGTGACACAACCGCTTTCGCTTATGGGTGCAGATATAGAAAACGAATACTGTCCCCTGCATATAAAGGGCAGAAAGCTTTCGGGAATTACATATGATATGACAGTCGCATCGGCACAGGTAAAAACGGCACTTATACTTGCCGCACTCTATGCAGACGGTGAAACAATCATCAACGAAATTGAAAAATCACGTGACCACACCGAGCTTATGCTTGGTGCAATGGGTGCTGATATTGAGGTTAATGGTCTCACCATACGTATCGGAAAGACCGACAGGCTTACAGCACAGGATATTGCCGTTCCGGGCGATATATCGTCTGCGGCGTTCTTCCTTGTTTTAGGTGCGGTTATGCCCGACAGCGACATAGTAATCCGAAACGTCGGAATGAACCCAACACGTACCGGCATAATTGACGTACTGCTTGATATGGGTGCTGACCTTGAAATTTTTAACGAACGTGTTGCAACGGGTGAGCCGGTGGCAGATATCCGTGTTCGTTCATCAAAGCTTCACGGCGTTAAAATCGGAGGTGCGATTATACCGAGGCTTATTGACGAGCTACCGGTTATTGCAACAGCGGCACTCTTTGCCGAGGGCGAAACCGTGATAACTGACGCACAGGAACTAAAGGTCAAGGAAACCGACAGAATAAAAGCGGTTACGGACGAGTTTGCAAAATGCGGTGCAGACATAACTCCCACTGATGACGGAATGGTGATTGTCGGCAAAAAACCGCTTAAAGGTGCAGACTTTAAAACCTACGGCGACCACCGTATGGCAATGAGCCTTACAATACTTGCCCAGCTTGCAGACGGTAAATCAACACTTGATGATGCAGAATGTGTGTCAGTAAGCTATCCGGAATTCTTTGAGGATTTCTATGGACTTGATAACTAAAAAAATGCAGAGCTCGCTCTGCATTTTTTTAGTTCCTTAATAGTTTTCCATAAGGAACTTGAAGTTGTTTTCTGCTGAAATCTCGTTGCTTATCGGTGCCTGGTCAAGCTCCTCACAAAGCGGACCGTCATAACCGTTAGCCTTGAGCATATCAAATATACTTCTGAAATCAACAATACCTGTGCCAAGCTCACAGAAGTTTGAATAAACCTCCATACCTGCACTTGCCATACCCTCTGATTTAACTTCAACACCCTTGATGTCCTTGAAATGTGTAAAGTTTACACGGTCTATGTACTTTTTGATTACCTTTACCGGGTCACACAAGCCTACTGTAAGATGTGCTGTATCGGGTGCAAACTGAATAATACTGCTGTCGAGGTTCTGCAGGATATTATCAATTTCCGGCTCGTACATAACCCATGTGTTATGATGCGGATGCAGGTTTGACATCAAGCCGAACTCCTTTGACTTCTCGGCAAATCTGCCCATAAGGTCAAGTTCATAATCCATACAGTTTTTATCCATAACCTCAGGACGTCCGCCGGTAGCCTGAAGGCAAAGTCGCTTAACTCCAAGCTCTGCAATAAACTCAAGCTCTTTTTCAAGGTTCTTGAAAAGCTCCTGCTCATTTTCCTTCTCAGCAAAGTGGTAATAGAAGCTGACAGGTCTTATATTATACTTGTCAAGCACTTCCTTGTACGCCTTAAGGTCAAGGTCGTATGCATAAATTGCCGCTTTTACGCTCTCGAATGTTTCATAACCGATTTTTGAAACAGCAGCAGCGGCTGTCTCCATCTGTTCTCTTGTATCTGTACCCCACGGCCAGATTGCTGCAGTAATTCTTGATTTAATCATAGTCATTTCTTTCCTTTCTCATTTTTTTAGTGTGATTACATTATATAGCTGTTTTTTCCGATTTTCAAGTGCGATTATTATCAAATTTTACCCAAATATTCATCATTTCGGGTTTTCGAATGAATTTTTGGGTAAATCTGAATACAAATAAGGATTGTTTGCATTGATTTGGTTTGATATAATAAAGTAAATAATAATGAAAGGCGGTGCGACTTTGAAAAAAATAAATGTCGGAGTTATAGGTATGGGCTATATCGGAGAGAGCCATATTGAAGCTTTACGAAGAATCGGTATATGTAACCTCGTAGCTATAGCTGATACAAATTATGAACTTGCACTTTCCAAAGCAGAGCTTTACGGAATAGAAAAGGTTTATAAAACGGTTGATGAAATACTTAATGACGATAGCATCGACGTAATACATAACTGTACACCAAACTTCCTGCACAAGGAAATAAATGAGAAAATTATACGTTCAGGCAAGCATCTTTTAAGTGAGAAACCGCTCACAACGACTTATGCTGAAGCACAGGAACTGATAAAGCTCAAAAACGAGCATCCGGGGGTTGAGGCGTGCGTAAACTTCAACTACAGAATGAACCCTGTTGTTCAGGAGATGCGTTCACGCATCAAAAACGGTGAGCTTGGCGATGTCCGTATAATTACGGGACAGTATCAGCAGGACTGGCTGATGTTTGATACTGACTACAGCTGGAGACTTGAGCCGGAGGTTGCAGGAAACTCTTGCTGTGTAGCAGATATCGGCTCACACTGGATGGATATTATTCAGCATATAACAGGGCACAAAATCACATCTGTTATGGGCGACCTTGTAACGGTTATACCGGTAAGAAAGAAGCCGGTTAATCAGAACGAAACATTCCGTGACTCCGTTGAGGGCGATTATATTGAAACAGAAGTCAAAAACGAAGAGTACGCAGCTGTAATGTTCAAGACAGACAAGGGTGCAACGGGTGTGTTCCACGTATCCGAGCTTGCTCCGGGGCATGGCTGTTATTTCGGATTTGAGATAAACGGTTCAAAGGAATCCTATGGCTGGAATCAGGAGCAGAACGACAGAATGTGGGTAGGCAGACGTGGCGGTGACAACAGTGTTATTATAAGAAACCCGAACACAATCTCACCCGAAGCAAAGCCGTACACAAACCTTGCAATGGGACATCCCGAGGGTTGGAATGACGCATTCAAGGGTAATATATATGCATTCTACAAATACATTGCAGACGGATGTAAAGGCGAGAGAGTATTCTCAACACTTGAGGATGCGGCATACATCGTAAGGCTGACCGAAGCGATAGTAGAAAGCAGCAAAACAAAACAATGGGTTAATATTTAACAAATTATATACATAAAGGAGAGAAAAATTATGTTTAAGTATTCAGTAGGTCCATGGAACGTACACGAGGGTGCAGATGCATACGGCCCCGCAGTGCGTGAAACTATTCCGTTTGAGGAAAAAATCAAGACATTCAAGGAAATTGGTTTTGATGCAATTCAGTTTCATGATGATGACGCAGTTCCGAACATCAACAACTACACAGAGGAAGAAATCATAGAAGAGGCAAAGAAGGTAAAGACTCTTCTTGACAAGTATGAGCTTGCAGCAGAGTTCGTTGCCCCCAGACTATGGTTTGACCCCCATACAACAGACGGCGGTTTCTGTTCAAACAGTGCAGAGGACAGAGAATATGCAATGTGGAGAGCATACCGTTCAATAGACATAGCTAATGTTTTTGGCTGTGATAAGATAGTTCTCTGGCTTGCAAGAGAGGGTACACTTTGTTACGAGAGCAAGAGCCCGGTTGAGGCAACAAACCGTTTGATAGACGCAATCAATAAAATGCTTGATTATGATAAGAACATCAAAATCCTTATCGAAACAAAGCCGAACGAGCCTATCGACAGAAGCGTATGCCCGACAATGGGACACTGTATGGCAATATCTGCAGCAACAAAGGATCCGTCACGTGTAGGCGGCTTGCTTGAGTCAGCTCACGCAATGCTTGCAGGACTTGACCCGGCAAGTGAAATCGGTTTTGCAACAGCTATGGGTAAGCTCTGGGGCGTACACTTAAATGACCAGAACGGCATCAAGTACGACCAGGACAAGAGCTTTGGTGTAGAAAACCTCCGTGCCGCATTCAACCAGATGAAGGTTCTTATGGAAACAGGCTACGGCAAGAACGGCGAATATATCGGTCTTGATGTAAAGGTTATGAGAACCGAGAAGCAGGAGGGCAGCTATCAGCATCTTATAAACAGCCTTAACATAGCAAAGGCACTTGAAGAAAAGATTAAGCGTTATGACTACGATTACGCACAGAAGTGCATAGACGAAAGAGACTACGAAAAGCTCGAAATGTATGTAATGGAGCTTTTGATGGGACTTAAATAAAGACAAGCAACATGGGGCGATTGGACATCGCCCCTGCTTGTAGGAGGTAACTGAAAATGAGCTTACAATTAGGAATTTCAAGAGTAGACATCACTCCCGAAATCGGCGGACATCTTTATGGCTATAACCCCTATATTTTTTCCAATTCGGTAAACGACCCGCTTGAGGCAACTGCTTTTGTTTTCTCTGACGGTGACAAACAGTTTGCACTTATAAATGCCACACTTGTAGCAGTCGGAAGAGAAGTATCTGATGCTACACGTAAGGCAATTGAAAAGGAAACAGGTATTCCGTTTGACAATATTTCAATCTGTGCAACACACACACATTCGGGCCCGTCAACAAAATATTCGCCCGGTTGGGGTGAGCCGGACACAGATTATTGCTACGGCATACTTTTGCCGCAGCTTGTAAAAGCAACCTGCGAAGCAGCAGCAAACAAGACCGCGGTTAAAATGGGCTTTGCAGCAGGCGAAAGCTATGCAGGCATAAACCGTCTGGAGTGGGATGGCAACAATATCATCCTCGGTCAGAACCCGTGGGGTGTGTTCAACCCGAAAATGGTTGTTATTTCGTTTAAGGACTTTGACGATAATAATGTTGCTACACTCGTTCACTACGGCGTACACCCCACATCTGCAGGCCCGAACAAAGAAATCACACGTGACTGGCCGGGTATTATGACCGACAGACTCTCACGTGAAACAGGTTGCCCCGTTGCATTTTTACAGGGACCGGAGGGTGATACAGGCCCACGCCTTTCAAACGGAAAAACAATCGGCGAGAAACCCAACGGCGAGGTTGGCGACATAAGCTACATCTACGAACCAGGAAATGTTGCAGCTCTTGATGCTGTTCGCATATATAAGCAGATTGACACGTATCTTGATGTGGATATGGACTATATCGTAACAGAGGTGAAAATGCCTGTTGATAAGCGTATGAGCATTGAGGAAGCGGAGAAATGGATAGGCTACTTTGAACGTAATGAAGGTAACGACTACGAGTCTGTACAGACACGTTCAATTGATTACTACAAGCAAATTATTGCATCATATGATACCGACTTTGAAGAGGTTGAGTATGCTACAATTGAGCAGACAGTTTTGCGTCTTGGCGATATTGCACTTGTTACATCGCCGTATGAGCTGTTCTGCGAAATAGGCTTGAGAGTTAATGATTTAAGCCCGTTTGCACATACACTTATGCTTGTGAATACCAATGACACATACGCATATTTCCCGACCACATCGGCAATACCGTGTGGCGGATACGAGATTGCACTATTTCTCACAAGCCGTATACAGCCCTACACAGCACCTGCTGACTGGAACTATATAAAGGGTACAGTGGAGAATGTAAAAAAACTTAAATGAGAACCTCAAACGGAAAAGGGTGTTGCAAATGCAACACCCTTTTCCACTCAACGTATAATCTATCAGTCATCTTTTTTCATAAATATAAAGAGAACTACAAACAATGCAAGGCACACGCCGCCGCCTATAAGAGCCAATGGCTTTCTTAATGACGGTGCAACCACTTGCGGTACATCTATTTTCTTTTCAATATTGAGCTTGTTAACCTCTATTACAGGCTCATTTTTAAGCTCCATGGGACCCACCGATTTATCAAGCACAAGTCTGTTCTTTAAGTATGCTTCTTTAAGATTTCCAAGCTCGGCATCCGAGAACGGAATAAAATCGTTACGCACGGCAAGTATCTGATAGTTATCGGTAACCTTGTCTGTACGGCGTAGGATTGTGCCGTTATAGAAGCATCTGTCTGTGCTATAGCGGATATAGTACATTCCGTCACCGATGTCATAAACATTTGTTATGGCGTTAAATACGCCGTTGCCGTTATGCCGGTTTACGGCAAGTGAGTATGCAGACATATTCGGGTATTCACCAATATCAAACGGATAATCAAACTCCGCAGTTCTTTTAAGCACACGTGAAAGCCGCTCACGTTCCTCGCTTGTTATATTATCAAGTATGTTATCATAGCTCACATTTGATGCAGAATAGTCCTTTAGCATTGAGAAAAATACCGTTAACGGCTCGTTATAGTAGGATACGTCAACTTCGGGATGAATATATTTATTTGTAAATGTCAGAACGCCCGAAAGGCTTTTGGTCTCCGGTACATCGACACGCTCGAACGCATCATTTTTTATAATTGTATAGTATTCCTCAACCACCGCCGTATCTCCCTCATACTCGGTGTATGCAACATACCGGTAGTCGCCGCCCTCGGCAAGTGCGATTTCGGCAATGCGTGATGTACCGATATTATACGGTTTTCTGATTGTTGTTATTATCTCGGCTGACTGTTCCTTTTTGTTATAGCGGTAAATATCTGTTGAAATGCAGTTGTTATTTGCATCCGAATACATAATTACAAGGCACGGCTCGGCTGTGTTTGTGAATTTCACAATATCGGCATAGACAACGCCTGTCGGTGAGCCCTGCGATATATCTATATATCCCCCGCACTCTGCAGTTGAAACCACACCGCAGTTAAGCATTGCAGAGTTAAGCGTATACGCATACGCACTCGCCCACGGCTCATTGTCGCTTTTTGCGTAAGTTACGGGCATCGACAAAAGTATTATGAATGTGCAAAAAAGAGACATCAGTCTGTACAGTGCCTTTTTCACTTTTGCCGCCCCCTTTAACTACAGGTGGGTTTACACCTACCCTATGATATAAGTTTACTCCTACATTATATTACGAAATGTGTTACATTTCAACTTTTTCCGCCTTAATTCTCTATGACATATCATTTACAATTGTTACACGGCTGTTGGCTTTAATGAGGCACAAAAAAGAGACTGCCGAAGCAGTCCCTTTCATAGACTTATTCAATAGGCTTTATAATTTCTCGTAAAGCATTTTTCAAAAATGAATCAACACCATTTGCAGCATGAATGGTTGCGACCATCAATTCGTCAGTATCTATATCTGCAAAATTCATTTCATAACCGGCATTGAGTGCTAATTGGGATAAAAACACTCTTTGTGTTCTTCCGTTACCCTCTCTGAATGGGTGCAAATTGTTCGTAACACAATAAAAATCCGTAATCTTTTCTATAAATGTATCTATATCAAGATTTTTTAAATAATTATCATTCTTAAGACGATCGAAACATGCATCAGCAATTTTTTCTATGTTTTCAGCCTTTACAAATGAAGTACCTTTCTTTGAAATATCCACCGCTCTTGAAAGCCCTGCCCAATCATATAAATCTTCAAACAGAAATTTATGAATTTTCTTATAATGTTCAAAATCAAAATTGCCATCAATTGGGTTTTGTTGGAGAACTGAGATTTTCGCAAGGGTGATATGCGATTCTACAATATCCAACTGTTTCTCGTCTCTTATGTCAAGTTTATTTATAAGACAAGTAGTGCCATCATAGCAATTATCTGTGAGTGAATTTATACTATAGCTCATTACGCAATAATACCTGATTTTTGTTTTATGAGTGCAATATATTGTTCCATATTAATCTCATTTTCTAAAAGCTTTTTGCACCACTGTATACATTCATTATCAATCTGATATCCTTCCATTTTCACAGATGCAACTGCATTTTCAATGACTTTATCAATTGACATAAAATTCACCCTTTCAAACTTTCTATCAATAGTATAACATAAAACAAAAAAAATTACAATATGAATTGCAAAAAAAGAGACTGCCGAAGCAGTCCCTTTCTTTTTATATTTTAGTTTGTAATCTATTGGTTTAGATTATTCAGCTGTGTAGAAAACAACGTCTGTTACGTCGCCGTCAACTACTCTTACGAATGCTACTAGCGGCTCAACACCTGTAGTTGCATTGTTTACAGCTGCCCATGAAATCTCTGACTCGTTAGCATCTGCATACATGTTCTTGTATGTTGATGTCTTCTGGATACTGTTACCAACTGTTACGCTCATACCCTCGCCTGCGATTGCATCGTAGCTGTATGTATAAACGTTAGCACCAGCAAGCGTGAATGCCTCTGTGTTGTTAACATTTGTTGTACCTGAAGTCTGACCCTTAAGGATTTCAAGAACTGTAGCTGAAGCTGAGTAAACAGGTCCGTAGTAGATTTCTACGTCGTTGTCTGTGTTACCGTCAACTGTCAATGAGTAACCACTCTTTGAGTTAGCGTTAGCTACGATGTATGAGTTAGCAATCTCTGCTGAGAAGTTTGTCTCTGCAACAACATTGCTCATCATTGTAGCATAGTCAGCAGCCGGGCCAGCGATTACATGAATCTTGCCGTCCTCAACATAGCCTTCAGCACCTACTGTATACATGATTATTGTACCCTCAGGGAAGTCGTTCTCATTGTCAGTATTATCATCAGCATCAGCACCATCAGCCTGCTCTGCTACCAATACTTCGATATCCTCTTCACCGTTACGTGCAACTGTCAATACCTGAACTGTTGTACCATCAACGTCTGTCTCAACACCTGAAGCTGTTACAACTGCCAATGCACTTGACGGCTTAAGTGATGTTGTACCGCTTGTGATAAGAACAAGACCGTAGATATTTGATGATGTTGACTTGTCATATACCCATGCCTTGTAGTCGCCATCATCCTCGAAGTTAGCTGCATCAAATACTGCTACTTCGCCATTACCTGCAAGGTAAGCGTCAAAGTCAAGAATCTTTGTAGCTGTTGCGTCGATTGCATAGCTGTCAAGTCTTGATGTTGAAGCCTTATATGTTACAGCACCATCCACAGCCTGGTTAGCAGCAAGAGCAGCTGAAGCCTTGAACTGAATCTTACCGCTTGAGATTGTGTACTCGATCGGTCTTGTCTTCAATGCAGCAGCATCTGCCGGCTTGCTGATCATAGAACCGTTTGTTGCAGGGATAACTGTGCTTTCTGCAACTGTTAATGAAGCACTCATTGTAGCATTGTAAATCTCAACTGCTTCTGAGTTGTTCTTTGCTTCATAAGTAACTTCCTCACCGTTAGCGTCGATCATCTTAACTGTCGGATATGTGTCGCCAGCCTTTGTATACATGCCAACTACGATACCGATGTTCTTGCTTGACTCGCCTTCTTCAACGGCGAATACATAGCCCATAGCGTCGAGGTAAAGAATGTACTCTGTGTTAAGATCCATACCAGCTATACGGCTTTCATCATCAAACTCATACTTTGTACCGTCAACAAGGAGGTATTCCTTACCCGGTGTTGTTGACTTACCTGTAGCTACGCCTGAAACAGTCTTGTCTGATACATAGATTTCGTACCACTCTTCTCTGCTATCGTTCTTAACGAGGATAACATCATCTTCCTTAACATCCTCGTATGAAATTTCAGCACCATCCTTGTAGAATGTTACAGCGATATCATCCTCATCGTCCGGATTCCATGTGATGTTACCAGCACCTGCTGTTCTCAATGTGATGTCATCGTTCTTAACTCTTACGTCTGTTACCTGAGCAACTACGTATGAATCAACCATAATGATGTCATACTTACCGTCTGTTGATGTTGAACCAGCTGTTGTAACATCAACAAGAGTTACTGTACCTCTCTTGTTTGTAGCACTAAGTGCACTAACAGCAAAAGTATCCGCCTCGTCAACTACTTTTTCGCCGTTTACATATACTGAAACAGTATCATCAAGCTTATATGTTGTTGTCTTGTTTGAGTTTTCCTTCTTAACATCAATTGCGTTAGCCGGAGCCGGTGTAGCTGCACCCTTTTCAGCTATTGAAGCGATATCCTTAGCAGCGAACTCAACTGTCTTTGCAGCACCATACGGTGTAATTGAAACGATTGTGTACTCGCTTGTATCAGCATCCTTCTGAATGATTGCCTCTGAATATGTATAGAGCATCTCAGCAGCACTTGTTGTACCAACGTATGCAGTAACTTCATATGCAGCAGTAGCACCTGCAGGAACTGTTACAGTTGATGAACCACCTACAGTAACTGTCTGCGGAACAACAACATACTGACCATCAAAGTTTTCAGCAACCTCTACATTGTAGCTAACTGTGCCTTCCTTCTTATCAGCTGACATTACACGGCCTCTTACAACGTAAGCATCATGCTTTGAAGTAAGAAGTGACTGCCAGCCCTTAGCTGTTCCGTTCATCTCTTCGAGTTTCGGAACCCACTCGCCCTTGTAGTTCTGCTCATAACCGTCTACCTTACAGATCGGAGCCTTCAATGTGTTGTAGATCAATACAGCACACTGAGCACGTGTCAAAGCTGTGTCGTTTGATACGCCTGTAACACCTGCGATGATGTCAAGCTCTGAACCATATGCAAGGTAACCTGACGGCCAACCGCCCTGCTGTGAAGCGTATGTCTCGTAACCGATAGCAGCAACGAGCATCTTAACAGCCTGTGCATATGTAACCTGATCGTCCGGTCCGAATGTCTTCTCATCGTAACCGTTGATGAACTCCTTAGCTACACCTACTTCGATGTAACCAGCAGCCCAGTGACCCTTAGCGTCAACGAACTTTGTATCTGTTGATGATGCAGCTTCGTTGCCTGCGCCAAGTGACTCTACTACCATTTTAGCAAACTCTGCTCTTGTAACTGTGTTTTCCGGGTTGAACTTACCGTTGTCATCACCATTAACAATACCAAGTGTTGTCAATGCATCAACAGCACCAGCGTATGCAGCTGACTCGTCAACGTCCGGGAAAGAAACAGCGCTTACTGCAGCTGATGTAGCAAGGATTGCTACTGCAGCTAAAGTTGAAATAACTTTTTTGAGATTCTTAATCATTGTCTCAAATCCTCCCTTTGTTTTTTCCGGGAACTTGCTTTTTCACTGATAAGTGTTCCCGATTTACTTACCAGCTCTTTTTGCCCCTCTTGCAAGCGAGAAGCATTCCGAAGACCAACGAACACTAACCTGCTTTGCTCAAAAGCCTTCTTCATTACGGTAACAAAACTTAAGATAACACTTCTACCTCATTACCCAAGTTTGCTATCATATATTGTACTATCAAACATATCATATGTCAATAGCTTTTTTTCAATTTTCACAAATATGAAACAAATTTGTAATAATTGAATAAATCCGCTTTTTTACCGCTTTTTATTTCACGATAAAATGACTATATGTATGTTCTACAAAAAATAAGACGGAACTTTTCATCAAAAGTTCCGCTTTTTTCAAAAAATTTTTTAAATTTATTTTAACAGTTACAATCCCTCCGAGTTTGCTGTGCAAACCCACCTCCCTTTACACAAGGGAGGTTTTTTTAAATTTATTTATCCCATACGGGTTTAACGGTAACCGTTCTGCTGTTGTCGGGGATATATGCATCGTCTGATTTTTCGATTTTATACTCTCCCTCTTCCGCTTTTGCGTCTATTGCAACCGTTACATATTCAATATTCATACCCTCGCTTATGCCGACAGTAATGCTTTTCGGTTCAATTTCTGTTTCTTCCACATTCAGATTGCCATCGCCGTCACCTTTAACGATAACCCGTACAGGTACTTCTTTTGCATCATAGATTGTATTGTTCACCGCTACGACGTTTTCTGTTATGAGAAGTGTTGTAAGCATTTCACGGCTGATACCGTCAGCAAGGATAAGCGAATAGCCAAGCTCAGAAGGAGCTCCGTCTGTTGCTGTAGCTATATCTAATGCTACCTCTGCCGCCACAATCTGGTCAAGCTCTGATTTTGCACCCTTTATTGTTACAGTATCCTTTTGCGGTGTTGATTTGACAAGCTTGCCCGGAAGTTCACCCGTCTGGGTTATGCGTACCGGAACCTCCTTCGTTTCAAGCGCTGCCACCCTTACCGGTATTGAGGGCATACTCACCCTTTCAACTGTTATACGTGAATTGGGGAGCTTTACCGTTCCCTCTATTTCAAATTCGCCCGACTCATCAAGCTCTGATACATCAATAACAACCCTTGCTCTGTCTATCGCTTTTATAAGGTCACTGCGTTTGCCCCGCATTTTAACTGATACTTTCGGGATATCCTCACGTGCTACAACAACGTATCCGTTTTCCGCCAGAACATCCTCGCCTGTAAGCTCGACACGTATACCCGCAAAGGTTTTTGTTATATCGGGGTCTGTGGTATATGTTACCACGCTCCACGCAATTATTGCTATTATGACAGACAGTATCATATAGCCAAGCCGGTTCTTTTTCTTCTTTTCTTCCTGTGCCATACCGTCCGCCTCCTTATCTGTTCTTTCTGAATATCTTCTTTACGGTTTCGATATCTGCAGTTTCTGTTACCGTCAGAAGCTTGGTAAGTGCCTTTTTAAGACTCTGCTCTGTGAGGTTTCTCGTGAGTGAGCCGTTTATGGCAATGGAAATCTTGCCCGTTTCCTCACTTACGACCACTATTACAGCATCCGATGCTTCACTCAAGCCCAGTGCCGCACGGTGACGTGTGCCAAGCTCTGATGCAAGGTTTGTGTTTGCCGTAAGCGGAAGAACGCAGCCTGCGGTTATGATTTTGTTGTCACGGATAATCACCGCACCATCATGAAGGGGTGTGCTCGGAACAAAGATATTGCCAAGAAGCTCGCTTGACACGTCTGCGTTCATAAGCGTGCCGCTGTTCATATACTCGCCAAGTCTTGTGTGACGTTCTATTACAATAAGTGCACCTGTTCTTGACTGCGACATCTCTGCTGCCGCACGGCTTACGCTTTCTATTACTGTTTCTGTAATGCGTTTTTCACCGAACGGGTCGGCGGCTATGCCAAGGAAATGACCGACCTTTAGTCTGCCCATCTTTTCAAGAAGCGTACGTAGTTCCGGCTGGAATATAACTATCACTCCGAACATCGCTACCTGCACCAATGCACTCAATATATAGTTTAAGGTATGAAGTCTTAAAATACTGCTTGTCATATACACCGCAACAATCACAAGTATACCTTTAACAAGCTGAACGGCTCTTGTACCCCGTATTGCGTTCATAAAATAGTATACGGCAATCGCTACTATAAATATATCTATTATATCGTTTATACGCAAAACACGTATAAATTTGATTATGTAATCAAATACTGCGTCAAGTCCCATAAACTGCTAACCTCCCACAAATTTATTCATCATTTCTATTATACTATAAATCCGTGTGAATTTCCATAGGTTTTTTAAGATTTTTGAGATTTTTTTTCGCAGCCGTTGACATTACTTTTTGTCTATGTTAAAATTAAGGTTAAGCATTGTAAATATATCGTGTATATAATAAGGAAGAAATTCAAATGAAAAAATCCATTTTCACAACAGGACTGCGTGACGGAATACCGATTGCACTCGGGTATCTTGCAGTATCGTTTTCGTTCGGCATTGCGGCAGTTGCCGCAGGGCTTTCACCAATTGAGGCTATTCTCATTTCAATGACTAACCTCACCTCCGCAGGTCAGTTCGCAGGAATTGGTATTATAACGGCGGGCGGCTCGTATTTTGAGCTTGCACTGTCGCAGTTTGTTATAAATCTGCGGTATTCGCTTATGGGTATATCGTTATCACAGAAGCTCGATAAATCATTTTCCACCCCGAAACGTGCAATACTCGGTCACGCACTGACCGATGAGATTTTCGGTGTGGCTGTGAGCAGGACGAAGCCTGTGACACCGCTGTATTTTTTAGGGCTTGCCACACTCCCCTACATAGGCTGGTCGCTCGGAACGGCTTTGGGTGCAGTTTTTGGTGAGCTGCTTAACCCTATGCTCCGTGATGCGTTATCGGTTGCAATCTACGGTATGTTTATTGCAATAATCGTGCCGGAGGCTAAATGCAGTATTAAAACAGCCATTATAATTTTACTCGCTATTGTGATAAGCTGTATTATTTACTATGTACCGGTATTTGACTTTATTTCGGACGGGTTCTCGATTATTATCTGTGCCGTTATTGCATCGGTTGTAGGTGCTGTACTTTTCCCGATAAAGGAGGATGAAGATAATGGATGCTAAATTTGTTATTTATCTTGCGATAATGTTTTGCGTGACGTATCTTATCCGTGTTCTGCCTCTGCTTTTAATAAAGAAGAAAATCGAAAACAGATTTATACGTTCGTTTCTTATGTATGTGCCCTACACCGTGCTCGGTGCAATGACTTTTCCGGCAATATTCCATATTGCCCAAAATCCGCTCTGCGGTATAGTCGGGGCGGTGACAGGTATTGTGCTTGCAGTTTTCGGACGTGGGCTCTGTACTGTTGCGGCAGGAACGGCTGCGGCAACATATATAATGATGATTGTTTTATGACAATCCCTCAGTCAGCTACGCTGACAGCTCCCTTTACACAAGGGAGCCTTGTGTGTGGAACATCCGAAAGGGAGATATTATGGCGAAGAAGAAGAATGATATTATAGAGCTTAAGGAACAGCTTAGAGAGAAAAAACTGCAGAAGCTGTATGTATTCTACGGTGACGAAGAATACTTAAAAGAGCACTATATAAAAAAAATAGAAGAGCTTGTGCCTGACTGCGGACTTGAAGAGTTTAACCGCATACGAATTGAAGGCACACCCGATTATGCTGTATATGATGCCGCATTTGAGGGAATGCCGATGATGACGGATAAACGTACACTGCTTGTACGTGATTCCAATATTTTCACAACACGGCGTTCAGGCACAATTGTGCCGCCGACAGATTCGCAGAAAGCGTTCTGGGAGGACAAGTTCAAACGTCTGTCGGATGATACGGTGGTTATTTTCTGCGAGAAGAATGTTGACGCGCGCAGTGCTCTCTTTAAGAGTGCACAAAAAGCCGGATTTGCGGTAAAGTGTGAGTATATGCCCGAAAATGAGCTTGTGTCGTGGGCGGTACGCACCGCATCGCACGCAGGAAAGAAAATGGACAACTCCGTTGCATCATATCTTGTGTCGATAATTGACCCCGGACTTATGAGCCTTACAAATGAGCTTAATAAGCTTATAAATTTCTGTGATGAGATAATATATAAGTCCGATGTTGACAGGGTTGTGTCAAAATCAATGTCGGTGCAGGTGTTTGATATAATTGACGGGATTATTGAGAACAACGCACAGAAGGTGTTCTCGGTTATCAATAATCTCAAAACACAAAAGGAAAGTCCGTTCGGAATACTTTACCTCATATACTCAAACGCAGAAAAAATGTTACGTCTAAAGCTTGCAGGCGTAACCAACAAAAATGCGGCGTTAGGTATTCTTGGCGGCTCGCCCTGGATGGCAGGACGGTATCTTGAGAATTCGGCAAAGTTTGATTTGACCTCCCTCACACGTATGGTTACACGTGTGCCGGAGATAGATTTTGAAATAAAAAACGGACGTGTGTCTGAATGGCAGGCACTCGAAACATATATATTTGAGGCGATGGCGAAATGATTGGAATGTTTAAAGAAAAAAGAATAAAGAAATCACTTTCCGATACGGTTTTCGGAAGAAATATTGTATATATGCACGTTTGCGATTCGACAAATGAGCTTGCAAAACGTGAGGTTGAGATGCCCCACGGCACGGTTTTTATTGCGGATGAGCAAACAAACGGAAAAGGACGGCTTGGCAGAACGTGGGAGTCACAGAAAAAAAGCGGTATTTATATGTCGGTGCTTATAAAGGACGATATTCCGCTTCGGGATATTTCTCAGCTTACGCTCGTTGCGGGTGTTGCGGTGTGCCGTGCACTCGGCTATGACACTAAAATCAAGTGGCCCAATGATGTCGTTATCGGCACTCGCAAGGTTTGCGGTATTCTCACAGAGCGGACAGGCGATGCGGTTATCTGCGGTATCGGCATAAATGTAAACACGAAGGAGTTTCCGCCGCATCTCTCTGATATTGCAACATCACTCTTTATTGAGTCAGGCGAGAAGCACGACCGTGACTATATCTGTGCACTTGTGCTTAATGAATTTGAAATTCTTTATAATCAGTTTAAGGACGGTGGGTTTGCAGAGATTTACGGACAGTATTTCGATTTGTGCGTTACTCTTGGCCATGACGTTGTTGCGTTTCGGGACGGTGAGGAAATCACAGGCTTCGCCTGCGGAATTTCACTGGAGGGCGGACTTATTATTGACACTGAAGATGGCGAAGTTACAGTTTCGTCAGGTGAGGTAAGTGTGCGTGGTATGTACGGATATATTTAGTCCGTTACTGACTTGCTGTAAAATATGAACAAAATGCAAACTTTTAGCACTCTCTGCTTGAGAGTGCTAATTTTGTATTGACTTTTGTTTTCTTGAGTGCTATAATATAGAAAAATAATTTATGAGGTGAACAAAATGGCAAAAGGTAATATTTCAGTTGATTCGGAAAACCTGTTTCCGATAATTAAAAAATGGCTTTATTCGGACAAGGATATTTTCCTGCGTGAGCTTGTGTCAAATGCGTGTGATGCTATAACAAAACTCAAAACCATCGCACTTTCAGGCGAAGTTGAAACAGATAATGAGTATAAAATAACTGTTACGGTTGATAAAGCGAATAAAAAGCTTATAATCACCGATAACGGTATCGGTATGACCGCAGACGAAATTGACAAGTACATCAATCAGATTGCGTTTTCGGGCGCTACAGAGTTTTTAGAAAAGTACAAGGACGAAAATGACGATGGTGCACAGATTATAGGCCATTTCGGTCTTGGCTTCTACAGTGCGTTTATGGTTTCGGACAGTGTCGAGATTGATTCACTTTCATACCATCCGGACGCAAAGGCGGCAAAGTGGGTTTGCGACGGTAGTATGGAATTTGATATGACCGACGGCGAACGCACCACACGCGGTACACAGATTACACTTAACATTGCAGAGGACAGCACAGAGTTTTTAGAGGAGTTTAAAATCCGTGAGATTTTGAGAAAATACTGCTCATTCCTGCCCGTTGAGATTTATCTTGAAAACACAGATAAGCCGGAACCCAAAGAGGGTGAAGAACCACAGGCTCCCAAGCCGATAAATAACACATATCCGCTTTGGATGAAAAAGCCGTCAGAGTGTACAGATGAGGAGTACAAGGAGTTCTATACATCCGTGTTTATGGACTTTAACGAGCCGTTGTTCTGGATACACCTTAATGTTGATTATCCGTTCAACCTCAAAGGTATTCTATATTTCCCGAAAATCAATCACGAGTTTTCGGGCGTTGAGGGACAGATTAAGCTATTCAATAATCAGGTGTTTGTTGCAGATAACGTAAAAGAGGTTATACCGGAGTTCCTGATGCTCTTAAAGGGCGTTATCGACTGCCCCGAGCTTCCGCTTAACGTATCACGCAGCTTTTTGCAGAATGACGGATATGTGCAGAAAATTGCATCGCATATCACAAGAAAGGTTGCAGATAAGCTCACAAGCCTTTATAAGAACGACCGTGACAACTACGTAAAGTACTGGGAGGATATAAATATATTCGTTAAGTACGGTTGTGTGCGTGATGAAAAGTTCTATGACAAGGTAAAGGATGCTATTATCTATAAGAACCTTGACGGCGATTACAAAACACTTGCTGAACTTACTGACGGTAAGGAAAAGCCGGAAATCTATTACGTTTCTGACGAGAAACAACAGTCACAGTATATAAATATGTTCCGTGAGCAGGGGCTTGATGCTGTAATCCTGCCGACGATGATGGATACGCATTTCATTTCGTTTATTGAAATGAAGGATAACAATATCCGCTTCAAACGTATCGACTCGGCACTGTCTGATATTTCCGACAGTGTAGAGGAAACAGATGATGCAAAGACACTTGTTGATTTGTTTAAGACAGAGCTTAATGATGAAACACTTAAAATCGAGGTTCAGAAGCTTAAAAACGATGCAGTTCCGGCTGTTATTCTGTTGAGCGAGGAGTCTCGCCGTATGCAGGAGATGTACAGAAGCTACGGTCAGCAGTTTGCAGGAATGGCAAATATGTTTACGGACGAATTTACACTTGTTGTTAATGCAAATAACGAGCTTGTGACAAAGCTACCCACCCTTCCGGAGGACACGAAAAAACTTGTTATAAACCATATTTATGACCTTGCAAAGATTTCACACAGTCCGCTTGAGGGCGAGCAGATGAGTAAGTTCATCGCACGTTCAAATGAGTTATTGAAAAAGCTTGTATAAAAAGTGAAGGAATTTTACACATAAAAAATACTGCACAACCGATCGTGCAGTATTTTTATTTTATTAAAGCAGGTCAGCTTTTAATTTACCATACTCTTACAGCACCTGCATATCGTGCAACACGGTATGATGAGTTAATTGATGAAATCTTGACTACATCACCCGTCTGCGGTGCGTGTATCATATTACCGTTACCTACATATATACCAACGTGTGTTATTCTTCCGCCGTTGCCGAAGAATACCAAATCGCCTGCCTGCAGATTTGCACGGCTTACGTATCTTCCTGCGTTTCTCTGCGATGCGGCAACTCTCGGTACAGAAATACCGTTCTGACGGCATACATACTGTACAAGACCGCTACAGTCAAAGCCTCTCGGGCTTGTTCCGCCCCATACATACGGCACACCAAGGTATCTCTTTGCACTGTTAACAATTGCCTGACCCTTGCTTGTGTTACCTGCCGGTGCTGAAACTGTTGCTGTCTTTGTTTCCTTTGCTGAATAGCCCATTGCGGCAAGACGTGCAGCCTCTGCCTTACGTGCTTCCTCCGCCTTTCTCGCAGCAACCGCTTTTTCATAAGCAATTTCCTTGATTTCCTGATGGACTTCGTTCTTTGTTACCCACTCGTCTGCAAACTCAAGACCTGAATTTATAACATATCCTTCTGTAAGCTCCTCGCCGTAGAGGATTTTGATGTAATCATTCTGTGAGTCTACTATGATAACCTCGTCACCGCCGTTTACGGTTCCGACGCTTGCTGCATCCTTTGAGCCTGATGCTCTTACTATCAGACCGTTGTCTGATGTTACTGTCGCTTTCTTATAATGGTCATACTGCTTTGCTGCAGTTTCTGCTTCTTTCTTATCGAGCGTTACCATGTCCTTTTTAACATAGCCCGCTTCACCGTCTACCATTACCTTGTACCAGCCCTCTGTACTTTCAAGGACCTCAAGGTCTTCGGCACCGCTCATTGTGCCTATTGACTGTGCATCGTCACTCGGAGTTGTCTTTAACTCGGTTGTACCGGTGACTTTTGCATAACCTTCTGTTAATGAACTCTTTTCAGCTATCGCCTGCTTAAGTTCTTCGTCTGCGGTTGCTTCTATCGATATGCTTTCTGTTTTATTTGAATTTGCCAACCGCGAATCTCTTTCGGGCTTTAATGTTGCACCCGACACCTGAAAAAAGCTAAGCGTTCCTACCATTGCGACAGATACCACTGCCATGATAGTGTGCTTTAAGTTTCTCATTGTAAAATAAACCTCCCATTGTAATTTTTCCGGCGAAGAATTTGTGTTACGAAATTTGCACAAATGTTACCGAATTATTACAAAGCCTATTATACACCCTTTTATTACGCTTGTCAACCCCTTTTTGCAAATTTTTTTCAATTTTTGTAACGATGTTGCAATTTTGTTGAAACATTTTGTAATATTTCCGTAATATTTACTATAAAATACGTGTTTTTTCGGCTTAAACGGGAGATTTTATTGTTTTTAAAGTGTCCTTAAATGCTTCGGATAGTGGTTTTTTACCGTGTTATTACTGCCTTTGCCCCATCCGACGGCTATTTGGTCACACATTATTACGCACCAGCCCGAAACATCTGCTGTTATTGTTTCGCCATGCATATATTTTTTTATTTCATCAGAATCTGACAGAGTTTCTACTTTATTAATATATACATCTTTATCAAAAGCATGCGAAAGTGCGTGAGACGGCTCAAACCTGTTTCTCTTTACCTCACCAAGGTGCAATCCGCAACGCAGAACCTTCAGCTTGTCAATATCGACATATTCCGGCAAGAGATATAAATTGTCACCGAAAAGCACAAACTCACCGTCAAGATGTGTTCTAAGCGATGTCTTTTCAAATTCGTAATACAATTTTTTTGCATCTTCAAGAGTGCTGTTTTTGCGTTTTTCTGATTTTTTAATAAATTCCGTTGTTCTGCCGTTCTCCTCGGTGCGACGCAGGAGTGCGGCAAAATGTCCCTCGCCCTTGTTTTTGTGCGGGAATACTCTGCGACAGTTTTCCATCCCCTCACCGATACCCGATGATAACTCATCAAGCCCGTCAATGCGGCACAGCTCCATATTATATTTATCAATCATATATTTAACGACAGCCTCATTCTCATCGTATGAGAATGTACAGGTCGAATACATTATATATCCTCCGCATCTGAGCATTTTATATGCATCATCAAGGATATTTTTCTGACGCACAGCACACGAAAGTGTGTGATTGACACTCCATTCATCAACCGCCTGCGGTTCTTTTCTGAACATTCCCTCACCCGAGCACGGTGCATCAACTATTATTCCGTCAAAAAATCCTTCAAACTTTTCAGCAAGGCGTGTGGGGGTTTCGTTTGTGACAATGGTGTTTGTGAGCCCCATTCTCTCAACATTTTCCGAAAGGATTGCAGTACGTTTTTGGACTATCTCATTTGCTACAAGTAAGCCACGGTTTTTCATTCTTGCACCGATGTGTGTCGTTTTACCACCCGGTGCAGCACACAAGTCAAGTATTTTTGCATTATCGCAAAGCGGAAGTCCGACTGATACACACATAGCCGATGGCTCCTGAAAATACACAGCACCTGCGGCATGATACGGATGATTACCCGATACAATGCCATCCTTTATATAATACCCGTCAGGACACCATGCTACCCTTTCACAGTCTGCAAAAATTTCCGCTACACTGTCACATTTTAATGTATTTATACGTATACCACGGTTAAGCTGTGTTTCATATGATGCTATAAAAGCATCATACTCATCACCGATGAGCTTCCGCATACGTTCGCAAAATTCGATTGGCAGGTTCATAAAATTTCCTCCGCTATATGATAAGTAACAGATATATTATACACTACTGTCGTGCTTTTTTCAATCTTTTTGCAGTAAAATCATAAAAAAGGGTTGACTTTTCAGGCGTTGTGTGATATTATAGTTACCGTTGTTAATGCCATTTTATAAACAGGCAATGTGACAAAACCACGCCGATGTGGTGGAATTTAAGTGAGACTCCAAATTTTAATTTGGACAGTCGAACTTATGCAGAGAGCGAAGCGAGTCGCTGGCAGACGCGCGTCTCTGCGTTTGTTTCGAACATCAGGCACAGTAACAATTATAGCTAAACCACGCCGATGTGGTGGAATTGGCAGACGCGCCGGACTCAAAATCCGGTGGAGTAAAATCCGTATCGGTTCGACCCCGATCATCGGCACCATCAAAAACCTGCTCAATGAGCAGGTTTTTTAATTGTTTTTGTAGACAATCAGGTAATATTGTGTTATACTATCAGTAATTGGAGGATTATTATGGATAAACTTATACGAGGTAACAGCACAGACGGAAGTATCCGTGTGTTTACGGCAATAACTACCGATACAGTAAATGAAGCACATAGAATACACAGAACATCTGCGACAGTATCTGCGGCATTGGGCAGACTTCTTACCGCAGGTGCAATTTTAGGTGCACAATTAAAAAGTGAAAAGGATTCACTGACATTGCAGATAAACGGTGACGGTCCGCTCGGGATGATGACAGTTGTGGCAAACTCACTCTCCGAGGTACGTGGCTATGTCCAAAACCCGATAGCAGACCTGCCGACTAACAGCCGTGGTAAGCTTGATGTATCAGGCATCATCGGCAAGGGATTTTTAAGTGTAATCCGTGACCTTGACCTTAAAGAGCCGTATGTTGGCAGAACACCGCTTATAAGCGGAGAAATTGCAGAGGACCTGACCTATTACTACGCAAAAAGCGAGCAGATTCCCACAGCAATCGCATTAGGCGTGCTTGTTGACACTGACCTGACAATAAAGGCGGCAGGCGGATATATGATTCAGTTGATGCCAGAGGCAACGGAGGAAACGGCAGATAAACTGACAAACATAATCGAAACACTTCCGCCGGTTACTGATATGATAGTAAACGGAATGAGTGCAGAGGATATCGCATTTGCAGTTACGGAAGGGTTCGATATGCTTCTTGAGCTTAATGCACCATCACCTGCGTATAAGTGCAACTGCTCACGCGAGCGAATGGAGCGTGCTCTTATATCGCTTGGCAAAAAGGAAATTTCGGATATAATCGAAGAACAGGGCGAGGCAGAAATGACGTGCCGGTTCTGCGATAATGTATATAATTTCAGTAAGGACGAGCTCACAGAGCTTATGAACACAGCAAAAGGAGAAATCAAATGAAACTCGTAAATGCATACGTAGTACTACCCTGCTACAATGAGGAGGAGGTACTCCCCGAAACACTTAAAAGGATGCTTGAGCTATTCAGCGAAATGAGAAACGAACGGCTCATTTCATCATCGAGCCGTATCGTGTTTGTAGATGATGGGTCAAAGGACAGAACGTGGGAGCTTATATCAGAATTTGAAAAGGAGCACACAGAAGTGTGCGGTATAAAGCTTGCACATAACGCAGGGCATCAGAACGCACTCTACGGCGGACTTATGGCGGTAAAGGATTTGTGCGACTGTGCAATTTCGATTGATGCTGATTTACAGGATGATATAAATGTAATCCCTGCAATGATAAAGAAATTCCGTGACGAGGAATGTCACGTAGTCTATGGCGTTCGTAACAGACGTGATACCGACACTGCCTTTAAGCGTGTTACGGCACTCGGCTTTTACAAGCTTATGAAGGTTATGGGCGTTGATATGGTATATAACCACGCCGACTACCGTCTGATGAGTAAAAACGCACTCGTTGCACTCTCTGATTTTGAGGAGAGAAACCTGTTCCTGCGTGGCATCGTTCCGCTTATCGGCTACAAATCCGACTGCGTATACTATGACCGCAACGAACGCTTTGCCGGCGAGTCAAAGTATCCGCTCAAAAAGATGCTGTCTTTTGCATTTGACGGTATAACATCGTTTTCGATAAATCCCATACGAATGATTTCAACACTTGGCGGTATCGCCTGCGTGATTGCAGTTGCGATGGCAATATATGCAATCGTTCAGAAAATTATGGGACATACGGATTCGGGCTGGGCATCAATAATGTGCTCAATCTGGTTTATCGGCGGGCTCCAGCTTCTGGGCATCGGGCTTATCGGCGAATACATCGGCAAAATGTATAAGGAAGTAAAACGCAGACCACGTTATATAATTGAAAAGTTTATAGGTGATACAAAATGATCAGTGTAAATATTATTTCGGGCATAATCATTATCGGTGCAATTTTAGTTATTGCATTGCGTGTTCTTGCCCGTTCAGGCTTGCCTGTTAAGGATAATAAGTTTTTCAGTACACTGCTCAGGGATCACTCAAGGCACAGCGGCTTTGTAGCAACACCTAAAGAAACATCGGCAGTATTCGGAATTTCGTTTTTATTCCGCATACTTGTGTTCATAATTTCAATTTTTGCTATCTTTATTATGAACAACGAGCCGTTTTCATTTGATAAGCTCATAAACACATATATGCAGTGGGATGCAAACAATTATTTCCGTATTGCCACGGGCGGTTATTCATACCACGTTGAGAACGGTGCTTATACAACTCTTGCATTTTTCCCTCTCTATCCGTGGATAGTAAGAGTTTTCAATCTCTTCATCCGTAATATGACAGCAAGCGGACTTGTGGTATCGTCCCTCGCATATTCCGGAGCATGTGCGTATATGTACAATATGATGTCATCTGACTATAACAAGCAAACCACTATCCGTGCAATTGTTTTTATGTCGGTTTTTCCGCATTCACTGTTCTTCGGAACTATGATGAATGAGAGTATGTTGCTCTTCACAGCAATGGCAACACTTTACTATATACGCCGTCACAGCTGGGCAAAAGCAGGGATTTTCGGTGCACTCGCATCACTGTCAAGGCTTGCAGGAATTATGCTTGTTATACCTGCAGCAGTTGAATGGATTGAACACTACCGCATAATAAAGCTTTTACGTAAAAAATCGTTTAAAAAGATATGGCAGCTGTTTTATAAAAAAGCACTGTGGATATTTGTTATGCCACTTGGTACATTTATATATCTTGCGTGCAACTACCACACTACCGGCGAATGGTTTAAATTCCTTGAGTACCAGGAAACTATATGGAATAACACCACCGTATACTGGGGCAAGTGCTTGTCTGTCATTTTAGACCGCGTGGCACACGATACCTCATTTACACGCTACGCTTTGTGGTTGCCTGAATTTATAGCCATATTATTCGCTGCGATACTGCTCATTTACGGAATACGCCGTACACGAAATTTGTATACTTCGTTTCTTGTTGTATATATGATAATAAATATGAGTATGGGCTGGCCTTTAAGTATCGCACGGTATATGACCTGTGCAATACCGGCGTTTATGATACTTTCGGATTTCTCCGAACGCCACAAATGGACAGAACAGCTCATTACTGCCACAATGGCGATAGCCTTTGGTGTGTTCTTCACCGCATATTTTATGTCAAGACAAGTATTATAGGAGCAGGCTATGAAAAACAAAACTTTAACAAAACCCAAAACCGATTATATAAGCATATTAACCCTTTGCCTTTCTGTTTTTGCAGTATTTTTTGCAATATGGACTTTTACGGGTAAATGGCCGTGGGTGGAACAGACCTATAACTCGTACGTACTTCAGGCACAGGCGTGGCTTCGTGGCAGACTTTCCCTGCCTGCAAACTATTCTCATCTTGAGATTGCAATATTCAACGGAAAATATTATATCAGTTTTCCACCGTTTCCGTCATATGTTATGTTCCCGTTTGTACTCTTGGGAATCACAAGCTGTGATGGCTTTATAGCACTCATTTCTGCAATGGCGGGTGCCGTATACGCATTTAAAATATGCGAACATTTCAATATAAAAAAAGAGCGTGGTATTTTGTTTTCACTGCTCGTTACAATCGGGTCAAACTGGCTGTTTACCGCACAGGTGGCATGGGTGTGGTTCATCGCACAGAATATGGCGTTCACGCTGTCGCTTATGGCAATTTATTACGCACTCAAATGCAAAAGCGGACTTTCGCTTGCTATGTGGGCATGTGCCGTTGGTTGCAGACCGTTTCAGGTGTTATATCTGCCCGTTCTTTTATATCTGATATACGACAAAAATATTTCTCTTGAGGAAAATATCAAATCAAAATGGAAAGCACTTATCCCAATGGCGGTCATTGCGATTTCTTATATGGTACTTAACATCGCACGGTTTGGCAATCCGTTCGAGTTCGGGCATAACTATCTCCCCGAATTTACAGAATCCGAAAACGGTCAGTTCTCTGCAGTGTATATTGCCGAAAACATAAAATCACTTTTCCGGCTACCTGCTATCTCATACAGTAGCAGGTGGAAGTATCAGGCATTTAACGGCACGAACATATTCATCGTAAGCCCGATATTTATTTCATACATTGCCTACACCGTGTACGCAATTATGAAGAAAAAAGGCGACCCAAAACTGATTATCGGTGTTATGGTGCTTACCGTAATACAGCTTCTGTGCATCACGGCACATAAAACCATGGGTGGCTCGCAGTTCGGAAACAGATACACCAACGATGTTCTGCCACTTGTATTTTTGGGAATCCTATCGGCACTGCCCGAAAAGAACGATTACGAAAGGCTAAACACTATACTTTTGTTCTTCGGTCTTATTGTAAATACCGCAGGCTCAATACTTTATTATATGTAACATAAAACGGAACTCCTTCGAGTTCCGTTCAGACTGTCGAAAAAGTCGTTCTACCGCAAGCAAAACAGAAAATATGTCAAAGGCAGATCTATAAGATTTTGTAACTTAACACACAAAAAACCGCAAGAGAAACATCGAGTTTCCCTTGCGGTTGCTTGCTTTCTGCCA
>JAFQJD010000017.1 GCA_017415105.1 Clostridia bacterium | reverse complement strand
AGCCGGTGCGGGGGGTTCGGGCTTGTCGGCAACAAGGCTCTCTGTAGTAAGTACCATTGATGCAACTGATGCTGCATTCTGCAATGCACTTCTTGTAACCTTAACCGGGTCAACAATACCCATTTCTATCATATTTCCGTATACGCCTGTGAGTGCGTTAAAGCCCTCGCCAACAGCAAGGCTCTTAACCTTATCAACGATAACTGCACCCTCAAGACCTGCGTTCTTTGCAATCTGCCAAGCCGGCTCTTCAAGTGCCTTAAGAACGATTGAAACGCCTGTCTTTTCGTCGCCCTCTGTTTCGTCAAGAAGCTTTGAAACAGCCGGTATAACATCGAGGTAGCTTGTGCCGCCGCCGGCAATTATGCCTTCCTCAACTGCCGCCTTTGTAGCAGCTAATGCGTCCTCTATACGGAGCTTCATTTCCTTCATTTCAGTTTCTGTAGCAGCACCGACTCTGATAACTGCAACACCGCCTGCAAGCTTTGCAAGACGTTCCTGAAGCTTTTCACGGTCAAAGTCTGATGTAGTAGCCTCAAGCTCGCTCTTTATAACCTTTACACGGTCATTGATTGCAGCCTTGTCGCCTGCACCGTCAACTATGATTGTAAGCTCTTTTGAAATCTTAACCTGCTTTGCCTGACCAAGCATTGTAACGTCAGCCTCTTTAAGGTCAAGACCAACTTCCTCTGAAATTACCTGACCGCCTGTAAGGATTGCAATATCCTGAAGCATAGCCTTACGTCTGTCACCAAATCCCGGAGCCTTAACCGGAACACAAGTAAATGTGCCTCTTAACTTATTAAGGATAAGTGTTGAAAGTGCTTCGCCCTCAACGTCCTCTGCGATGATAACCATCTTTTTGCCTGCCTGAACAACCTGCTCAAGAAGGGGAAGGATTTCCTGAATATTTGAAATCTTTTTGTCAGTGATTAAGATGTACGGATCATCAAGAACTGCTTCCATCTTATCAGTATCTGTTACCATATACGGTGTGATATAACCTCTGTCAAACTGCATACCCTCAACGATTTCTGAATAAGTTTCAGCAGTCTTTGACTCCTCAACAGTTATAACGCCGTCTGATGTAACCTTTTCCATAGCTTCTGCGATAAGCTC
This sequence comes from Clostridia bacterium, assembly GCA_017415105.1. GTDB lineage: Bacteria > Bacillota > Clostridia > UBA1381 > UBA1381 > Ornithomonoglobus. Next base: position 30,371 of record JAFQJD010000017.1, on the reverse strand, counting down.
GCCGACCTCGTCATTTGCAGCAGAAACTGATGCAACTCTTGCGATGTCGTGCTTGCCTGATACGTTCTTTGCAGAATCTAAAAGATTTTTAACTGCAACGTCTACAGCCTTCTGAATACCGCGTCTTACTATCATCGGGTTTGCACCTGATGCAACATTCTTAAGACCTTCTCTTACAAGTGCCTGTGCAAGAAGAGTAGCGGTTGTTGTACCGTCACCTGCAACATCGTTTGTCTTTGTTGCAACCTCCTTAACAAGCTGTGCACCCATATTCTCGAATGCATCGTCAAGCTCTATTTCCTTTGCGATTGTTACACCGTCGTTTGTGATAAGCGGTGCACCGAACTTCTTTGCAAGAACTACGTTTCTGCCCTTAGGTCCGAGTGTGATTTTAACAGTATCCGCAAGCTGGTTGATACCGCTCTCAAGTGAGTGTCTTGCGTCCTGTCCGTATTTAATTTCCTTTGCCATTTTTAAGTACTTCCTTTCTGATATTAGTCAACAACTTTTGCTAAAATATCGCTCTGGCTGACAATCTTGAATTCCTCACCGTCAACCTTAACCTCTGTGCCGGCATACTTTGATGTAAGCACCTTGTCACCTACAGCGACTTCCATTTTTACTTCCTTGCCGTCAACAAGACCGCCCGGACCTACTGCAATTATTTCTGCAATTTCCGGCTTTTCCTGTGACTTTGAGGAAAGGATAATACCGCTCTTTGTAGTTTCTTCTGCCTCAAGCATCTTAAGAACTACTCTGTCTGCTAATGGTTTGATAGTCATAATAACAACCTCCTGTAAATTTATAAATAGCATACGCTTTTTAACTACGCATTATTAGCACTCAAACGGTTCGAGTGCTAATATGGATATTATGCAACTTTTACCATTATTTTTCAAGGTGTGAAATTTACACAAAATATATAAATTTCTTTAATTTACTAATGATAACGCCTTATTTTGACTGTTTTTGCAAATAATTACATTTAACAGATAATTCATAAATACTTATGATATGAAATTTTCCATCAGTGAAATTGCACCGTCTGCGGTTTCAAAAATGAGACCTTTCTTGAGCGATGCAATGTCTGAAACAGGATAGGAATCCTCGCTTATTTCTTCGCGTGAAATAAGCCGGCTGATGCCGTTTTCGTCGATATAAAGCCGAAGCTCACCGTCCTCAAGTATTACACGGTAATTTGATGGCGGTGCGGTTATAACGGGTAATAAGGTGTTATCAGGTACTGTAACAGTATTAGAAGCCTCTTTGAGGATAGGATCATCACCGTTATGAAAACCTATCAGTAGTCCGAATATAAAAAATATTGCCGTTAAAAATAAATATGATGCAATTATAGTTATATTCCTGCGATTGAAATTAAATTTTTCCATTTTATTATCCTCCGGTATATGGTTTTAACTGCATTGTTGACGTAAATGCGAAAAATAATACCAAAAACTATTGAAATAAATTAAAAAATGTTATATAATATGAAAAGATATATCTGTTTTGTGATATATGTATCTATCAGGAATGGAGGGATAGAAGTGTCAGAATACAGCAGACGAAACCGTGGCAGATTTTCTGAAAATGATGATTTCGACTGGGAATCATTTGACCGTAAAACTGCAAGCAGCTCCACTCTGTCAGAATCGGACGGAGAGCTTTTAAGACGCAGACGTTCTTCATCATCGGAGACAAGGCGTCGCAGACAACAGCCTGTGGAGGCACCCACACGTGTAAGAGCGAATATTGCACCGCCGCCGACACATCAGTCATCGGGCACTGCATCAAAACGTAAAAAAAGAAGAAAGAAAAAACTAACTGAAAAACAGATACAATTCAGAAAAAAACTCCGTGTAACAATACTTGCAGTAATTCTTGTAAGTGTGGTTGTACTTTCGGGTATGTTTGTAGGAATGTATGCGGCAGTTTCCCGTGAAATAAAGGAAATGAACATACAGAACCTTGCACTTAACCAGACATCGCAGGTATACTACTATGACCGTAACGGTAATGTAAAGGAGCTTACCAAGCTACACTCTGATTCAAACAGTATATGGGTAGAGCCCACAGATATTGCTGCGTGCTTTAAAGACGCGATAGTTTCAATTGAGGACGAGCGTTTCTATAAGCATAACGGTGTAGATATAAAACGTACTGCGGGTGCGGTTGTGGAGTATATGTGGGCAAAGGTGCGTGGCAAGAGTGCAAGCTACGGCGGCTCGACAATTACTCAGCAGACAATCAAGAACATCACCGAAGAAAAAGACCAGACAGCAACACGTAAGATTAAGGAAATAATGCGTGCTATTGCGTTTGAGAATCAGCTTTCAAAGGATGAGATACTTGGCATTTACTGTAATGTTGCTCACTTTGCAAACGGCTGTGACGGCGTTGAGGCGGCGGCAAGAAAGTATTTTAACAAGTCCGCATCAGAACTTAATCTTCAGGAAGCGGCATCAATTGCAGGCATTACGCAGTATCCGGAGAAATATGATCCGATAAAGAATCCGGAAAATAATGTTGAAAAACGTAATATTGTTCTCAAGAAAATGTATGAGCTAGGCAAGATTTCCGAGCAGGAATATGAAACTGCAAAGAACTCAAAGCTTGAGCTTGACCCGACATATACAAAGGAACAGCGTGCTATGACCTCATATTTTGAGGATCAGCTTGTTAATGACATTATAAATGACCTTGTAGAACGCAGGAACTATACAAACGAGTTCGCAAAGAGTCAGGTATATAATGGCGGATACAAGATTTATGCAACAATAGACCCGAAGGTGCAGTCAGCAATGGAAAATGTGTTTGAAACACGTTCTAATTTCCCTGCCGCACGCGGTGATAAGGAACTGCAGTCGGGAATGGTTGTTACAGACCCGTATACGGGACAGATAAAGGGTATTATAGGCGGTCTTGGTAAAAAGACCGATATCCGTGGCTGGAACAGAGCAACACAGGCGAAACTTCAGCCGGGTTCGGCTATAAAACCAATTGCAGTTTACGGCCCATCTGTTGACCTTGGCAAGATAACAGAATCTGATATTGTTGTTGACGAAAAAATTACTATAGATAAATGGACACCTAAAAATGCGTACAGCGGTTTCAAGGGTAAAATGACAATCAAGGAAGCTGTTGCACGTTCTGCAAACATTCCTGCCGTAAAGGTATTGCAGGAGCTTGGTGTATCAAACTCATACGGATATCTGCAGAATAAGTTCCATATATCAACACTTACAGAGGGGGATAAGAACTACTCCGCACTTGCACTTGGCGGTCTTACTAACGGTGTTACCGTTAAGGAAATGGCGTCAGCATACGGCGTGTTTGTAAACTCCGGAAAATATATTGCTCCGCACACTTATACAAAGGTACTTGACAGCAACGGTGAGGTTGTGCTTGAAAACAGCAGTGATTCTACTCAGGCAATCAGCGAATCTGCGGCATACATTACCGCAAGTCTGTTGTCCGGACCGGTAAATCTTCCGTGCGGTACAGCAGGCGGTACGGCGTTGTCAAAGGGGATGCCGACCTACGGCAAAACCGGTACAACCGACCAGAACTACGATAAGTGGTTTGTTGGATTTACACCGTACTATGTAGGTGCTGTATGGTTCGGATTTGACACACCTTCATCGCTTTCAGCAGCCGGCATAAGCAGTAACCCTGCGGTTACGGCATGGAAGCTTGTCTTTGAGAAGATAAGCGAGGGTCAGTCGTATGAGACGCTTGACAGACCGTCGTCTGTAAAAGAAGCAAAAATATGCCTTATAAGCGGTAAGCTTGCAAGCGGTACTTGTCAGAGTGTAAGAGCATATTATGTAGCGGGTACAGAGCCTAAACAAAGATGTACGAACCACTATGATGCGGAAGAAACCATAGAGGGCGAGGACGATGATGAAGATGACGAGGATGACGAGGATGATGAGGAGTCATCACCGAAGCCGACAACATCTGCATCTGCATCACCAAAGCCCACATCATCAACTTCTGCAACCCAGAAGCCGACTCAGGCACCACAGGTGACACCGCCACCGCAGGTGGTAACAACACCGCCGCCACAGAGCGGAACAACGGGTGAGATTGGCACTGAATAATTAGCAGAAAGAGTCACGAAAGTGGCTCTTTTTCTGTGTAAAACAAAAATTTGCTTGACAAAACGGCTTAAATGGAATACAATATAAATAGGTATGTTTATTTGGAGGATACGCAGATGATGTCGGGCTGTGAGTTTTGCATGAACTATGAATATGACGAGGAATACGAATGCTACAGCTGTATCATAGATATGGATGAGGACGAGATATTGCGTATTTATTCCGACAAACGCAGAGGTTGTCCGTATTTCCGTATGGGTGATGAGTATACTATAGTCAGGAAGCAGAATTGATATGGCAGATTATAAGCGTATGACAGACGACGAGCTTGTTGTTCTGGCACAGTCGGGGGATAATGAGGCACTTGAGGCGGTGCTTGTGAGGTATCAGCCACTGGTATATAAAAAATCACGCCCGTATTACCTTGCAGGCGGCGACGATGACGATGTTATACAGGAAGGCCTGATAGGACTTTATAAAGCTGTTATAAGCTTCGACAAGTCGAAATTTCCGCTTTTTAACGTGTTTGCAGGGGTGTGTATAGAAAGACGCATTATGTCTGCTGTAAAAAAAGCATCACGTATCAAGCATAATCCGCTTAATTCATATGTTTCGTTAAGTGACAGTGATACATCAGATAATATAGAGCTTGCCGGTGCGGTAACTGATAATGCAGACACAACCAATCCTGAAACTATACTTATAGAACGTGAGGACGCATCAGGACTTGAGGGAAAGATAAATAATGCCCTGTCACCGTTTGAGATGCAGGTCTTTCTATGTCATTTCAACGGTCATACTTATAAGGAAACGGCACAGATACTTGACCGTGACGTTAAAGCCATTGATAATGCGATGCAGAGAATAAAGAAAAAACTCGAAAACGTACTTGATAATGAGGGAGAATAATTATGTTTGAAGATAAAGTGTTAAAATGCAAGGACTGCGGTGAAGAATTTGTATTTACTGCCGGTGAGCAGGAATTCTATGCCGAAAAAGGTTTTGCAAGCGAACCACAGCGTTGTATAAGCTGTCGGAAACGACGAAAAAACAGCACAAACGAGCAGAGCTCGGTTGTGTTGTATGAAATTGTATGCTCAAAATGTGGCGAAATTGAAAAAATCCCGTTCGAGCCGAAGCACGACAGACCTTTGTTCTGTTCTGTTTGCTATAGAAATTATAAAGAAGGCAGGGCGGTAAATAAATAGAGAAAGTGGGGTGCAAACCCATGCAATTCAAGCTTAATAAAAGGCTTATACCCATCGACAATGCATCAGAGGTCGGTGAGGATGAGATTTTAGTAGAGATAATGACGCTTGGTGAGTTTGACCAGGCACATAAAGGAACATATCATCATGAACTGTTAATGGACTCAATGGAGCATATACAGTACTGCAAGGCGGAAATATTAAGAAGCTGTATAATAGGTACTGTGCTTGTTCCCGATAAGCAGGATTTGCTTGAGAAGGAGTTCGGATTCGGTTTTTATATCCATAAAGGTCATCTTCTGTTTATTGACGATACAGAGCGAATCCAGAAGATTGCCGCTCGTCTGCCTGAAATCAAGGCAGGTGATAACACCCTTGAAGCGAGGTTTTTCCTTGAGCTTCTTGAGTTCTTTATAAACGACGATGTTTTGTATCTGCAGCGTTACGAGGATATGCTTGTATCGGTTGAGGAAGAACTTATGGAGGACGATATAGAGGACTTCCATACAGATATGCTTCGTTACAGACGTGAAATTCTTATTCTTAACGGTTATTATCAGCAGTTCACAGAATTTATGCAGATGATGGGCGAGAACAAAAACGGAATGTTCAACGCCGAGGACTGCAGACTGTTCAAGGTGGTTGCAAACCGTGCAGACAGATTATACGACAACACAAAGATGCTTCGTGAATATACTGCACAGCTTCGCGAACTTTATAAGTCACAGATAGACATCGAACAGAACAAGATTATGCGAACGCTAACAGTTGTTACAACCATATTCATGCCTTTGACGGTGATAGTTGGATGGTACGGAATGAATTTCGCCTTTATGCCGGAGCTTACCTCAAAATACGGATATATCGGAGTTATAGCATTGAGTGCTCTGGTAGTAATAGGTGAGATACTGTTCTTTAAAAAGAAAAAATGGTTTGATTAAAGGCAGGGTTTTAACCCTGCCTTATTTGTTTGCTTTAAAGCTCATCAGCTTCTGTAACTTCTTCAGTAGTTTCTTCTGTAACTTCTTCAGCTGTATTTTCATCTGTGGTTTCCTCAACTACAGTATCGTCCGGAACGACTTCTTCTGTCGGCTCAGCCGGTGTTTCTTCCTCCGGAACAACAACCTCAGGCTGTGCATCTTTAGCAACTACCGGATAAACCTCAACAAAATCACCGTAGAATACGTATATTTCAACTTCGTTCCATGTATCAATTGCAGAATACTTATAGAACTTTGCCTGAGGAGAGAAATACGGTGTGGAGTAAGCCTTTACAGAACGGTAATCGTCTGTAATGCAAGCTGTTGCCATATCCTGTGTGTAGTCCTCAATTTTGCCTATAAGCTCTGAATCGTACTTGTAAGCATTTGTTATATCGCAGTCTATCTTAACTGTACGTTCCTCGTGTAACCAGCCCACATCAGCACCAAATGCCTCCGAAACAACTCTTAACGGAATATATGAGCTGTTATTGATTATAGTTGGCTGTAGGTCGGTTATGTTGATTCTTGTGTAGTTTGAAGAATCGGTGTTTTCACCAACCCACTTTGTGAGTGTCCACACATTTGAGCCGGAGTCGTTGAATGTACGCATAAACTGTACAATTGTATCGTTCTTTGTACAGGTAATTGACTGTGCGTTTAAAATATCGCTCTTTTTATACTGATCCCAGTAAACATTGATTCCCATCTTGTCAAAAACGCTTCTTAACGGAACATATGTAGAATCGTTTATAATTACCGGTGCAATTCCTTCCGGGAATGACATTTTTGTACCGTTTAAAATAACAGATACATCAGAACTCATTGATGTGGGGGGAGTAGGCTGATTGTTACCTGACGGTGTGCCGTAAGGATTAAGTGTGAACTGTGGTTTCATTGTTCCGTCAAACAGGTGCTGACGGTCAGAATCACATGATATTTCAACACCCCAGTCAGTGAGCGTTATAGCCATTATACCGTTTGCAACAAATTTTCCGTCTGCATACGATACCGTAAACGGAACCTCACCCTTGTCATCTGACATTGTACCCTCGTAGCAGGTGTATATAAGCTGTTGATTGTCGTTTTTGATAAACTTGAAATCAACAGTAACAGAATCACTGTTACAGGTAAGAATGTTAAGTTCACCGTAGTTTGAAGCTGTTGCACCGGCTGAAAGGTATCTGCCTACAAATGCCTCGTTTATGTAAGTATCAGCATATGCATTCGGTAAAAGTGCAATAAAGAGTGCAAGTGAACCAATCAATGCAAAAATTCTTTTTTTCATAAATAACGCTCCTTTAAATGTTTTTAGTCAAAAGCAGAGTACAGCATCTGCCATACCCTGCGAAGTATCTCTTTAGGTTTATTATGCCTTGTTTACTGAACCGAAAAGCTCCATCTTTTCCTTAACGATTTCCTTGATTGCCTCAAAGCCAGGAGCAAGAAGTTTTCTCGGGTCAAAGCCCTTGCCTACGAGGTCTTTGCCTTCTTCAATGTACTTTCTTGTTGCTTCCTGGAAATAAAGCTGACATTCTGTATTAACATTGATTTTAGCAACACCAAGTGAAATAGCCTTCTTAATCATATCCTCGGGGATACCTGTACCGCCGTGAAGAACAAGCGGCATATCGCCTGTAAGCTCCTTGATTTTTGCAAGAGCGTCAAAGTCAAGGCCCTTCCAGTTTTCAGGATACTTACCGTGGATGTTGCCTATACCTGCTGCCAAAAAGTCTACGCCAAGGTCAGCAATCATCTTACACTCGTTCGGGTCAGCGATTTCGCCTGCACCTACAACGCCGTCTTCTTCGCCGCCGATTGAACCAACCTCGGCCTCAATTGAAAGACCAAGATGATGAGCAGCGTGAGCAAGCTCTGTTGTTTTTGCAATGTTTTCCTCAATAGCGAAGTGTGAACCGTCAAACATTATTGAAGAAAAGCCAGCCTTTATACATTTATAACAGCCTTCGTATGAGCCGTGGTCAAGATGGAGAGCAACGGGAACTGTGATGTTCATTGTCTTAATCATTGCCTTAACCATTGCAGCGACAGTCTCAAAACCTGTCATATACTTGCCTGCACCCTCTGAAACACCGAGAATAACCGGTGAATTGTTTTCCTGTGCTGTCTGGAGAATTGCCTTTGTCCACTCCAGATTGTTGATGTTGAACTGACCTACTGCATAGTGGCCCTCAACTGCTTTTTTTAACATTTCAGTTGCTGAAACTAACATTATAAAATTCCTCCTTGGGTTTATATATATAAAATCAAATTAAGATTTTCAAAGTTATGTACCTATTTTAAGACTTCTTGCGTAATAAAACAGATATTGCTGTGCGATACCGCCAAGATTACCGAATTTTGAGTTTGCAAATTCAGCTATCACAGGAATCGGCTGCGGTTCATTTTCAAAATAACAATATTCCATTATGCGTTTTATCCACACATCAATGGGGAATGAGTCGAACTTATTAAGTGCAAAAAGCAATATGCAGTCTGCAACCTTGTTCCCAATACCGTTAAGCTTCATAAGCTCACGCTTTGCATCTGTAGTTGACATATTATAGAGCAAATCAAGCTCAAACTCACCGCTTGCGACACTCTTTGCACACGCATATATATACTTTGTGCGAAAACCCGCTCTTATTACATCAAGTTCAGCAGGATTAAGAGCTGCGATTGTTTTTGCGTCGGGGAAGGAATAATAGGTTTTTCCTTCGTATTCGTGCGGAGTACCAAAATTAGTACAAAGTAACTCAATTATCTTTTTGATACGCGGGATATTATTGCTTGCGGAAATTATAAACGAAATAACCGTTTCCCATAAATCCTGCTTGAGTATACGTATGCCTTTTCCGTAGTCTATGGCACTTGCCATAACCGCATCAGAACCCTTTGTAAGCTCTTTTTTTATTGCGGTATAGTCACGGTCGAGATCTAAAAATTTTTTCCACACACTGTCAAAGTCGGATTGTGTTGTGCTATGGAGAGTTACGGTATCACCGTCTTGAGTTATACGCACAGTCCTACCGTATGCAGTGCCGATATAGCCACCGTTATTATCAGGATTAAATCTGAAACACTGTCCGCAGTCAAATGTGTCTGTCGGCTTGAAATCGGTGACGTTTTCAAGCACAATATCGTTATTTTTTATACAAACTTTCATAACAGTGATATTATATCACAAAAGAAGTACAATATCAATAAAAAAGTCGAAAAAATTTGAATTTGTCGAAAATGCGAATAAGTGTCATAAAAAACAAAGTTTTGTAGTTGAAATTGATAGCACAAAGAGGATGCAGATGCACCCTCCTTGAGTTTAGTATTCTTCAGGATTTACAGGAGTACCGTTTTTGTGAAGTTCGTAGTGAAGATGAGGTTCTTTCAGGTTTTCGCCCGTGCTTTTGCCGACTGTTCCTATAACAGCACCCTGTTCGATTATGTCACCTACTCTGACATTCATCTCACCAAGCTGTGAATACACACTCTTAAATCCGTCTGCGTGCTCAATTATAACAGTGTTACCGTAGCTTGATTTTTTCGCTTCCGTTACAGTGCCGGATGCGGTTGCACTTACACTGCAGCCAACCGGTGCTTCAATGTCGATACCGTTATGAGTACGCCAGTCACCGTAACATTCGTTATACATAAGAGTGTCTGTCACAAGCCCGAATTTTACCGTCATTTCGGGAACGGGATCAATAAAGTCGCACGATTCTTCAGCACTTACAACAACTGCGGCCGATACGACATCGGGATTATCGTATGCATAATCCTCGACCGCAACTTCTGCGGGAACACTGTCCATAACCACATCAGCCTCTTCTGTGACAACAGGTTCTTCGTTTATAATATCTGCATCCTCTGGCGTATCTTCCACATATGCAAGTTCAGGCATCAATGTTTCTTCTGCAACCGTTGGCACATCTGTAGTCGGAGTATCAGTACCTTGAATAACAAATCCTGCAACGGCTATAGCAATTACACAGCAGCAAAGAGCTATGTAAAAGCCCGGTAATTTTTTTGTGTTAGTATCGTTTTTCATTAAACATCTTCCTTTCTTAATGACTTTACAGCAATATTGTGTCCTTAAAACGTAAAAATATACTTAAAAATCCGTAATTGAAATAATTTATACGAGTTACCATAAATATTTACAGATTATTTTTAAATTACCTATAGCCAAAACGGGATTTATGTAGTATAATATATAAACAGACACAAGGAGAGTGATTGGTTTGAGAATTAAAAAAATCTCAAGTGACAAGATAGTGGTTCAGCTTACGGATACTGATCTTGAATATTTTGATCTGGATATTGATGAGAATGTGCCTCAGGCAGCAGACTTACATAATTTTCTGTTTGAAGTAATGGAGCTTGTAAAAACCGAAACCGGGTTTGATCCGTATCATGGCGGTCAGGTGGTTGTTGAGGCAACAACATCACCTGACGGTATGAGCCTTATTATAAGTAAAATTCATAACAATAAAAAACGTGTCAGCCGTGACGAGTTTGCAAAAATTAAAAGCGTAAAAGTTAAAAACACAGCAGTGAAGCCGACACAAAGTGATATGGCAGAGCTTGCCGAGTGTGTAGGAATACCACGCACAAAACGAAAAAAACGTGTTTCGGAAAATGCTGTATTTATATTTGAAAGCTTTTCAGACTTTGAGGCGGTGGTTAATGTACTTGATACGTTTGATTTCGCATTCGCTTCATTGTATCGTAATGGAGAGCAATATGCTCTTATTTCGCGTGCATTTACGGTGCAGGAGCGGAATATTATAAGTGAGTATGCGACAAACTGTATCAGAAATGATGTGGTTGCTTTTGATATAAACGAGGGTTGGACGCTTGTTGCAAAGGACAATGTGTTGGCCGAAATGGCAGAAAATTTAAAGGAAATATAAAATAAGACTTGAAATTTTTGGCAAAATGTAGTATAATGCACTTATATTATTGTTAAAGGAGAAAAACATATGAATTTATTTGGTATAGTTGCTTATGCAACAGAGAATGGTGCACAGCAGCCACCGAGTGGTCCGGCAGCGATTATAAGCTCATTTTTACCGCTTGTTCTTATGATTGCAGTGTTCTATTTCCTGCTCATAAGACCGCAGAGAAAGCGTGACAAGGAGAAGCGTGCAATGCTTGATGCGTTGAAGGTTGGAGACAAGGTTGTAACAATCGGCGGTATTTGCGGTAAGGTGTCAAAGATAAAAGACAATTATGTATTTATCGAGACAGGCAACATCGGCACAGAAGACCAGAAGAGCGTAATCAAAATGGAACGCAGCTCAATAAACACTGTTGAGCAGAAAGTAAAGAACTGATAATAGATAAGGGGTGTTGAAATTCAACAACCCCTTATTCTAGATAGGTGGGATAAAAATGTCTGTAACAGAAACAGAGCGAATTTCGGCAATGAAGCAGTTTGACCTTGAGAAAAAGAAAAAAGGTCATCTTGCAGGCGTTGATGAAGCCGGCAGAGGTCCTCTTGCAGGACCTGTTTTTGCAGCGGCGGTTATTTTGCCCGATGATGTGGTTATTGAGGGAATAAATGATTCAAAAAAGCTTACGGAAAAGAAACGTGAAAAGCTATATGATGAAATCTGCGAAAAAGCGACTGCATACTCTGTTGCGAGTGTTGATGAAAAGACGATTGATGAAATAAACATATTACAGGCAACCTTTAAGGCAATGCGTGATGCGGTAGCGGGTTTATCTGAAACCCCTGACTACGTCCTTATAGACGGCGATAAAAGTCCGTCGGTTGATATTGCACACGAAACTGTTGTAAAAGGCGACAGCAAGAGTATGTCAATTGCGGCGGCATCAATCCTTGCGAAGGTGAGCCGAGACCGCTACATAGTGGAAATGTCTGAAAAATATCCGGGATACGGATTTGAGAAACATAAGGGCTACGGAACAAAGGCTCACTATGAGGCGATAGCAGAGCTTGGAATATGCCCGATACACCGAAAGACGTTTTTAAAGAAAATTATAGGCTGATATGGAAAAAAGAGAAATAGGAATTGCCGGCGAGAACGCCGCCTGTGCGTATCTTTCAAAAAAAGGATACCTGATTGAAAACCGCAATTTCAGACTAAACTCCGGCGAGATAGATATTATTGCAATGGATAATGACGGATGCCGCGTGTTTGTTGAGGTAAAAACACGTAAAAACCGTAACTTCGGTAACGCCTCGGAATTTGTTGACTACCGGAAGCAGAACAAAATCCGTCAGACGGCACTTGTTTATTGCGGTGGTGAGTGTTATATGCGGTTTGATATTATAGAGGTGTATTATCATCTTGTTGGCGATACAATGAAAATAGACGAAATAAATCATATAGAGGAGGCTTTTTAATGAATAGCTACAGTATATTTGATGCACACTGTGATACATTATGCCATATTGTTGATAAGGGCGGAAATGTTATTGAAAACAGCTGGAGTGTTGATAAAAAACGTATGCTTACATATAAAAAGTATACACAGATTTTTGCGTGCTATATCGACCCGCAATATCATAATGCTCCGAAAGCACGTTTTGAGAAACTTTATGAAGCGTACAAAGCACAGGATTTTTCGGGCATAAACCCGATAATGAGCCTTGAGGGCGGAGAGGTTATAGAAAGCATTGAGGATGTTGACTACTTAAACGAGTGCGGAATAAAGTGTATTGCACTTACGTGGAACAATACCAACAAAATTGCCGGAGGTGTAGCCGATCCTGACAGTGGTCTTACGGAGTTCGGAAAATCTGTAATACGCCGTATGGAGGAGCTTGGAATACTTGTTGATGTATCACACCTCAATGATAAATCCTTCTATGATGTAGCAAGTGTTGCAACACGTCCTATTATTGCCACACATTCAAACTCACGTACTATTTGCTCACACAGACGCAACCTTACTGATGATATGTTTAAAATAATCCGTGAGAGCGGTGGCTGTGCAGGACTTAATCTGCATACAAGCTTCCTTGCAGATGACGATAACGGTACTATAGATGATGCTATAAAGCATATAGAGCATTTTATGTCCCTTGATGGTGTTGATGCAATTGGTATGGGCAGTGACTTTGACGGAATACCACGCAATCCTGAAGGTATTAACGGTGTTGGTGAATTATACCGTTTATTTGATAAACTCGAAGAAATAGGGACACCAAAAGATGCGATAGATAAAATATCTCATGCAAACTTTGAGAGGGTATTCGGGGTGGTATAATATGCCTAAATTTTTTACTGCAAGAGAAAATATTACTGATACTAAAATCATAATCGACAACGAAGATGCAAACCATATAAGAAAGGTTCTGCGACTTGATGTAGGGGATGAGATAACGGTATGTGACGGCAGAGGTATTGACTATACTGCAATAATTTCAGAAATCGGAAAATACGTAATTGAGTGCGATATAAAAAACAGTGCAAAATGTGATACGGAGCCTGAAATTGAAATAACACTCTATCAGGGGTTGCCAAAAGCGGCAAAGATGGATTATATAATTCAGAAAAACACCGAGCTTGGTATATCAAAAATAGTCCCCGCAAAGCTGGCAAGATGTGTAGTAAGGCTTGAGGACACTCAGGCAGAAGCGAAGAAAACGCAACGGTGGCAGAAAATCTCAAATGAGGCAGCAAAGCAGTCGGGAAGAGGTGTTATACCGGAGGTAGCAATGCCGTTAACGGTTGATGAGATACTTGATGCTGTAAAGGATTCTGACCTTGTATTTGTTCCGTATGAGTGCGAAACCCAAACACATTTGCGTGATGTTGTTGAAAGTAACCCGGATGCAAAAAAGATTTCGTTTATAATCGGACCTGAGGGTGGATTTGACGTATCAGAGATAGAGAAATTCAAGGCGGCCGGCATAAAAACCATAACACTTGGCAGACGCATACTGCGTACTGAAACTGCGGCAGAAGCGGTTGTGTCAATGCTTATGTATGCATATAACGAAATTTGAATACTACGGGCGGGATTAAACCCCGTCTGTTTTTTTTGTTGAAAAGCGTCGAAATTTTTCCGTATCGCAAACCTCCAATAACTTCGACAAAAAAGGGCTGAACTTCGACCGTCATTGTCGAAAGTAAAGTATTGTCTTTTATTGAAACGGTAGTGCTGTTATGGTAATCTTATAGTGCAATTGCGAGAAAAATAATGGAAAATACATAACAAGGAGAAAGAAAATGGAAAAAATAAAAGTTCTTGTAGTAGATGATGACGAAATTTATGCAAAATCACTTTCTGACCATATAAATATACAGGAGGAGATAACATCGGTGGGAATAGCCACAGACGGCGAGGAAGCATATTCAATGATACTTGAAACCAAGCCGGATGCTGTCGTTCTTGACATAATCCTGCCGAAGCTTGACGGAATAGGTGTTTTACGCAGACTTGCAAAGCAAGGCCCTGAAAAGAAGCCGGAAGTGCTTGTAAGTTCATCCTCAACTCTTAACAGCCTTTACGATATGGCGAGCCGGTATGGAGCATCATATTATATGATAAAACCTCAAAATCCGGACAGTGTATGTGATGCAATCCGTGATATGTGCGGAATACGCCGTGAACATACCGCACAGATAACAGCAAGCATAAAGGATGAAAACTATGATCTTGAAACAATGGTAACAGAGTTTATACACGAGCTTGGTGTTCCTGCACATATCAAAGGGTATCATTATTTGCGTACAGCAATTACGATGGTTGTAAAGGATATGGATTTATTAAACTACATAACGAAGGAATTATACCCCGAAATTGCAAAGGCATACCAGACGACCTCAAGCAGGGTGGAACGTGCAATCCGACACTCAATAGAGGTTGCGTGGAC
This sequence comes from Clostridia bacterium, assembly GCA_017415105.1. GTDB lineage: Bacteria > Bacillota > Clostridia > UBA1381 > UBA1381 > Ornithomonoglobus. The sequence continues at coordinate 15,232 of JAFQJD010000017.1, read as the reverse complement.
ACGTGGCAAGCCACAGACAATGAATGAGGTCTTTGGTTACACAATAAACACCGGCAAGGGTAAACCGACAAACTCCGAGTTTATTGCAATGATTGCCGACAGAATAAGACTTCGTGTGAAATAAACTAAAACCACAGGATGAAATGATGCGACCTCCCAATCGTTAGATTTTTGGTCTAACTTTTTGGGGGTCGCATCAAAAACATCTTGCGGTTTTTTTGTGTATGTGGTATAATGGGCTTGCAAAGCAAACTCGGAGGGGTTGTGAATAAGCAAAGTAAATACAATCCCTCAGTCATCAATAGTTCACTATGTGAACTATGCTGACAGCTCCCTTTACACAAGGGAGCCTTTGAAAGGTAGTATTATGACAAGTGTTTTATTTATATGCCACGGCAATATATGCCGAAGCCCTATGGCAGAATTTATTTTTAAGGATATGGTTGGAAAATTGGGCAGAAGTGATGAATTTAATGTAGCTTCTGCCGCTACAAGCTATGAAGAGATAGGCAATGGCGTTCACCACGGAACGGCAAGGATTTTAGAAGGGTTGGGAATATCGTATTCCCATAAGTGTGCTGTACATTTGGAAAAATCCGATTATGAAAAATATGATTATTTAGTTTGTATGGATTCTATGAATGTGCGTAACACCTTGCGGATTGTAGGCAGTGACAAGGATAGAAAAATATATAAACTACTTGATTTTGCCGGTTCTGACAGAGATGTTGCTGACCCATGGTATACAGGGGATTTTGATGCAACATACAGCGACATTGTAAAAGGCTGCAAAGGCCTTTTAAGACATATAGACAATGAGTGAAATTATAAACCTGATTTTGCTGTTATAAGATACGGGTTCAGCCCCGTAAGCTTTTATACTGGAAAGGTTGAGATAAGCCTTGCAGGTCAGAAAAAAGGATAGAGCAGAGTATTGTGAAGGAATGTTCGCTGAATTTGTTTAAAAATAGCTGTTTTAAGTGGATTTATCGGGAATTTTAGTGGAAAATTTATTGTTGATTTCGTGTTTTTACTGTGTTATAATATGGGATGTATATTATATAAAATGAGGGCATTAAAATGACAAAAAGAAAATCAATTCTACTTACAATTCTTGGCACAATGGTAACCGGCTTTGCAATTGGTGTATTTCTTACTCCTAATAAGATTGTAGGCGGCGGTGCTTCGGGTATATCAACTATACTTTATCATACATTGGGAATACAGCCCGGTGTAAGCTTTTTTGCTATAAATATTTTATTTCTGCTTATTGGATTTAAGCTTCTTGGTAAGGTGTTTGTGTTAAAAACACTGTTCGGTGTAACAATGCTGTCAGTTTTCACTGAAATATTTACACTCATTCCGATATATACAGAGAATCTGCTTCTTGCACCGGTTTTTGGCGGTGTGCTTTATGGTCTCGGTATTGGGATGAGCTTTGCTGCGGGTGCATCAACGGGTGGTACAGATATTCTTGGCAGACTTGTACAGCTAAAAATGAGTTTTGTGCCCATCGGAAAAATGCTTTTATTTATTGACGGCCTGATTATCCTTATTTCGTTCATAATATTCCGTGATATAGAATTGATTTTATACGGCATCATAGCGTTATTTATATCAAGCTATTCGATTGACTTTATCATAAGCAAGCTCAATGTTTCCCGTCTTGCATTTGTAATAACCGATAACGGTGATGAAATCGCAGAAAAGCTTGTTTCAACATCCCCGAGAGGTGTTACACTTATTGATGTTAAGGGTGCATATACAAAAACAGATAAAAAGATGCTTTTCTGTGCATTAAAAGAAAGCGAAGCAGAGGTATTTCAGAATAAAATACTCGAAATTGATCCGACGGCATTTATTGTATTTTCAGAGTCGCAGAGAATTAAGGGTAATGGATTCTATCTGTATAAATAAGGAGCGGAAAATGATACTGAAAAACGGACTTGTAATGGATAAAAACTTTGAGCTTAAAAAGCTTGATATTAAAATTACGGGCGAGAAAATAGCAGAAATCGGCGAGAATTTATTGGGTGATGCAATACTTGACGTAAACGACAAGTATATACTCCCGGGATTTATTGATACTCACATTCACGGTGCGTACGGAATACGTATTGATGATGCGGTGGGTGATCATAACAAAATAACAAAGTTTGAAGCAACGCAGGGTGTCACGTCAATTGCTATTACGACAGATACTGCAGAGTTCGGGAAAATACTTGAGCAGTTAGAGAGAGCGACGATGCTTTCAAAAACGTGTCAGGGAACGAAAATAGTGGCAATCCACGCCGAGGGCCCGTTTTTGAGTCAGAGTAAAAAAGGAGCGATGAGTACTGAATATATTCTTGCTCCGGATAATGACAAGCTTGACCGGATGATAGCTGCCGGCAAGGGGATGCTCAAGCTCATCACAATTACTCCTGATAATGATGGAAGTATCGAGTTTATCCGATATGCTAAATCAAAAGGACTTGTTGTTTCAATGGGGCATACTGATGCGGATTTTGAAACAGCACAGGCAGCAATTGGTGCCGGTGCAACTCAGCTTACGCACACATTTAACGCAATGCGTCCGATAAACCATCGTGAGCCGGGCGTGCTTGGTGCGGTATTTACAAACCCTGATGTTAAATGTGAAGTGATATGCGACTATATTCATCTTCATCCTGCAATTGTAAAAATGATATATTTAATAAAAGGTGCTGACAAAATAAATATGATAAGTGATTCGGGAACTGCGGCAGGAATAGAGGTTTCTGAGTTTGAAGTAGACGGTGTAAAACGCTACGTTAAGGATGGCGTTGTGAGACTTGCAGACGGTACAATTGCAGGGAGTGCAAGAACCTTGCTTGACGGCGTTAAAAATCTTGTATCAAGCGGAATTCCGCTTTGTGATGTGTCAAAAATGGCATCATTCAATCCTGCAAAAACTCTAGGAATTGAAAATGAAACAGGAAGTATAGAAATCGGCAAATATGCGGATTTAGTAGTTCTTGATAAAGATTTAAATGTAGAAAACACTTTTATAAACGGTGTTTGTGAATACAAAGGATGAGGATTTGAATTATGAAAAAACAATACATTCCTTATATATATGCTGCAGTAACAATTTTTATGTGGTCAACCATTGCTGTAATTTCAAAGCTTCTGCTTGGGAAGTTTAACAACTTTCAGGTTTTGTGGATGAGTTCACTTCTGGGTAGCGTGATGCTTCTTATTTTAAACACTGCATCGGGAATTATAAAACAGCTCAAACGGTTCAGATTGAAAGACTATCTTACAGTTCTTATGGCAGGCTTGCCGGGAACATTATTGTATTACATATTCTATTATGCCGGTACTGATATTTTGCCGAGTGCATCGCAGTCGTTTATAATTAACTACCTATGGCCGATTATGAGTGTGGTTTTTGCGTGTATAATCAATAAAGAGAAAATGACATTCAGAAAGGCAATTGCGATTGCACTATCTTTCCTCGGTATTGCCGCAGTGGCGTCTAAAGACCTTTTTGTGCCGTCTGATGTCTCTCTTTCCGTAACCTTGCTTGGGGCACTTATGTGTATTCTGGGTGCTGTATCATACGGCTTATTCACAGCACTCACTAACCGATTCAATTATGAAAAAAGCCTTATGATGATGATTAGCTTCATTGGTACATTCTTAATAACGACCATTATAAACGGAGTGCGTGGAGATTTGTTTATTCCTACAGGGGTAGAAATTCTTGGCTTTATATGGAACGGAATGTTCGTAATGGCACTTGCAAGCACGGCATGGGCAATCGCATTAAATATGGGGGATACGGTAAAAATTTCAAATCTTGCATATATAACACCGTTTCTGTCACTTTTATGGACGGTACTGATACTTAAAGAAGAATTAAGTATATTCTCAATTATAGGTCTTGTAATAATAGTTGCCGGAATATTCATTCAGCTGAAAGATAAAAAATAATAAGTGAAAATAACCGAAGTCAGGCTGGCTTCGGTTATTTTTTTGTCTACATGAACAATTGACAAACACAGGTGTTTGTGTTAAACTCAATTTATAAATTAAAACAATGAGAAAAAATCAAAGCAGGAGATTCGTATGGAGAAAAATATAGTATCAGCCTTAAAAACCAATATAAATTTTCTCACAGGTGTTGAAAAGAAAATAGCAAAGCTGATTATTTCGGACCCGGCAGGATTTATAAAGCTTTCTATGTCGGAGCTTGCGAATAAGGCAGAGGTTTCGCAGGGAAGCATAATAAACTTTTCAAAAAAGTTTGCAAGAGGAGGATTCCCGGAACTTAAGCTTGCGATTGCTGCAAGCAAGGGGGAAGCTGAATCAAAACCTTTTGATATAGCAGATGCAGAGGATTCAATGATGGAGGTGCTTGCAAAAAATATTCTCTCACACAAGGAAGCATATGATCTTACCAGAGAGGCAAACAATGAAGCGATAATACGTGATGCTGCTGAGAAAATAATGAAAGCAAAGAAGGTTGAGATTTACGGAGTTTATCGTTCAGCCGCCGTTGCGACGGATTTTTGCTATCAGTTGCTTGAAACAGGTATTCCTGCATCATTTGTCAGCGATATTCTGACTTGTTCAATATCTGCTGCAATGCTTGATAGTGACGATGTCGTAATTGCAGTTTCTGCATCCGGACAGACAAGAGATATTATTGATGCAGTAAAGAACGCAAAGGATAACAATGTTCCTGTAATCGCGATAACTTCAAACGTAAATTCACCTTTATCACGAATGGCTGATGATGTCCTGATAGCATCATCAAGTGGTAATTCGCTTGGTAGCACAGAGCCTGAAATACGTTCATCACAGCTTTTGATTACCGATACAATTTGCTCGTATATCAGAAGTAACATAAACAAAGAGGAAAGAAAGCAATATTATGAACTTAGGAAAATATTGAATTCACATAATGTAGAGGAATGGGAATATGAATAAGAATAAAAATGTAATAAATGCAGTTTATATCGGTGTGTTGTGTTCGGTATCATATCTGGCAGTATATTTTGCAAGAAACATATTAAGTGTTGTAACTCCGCAGATGCTTGAAGCAGGATACAGTGAGAGTTATATAGGGACAGTATCGTCAGTTTATTTTATTTTCTATGCAGTAGGTCAGCTTATAAACGGAGCTATTGGCGATAAAATCAAAGCAAAGTATATGATAAGTCTTGGACTTATACTTGCCGGAATATCAAATTTAATTTTTCCGTATATGGTAGCGGTAAACGAAAATACAGCAATGATTGTTTACGGAATGACAGGATATTTCCTTGCAATGATATACGGACCGATGACAAAGATAGTTGCAGAGAACACCGAGCCGGTTTATGCTACACGCTGCAGTCTGGGCTATACTATAGCATCGTTTCTCGGCTCACCGCTTGCAGGAGTTGTAGGTGCAGCAATGATATGGCAGAGTGTATTTATGACAGGCACAGGTGCACTTCTGGTTATGGGTACGTTGTTCTTTGTGATATGCAGTGTCTTTGAAAGGAAAGGAATAGTAAAATACAATCAGTACGACCGCAAAAAAGGCGAGGGTGGCGGAATAAAAATACTCATTAAATACAGGATTATACGCTTTACTTTAATATCAATCATAACAGGTGTTATACGAACAACGGTTGTATTCTGGCTTCCGACATACATATCACAGCATCTTGGATTTTCTGCGGACGACTCGGCGCTGATTTTCACAGTAGCGACATTTGTGATTTCATTATCTGCCTTTGTTGCAGTTTTCATTTATGAACGGCTTGGCAGGGATATGGATCTGACGCTGTTGATTTCGTTTGTGGCATCAACTGTATTTTTTGCTTTGACGTATTTTATAGGTCAGCCGATGGTCAATATTATTATGCTTGTACTTGCAATTGTTGCAGCTGACAGTGCGGCTACAATGCTCTGGAGCAGATACTGCCCGAGCTTGCGTGATACGGGAATGGTATCGGGTGCAACTGGATTTCTTGACTTTGTAAGCTATATTGCAGCTGCTATATCAAGTACAGTTTTTGCAAACGCAGTATCAGAAGTTGGCTGGGGAAACCTTATTCTTATCTGGGCGGCACTGATGCTGTTTGGTGTAATTATAACTATCCCGAAACGAAAATAAAAAATTCCTTTACGGATAAGTCCGTAAAGGAATTTTTTTGTTACTTGTTAAGATACTTAGCAACCTCTGCAGCTACAAGTCTTGTCAATGCTTCAATATCGGTTGAGCCTGAACCTGATGTAAAATCAGCTTTGCCGTCACTGCTGAAAAGCTTCATCTTTTTAATGCTTTCCTGCTTAACAGCTTCAACTGCGGCAGGGATGAGGTCAATAAGTCCTTTTTCCATGCTTGAGAATTTCTTAAACTCTGCCTCGACTGCTGCAACATTGATGTCAGTAAAGATGTTAACCTTGCTGATACCCTCCTGAATAGCCTGACGGAAATCGTTGTCTGTAAGGCCTGAACCACCGTGGAGAACAAGAGGAACATCAACTGTGTTTGCAATTGTACGGATTCTTTCAAAATCAAGTTTGGGCGGAAGCTTGTAAGCACCGTGAGCATTACCAACTGCGATTGCAAGTGCGTCAACGCCTGTCTTATCAACAAAATCCTTTGCAAGACCGGGATCAGTAAAGAACTGTGACGGATCTGCAAGATGGTCACTGCCCTCTGCAGAACCCTCGTTATCGCCGACGTGACCGAGCTCACCCTCGATTGTTGCACCATATGAGTGTGCAATATCAGCCATTTCCTTAACTTTGCGGACATTCTCCTCATATGAATCAGTCGAACAGTCATACATAACCGAACTGAAACCTAACTTAAGAGCTTCTATACATGTATCATATGTAAGACCGTGGTCAAGATGAACTACGACCGGAACTGATGCTTTTTTTGCCATAGGTATCAGATAGTATGAAACCTCCTCCAAAGGTCCGTAGGGAAGAAGAATTTCTGCTGTACCCATAATAACCGGTGATCTTGACGATTCAGCAGCAGCAATAATACCGCGTGCAAGCTCAAGGTTAACTGCGTTAAACAATCCGACCGCATAGCGATTTTTCTTTGCAGGTCGTAAAACTTCATTCATATTTACTAACATAACGATTACTCCTTGCTGAAATATATTTTTTATGAGATTATTATACCAAATCCGGTAGGATAAGTCAAGTATATTTTTGCGTTTTTTTGGTTTTTGTTTGATTTTTCTTTTTTATTCCGTTTTTATAACAAAAAATTCATTTTTTCAAGAAAAAAGGCTGTTACCTAAAAGGCAACAACCCCGTTATTTCAGATACTCGTCTATTCTGTGGTTTTGTGAGAAGAATCTGAGGTTAGCGTCAAAATAAAGGTGTGATATGTTATCGTCTTTATATCCTACGTTATCCTCAAGCTTGTTTTTTGAATCCCAGGTTGTGTCAACAATTACCCAACGATTATCAAGGTAAACCTCGTTCCATGCATGATTAGCTTCCTCTGTGGCCGAGTTCACCTCGTTCCATGTTGTCGCACCGCTTCCAACACCTAAAGCATATCCTGTAACGACATTGCAGGGGATGCCGACGCTTCTGCAAAGTGCTGCATATAAGTTAGAATATCCAAGACATACTGCACGTCGTGTTGATAATACATCAGTTGCAATATAATGTGCATTATTTGAAAGCCCGTCGATGCTGTCAGTATCATAGAAAATGTTGTTGCATACCCAGTCGTGGATAGCAAGTGCTTTGTCATAATCTTTTTCTATGCCGTTTGTGATTGTATTTGCAAGTGTCACAATACTCTCTTTTGAATGGCATATATCATACGTATCAGCTAATGCTGCACTTTTTGATTTTGCTTTTTCAAATTTCGTGATATTGTTATCAAGAACAGGTGATTTCTTTATCTGCCACAAACCGTCATCCGACTTTTCAAGAAGAATATAATCATACACTGTACTGATATACTCACCATACTGTTCGGGACCGGTAAAAATTGCGAACTGATATGTTCCTTCGGGGATTGTCAGCTGTTTTCTGAATTCACCGTCGCTGTCACACACGTCAGTGTCCTGACGTAGTGTTTCCCCGGCTTCGTCAAGGAAACGGTATACAAGATATTTATCGTTTGTCTTGTCGGTGATGCCGTATACATCAAGTGTGCCGTTATCTATGGCTACCGATACATTACGGTGCGTATAGAAATTGAGCATTGTGTCGCTTGAATAGTATATATTTTCGGCAATATCGTCCGGGTCAATCGGAAGCTCTTTATTCTGAAACCGTGCGATTAACTCAATCGGTGTGGGTATTTTTGAAATTGCTGCATTAAGCTTTTTAGAATTACGGCTTATACCCTGAGCGAGCTCGGGATGGTTTTTGCCAAGGTAGGGAAAGCTCTCTGATATATTGATAAAAAAGCCGGTATTATAGTTAACAATTGCATACGCAATAAAGAGCAGAAGCACCGTAATTAAAAACCGTTTTATTTTTTTCATAATATTAACCTCAAAATTAGTTGAAAAAAGCACCGATTTTGTATCAAAATCAGTGCTTTTTTGGAGGCGTCACCCGGATTTGAACCGGGGGATAAGGGTGTTGCAGACCCGTGCCTTACCACTTGGCTATGACGCCGTCTGAAAACAAAAGACGCATTATGCGTCTTTTGTTATGGAGCGGAAGACGAGATTCGAACTCGCGACGTTCACCTTGGCAAGGTGACGCTCTACCACTGAGCCACTCCCGCATATGGTGCCTCCGGGTGGAATCGAACCGCCGACACAGGGATTTTCAGTCCCTTGCTCTACCGACTGAGCTACAGAGGCATATGGCGATCCGGATGAGGCTCGAACTCACGACCTCTAGCGTGACAGGCTAGCGTTCTAACCAACTGAACTACCGGACCGTGTCATTTGAATGAACAAATGTGGTGGGAGTTACAGGGCTCGAACCTGTGACCCTCTGCTTGTAAGGCAGATGCTCTCCCAGCTGAGCTAAACTCCCATAAACATCTGGTCTCATTCAACGACAAGAACTATTATAGCAAACAGTGGGGGATTTGTCAACACTTTTTTTTGAAAATTTTGCAGAATGTTGAATTTTCACAACCGCAAACAAGGTTTATTTGTTTGCGGTGTGAATTCTGCACAATCATACGTGGTTACGAAAAGAAACGGTTGTTTATATACTTTTGTAATTCGACAAGAAGCAACGGCATAATTGCAAGTATGACCGATACTATAATGCAGAATGGATTGAGCGGACAAATGTCGAACAACTCTGCAAGCGGTTTTACATATACCAGTGCAAATTGAAGAAGAACTCCCATAATATAGGAAAAAACAAGGAACCTGTTTTTAAAGAGTCCGTCTTTTATAACTGACTTTTCAGACCTCATATTAAATGCGTGTGTAAGCTGTGACACAGCAAGGACAAAGAATGCCATTGTGCGTGCTGCGGTGTCGCTTTTTGTTATAAAAAGACCGAGCGAGTGTGCAAAAAGTGCTAATGCACCAATCATAAGTCCCTCAAGAGTAATTTCTGTCCAAAGCCGTTTTGTGAAAATCCCCTGTTTGGGACTAAGCGGTTGTCGTTTCATAATATCCTTGTCTACAGGGTCAAGACCGAGTGCAATGGCGGGAAGTGAATCTGTTACAAGGTTTATCCATAAAAGTTCAATTCCGGTGAGCGGAGAAGCACAGCCGAAAACTATTCCGAACATAACTGTGAGTATCTCGCCGATATTGGTAGAAATCAAAAACTTAACAGATTTTTTTATGTTGTCATATATTGCTCTGCCTTCTTTTACTGCGTATACAATTGTTGCAAAATTATCATCGGTAAGCACCATATCCGAGGCAGATTTTGCAACATCTGTTCCGCTCTTTCCCATACTGCAACCAATGTCAGCACCTTTCAGGGCAGGGGCGTCATTTACTCCGTCGCCGGTCATAGCACAGACCTCACCGTTTTCTTTTAATGCTTTTATGATACGAAGCTTGTGCTCGGGTGTAACACGTGCAAATACATTACAGGTCCTGACAAGCTCACAAAGCTCAGTATCAGTTTTTCTGTCAAGCTCTGCACCGGTTATAGCCGGATCACCGGGTGTTATAATGCCGGTTTTTTCGGCAATTGCTGTGGCTGTTGATGCGTGATCGCCGGTTATCATAACCGTCCTTATTCCTGCACGTTTTGCTGTTAAAACTGCATCTTTGGCTTCGGGACGTGGCGGATCGGATATGCCTATAAGTCCGGCAAAAATAAGGTTTGTTTCATCATTTATCGCATCGGGGGAATTGGCACTGCGGTATGCAACAGCAATAACCCGCAGTGCATTTTCTGTCATTGATTTATTCTCACGCATTATTTTACGTTGTACTTCTGTTGTGAGTTGTTTTTTGCATAGAGGAAGAATGTATTCGGGTGCACCCTTAACAATCAGCTTATTATCAGCAACAACACTCATTCGCTTTCTTGAAGAATCAAACGGAACTTCCGCAATTTTTTTGTGTGTTGACTTGTATTGCTGTGGCTCAACTCCATAGCTTAGGGCACAATCAAGTATGGCACGGTCAGTCGGGTTAATATACTCTCCGTCCTCTGAACACAATGTGGCAAGTTTTATAAGCTGTGTCGGGTTATCAGAACTGATTTGCGAAACCGTCATCTGATTAAGAGTGAGTGTACCTGTTTTATCTGTACATATAACCGTAGCACAGCCGAGCGTTTCAACTGACGGCAGATGGCGTATTATTGCGTTGTGCTTTGACATCCTTACAACGCCGAGTGCGAGCAGAATTGTTACAATCGCAGGCAGTCCTTCAGGTATTGCCGCAACAGCGAGAGAAACGGATGTCATAAACATCTCAAGAGGAGGTATGTGTTTTATTGTACCTATTATAAATATAACACCGCAGATAAAGAGGCAGGCAAGACCAAGTGATTTGCCGGTATCTGCAAGGCGTTTTTGCAGTGGTGTCTGTGGCGTTTGGGAATCAATGAGCATAGATGCAATTTTTCCAACCTCTGTATCCATACCGGTATGTACGGCTATTGCGAGTGCACTGCCGCGGCTTACGGATGATGATGACATAACCATATTTTTTATGTCCGCCTGAGGAGTCAATGCATCATGCACCGTGTCGGCATCTTTTATGACTTCGGTTGTTTCGCCTGTTAGTGACGATTCATCTACTGTAAGTGTGTCGCACTTGATAAGCCTGCAATCGGCACATACTATATCACCTTGACGAATACGTATTATATCTCCCGGTACAATTTCATCAGAGGGAACTTTTTTCTCCTCACCGTTTCGGATAACCGTTGCTGTGGGGGATGACAGCTTTTTTAAAGCCTCAAGAGAGTGTTCGGCACGCACCTCCTGAAATGTTCCTAAGAGGGCGTTAAGAACGACTATAGCGAGGATAATAACGGCTTCTGTTATATCTGCATCTCCTGCCATAAATGAGGTTGCGAACGAAACCGCAGCCGCACACAGGAGAATTATTATCATAAAATCATTGAACTGCTCAAAAAAGCGTGCAAAAACTGATTTTTTCTTTTTCTCAATAATACGGTTTTTGCCATACTTATTAAGCCGTTTCTTTGCTTCTTTATCTGAAAGTCCGCTATTTATATCAGTATTTAGTTTTTTTGCAGTCTCTTCGACTGTGAGTTCATGATATCTCAAAGGCTCTCACCTCAACTTGTATATTTTATGATTATAAATATGTGCAAAACGCCGAAATTATGACATTATCAAAAAAATGTTTTGTGTCCCTGTAAATTTTGTGCTATAATTATATAAAGAAAATTCTGGAGGGAATCGAAATGGCACGAAAAGCAAGAGTTAAGAGCAGTACAGGAAAATACATAATACTTTTAAGAGGTATGGAGGATTCAATTTTCCGTACTAAAAAAATTAAGGATATATTCAATGAAACAATTGAGAGTTATCTTGGCAAGAATATGCTCGGCATAAGATTTTTTACGGACAGAGTGGTTATATTTGCAAAAGAGAGCAAAAGCGGAATTGCAATGGATTTAAAGCCTGTCCTTATTAAGTTTGCAAGAGCATATAACAGAGAACGTGGCGTTGACGGTAAGGTGTTTATGGACCGATTCAAGAGCCTGCCTGTTGAGGATAAGGAATTTGAGGCACAGTGCAAGGATTTTGTTGACGGCGGTAAGGTAAAAGACCCGTTCGAGGTAAAAGCCGTAATACCTGTCGCACCGAAGAAGGAAACTGTAAAGCCGGCACCGAAAAAGGTTGAAAAACCGGTAGCAAAGAAACCCGAGCCGAAGCCTGAACCCGAGGTTAAGCCGGCACCCAAAAAGAGAAACGATATGCCGACATGGCTATTGTAAGTCGGAATTTGTCGTAGGATTTTTGGTCTGTATTTAAAAATGAACGCATAAAATTACTGTAATTATACTAAGGAGGTAGTTTTATGCGTTTTTTTGTTTTAAATAAAAAACAGCTGATTTTTGTTGTGCTAATTATAGTGGCGGGGGTTATTCTGACACTCACATCGGGACGTGCTGTAATGACATTCCTTGTAGGTGAGAGGGAGATACCTATTTACAGTGTTGAGAGACCTGATAACAAAATTGCACTCACCTTCGACTGTGCGTGGAATGATGACGATATAGACGAAATTGTATCAATATTGAAACACAACGAATGTACAGCCACATTTTTTGTTACGGGGAAGTGGGCGGAGGATTATCCGGATAGTGTAAATAAGCTTTACCGCAGCGGATTTGAAATAGGTATTCATTCATATAACCACGATGACTATACGAAAATGTCGTCTGATGAAATTATTGCCGACATAGAAAAATGTGACGGTATAATACAGCGGATAACAGGTGAGAAACCACACGTTGCACGTGTCCCGTCGGGTGAATATAATAACACATCGGTAAGAACCATAGAAAACAGTGGCAGGGCATGCATACAGTGGTCAGTTGACGGACTTGATTATATAGAAACTACAGTAGATGAGATATATAATCGAGTAGTACCAAAAACAAAGGCTGGGGATATAATACTCCTGCACAATGGAACAGAGCTTACGGCGAGTGTTTTGCCGGATATAATTAAGAGTTTGAAATCAAATTATGAGCTTGTGAATGTATCAGACTTGATTTATGAAGAAAACTATACAATTGACCACACAGGACGGCAATATCAAAAAGAAGAAGTGTCTCAGCTTTGAGACACTTCTTCATCTTCGTGGGCAAGTTCCATACGGTTAACCGAAACCTCGTATGCGGTCTTTGTTATAACCTCATCCTCGCTTAACCGCTTCTGATAATTACGTGACTGAATTCTGCCCCAGACACGCACATTGTCACCGACGTTAAGTGTTTTTGCATACCGGGCATTTCTGCCCCAGGCTATAACGGGTATGTAGTCTGATTTGTTATAACTTCGGTTAACGGCAATGAGTAAATCTGTAATTTCACGCCCGAACGGTGTCGTTCTGTAAATGGGTGGTTTACAGATGTACCCATTAAGGAAAAGGGTATTGGGATTATGATTTTTCTCGTCCGTGTTCTTTTTTATGTCCTTGGCAAAAATGGTAAGCACGAGCCTGTTTTCGCCCGTTTGTTCATAGCTGTTATATGAACGGAACTGTCCCTCTATATCCACACGGTCGCCGACCTTGAAATCCTCGCCTGAAAGCAGACGTTCCGATACCATAACGTGTACCGAATCGTCAGTACCGCTAAGTCGTGGGATGCTGAGTGTAAACGTATAGAATTTCTCTGCGTAAATCTCGTGATTAAAAGTAAATTCGTCCGTAATAACACCTGTTACCTGTGCCTGGTTGTTTGAAATATCCATAATGATAAAATCCTCCTTAGTTTGCGTTATATACTATGTATATGCAAGCTTTGGGAGGAATATGACTGTTTTATTTAAAAGTAGCAAGTTGCCATATTGAAAGAAATTGCTGTATATGGTATAATGAATGAGTGAAATCGAAATTTAGCGAGGTGATTATATGAATAAATGCTCTCTAAAAACGCTATGGCTTATTATTATGGTTATAATATGCTGTATTGCTATGGCGATAATCGAAACGATAATTGAGCCGACCTATTGGGTTAAATCCGTACTGAAGATTATATTCTTTTTATTCGTGCCGATTGTTTTCATAAAATTGCAAAAAGAAAAAGTATTTGCGGATTCTTTTTCGTTAAATAAAAAAGGCATACTTAAATTATCTGGACTTGGCTTGCTTATTTATGCTATAATTATGGCAGCATTTTTCTTAACGAAGGGGATTTTCGATTATTCCTCATTGGTGGATTCACTTTCGGCTGACCAAAACGTTTCTCAAAACAGCTTTATCTGGATTGCGTTATATATTTCGTTTTGTAATTCGCTTCTGGAGGAATTTTTGTTCCGATTTGTTGCGTTCATAAAGTTGTCGGAATATACAACCAAAAAAGTGGCGTACATATTCAGCTCATGTATGTTTGCAGTGTATCATGTAGCTATGATTGGCGGTTCGTTTCCTTTACCTTTACTTTTGCTTGCACTGGTCGGCTTGGCGATTGGCGGAGTGATATTTAATTATGTAGACAGTAAAAGCAGAAATATTTATAACTCGTGGATTATACATATGTTTGCAGACTTTGCAATCATGACAATATGGTACATTCATATTTGAATGAATGGGCATGAAAACTTTGGTTATAACATAATGTGAACCTATAAAGACTGTACAAAGAAGATGACATCGGATTTTCCCAGTGTTTATGCGGGTTTGAAGCATCTTTACAAAAATTAACCAAAGACATTTTATGTAGATGCTAAGGGTATTCTGACCAAGAGGACCAAAAAATCTGTGGTTTTAGCCGATTTTGAACAAGTAAAACAATAAAATGAATAAGGAAATCAAGACGATAATTTCGAAAAAGAGATTATCGTCTTTTTTTATATAAAAATAAGAGAGGAGATGAAAGAAATGTATGTTGAAAAGTTTTTGCAACAGGTACATCGCAAAGTCTTAAAAGAGCCGATACATCAGGTTCGTGAGGCTGTGCTGTAAGCGGATCACGAAGGAAGATGATTAAATCAAGTTCGCCCTTGGCAAGCATTGCACCGATTTGTTGGTCGCCGCCTTCTGGACCGCTGTTATATCTGTAAATATCAAGCTTTGTTTCACCCATAATGAGTGTACCAGTTGTTCCGGTGGCAAAAAGCTCGTGCTCTGCGAGT
>JAFQJD010000016.1 GCA_017415105.1 Clostridia bacterium | reverse complement strand
GTTTTCAGCAGTAATTGAGGCATGCTGAATAATTGCACGGAAGTTACCGAAGAAACCGCCGATACCCGCCTCACCACAGCCTACGCTTGTGTTTTTAAGTGTTATATCCTTTACATAACAATCAGAATATGTGCCGCCGCCTACAAGGCCTACCATTGCACCTGTTCCCCAGAGGTATGTGAGATGTCCTGATACACCATATGTCTTATAGTCCTCAAGACCGTTTCCGTTTGCATAGTTGCCGGCTGCAACAGAGACATTCATATTCTCAATTCCGAGATCTTTTACCGTTGTCTCTGTACCGGTTGCTCCGAAAAAGCCGATACCTGCATAAAGCTTAGTTACCTTGAAGTTCTTTACAACATGATGTCCACCGTCAAAGTTACCGTTAAAACGTGCACCGTCACGGCCTATAGGAATCCATTCCTGATTGTTAAGGTCAATGTCTGATGTAAGCTTAAAATATTTGCCCGAATAAACATTGTAAAAATCTCCGTTCGGATTAGTACCACTATCACTTGGTGCTACAACAAGACCTGTCATCGTTTCATCAACAGTCTTTGTTTTGTTGTTAACCGAATGGAATACCTTACTTGCAAGACCTGCAAGTTCCTCTGCACTGCTTATCTCGTACGGATCAGCCTCAGTACCCGAACCTGCCCATTCTGTATCAAGAGTTGTACCGTCCCATGCTGTTGTAGCAGCTGATGCTGACATAGGAACTGCAACTGTTGAGATAAGCATTGCCAAAGTAATTAGTAAACTAAATACCTTTTTCATTTTTTTCTCTCCTTTTTTTGATTTTTTTGCCCTTGCAACCCACAACTGCGTGAGTGATACCGCACGCACCCAGATATAGGTTGCAAGAAGCTAATCATACGTTGTAACTATATTATAGCATTGCCGTTTATGCGTTTCAATTGTCAAAATCCGAAACTTTGTTTATTTTAGTTGCGTATTTTGTGCAAACAAGCGGTTTTTTATACAAAAAGCACTATTTCAAAGCGAGGTATTAAGTGCAAAAACCTTGACATAAACAGAAGTATATGGTAAGATAACTCTGCTATATAAGGAGGTAAAGAAATGGCTGACATTAAAGAAATTCTTTCCGATATGACATTGGATGAAAAAATAGGACAGCTTTGCCAGTATAATACTCAGGAGGTTGTAGAATCAACTGCCGGTATTACCGGTATTGACGAAAATTTAGGCTTAACAAAAGCCCAGGTTGACAGCATAGGAAGTGTTCTGAACTTCGCAAATGCAGTTGAGATGAGAGAGGCACAGAAAAAGCATCTTGAAAATGACAGAAATAAAATCCCGATGCTTTTTATGATGGACGTAATTCATGGATACAGAACAATCTATCCTGTACCTTTGGGACTTGGTGCATCATTTGACCCTGAGCTTGCGTATGACTGCTCAAGAGTTGCAGCTAAAGAAGCAAGTGCAGGCGGTGTTCATGTGACATTTACACCGATGGTTGACTATGTAAGAGATGCAAGATGGGGCAGAGTTATGGAAACCTGCGGTGAAGATGTTCTTTTAAACAGCAGAATGGGTGCGGCTCAGGTTAAGGCATTTCAGGGTGATGATTTAAAGAACCCCGAAAACATTGCAACTTGTGTTAAGCACTTTGCAGCATATGGCGGTGCGGAAGCAGGAAGAGATTACAGCAGAGTTGATATTTCCGAGCAGGCACTTCGTGAATTCTATCTGCCGGCATATAAAGCGTGCATTGATGCAGGCACAACAATGGTTATGCCGTCATTTAATACAATTAACGGTGTCCCTGCCCTTGCCAACAAATTTCTGATGAAAAAGATTTTAAAAGAGGAATGGGGATTTAGTGGAGTTGTGATTTCTGACTACCATGCAGTAGATGATTTTGAAACTCACGGCTATACAGATAACAGAAAAGAAAATGCAAAGATAGTATTTGAAAACGGCTGTGATATTGAAATGTGCTCAACAGTGTTTTTCAATAACTTAAAGTCATTGGTTTTGGACGGAACTTTTACGGAGGAAGACATCGACAAGGCAGTTCTTCGTGTTCTTGACCTTAAAGATAAACTGGGACTCTTTGAAGACCCCTACAGAGGTGCCTCAGACAAGATTGACGCAGACGAATTCTTAACAGAGGAAAACAGAGCTGTTGTAAGACGTGCGGCAGAAGAGTGTGCGGTACTTCTTAAGAATGACGGAATTCTTCCGCTTTCTAAGGACACAAAGAAAATCGCACTTATCGGGCCTTTGGCTGATAACAAAGAAATTATCGGTTTCTGGGCTTGTATGGGTAAGCCCGAAGAGTCTGTAACAGTAAAAGAAGGTATAAAAAAGCTGCTTCCCAATGCAGAAATTGAGGTTGCAAAGGGTGCATCATACATATGGGGCGAAAACTCAACAGACGGCTTTGAGGACGCAATCAAAGCAGCCACAAATGCAGATGTTGTTATAATGTGCGTAGGTGAGCCTCAGGATTACAGCGGCGAAGGTAAGTCAAGAGCACATCTTGAAATGCCCGGTGCTCAGGAGAAATTGATTAAAAAAATCAGAGAGGTTAATAAAAATATCGTTCTTTTAACATTTGCAGGCAGACCTATTGTTCTTTCAGATGTAGCAGACGATGCAAGAGCAATCCTTCATATGTGGTACCCCGGCACAGAGGGCGGTACGGCTGCAGCTAATCTGCTTTTTGGCGATGCTAACCCGTCAGGTAAAGTTTCTATGAGCTTCCCGAAATCAACAGGTCAGTGCCCGGTTTACTATAACCGCACAAACACTTCTCATCCGAAATCAATTGAGGACGAGGATACATATCTTCCGTTCCACTCAAATTACATAGACTGCGGTAATCTGGCACTTTTCCCGTTCGGATACGGACTTTCATACAGTAATTTTGTTTATGAAAGTCTGGAGCTTTCCCGAAACGAAATGACAAAGGATGATGAGGTAACAGTTAAGATTACAATACACAACGACTCGGACAGAGCCGGAAAAGAAACTGTACTTCTATTTATGCGTGATATGTTCGCATCATGCGTTCGTCCTATTCAGCAGCTTATTGACTTTAAGAAGGTTTATTTTGAAGCAGGCGAAAGAAAAGCCGTTGAATTCACCATTAAAGAAGAAATGCTTCGTTTCTGGAACAATGAAAGCCAGTTTGTTTCAGAGCCGGGCGAATTCAGAATTTCAACAGGCTGTGCGGATAATTTAATTCTCACAAAGAGTCTGGTGCTTAAATAAACAATAAAACAGATAGTAAACACACCCTTAAATCCAAAGCCGGATTTAAGGGTGTGTTTACTTAATCTCCAATATACTCCGACGGGCAAACGCCCGTCGCTTTTTTAAATTCGCGGCTGAAGTGGCTCATATCGCTGTACCCCGACTGCATTGCAACCTCGCTTATAGAATACATCTGTGATATGAGCAGTTCCTTTGCTCTTGTGATTTTGAGGTTATTTATGTACTTGATGGGTGATGTGCCGTAAAATCCGGCAAACAGCTTTCTGAAATATACCGGCGTTATACCGCACAGTCCGGCAAGTTCTTCAATATTGAGCAGTTCATCCGTATAATGCTTATGTATGTAATCAACCGCAGGCCGTACAATTTCGTATTTGTTATGCGGAATATATTCCGCCAGATATTCTTTTTGCATCAGATAAAGAATGTTATAAAGCTCGGCTTTACATTTTAACTCATAGCCCGATCTTTTTGCGGTCCATATTTTTCGTGCAGTTTTAAAATGCTCCATCACATTCGCACTGTTCTTTACCGACATTACAAACGCATCAAATGAAATTTCCTCATCAATATCAAAGTTAATTGCATAGCAGTCCCCCGACACAATACTTTTTACATCGTAATCCGAATGTTTTGGGAGATATATTATATCGTTCTTTTTGGTGTTGATTCTTTTTCCACAGGAAAATATGTAGTCCTTATTGCCGTCAAGCATAAAAGCAAGACCGTGTGATGCACGGTTTCTGTGTTTTGACAAACCCTCGCCTTTTCCTACGTAGCACGCAAGAACTATTTCTTTTATACAAAAGTCATACTCCATAAATTTATTCATAAAAACCACCTCATAAACATTATATAGTTTTGTTTCGGAATAGTCAAGTGTTTTGTTTTATCAATTTACAAATAAGTGTGTTTAAGCTATTATATTATCAAAAGGAGGTTTCGTTATGGAATACATTAAACCGCAAGATTATGAATACATAATGAGAAAGTATCACGACCCGAAAATCGTAAACGGTAACCGTATGATACGAAAAGATGACATTTTTGATCCGTCTACAGGTATGGACGGCGATTTAATCAGAAGCGAAATTTTACGCCGTGACAAGGAATTTGAGCATCTTCCGCATCCTGTGCGTAAGGCAAAAGCATTTGAGTTTGTGCTTAAAAATACACGCATTTCCTGCACCCCGCTCGATCTGTTCCCTGCAATAAACTCCATTGACCGTCCGGTTAACGGCACTCTTACGGATTTGTGGAGCTCCGAAGTCTTTACTGAAATAATTCCGGAGGTTGCAAAGAAACGTGCATACTATGAAGATGCCGGAATTGTAACTATGTGGCCTGACTATGACCACAGTGTACCCGTATGGGACAGAATATTCGAGCTTGGTTTTTCCGGTCTTTTAAATGAGAGTGAAAAGGCACGTAAAAAGAGACCTCTGACTGATGATGAGGATGCGTTCTTTGAGGGCATTAAAATTACATATACTGCAATAATTGATTTGGTTTTACGGCTGGCAGAGCTTGCAAAAAACACTGCCGGCTCCGAAAAGCTCGCAAAGGCACTTGGTAACATCGCACACAATGCACCAAAAACATTCTATGAGGCATTGCTCGTTGACTACCTCTATTTTATGCTGAGTGAGCATATTGAGGGTTTACAGGTGCGTTCGCTGTCAAACTTTGACAGACTGCTTTATCCGTTCTATGAGAATGACATCCAAAATGGTATTACAGAGGACGAACTTCGTACCGACCTTGCATATTTTTTCCTGCAGTTTACCGCTATCGGTAACTACTGGAATCAGCCTGTATTTCTTGGCGGCTGCAAGGAAAACGACGAAACCGAAATAAATGAGCTTTCATATGTTTTTCTTGATGTGTATGACAAAATGAATATATATAACCCAAAAATTCAGATTAAGGTTGCAGACAGTACGCCAAAAGACTTTATCCTGAAAGCTCTTGATATGATAAGACATGGAAACAACAGTATTGTTTTTGTTTCCGATTCCACAATGCGTAAAGCCTTGGTGCGTGCCGGTGCAACAGAAGAAGAAGCAAGACTTTGTAATGTCAAAGGCTGTTATGAATATTCAATTCAGGGCAGTATGAGTTGCGGTATGAACTATCTCAATCTGCTAAAACCCCTTGAATATGCACTGCACGAGGGCTGCGACGGTGTTACCGGTGAATTTGCAGGCAGAAAGAGCCCAAAAATCAGCGAATATACGACCTTTGAGGATTTCTATGCAGAATACAAAAACCAGCTATGCTACATCATAGACACTGCCATCGAAACAGTAAACGCATACGAAGATTATCTTGCATATATCAATCCGCAGTCAATGCTTTCGGCTACATATCCGGCGTGCCTCGAAAAAGGAATAGATGCACTGGGCGGCGGTGCAACCAAAAACGGTTCAAGTCTCGCTCCCGGTTTTATCGGTGACTTAGCCGATTCACTGGCAATGATTAAGAAGTATGTATATGACAAAAAAGAGGTTACCTTATCCGAGTTTGTGGCAATGCTTGATGCCAACTACGACGGCAATGAACTGTTCCGCAGAAAGCTTGTCGCTGACCGTGACAAATATGGTAATAACAAAGAGCTTCCCGACAGTTTCGCCAAGGATA
This sequence comes from Clostridia bacterium, assembly GCA_017415105.1. Taxonomy (GTDB): domain Bacteria; phylum Bacillota; class Clostridia; order UBA1381; family UBA1381; genus Ornithomonoglobus. The sequence goes on along the minus strand of JAFQJD010000016.1, from coordinate 44,429 downwards.
TCGCCTCCTTTATTGCCGCCTACGTCTGCGGAAGGCCGAATTCAAAGAAACGTGGCGGCAAATGGAACTGCAGTTTCCACGTTGCAAGAATGTCATATGACCAGGGTGAGCTAACCGCAGCATCGCCCAACGGACGTTTACGTGGTGAGGAGCTTTCCAAAAACTGTTCTTCATCAATGGGTCAAAACCGAGAAGGTGCAACTGCTGCAATTCTCTCTATAACAAAAATTGATGCATCGGAATTTACAGGCGATGCTGCACTCGACCTCGGTCTTTTGCCGTCGGCTGTAAAAGGCGATGACGGACTTGAGGCTATGTACGGACTGCTTATGACATTTATAAACCGTGGCGGTCATGCAATGCACATAAACGTGTTTGATGCAGATACTTTGCGTGATGCACAGAAAAATCCCGATAAGTACCAGGATTTACAGATACGTGTCTGTGGCTGGAACGTGCGGTGGAACAACATAGATAAAGTTGAGCAGGACGGATTTATCCGTCAGGCGGAAAGTCTGGTATAATAGCAAATGAAAAAGTCTTCAAATATTAAAACGCTTTTACTTACATTGCTCGTAATGGCACTCTGGGGCTCGCTGTTCCCTTTTGTAAAAATCGGTTATAACACATTTGGAATAAACTCTGAATCTATACCCGACATTATTATGTTTGCAGGAATGCGGTTTATGGTTTGCGGTGCGGTTTTGTGTGTCATAAGTACCGCTCGCAAAGAAACTCTTGCAAGCCCTAAAATGAAAAATATTTCTATTATAATGCTTGCAGGACTGTTTTCCATTATTCTGCACTACACCTTTACATACATAGGTCTGAGCCTTACAGACAGTTCAAAAACCGCACTGTTAAAACAGCTCGGTCAGCTTCTGTATGTATGTTTTGCGTTCCTCTTTGTACGCAGTGAAAAGTTCAGCATCTTAAAAATTGCAGGTGCAGTTACAGGCTTTCTGGGAATTATTGCAATAAACCTCGGTTCGGGCGGTGTTGTGTTTTCAACAGGCGACATCCTTATTATCCTCGCCTCGGTTTGTACAGTTATTTCAGGCATAATAACACAGATAACCGTAAAAGAAAACTCGCCGTTCTGGTCAACCGGTATCTCACAGCTTTTCGGCGGTATTGTGTTACTTCTTGCAGCAGTTATAATGGGAGCTGATATGCTTAACTTCAATGTAAAATCAACGCTTGCGTTTCTTTATATCTGCACTGCATCAACCGTTGCTTATACACTTTACGGATACATCCTCCGCACAAGCAGTTTATCGAAGCTGTTTATTATCAAGTTCACAGAACCGCTTTTCGCCTGCATTTTCGGAGCAATCCTGCTTGGTGAGAACATTTTAAAATGGCAGTATCTTGCAGCATTTGTGCTTATCAGTGCAGGTATTATAATCGGCAACAAGGAGAAAGGCGTGAGGTCAGATAATGAAGCTAATCAGCAATAAGCATTGTATTATCGGCGAAGGCCCGATATGGAATGAAAATGAACGAAAACTGTATCTCACAAACGGAATGGGCTTTGAAATCTGTATGCTTGATATTTATACCGGCACACTTACAGCACGCAAGCTTGATGTTGGAGTTGCAGCAATCGCTTTTGACCGTAATAACCGCATTATCGTTTCCCGCAAGGACGGAGTTTTTATATTGAATGACGATAACACCACAAACGAATTATATGATACAAAAAAGTTCAAAATCTCATATGCAAATGATATGAAGGTCGGACCTGACGGAAGAATTTACGTTGGCACTCAAAGCAGCAAGCGTATCGGAGTTTCGGACGATATTGACGGGAAGCTTTACAGCATAGACAAAAACGGTAACGTGAGAATTTTGCTTGATAATATCCAGCTTTCAAACGGGCTTGACTGGTCTATGGATGAAAAACGTCTTTATCATACCGACAGTGATACAAACATCATAAAGGAATATGACTTTGACAAAGCAAGCGGAAATATCGCCTTTACCGGCAGACAGGTTGAAGTTTGCGGTGTTGACGGCTTTACTATTGATAAAAACGACAACATCTTTGCCGCCTGTTGGGGGCAGGGACATATTGCCGTTATTGATACGGCGACAATGAAAATCATAGACCACATACCTGTCGGTGCAAATATCCCTGCAAGCTGTACATTCTGCGGCGATGATATGGATATTCTCGCAGTCGTTACAGCAAGCTATGGTGCAGACCTTGACAGTGACACCAACGCAGGTTGTACATTTATTAAAAATTGCAATACATCCGGCAGAAAACCGTATATTTTCGGATAACAAAAAGGAGAAAAACCATGAAAGCAAGAATATTTGAAATCAAGCGATTCGCCGTTCATGACGGTGACGGAATACGCACAACTGTGTTCTTTAAAGGCTGTCATTTAAAATGCGTATGGTGCCACAACCCCGAGGGTATCCCGTCTACGCCACAGCTTGCGTATTATAAAAATAAGTGCATAGGCTGTGGCGAGTGCGTCACAGTGTGTCCACAAAACGCACACCGCATAGAAAACGGTATGCACGTTTTTGAGCGTGAAAAATGTATCGGTTGCGGAAAATGCACAGATGTATGTCTTGGCGATGCACTCATTTTCTACGGCAGGGAAATGACGGTTTCCGAGCTGTTACCGTTGCTTCTGGAGGACAAGGAGTTTTATGAAAACTCCGGCGGCGGTGTGACACTCTCGGGCGGTGAGTGCCTTATGCACGCAGATTTCTGTGCAGAGCTTTTAAAGGAATTAAAAGCAAACGGAGTACACACTGCCGTTGACACCTGCGGTTTCGTATCAAAAGCTGCAATTGACAAGGTTATGCCGTATACAGATATATTCCTCTATGATTTGAAATCATTCGATGAGGATATTCATATAAAATGCACGGGGCAGTCAAACAAAATTATACTCGAAAATCTTAAATACATAGACGATTGCGGTAAGAAAACAGAAATCCGTATCCCCTATGTTCCGGGCTTCAATTCTGGTGAGATTGAGAAAATCGCAAAATTTACAAAGGATTTAGAACATCTCACATTGGTTCGTGTTCTGCCCTACCACAATTATGCAGGTTCAAAATATGAATCACTTGAAATGGAAAATAATTTACCCAAACAACTTCCCACAGACGAGGAAATCAGGATAGCAGAAATGCACTTTGCGGACAGATAACCGGCGGTTCAGAATGGTTCTGTCCGCTTTTTATCATTTTCTTTTCAGAATATTCTTAAAATACCTTGCTTTTTTATCTTATATTGTGTATAATATTAGTTATACTACAATTGATAAAAAAAGGAGATACTTGGTATGAATTGCAGAAATTGCGGAACGCCTATCGGTATGGGAGAAAGTTTTTGTCCCAACTGCGGAACGAAAGTTGAAAATTCGGAATTTGTAACCTGCCAGCATTGCGGAACAGCCAATCACTCATCTAATATCTGCTGTGCCGGATGTGGAAAAAAGCTCAGAACCGAAAGCCGGAATAACTCCACAACCCCACTGATTATAGGCTTGTCAATTGCCGCTGTGCTGTGTATAATCCTTGTTATGTTCCTGCTGTTTAAGGACAAGATTTTCCCGGACAGTGACAGAAATCCTGTACCTACTGCAACAGCTCCAATAGTAACAGAAAAACCTACCCGTCCGCCGAATCCTACACCGTACGGTGAGCCGGAGCCGACACCGCTTCCGATAAAGACGCACAAGCCATCAACGGCTAATCAGTCGTATTCTACATATACAGACTACGACTATTCATTCTCGTGTCCTTATCCTAACGGTTTTTATAAGATTTCACCACTTTCAGACTTTACAAGATACTCGCTTGCATCACACGATGACAGTGGAAAAATCTATATCTGCGGCACAATTAACGACAACGGCCGTGGTGTAAATAAGATTGCAGATAACTTTAAAGCATCGTACCGTCACACATCTGTAGTGTTCGACGAGCGACGTTCTGATTACTGTTCAGTTCTCATATCGGACGGATATACGTATAATTATTGCTACTACAATCTATCAAACGGTATGATTCGCGGTTTTGAGATGGGCTTTAATGCTGATGATTACGATACATATATGGATTATGCAGTATATATGCAGTCCAATCTTTCATTATTCTAAAAGGATTACTTAAATATGAAATATAATATAGCCGATATTATTGTAGACTTTGATGTTCAGTACCCAAGACTGAAACGACAGATTGAAGATTATAAATATGATGGTGACAGAAAAACAAACGTAAAAATACGGTTTGAGGATCAGTTTTTCAAGGGCAGACTTATTGATTTTCCGCATCTTGACTGTGATACTATTGAATATATGTTTTTGGGTGCAGAATACTATACCGCACTCGTTCATTTTAACGGAATGATGCTTCATTCATCCTGCGTTGTGTATGACGGCAAGGCATACCTTTTCAGCGCCCCGAGCGGTACGGGTAAATCGACACATACCCAGCTCTGGCTTAAACGGTTCCCCGGTTCGTACATCTTAAATGACGACAAGCCCGCCATCCGTATTACTGAAAATGGGATTTATGCCTACGGAACGCCGTTTTCAGGAAAAACTGATCTTAATGTAAATACCGGTGTTCCTATCGGTGGAATCTGCGTTATAGAACGCAGTGAAACAAACAAAATAGAAACACTGCCGACAGACGAGGCACTGTTCAGCATAATGAACCAGACTGTACGCCCGTCCAAGGAAGATGAAATGGATAAAATGCTTGATACACTTGACAAGGTTGTAAGCAATGTACCTGTGTACAGACTTTCGTGTAATATGGAACTTAGTGCGGCAGAGGTTGCGTACAATGGAATGAAAGGATAAAAAGGATATGAAAACAAAAAAAGGATTTATGCTACGCAATGTAGCAGGAAAAAGTATCGTTGTGCCCATAGGTCAGGCATCGGTTGATTTTAACGGAATAATAAACCTTAACGAAACGGGCGAGTTTTTATGGAAAGAGCTTGCTAAGGGTTGCACATATGATGAATTGCTTAAAGCATTACTTTGTGAATATGATGTCAGCGAGGATATCGCACGCAAGGATATTGATGCATTTCTAGAAACTGCACGCAATGCAAATGTCATAGACGAGGATTGATTTATGAATTTAATAGTTAATGTTTCAGAAAACTGGGCGATAGGAAAAGGCAAATCACTTCTTTTTCATCTGTCGCAGGATATGAAGTTTTTTAAATCCCATACGAGCGGTAAAACTGTTGTTATGGGCAGAAAGACACTCGAATCACTACCGGGCGGAAATCCGTTGCCTAACCGAAAAAATATAGTTCTTACCCGGAACAGTGACTATAACCCTGAAGGTGTAACAGTCTATAACAGCATTAAATCTTTCCTTGCCGACAATGAGGATAATAGTGACATCTACGTCATCGGCGGTGAGTCACTTTACCGTGATTTACTCCCATATTGCGAAAGGGCGTTTGTTACAAAGGTTGATGCAACAGTTAATGATGCTGATGCGTTTATGGTAAATCTTGATGCTCATTCTGACTGGGAAATCGAAGAAACAAGCGAAGAGCTTGAAGAAAAGGGCTATACATTCAGATTTGTGACATATAAAAAGAAATAACCAGTAAGAACGTTCTTTGTGACGTTCTTTTTTTGTTCACTTCTCATCCTTTACCGCATAATATAGAATAGTAACACTTTTATAAAGGAGTAAAACAGATGAATATCAATGACATTCTTAAAAATTTCAATTCAAGTGACCTACAGCAGATAAATGATTTTTTAAACTCCGCACAGGGCAAGAATATGGCAGCAAACCTGAGCGGAAAGGACAAGGAAAATATATTAAAACAGTTTATGCAGCTTGACCCGGATAAAATAAAAAGCAAGCTAAACGGACTATCAAAAGAGGATATCTTAAAGCTATTAAAATAACGGAGGATTTTCACTATGGCAGATATGATGGATACCCTAAAAGGGCTTTTAGGCGATAATGCCGAGGACAAAATCAGCGGTATTATGAAAATTCTGAACTCTGACGGTGCACAGGAAAGCACACCGCAGGAGTCCCAAAATCCCGTATCTGACGGCACTGATGCACCAACCATAACACCTGAAATGATTATGGCGGCACAATCTATAATGAGCAAGCTTTCTGCAGCAGAAGACGATGACAGGTCAAGGCTTTTGATGTCTCTTAAGCCATATATGCGAAAGTCCAGACAAACAAGCATTGACAGTGCCCTGAGAATGCTTAACCTTGCACAGATGTCGCAGTTTTTTAAGGGGGTAATATAAAAGACTATGTACCGTTCTTACAGCTTCAATAATATGCCCCAGCCGATAAACACAGTGCCCGAGGATACAAAACCCGAAATCATCACACAAAAAACCGAAAAAAAAGAAGAGCCTGCCATCCTTTCTTCCTTAAAGTCAGATGACATTGTGCTGCTTCTTGTAATTGTTGTTCTGCTCTTCAACGAATGTGATGACAAGATGCTTCTTCTTGCTCTTTTGTATATTTTCTTTTCCGATTATTTTAACGGGTGAGAAAAGCCTCACCCGTTAAATGTTTCTCTTACTATTTCTAAAGCCATTTCTGTAGCTACTGATGGCGATAACAGTTTTATATGGTCATTACGCCTGAACCACGTCAGCTGACGTTTTGCATAGCGACGTGAATTCTGCTTTATAGCATCCACAGCCTCATTAAACGTAATTTCGCCATTAAAATGACTGATTAGCTCTTTATAGCCTATTCCCTGCATTGAATTAAGTTCTGAACTATATCCACGCTCAAGCAAGGCTCTGACCTCATCAACTAATCCTTCCCCAAGCATAATATCCACACGCTTGTTTATTCTTTCATACAAAACCTCACGGTCATAGTCTATCATAAACATAAGTGCATCATACCGGCTTTCCTTCTGCTTTGTCATTTCCTGATGTTCAGAAATCGGAACACCGCTTGTTTTATAGAACTCGATTGCACGGATTACACGTTTGAGATTATTAGGATGCAACCTCTTTGCACTCACCGGGTCAAACTCACGCAACATTTCAATTAGCTTTTGTGATCCCTCTTTTTCGGCAAGTACCCTTAATTCTTCACGCAATCCGTAGTCGTTTGAAAGCTCGCCAAACTCCACATCGTTTACAACACTGTCTATATAAAGTCCCGTTCCTCCGCACATAATGGGCACTTTGCCCCGTGCTGTTATGTCGGCTATGGTTTTATGTGCAAGCTTTGCATAATCTGCTACAGAGAACTCACAGTCCGGTTCAACTATATCTATTAAGTGATGCGGACACTGTGCTGTTTCTTTATCAGTCGCTTTGGCTGTGCCTATATCCATATACTTATATATCTGCATACTGTCTGCTGACACAATCTCACCGCCAACAGCCTTTGCTATATCAATAGCAAGCGACGTTTTTCCCGATGCCGTAGGCCCTGCAACAACAATCAAAGGTATTTTTTTCATACTATCCTCTTGAAATCCTTTTCTATTTGTTTTTTGGACATAGAAATAACAATCGGTCTGCCATGCGGACAGGTATTTATGTTCTCAAGCTTAAAGACCTTTCCTACAAGCTTTTCCATTTCAACTTCACTAATTTTCATATTGGCTTTTATTGATGCCTTACAGGATATAGTATACAGCAACCGTTCTTTTTTCTCACTGATAACGGTATTTTTCATATCTGCCATCTGTGTGAGAAGCTCTAAAACCAAGGTTTCACCGTCACTCCAGCTTATATCGCCCGGGATTGCAGTAAGTACAAGATTATCACCTGAAAGTGATGCTTCAAAGCCAAACTCACGTAGCTGAGCCTTGTTCTCCTCATATACTTCCCTTTCGGCAGGATCAAGCCTAATCTCTATCGGCTCCATTATCATCTGTGACATTATACCCGTATTTGCAAGTTCCTCTTTAAGTGCTTCAAAGTTAAGCCGCTCGTGAGCCGCATGCTGGTCTATAAGTAACAGATTTTCATCCTTTTCTACGAGTATATAGGTGTCAAACACTTGTCCTATAACACGGAAATACCCATCAGAAAAAACATTTTTTTCCTGCTTTTGCGGTTCAGTTTCTGCTTCCAAGCGTTTAAGATATGAACGCCAGTCCTCCACCTCAGGTTTAGGTTTAGCAAAGCCGTGACCATCCTTGCTATCTGATTTTACCTTCATCTGTTCCTGCTGATGCTGTGAATGCTCAAGTGCAAAATCAAGCATTGCAAAGCTGTCAAGCTTTCGCACCTTTTTTTCGGGTTCGGGTACAGGCTTGATTTCTTCTGCCATCTGTGCTTTCGGCGGGATTTGGCTGTGTAACTTTACCGGTTCATCTTTAACTGACGGCTGTGTTACAGGTTCATTTTTCTTCACAGGCACCTGCGGTATAACCACATTTTCTCTTTCTGCCTGCTTACGCATTTCCGTTTCACGAAGCTTCTCACGGAATAAATCCTCAAGTGATTTCTGCTCGTGCCGTACCGGCTCTGCAGTCTCAACACTCTTTGGTGTGTTATGCTCTATCTGCGGAACGTCCGGGATTGCATACAGTGCGGATTTTACCGCATGGTATATAGCCTGATATATCTCCTGCTCATTGGAAAACTTACATTCAAGCTTTGTGGGATGCACGTTTATATCCACATTCTCTGCGGAAATTTCAATATCCAGTATTGCCGTCGGGAACTTTGAAATCATAATCTGATTTTTATACGCTTCTTCGAGTGCACGCATCATTATACCGCTTTTTATATATCTTTTGTTTACAAGAAAAGTTTCATAGTTACGGTTTGCACGTGCAAGAGTTCCCTTGCCTATAAGTCCCGTTATGCGTATTCCGTTATATTCATAATCAACCTCAAGCATATTTTTTGCATAGTCCTTGCCGTATACACAATAAACAGCATTTACGAGATTATTATCCCCCGACGAAAAAATGGTCTCTTTTCCGTCACGGATAAGCTTAAATGATATTTCAGGATGTGCAAAAATATACCTTGAAAGAATATCGGATATATATCCGCCCTCTGTTGTTTCCTTTTTCAGAAACTTCCTGCGTGCAGGTGTGTTATAGAACAAATCCGATACCTCAATAACAGTACCGTCAGGAACACCGCTCTGGACAGACGATAAAATCTCACCGCCCTCGCAGCTTACACATATCCCTATATCCATATCACGTTTTTTTGTATAAAGTTTAACCTTTGCCACAGCACCGATACTTGAAAGTGCTTCGCCACGGAAACCGAGCGTATATATCGCATTAAGGTCATCACCGGTTTTAATCTTACTCGTTGCATGACGAAGAAAGCAAATTTTTGCGTCCTCCTCGCTCATTCCCGAGCCGTTATCGGTTACCCTGATATACGATATACCACCGTCTTTGATTTCTACGGTTATCACATTTGCACCGGCATCTATACTGTTTTCAACCAGCTCTTTCACAATGCTTAAAGGTCTTTCAACAACTTCACCTGCGGCAATCTTGTTGGATACTTCGGTATCAAGAATATGTATAAGTCCCATATTTTTTCCTTTCTGTGCGTTATACGCACATTTTGCAATTAAACATCAGATTCTTTGGCTCTGAGCGATAACTGATACAATTTATTCATTGCATCTATTGCAGTCATAGTTGTGACGTCAAGGTCTTTGAGTTCATTTAAAATCTCTCTTCCTGCAATATCCTCAAATCCTATCTGGTCAGTTTCTATCTCAATCGGCTTGTTCTGTTTTTTATAAAGCAATGCTTCGTCATTATCAACTATACCTTTGAGAATCTCTTTTGCACGTTTTATAACCGCATCAGGTACGCCAGCCAAAGCCGCAACCTCAATACCGTAGCTTTCGTCTGCACCGCCACGTACTATACGACGTAAGAACGTGATTTTATCGCCCTGCTTATTAACAGCAATACGGTAGTTTTTAACGCCGTCAAGACGGTCTTCAAGCTCGGTCATTTCGTGATAGTGTGTTGCAAACATAGTTTTAGCGCCGATTGCACGTTTGTTATTTATATGCTCCGCAACCGCCCATGCAATTGAAAGTCCGTCATATGTGCTTGTGCCTCTGCCGATTTCGTCAAGTATGATAAGTGAATTTTTTGTAGCATTCTTTAAAATGTTGCTGACTTCACTCATTTCCACCATAAACGTACTCTGCCCCGATGCAATATCATCACTTGCACCGACACGCGTAAAGATACGGTCAACCACACTTATTTTAGCCGACTTTGCCGGAACAAAGCTACCTATCTGTGCCATAAGTGCGATAACTGCCGTCTGACGCATATATGTTGATTTACCTGCCATATTCGGGCCGGTAATTATAAGCATCCTCGAATCATCGGTGTTAAGATACGTATCATTGGGAACGAAAATTACATCATTTGAAATCTTTTCAACCACCGGATGTCGTCCGTCTTTTATGTCAATAATACCGTCAGTTGTTACCTCAGGCATTGCATAGTTGTTCCTATACGCAACAGTCGCAAGTGAACACAAAACATCCGTTACAGATATAACCGTTGCTGCTCGCTTCATACGCTCTGTTGCCTCAAAAACGATATCACGGACCTCGTTAAATAGTTCGATTTCAAGTGCAACAAGGCGTTCTGATGCACCGAGAATTGTGTTTTCTATTTCCTTTAACTGCGGAGTTATATATCGCTCTGCATTAGTAAGTGTCTGCTTACGGATATAATCCTGTGGCACTTTATCTTTGTACGAGTTTGTGACCTCAATATAATATCCAAAAACTCTGTTGTAGCCCGTGCGGAGCTTGGGAATTCCCGTTCTTTCGCGTTCCTGTGCTTCGAGCTCTATAAGCCAGCCGCTGCCGTTTTTTCGTGCATTACGCAGTCGGTCTGCTTCTTCATTATATCCTTCTTTTATCATTCCGCCGTCACGGGTTATTGATGTTGCTTTTTCCTCATCAATGGCGTCATCAATGAGTTTATATATATCCTCGAGTATATCAAAATCTTTTATAAGTCCTGCAAACATTGCAGATTTCAAACCTGATAGCTTGTACTCAAGCTCCGGCAACTGCTTCAATGTATATTTCAATGATACAAGGTCCTTTGGTGTTACCGTTTTTAGGGCAACACGGCTTATAATTCTTGATATATCATATGTTTTAGAAAGTATTTCGCTTAAATCATCACGAAGCATTGCATCCGAAACAAGCTCTTTTACTGCGAAAAGGCGTTTGTTTATATCAATCGGATTTATAAGCGGTCTTTCAAGCCATCTCTGAAGACGGCGTCTGCCCATTGCGGTTTTTGTCTTGTCAAGTACCCAGAATATTGAACCTTTTTTTGCTTTGTCACGCATGGTTTCTGATATTTCAAGGTTACGGCGTGTGGCATAGTCAAGCTCCATATAGTTTTCAATGTTATATACAGAAAGCTTGTTTATATATTCTATCTCTGTCTTTCTTGCATAGAGAATGTATGCTAAAGCCGCTGAAACGGCCATGACAGCATCCGGTTTTGTTTCAAGCCCAAGTTCAGTTATGGTATTACCAAACTGCGTTTCAACCACACCCTCTGCATCGTCACAGAATATCTCATCACGGTATTCAACCTTTACCTTGAGCGTTTTTTCTATTGCATCTGCAAGTTCTTTTTTGAACGTTGCATTTACTATAATTTCTTTAGGTGAATAGCTCGCAAGCTCGTCAATTATATGCGATTCATTCATAAAAGATGTTGCAAGCAATTCAGCCGTTGAGGTCTCTGCCGCAGCAAGTCCGAAGCCAAGCTCACTTTGATACAGAACAACAAGATAGTTGTTTCTGCCCTCCTGCAAAATAGCTTCGCTCACGGTTGTTCCGGGTGTTATTACTCTTATAACATCACGCTCAACCATCCCCTTTGATTCTTTCGGGTCGCTTACCTGCTCACAGATTGCCACTTTGTATCCGGCAGCGATGAGCTTTGATATGTATGTATCGGCACTGTGGAACGGCACACCACACATCGGTGCACGCTCAGGCATTCCACAGTCACGGCCCGTAAGCGTAAGTTCAAGCTCACGTGACGCAGTAACGGCATCGTCAAAAAACATCTCGTAAAAGTCACCGAGACGGTAAAACACAATACAATCCGAATATTCTTCTTTTACCTGAATATAATGCGCCATCATCGGCGACAATTTACCTGCCATTTGTCTGTAGTACCTTTCTTTTGTTAATTAGTGACATCCTGAGCAAGAACTGCAATCATGTGTACAATCACCCGTTGAGCCTGTGATGTAGAAATTGATAATTGAGTTTACCTGATTTACAACACCGTCAAACTTTGACTTTGCATCAACGTATGCACGTACAAGCGGTGCTTTTTCGCAAAGCTCTTCAAAAGCCTTGTTATTCTTCTCGATTGCTTCTTCACGTGAAAGCTTGCCGTTCTGCATATCCCTTGCAAGGTTAAGACGGTTCATATTAAATTCCTTAAGATGCTCCTGCGTAGCCGCGTCTGCATTCTGTCGAGCCTCTGCTTCCTTGTATGCCTTCATTTCTTCGCTGTTCTGGATCATCTCACCGAGTTCTCTTGTTTTGTCAAAAATAGTCATTGTAATTCTCCTTCTAAACTCCATTGTTTTGGTTTTGTTATTTTTACTTTTACATATTTACCTTTAAGTGACGCATCGCCCGCAAAAGTCACGAGCTTTCCGCCATCGTTACGGCCTGTAAGAATTGTTGGTTCGGTATCGCTTACATCCTCAACCAACACTGTTTCGATTTTGTCTTTGTATTCAAGATTCTTCTCAAGACAAATCTGATTCTGCACCTCAAGCATTTCCTCAAAGTTTTTATGGATTTCCTCATCCGATAATGCAAAATCAAGCTTTGCTGCCGGCGTACCTTCACGGCGTGAGTATATAAACGAGAAAATATTGTCATATCTCACACTTTTCAATACCTCAAGTGTTTCCCTGAAATCCGGCGTGGTTTCTGTCGGGAAACCGACAATTATATCGGTTGTGAGTGTTATGCCCGGAATTTCCTTTTTGAGCTTTTCTACTATTGCAAGATATTGCTCTTTTGTATAGTGACGGTTCATATCTTTAAGAATTTTATCCGAGCCTGACTGCAATGGCAGATGTAACTGTTTACAGATTTTATCACAATCACGTATTGTATATATAAGCTTATCACTCAAATCCTTTGGATGTGAGGTCATAAACCGTATACGCTCCACACCCTCAATATCGTTTACCATCCGTAAAAGGTCTGCAAAATCTATCTCCGTGTCAAGGTCCTTGCCGTAGGAGTTAACGTTCTGCCCAAGCAGCGATATCTCCGTCGTGCCGTTAGCAACAAGACCTTTTATCTCGTTTAGTATATCCTCAGGTTTACGGCTCCGTTCCCTGCCGCGTACATACGGAACAATGCAGTATGTGCAGAAATTGTTGCACCCGTACATAATTGATACCCATGCTTTTTCTGCCCTGTCCCGCAGTATCGGTACATCCTCGCATATTGCACCGTCAGAGTTTGTTATGTCTACAACAGTTTCGTTTTCTGTTATTGTGCGGTATAGAAGCTCAGGCATACGGTAAAGTGCGTGCGTGCCGAAAATCAGGTCAACGTGGTCGTGTACCTTTTTGATTTTTTCACATATATGCTCCTGCTGTACCATACAACCGCATACAGCCACAATCAGTTCCGGTTTTGTTTCCTTTATATGCTTTAAGATACCAAGTCTGCCGAAAACTCTCTGCTCTGCGTTTTCACGTACAGCACAGGTGTTATATATAACAAGGTCAGCCTCCTTCGCATCGTCCGTAAATCCGAATCCTGCCTTATCAAGCATACCGCGGATACGCTCGGTGTCATTGACATTCTGCTGACATCCGTAGGTTTCGGTATGTGCAAGACGCATACGACCGTTTTGCTGTGCAAACCTTATATTGACCTCTTTGAGCTTCGTAATGAACTTCTCCGATTCTGCCCATTGCTCTTTTGTTATTATAGTCGTTGCCATATAATTTTATAATCTCCATTCCGCCGTTATAAACGGCACAAAAAGCTAATAATATTATAACATTTTTTCAACGAGATTTCAAGTGTCGTACAGCGATTTGTTAAAAATAATTGTATTTATTTGTTTTTTGTGGTATACTATATTAAGTAATTATTGTATTTTCAAGGAGTTTTATTATGAAGCTTTCAAAATTTTTCAAAGGTGCGGCGGTAGCAGGCGGAGCTCTGCTTGTTGCAAAAGGTCTTGATGACAGACTTGAAACCACGCACTATACAATAACCTCCGATAAAATCCCCGCTGAATTTGACGGGTTCAGAATTGTACAGATTTCAGACCTGCACGCAAGTGCTGTGCCGGGACTTATAGCAGAAGTAAAGGGCGAAAGTCCTGATATCATCGTCCTTACAGGCGACCTTGTTCACGACAAAGGCTCGTTTGAACCCGGAACAATACTTGCAAGAAAGCTTTCACTTATAAGCGATGTTTATTTTGTTACAGGCAACCACGATTTAAAACGTACAGACTATAAAAAGTTCCAGAGCGAGCTTGACAGAACGGGAACCGTAACACTTCACGACAGCTCTGTCACGATTGAAAGAAATGGTGCCCAAATAACCTTAAGCGGTATTGAGGATCCGTTTTCAGAGGATGGGAAAACAATATCACACAATATAGAACGGTCCATAGACAGAATCAAAAAAACGGATAATTACCATATAGTGCTTTTCCACAGAGCTAACCATATTGATATGCTTTGCGGTAACGGTTTTGACCTCGTAATTTCCGGGCATATGCACGGCGGTCAGGTACGTCTGCCAAACGGGCGTGGAGTTTGTGCCCCAAAATCCTCATGGGGCAGCGGTTCACCTATGCTGTTCCCCAAATATTTCGGCGGTCATTACACACACTGCGATATGGATATGATAGTAAGCCGTGGAATCGGCAATCCAATGATTATCCCGCGTCTTTTTAACCGCCCTGAAATCACAGTTATTATTCTCAAGTCGAAAAAGCAGTGATTTTTAGGCAACATTGCCATTTTGTAACTGTTCTTTTTGGTTAATGTGCAGAAATCGCAAATTTCATCATATGTTTAATTGAAAAACCGATATATTTATGATAAAATATAAGGAGCAATGAAAACATATATGGAGGTATATAATTATGTCAAAATTTATTGCAATGCTTTGTGCTGCAACGATGCTGACAAGCACAGTTGCTTTCGCAGACGATACTGTGGTTGATGAAACTGTCACAGACGAATACTATGAGGATACTTATGTAGAGCCCGAAGAAGAGCCGTATTTCCCGGAAAACCCGGAAGATTACTATGACGATTATCTTGATGCTGATCTCGGAATTGAATCTGACGAATCATACGCACCCGATTATGCTCCGGATGTGGAAATCGATAATTCAGTAACAGGTGTGCCGGTTATCGACATCACAGCTGACAAAAAGGATGATGTTGAGTCTGAAACGGACGGTACATTTACAGACGTTCCTGCTGATGCATATTACGCAGACGCAGTTGCTTTCTGCTATGAAAGAGGTCTCTTTAACGGTATGACAGACACAGAGTTTGCTCCTGACGTTACAATGACAAGAGGAATGTTTGCAACAGTATTCGGAAGAATTCAGAAGGCTGACCTTACAAACGTAACACTTACTTTCAAGGATGTTAAGGCTGATGCTTACTATGCTTCATACATAGCATGGGCTACACAGGAAGGTATTATGGACGGTTACAGCGAGGATGCTTTCGGTCCTGATGATTCAATCACAAGAGAGCAGGCTGCAAAGATGCTTCACGCATATCTTGGAAAGGTTAAGAACATCTCAATCACAGATGTTGCTGCTGACTATGCAGACATAGGCAGTGTAAGTGACTGGGCAAAGGCAGCTGTAAACGCAAACACATCAGTTGGCTATCTTCGTGCAGATGAGAACGGTAACATCAACCCCACGGCTGAACTTACAAGAGCTGATGCTTGCTACGCAGTAGCAACTACAATCAAGCTTGTAGAGGCACTTGAGGCTGAAGGTCTTAAGGATGCAGGCGAGGCTGTGGCAGACGAGAAGCCTATCGAGGTTGAGCCTGAAAAGGACGAGGCTGCAGCTAGTGATGCAACAGGAACAGTTGTTGATACACAAGCACAGATGGGCGAAATTCCCGAAGCTGACAAGGATCAGACTACAGAAGAATTCCAGCCGTATCCTGGAACAGAGTATAACCCGATTGACGAAGAATTTTAATCAACCAAAAACCGTGCAGAAAATTTCTGCACGGTTTTTAATCTCCAAAATATATATTGCGAAGTTTTTTAAGAACCTTCTTCTCAAACCTTGACACCTGCATCTGGCTCATATTCATCCTCTCACCTATCTGTCGCTGATTAAGCTCGTCATAGTAACGAAGTTTAACGAATTCACGTTCCTCTTCCTCAAGCCGCCTTGCACAGTAGTCTATAAAATCACTGTTTTCTATTACGAGAAAGCTTTTATCCTCCTTGCCAAGAGTGTCAATAAGAGCAATTCCGTCCTCGTCACCAAGAAACTCACTCTCTATCGACTGCACAAATGCCGCATCACCGGTTTTGTATGCCTCTCTTACTACTTCCTCGCTTACGCCAAGAATTCTTGCCATATCCTGCACAGAGGATTCACCCTCAGTACGTTTGATACGTTCAGCTTTTCTGAAAATCTCATAAAGACGGCTCGGTACCTTTATGAAAAAGCCCTTGTCACGGAAATACCTGCGTACCTCACCTATTATTGTAGGTGTTGCAAATGATGCAAATTTAACACCCTTGTCAGGATCAAAGCGTTCTACTGCATACAAAAGCCCAAGACACGCAACCTGGTATATGTCCTCATATTCCATACCGTTATTGTAAAGACGGTTGTTCTTTGTAAACTTTTTGGATATTATCTCCGCAATATAAACATATTTTTCAATTATTGTTTCACGCAACTTCCTGTCACGTGTGTCTCTGAAAGCGAGAAACATCTCCCTTTCATCCGCAAAAGACGGTGCCACCACCTGCACCACCTCACTTTATCAATTTATTTGCTGCAATTTTTGCATTTTCATTGGCTTTCGGATTTTTCTCGTGTGATTCCGCATCATTTTTTACCAGCACAAACAAATCCTCACCGTTTATCCCTGCATCCTTTAAGATTGAGCTGTTCTTCAGTGACACTGCATAAGCTTTGCCGTCCTCACCGTAAAATATCATATCATCACTGACATCTCTCTCCAGCCAGTCATCAGTTTTGCAGAAGGCAATTTGCAAGAGTCCTTCCTGTTCTTTCTTCTCAAGCTCCGCTCTGTCGTATATAAAAACCTGCATAATGGGGTCAGAAAACTCAGCATCGTGTTTTATATATGCCGCATAGTTCTGCTCAGCATACTCTTTATCATCCACGAATGTCAGGGACATAATATTTACGTTCTTTTCTTCGTTTTCGTCTATATCGTTTATTTCCTCTTCAAGTGCACTTTCAATCTTGTCCAATGCTACACTGTCAAAATAAACCCCGCCTAAAGCGGTAATACGCAAGTCATAATCCTCCCGCTTCATACAGTCGGAAATACCCATTGCTACAAGCACCGCAACAAAGAGAAATGCCACTGTATGCCACTTATAATAAAGCCAAAAATACGGCCACCATTCTTTTGTAAAAATTTTCGGTTTTTCACCGTAGACCTCAGCCATTTTGTTCCACCTCCGGGTATTTTTTATCCCCTGTATTGTGCCTGACCAATTTCGTAAAGGTCATTTCCGTCGCAATCTACAAGAACGACAGCCGGAAAATCCTCTACTTCAAGACGGCGTATCGCCTCTGTCCCCAAATCATCATATGCTACAACCTCAGCTCTTTTGATACATTCTGCAATGAGTGCACCTGCACCGCCGATAGCACCAAAATACACGCATTTATTGCGTTTTATTGCATCAATTACTTCCTTTGACCGCACGCCCTTGCCTATCATAGCACCGAGTCCGTTATCCAGAAGCTCCGGGGTATAGGCGTCCATTCTGCCGGCAGTTGTCGGTCCGCACGAACCTATAACCTCTCCCGGCTTTGCCGGACACGGACCTGCATAGTAAATTATCTGATTTTTAATATCAATCGGATAATCAATACCGTCCTTATAAAGACGGGTCATCCGTTCGTGTGCTGCATCACGTGCTGTATATATAACACCTGAGATAAGCACACTGTCACCGGCCTTTAATGAGCCTGCAACATCTTTTGATATTGGTGCATTTATTTTAATTTCCATTACTCATATCTCCTACGTTATGGAGTATATACTCTGCTTTCTGCTCCTCAAAATATGCTCTGCCACTCTCTCCTGCAACACCCGTAAGCACTGCACAGAAATCTGCACCCATTGCACGTGCAGCAAATAAATCTGCACCTGCATCGCCTACTACAAGAGCTGTTTTGATTTTTGATTTATCATAATCACCGCAGTCAAGCTTTTTATTCGGATAATCAAGTCCGTACAATGCTTTTAAGAACATATACGGATGCGGTTTTGTAAACTGCTTACCAAGTTCACGGTCTGCCTCGATTACGTGATTATAGTTACAGATGCCGTTTTTATCAAAGAAATCTGCCACTCCCCACATTTCAAGCAACGGGACAATTTCATTATAAAGTCTGCCGGTTGCTATGCATAGACGCTTTGTTTTTGAAAGCTCCAAAAGCAGGCTTTTTAGTTTATCAAGTGCTATAACAGGCTTTTCATTTTTATAAAGCCCTGTTTTTCCGGCTTTATGCGGTGCTCTGCCATAAGTTTCCTCAAAAAGCACATCGCCAAGATACCACGACTGAAAAGCATCGCACATATCACGCCACAGCTTACCGTTGCGACGATAGTCTTCAAAATCTGCACCTGTTTTTTGCGATGCAAGCTCTGCAAGAGTATCGTATGCTTCAAGTGCTGTTCCCTCTATTGTCTGTGCATATTCATATATCTTTTCTGCATCAGACGTTCCGATAACAAGCGAAACAAGAACTGTGATGTATCCTAAATCCCAGTTCGAGTTCACTCCCATACCTTTGAAAAATGCTATAAGCCTGTCGTCGAGAAAAATCTCTTTTCGGATAGTTTTAACGGTTTCTGTCATAGATTTAACATCTATATCGCGATTGCCGAAAAACTGCTTGTCCGTAAGAAATTCACGCACTGTAAGTGCTGCCGCATCCCAGTACGCACTCTCACTTGTTATGACACCGTCCATATCAAATATCAGTGTGTCATATTTATCAAGAAACTCTATCATCCTTCAATTGTCCATTCTATTTTTCCTGCTACACCCGATGTCTTGCCCTTGCGTTCCTCAGACACTGCAGTCGCACGGTTAAGTGCAGAACCCAATGCACGGCAGATAGCCTCCCAGATATGGTGACCGTTGTGGCCCTTGTAAAGGTCAATGTGAAGTGTACACATAGCTCCCTGAACAAAACCCTCAAGGAAGGTTTCAAGGTCCTCACTCAACATTCCCTCTGTTTCTGCAGGGATAGTATTTCCGTGATAGTCAATATCAATATATGCTCTTGATTCAAAGCTTATAGCAGCCGAAGCTCTTGCCTCGTCAATCATACCTACAGCATCGCCGAAGCCCATAGCACCGTCAGTTGTGTCTATGTACTCCTTAACAGCCTTACCTAAAGCCATGCCCAAATCCTCTGTAATAAGGTGGGTAAGAGTGAAATCTGTAAGCTCTGTTGTAGTTTTGATATTGAACCCTGCACGGTATGCAATGTGCTCTATCATATGGTTTAAAAACGGAATGGGAGTACATATTTTCTCCCGATAGTTAGGTGCTAACGGTGAAAAATCAAGGATAATACCCATTACAGATTCTGTAGTTTTTCTTACTGCTTTTATTGTACGCATTATTTAATCACGCTCCTTTACAGCCAATGCGTGTGTTTCAAAGCCCTCAACCGTAGCAAAACGGTATGCATGGCCTCTTACATTCTCAAATCCTTCCTTTGAAGCATATCCAACTGATGAACGCTTCAAAAAGTCCATAACTGACACTGATGAGTATGTCTTTGCAAATCCGCCTGTGGGCAGGATTGCGTTCGGGCCAAGGACAAAGTTACAAAGTGTAACCGGTGTGTACTCACCAAGCAAAATCTCGCCTGCGTTCTTTATAAGCGGAAGAACATCAAACGGTTTCTCTGTCATTACCTCCATATGCTCGGGGGCGTAGTCATTTACAAAGTCGATTGATTCCTCAAGTGAGTTTGTAAGGATTACACCGCCATAGCGTGTGAAGTTTGTTTCGATCCAGTCACGGCGACGGTCTGAAAGCTTTTTGAGCTGTTCATTCATTATCGGAATAACCTTGTCAACAAGTGCCTTTGAATGTGTAACAAGAAGTGCCGCACTGTCGGGGCCGTGCTCTGCTTCAATCATCCAGTCACGTGCAACCTTTTCGGGGTCTGCTTTTTCATCCGCAAGAACGATAATCTCTGACGGACCTGCAGGAAGACCTGCATCAATGTGGTTTGCAAGCACTCGCTTTGCCGCTGTGGCATAGCTGTTACCCGGTCCTATAATCTTGTGGCATTTCGGGATTGTTTCTGTTCCGTATGCAACAGCCGCAACCGCCTGAATACCACCAACCTTATATATTTCCTTTATACCGATAATCTTTGCCGCACAAAGGATTGCATCATCAACCTCGCCCTTTTCATTAGGAGGCGTCACAACGACAATTCTCGGAACCTTTGCAACCACCGCCGGAATACCGAGCATGCAAAGCACTGACGGGAACGAACCCTTTCCGTGCGGTACATAAAGACATACGTCAACGATAGGTGTTGTCTTCTCGCCTACCATAAGACCGTTATCGACCATTGTGAACCACATTTCTTCCGGAAGCTGTTTTTCGTGGAAGTCATATATGTTCTTATAAGCATATTCTATTGCTTCACGTGTTTCTGCATCAAGACGTGCATAGCCTGCCTCAATTTCTTCCTCTGTGACCTTCATTGTATCGGCTGTAAGCTGTACCTTGTCAAACTTTGCAGTATATTCAAGAACTGCCTCATCACCACGGTCACGAATATCATCTGATACTTCCTTTGCGATTTTCATCTGCTCGGTTATATCCTGCTCAGCACGTTTCATTATTAAATCGTACTCTTCCTTTGTCATTTTTGAAAGCTCGTAAATATTCGGTGTCATAGTTTTCTGTTCCTTTCGTTATTTGAATATATTTTTCACTTTATCCATAAAGCTTTGTTTTCTGTCATAGTTTGTATCAGTATCAAGCTCACGCAGAATTTCCTTCTGACGCTCGCTGAGGTTTTTCGGCACTTCGACAACCACTGTAACATACTGATCACCGTTACCTCGTCCGTTAAGTACAGGGATTCCCTTACCTCTGAGCTTGAACCTTGTATTGGTCTGTGTTCCCTCGGGTATGTCGTACTCTACCATACCGTGAATTGTCGGTACCTTGAGAGTTGCACCAAGTGCTGCCTGCGGGAACGATACCGGGAATGTGACATTGACATTAAATCCGTCACGCTTGAATATCTCATCAGCCTTAACACGTATTACAAGCTGCAAATCACCGCTCGGTCCGCCGTTTGTTCCGGCATTGCCTGCACCGCCTATCCGCATTACCTGGTCAGTATCAATACCTGCCGGGATATCAACCTCTATGGTCTTGTTCTTTCTTACACTTCCCGAGCCACGGCACGCTGAACATGGTTCCTGAATAATCTTACCCTTACCGTGACATGTCGGACACTCTGTAATAACATTTGAGAAGCCGAACATTGTCTGACGCCTCTGCTGAATCTGTCCCGTACCGTTACAGTGTGAACAGGTAACGGGCTGTGTACCCTTTTTAGCACCACTTCCGCCGCATTCGTCACATTTTTCTGTTTTTGTTATGTTTATTTTTTTCTTGCAGCCGAATGCCGCCTCCATAAATGTAAGTGTGATATACTCCGTAAGGTCACTGCCACGTCTTGGTCCGTTACGTCTTGAACGTCCGCCGCCAAAACCGCCGAAACCTCCGAACATATCACCAAATATATCGCCTAAATCACCCATATCGAAGCCACCGAAGCCGCCACCGCCAAAGCCGGCATTGCCGTCAACGCCTGCGTGGCCGAACTGGTCATATCGCTGTCTTTTCTCATCATCTGAAAGCACCTGGTAAGCTTCGTTTACTTCTTTGAACTTTTCCTCTGCTACCTTGTCGTCAGGATGCAGGTCAGGGTGGTATTTTTTACTCATTTTACGGAATGCTTTTTTGATTTCGTCACCTGTAGCACCTTTATTGACGCCCAGGACATCATAGTAGTCTCGTTTTTCCGCCAAAATTCATCACCTTCCATAGTATCCATTATACAGTATGTCGCTCTTTTTGTAAATAGTAATGTTGTTTAAAAATAGCAACAACGGGCGGAACAAAATTGTCATCCCGCCCTTATTATCTTTAAAATCAGTTGTTGTCGTCTACCTCACGGTAATTTGCATCGTAAACATCTTCACCCTCAGGTGCACCCTGCTGTGCCTGTGACGGGTCAAAACCCTGGGCCCCTGCGTTAGGGTTAGCCTGCTGATACATCTTCTCTGACATCTGATAGAACTTCTGTGTCAGAGCTTCACTTGCAGCCTTGATAGCCTCTGTATCTGTGCCCTTAAGTGCTTCCTTAACCTTGTCAATTTCAGCTGTTATTTCAGCCTTTTCACTTTCTGAAATCTTATCGCCGAGGTCTGTCATTGCCTTTTCACACTGGAATACCATTGATTCTGCGGCATTTCTTGTCTCAACCTCTTCCTTACGCTTCTTATCCTCTTCTGCGTACATTTCAGCTTCCTTTACAGCCTTATCGATGTCCTCATCACTTAGGTTTGAAGAAGCAGTGATTGTTATCTTCTGCTCATTACCTGTGCCCATATCCTTTGCTGTAACATTAACGATACCGTTTGCGTCAATATCAAATGTTACCTCAATCTGCGGTACACCTCTGGGTGCCGGAGCAATGCCTGTGAGGTTGAAGCGACCCAATGTCTTGTTATACTGAGCCATTTCACGCTCACCCTGAAGCACGTGAATTTCAACCTGTGTCTGACCGTCAGCAGCAGTTGAGAATACCTGTGACTTACTTGTCGGGATAGTTGTGTTTCTCTCTATAAGCTTTGTGCAAACACCGCCAAGTGTTTCGATACCAAGTGAAAGCGGAGTAACGTCCAAGAGAAGTACGCCTGTTTCCTCACCGCCAAGTACACCCGCCTGACGTGCAGCACCTACTGCAACACACTCGTCGGGGTTAATACCCTTGTGCGGTTCCTTGCCCATTTCCTTTTTAACTGCTTCCTGAACAGCCGGAATTCTTGATGAACCGCCGACAAGAAGAACTTCGTCTATCTGTGAAGCTGAAAGGTTTGCATCACGCATAGCATTTCTGATGCTTACCAAAGTTCTGTCAACAAGACCTGCTGTAAGCTCGTCAAACTTTGCTCTTGTAAGAGTTATATCAAGGTTCTTCGGACCTGAGGCATCAACTGCAATAAACGGAAGACTTATTGCTGATGTTGTTGTTGCCGAAAGCTCAATCTTTGACTTCTCTGCAGCCTCTTTCAATCTCTGCATAGCCATCTTATCTGTTGAAAGGTCAATACCGTCAGTTTCCTTGAATGTCTTTACAAGGTAGTTTATGATAGCCTCGTCAAAGTCGTCGCCGCCAAGACGTGTATCACCGTTTGTTGAAAGAACTTCAAATACTCCGTCTGCAATCTCAAGAATTGATACGTCGAATGTACCGCCGCCAAGGTCATATACCATAACGGTCTTATCCATATCTGTCATACCGTATGCCAGAGCTGCTGCTGTCGGCTCGTTTATGATTCTCAATACTTCAAGACCTGCAATCTTACCTGCGTCCTTTGTAGCCTGACGCTGTGAGTCGTTAAAGTATGCAGGAACTGTGATAACTGCCTGTGTAACAGTTTCGCCAAGATAGCTTTCAGCATCTGCCTTGAGCTTTGACAGAATCATAGCAGAAATCTCCTGCGGTGTGTATGCCTTGTCGTCTATTGTAACCTTTTCAGTTGTACCCATCTTTCTCTTTATTGACATAATGGTGCGGTCTGCATTTGTTACAGCCTGACGCTTTGCAACCTGACCTACAATTCTTGAGCCGTCCTTCTGGAATGCTACAACTGACGGTGTTGTTCTTGCACCCTCACTGTTTGTAATAACATTGGGGCTGCCGCCCTCCATAACAGCTACACAGCTGTTTGTTGTACCTAAGTCAATACCTATAATCTTTCCCATTTTTATCTTTCCTTTCTGATTTTATATTTCTACTTTGTGCTCGTTTAAGGGTGCATCCCTCTTAGCACGAGCGTTTTGTAATAGATACTCGGGCAAAAATGTCTGCGAAAAAACGCATTTTCTTTAGTGTTAGCGTTTTGAGCAGATGTTTTTGTTCGAGTCTGTAATTTTAATTAGCAACTTTTACCATGCTATGCCTTACTACTCTTTCGTCTTTGTAGATATAACCCTTCATAAACTCCTCAACGACGGTATTATCGTCAACCGACTCATCCTCTATATGCATTACTGCATTATGGAAGTTCGGGTCAAATTGCTCACCCACAGCCTGTATCGGCTTCACGTTAAGCTTTTCGAGGCAGTCGTTAAACTGCTTCATCACCATTTCAATACCCTCTTTGAATTTTAGTGCATCCTCAGACGTTACCTCGGTTTTCAACGCTCTTTCCAGATTATCTCCAACCGGCAAAAGCTCTGCAACTGCATCTACTATTGCATCAGCATAACGTGCGGCTTTTTCCTTTGTTGTTCTGTTCTGGTAGTTTGCATACTCCGACATAAGCCTTAAGTACTTGTCATTAAGCTCATCAAGCTCCTTCTGAAGTTTTTCTTCAGCAGTAGGCTCAACAACCTCCTCATTCTCCTCAATTTCAGGCTCTGTAACCTCATTGAGTTCTTCTTTTTTCTCGGACATTATTCCTCCTCCTTTCAGTATAGTTATTCGTCATTGGAAATATATCCGATGAGTTTATCAATTTCATTTGAAATAAGGTCAAGACTTGCAAACACCTGCGAATAGTTCATTCGCTTCGGGCCTATAACGCCAAGCTTACCTACCGCCTTACCGTCAAGTGAATAATTAACTGTTACAAGCGAACAATCCTTTAAGATTTCAGGCTCGTTTTCTGTTCCGATTGTAGCACGCACACCGTCGTTATCGGTTTGTGCAATGAGCTTTTTAAGATTGTTCTTATCCTCTAAAAAGCTGAATATTTCACGTGCCTTGTCAACGTCCCTGTATTCGGGATATTTCAAAATTGACTTTGCATTCTCCACGTATATCTCGCCATCGTCAAGCTCAGATATACTTTCATATACAAAATTTAGTACGTTTATTATCACCTTTGGCTCAATTCCAAGTTTACCGCAACAGATGTTTTCTATCTCCTGTATCACATCATAGCTTATTTCATCTGCCGTCTTGTTTGTTAGAACCGCATTTAAAACCTGTGCAACCGATATACATTCATCACCAGTAAGCGTTGTTTTTATAACTCTGCTCTTTACAGTACGTGTTACAATAATGAGCATCACAGAGTCTTCTGCAACAGGCACAAGGTCTATCTTTTTGATTTCTGTCTTTTCCCCGACAGGTGTTGTTATAACCGTAGTATAATCGGTCATAGCCGCTGCGAGGTATCCTGCACGCAATATTGCTCTATCAAGACGTGTTATCCTGCCTGCAAGCTCACGCTGAAGCTCCTCAATCGCCTCAACTCCGATTTTGTAACGGTGCATTAAAGAATTTACATAAAAGCGATAACCGACATCAGACGGAATTCTTCCGGCAGATGTGTGTGGCTGAATAAGATAGCCCATTTCTTCAAGGTCTGCCATTTCATTACGGATGGTGGCACTTGAAAGACCAAGCTCATTCTTTTTTGAAATCGCACGTGAGCCGACCGGCTCTGCAGATACAATATATTCATCAATAATCGCCTGCAATATCAGTTTTTTTCTGTCGTTTAACTCCATTCTCCACCGCCTCCTTTTCATAAACGGCGTAAGACCTTTTCTCCCCTTTATTAGCACTCAAAAGAGTTGAGTGCTAATAACCATATATAAGATACCACTTTTATCTTATTTTGTCAAGTATTTTATACCAATTTTAATATTTTATTCATAAATAGAAAAAGGACCCCTAAAAGAGGTCCTTAAAGTTTTAGATTGAATTATGCAAGTCCTGCTGCCTTTAAGCCAATGTATATTGCAAACAGTACAACTGATACCCACATAACTGCACTGATATCCTTAGCCTTGCCTGTAACAAGCTTTAAGATAACCCATGCAAGCATACCGAACATGATACCGTTTGCAATTGAATATGTCAAAGGCATCATAATGATTGCAAGGAATGCACCGATTGTATCTGCGGCGTCACCACCGAAATCAACCTTCTTTATTGATGAAAGCATAAGAAGTCCAACATAAAGCATAGCCGGTGTTGTTGCAAAGCCCGGGATTGCAAGGAATATAGGAGCAAATACGATTGCTATAAGGAACATAACTGCTGTTACAACTGCAGTAAGACCTGTTCTGCCGCCTGCTGCTACACCCGCACTTGACTCAACATAGCTTGTAACTGTTGATGTACCAAGACATGCACCAACAACTGTACCTACAGCGTCTGCCATAAGAGCACCCTTTGCTTTGGGAAGCTCGCCGTTTTCATCAAGAAGATTTCCCTTTTCAGCAACACCGATAAGTGTACCAACTGTATCGAAAATATCAGTGTAAAGGAATGTAAATACAACAAGAGCAAAACCTGCAATATTCTTACCGATGAACGCAAAATCAAACTTAAACAAAGCAGGTGCTGCGAAGTTAGCCTTGATTGAATCCCATGTAAGGCTTGGAATTACTGAATAAACACCATTTGCCGGGTCGGGAACATACCAGCCGATAAGCTCTGCCGCGATACCAAGCACCCATGTTACGATGATACCAAGAAGAATACCGCCCGGAACCTTGAAGTGCTGGAATACACCGATGATAAGAAGTCCTACAAGTGCAAGAACAACCGGAGCTGATGCAAGGTTACCCAATGCAACAGTTGTAGCCGGGTCTGCTACTACTATTTTAGCATTGATAAGTGCTATAATAGTGATAAACAGACCGATACCTGCAGTGATACCGAACTTAAGGTTTGCAGGAATCTTGTTTACAAGTGCCTCACGGAACTTAAACAGTGAAAGAAGCATAAATATGATACCTTCAATAAGTATTGCAGTAAGTGCAACCTCGTATGAATAACCCATTGAGCCGCATACTGTGAATGCGAAGAATGCGTTAAGTCCCATACCTGATGCCAAAGCAACAGGATAGTTAGCAAAGAATGCCATACACAATGTTGCGATTGCTGCTGAAAGTGCTGTTGCCATAAACACAGCGGCACTTGATGCACCCGGAAGTCCTCCGAGATAGCCCGGATTTACAGCCAATATGTACGACATTGCAAGGAATGTTGTAATACCGGCAATAATCTCGGTTTTTACGTTTGTGTTGTTCTCTTTTAATTTGAACAATTTTTCCATAATACGTTCTCCTTTGTATTTTATTGGTATCTACATTTTAATACATTATTCACAAAAAATCAATAGTTTTTTCAATTTTTAATACAAATGTAACAAAACTTAACAAAAAGCCGGAATACCTGTCATATCCCGACTTTAATAATTATTCTTCCTCATCGTACGGCAGAAGTATTCCCTCACGCATAAGGTGCAGAAGGTCTATTACAAGCTCCTTGCCCTCATCTGAATTAGTTGAGAACGGAATTAAAATATCCTCCTCTGTAAGCTCAAGAGCATCTGCAATATCATTGAGTCTGTCGTCAATCTCACTCTTTTTGAGTTTATCCATTTTTGTTGCGATTACAACAAGACGGTCATGATAGTGACGTATCCACTCTGCCATCTGTATGTCCTGTGCTGTCGGTGTATGACGGCTGTCTACCAAAAGCATAGTCTGTACAAGCTGCTCACGGTTTGCAAGATAGTCCTCCATCATATCTCCCCACTTTGCGACCTCTTCCTTTGAACGCTTTGCATAGCCATAACCCGGAAGGTCAACAAGGTAAATCTTCTTATCTATATTATAGAAGTTAATTGTTATGGTTTTTCCCGGAGTTCCCGACACACGTGCAAGTGATTTACGGTTTAAGACCTTATTTATCATTGACGATTTGCCGACGTTTGACCTGCCCGCAAACGCAAACTCAAGCATATCCGATTTCGGATACTGCTCCTTTGCTACTGCTGATTTCTCAAACTCGGCGTTCTGAAAATTGATGCCTGTAATCATTTTAACTATCCTTTCTTAGTGCGTTATGAAGAACATCGCCCATATCTGACACAGAAATGAAACTCAATCCGTCACGTACCTCTGTTGGAATTTCCTCGATATCACGCTCGTTCTCGGCAGGAATAATAACTGTTTTTATTCCTGCACGGTATGCCGCCATTGACTTTTCCTTAAGTCCGCCTATAGGCAAAACTCTGCCACGCAGGGTTATTTCGCCTGTCATTGCAACATCACGTCTTACGGGCGTATTTGAAAGCGAGGATACAACGGCAGTTGCCATTGTTATTCCTGCAGACGGACCGTCCTTGGGCACTGCACCCTCCGGCACGTGAATATGTATATCCTTCGTTTTATAAAAGTCGGGGTCTATCTCAAACTCGCCTGACTTTGAACGGATATAACTTATTGCCGCCATCGCACTTTCTTTCATAACATCGCCAAGCTTACCTGTAAGCTCAACCTTGCCGGTGCCGTCCATTACATTGACCTCGATTGACAGTGTATCACCGCCAACGCTCGTCCACGCAAGACCACGTGCAACGCCTACCTCATCGGATTTATTCATCATATCAAAGCGGTACTTTTCCTTGCCGAGATAATCTGCAATATTACGTACCGTAACGGATACTTTTTTACAGTCCTTATCAAGTATTTCCTTTGCCGCCTTTCTTAAAAGGCTTTCTATTGTCTGCTCAAGCTTTCTTACTCCGGCTTCTCGTGTATAGCTGTCAATAATCTTTTCTATTGCCGCATCGGTTATAGAAAAATTACTTTTGCTCATACCCGTTTTATCGAGTGCTTTTTTCACAAGATAGTCACGTGCTATATAGAACTTTTCTTTTGCTGTATAGCCTGAAAGATTTATTATTTCCATTCTGTCAAGCAGTGGCTGTGAAATTGTTTCAAGAGTGTTTGCCGTTGTTATGAACAGCACCTCTGACAAATCAAACGGCACCTCAATATAATGGTCACGGAACTCGTTGTTCTGCTCATTATCAAGCACTTCAAGAAGTGCCGCAGACGGATCACCCTTAAAGTCCCTGCCCATTTTATCAATTTCATCAAGCAGCATAACAGGGTTTTTAACCTTTGCCTCACGCATTGCTGCCATTATTCTGCCTTCCATAGCACCAATATATGTCTTTCTGTGACCACGGATATCTGCCTCGTCATGGATGCCGCCCAAAGACACTCTTACATACTTTCTGCCAAGTGCCCTTGCAATTGATTTTGCAACTGAGGTTTTACCAACACCCGGAGGTCCTTCAAGGCACAAAACAGTAGTGTTCTTACCTTTTGTAAGGTTTCTTACAGCAAGAAACTCAAGGATTCTTTCCTTCACCTTCGTGAGTCCGTAATGGTCCTCGTCAAGTATTTTTTCAACTGTTTTAATATCAAACTCTTCTTTATCTGATCCATTCCACGGTAAATCAAGTACAGTTTCAAGATACGCCCTTATAACTCCGCTGTCTGCACTTGCAGAAGGAAGCTTTGAAAATCTGCCGACATCCTTAAGTAGTTTTTCCTTGTGCTCGTCTTTTATGTCAAGACTTTCTATTTTCTGTCTGAACTCCTCAACCTCTGCTCCGATTCCGTCCTTGTCACCAAGCTCGTCCTCTATTACATGAAGCTGTTCACGCAAGAAATACTCGTGCTGATTTTCATTTATCCGCTCGTGTGTTTTACGGATTATTTTATTCTCAAGCTCTGTTACTTTTATTATGTGCTCAAGTCTGTATAAAAGCTCCTGTGCACGTGACTGATGGTCAAGCTCATTAAGCAATGTCTGTTTTTCATCAGTTTCAAAATCCACCATCGAACAGATTGTGTCGCAAAGCTGACCGAGATGTCTTATTTCCATAATGCTCACAAATTTATCAGCCTGAAGCCTCGGATTTACGGCAAAATACTCCTCAATCTTTGACTTTAATGCTCTGCAGTATGCCTCATCCGTTTCTGTAACGCCTGAATACAGCTCATTTATTTCCTCAACTCTGCATTTTATATACGGTTCGTTACTTTCATATTCGCATACAATACCACGTGATAAGCCTTTAACAATAAGACGCGTCACATTACCCGGAAGATGCATTATCTGTTTTATCTGTGCAATCGTTCCGACACGGTATATATCATCCTCTACGGGATTTTCTATTTCAGCTTTTTTCTGTGTTACAAGAAATATTCTCGAATCGCCCTGCGATGCCGCCTCTATCGCTTTTATGGAAGCGGGGCGTGCAACATCAAAATTAAGCTGCATATACGGAAACATAACCAGACCGCGCATAGCAACGGCCGGTAATGTATGTATTTTGTTTTCCAAGTTATTCACTCCAATTATTATGCAATTTGCGATGCGATGAGCTGTGCCATTTCCTTACAGCCGACCTTCTTCATTCCGTCACTGTAAATATCAGGTGTTCTGTAGTCCATATCAAGCACTGCATCTACTGCATCGTTTATAGCCTTTGCCTCGTCTATAAGCCCGAATGACATTTCAAGCATCATTGCGGCAGATACGATTGTAGCAATCGGGTTTGCCTTATCCTGTCCTGCAATGTCGGGTGCTGAGCCGTGGATAGGCTCGTACATTCCGCACTTTGTAGCACCGAGTGATGCTGAGGGAAGCATACCGATTGAACCTGCAATTGCTGATGAAAGGTCTGATAGAATATCACCGAAAATGTTTGATGTCACGATAACGTCAAACTGTGCCGGATTTATTGCAAGCTGCATTGCGGCATTATCAACGTACATATGTGAAAGCTCAACCTCAGGATAATCCTTTGCAACCTCTTCTACTGTGCGACGCCAAAGTTTTGATGAATCAAGAACATTTGCCTTGTCAACCGATACCACACGCTTATCACGAAGCATTGCTGTTTCAAAAGCGATTTTTGCTATACGTGTAACTTCTTCTACACTGTATTTTTCCTCATCGCTTGCCCACGAGCCGTCCTCAGCGTTCTTTCGCTCACCGAAATATATACCGCCTGTAAGCTCACGCACAACCATTACGTTAAGTCCCTTTTCAAGCTTTTCGTCTTTGAGCGGTGATGCATCCTTTAACTGCGGTTTTAAGATTGACGGACGGAGATTTGAATAAAGTCCCAATGCCTTTCTTATGCCAAGAAGACCTTTTTCCGGCCTTTCCTTGCAGTTATCCCACTTCGGACCGCCAACAGCACCCAAAAGAACACTGTCTGATGCCTTACAGATGTCTATTGTTTCCTGCGGAAGCGGTACACCTGTTGCATCAATTGCACAACCGCCCATAAGTACGTCTGTGTATGTAAATGTATGGTTATACTTCTTTGCAACAGCATCAAGCACCGTTACTGCACCGTTTACTATTTCCGGACCTATTCCGTCACCCTTGATTAAAGCTATTTTAAAATCTGCCATTTTTCAATTCCTCTTTCTATATACTTTTACTCGCCAAAAGGTGTTTGCGGAGAATGCATTTCTCTAAGTTTCAGCATTCGGAGCAAACATCTTCTGGCGAGTAATTTGGTTACATTTTACCTTGTTCTATATATTTCACTAATCCGCCCGCATTTATCAGCTCCTGCATAAACTGCGGGAATGCAGTTGCCTGATACTCAGTGCCATTTGTTTCGTTAGTGATAACACCTGTATCAAAATTAACAGAAACAGTGTCACCGTCAGCAATCGCCTTTGCAGCCTCAGGACACTCAAGTATCGGAAGACCGATGTTAAGTGAGTTTCTGAAGAAAATTCTTGCAAAACTCTCTGCTATTACGCACGAAATACCGCTTGCCTTGATTGCAATCGGAGCATGCTCACGTGATGAGCCGCAGCCGAAGTTTGCACCGCCAACCATAATGTCGCCAGCCTTTACCTTGTTTACAAACTCTGTATCAATATCCTCCATACAGTGCTTTGCAAGCTCCTCCGGCAATGATGTGTTAAGATAACGTGCCGGAATTATTACGTCTGTATCTATATTGTCACCGTATTTAATTACTGTACCTTTTGCATTCATAGTTACATTACCTCCTCAGGAGCGGTTATTTTTCCCGTAATCGCACTTGCTGCAGCAACCTCCGGGCTTGCAAGATAAACTTCACTCTCAACGTGACCCATACGGCCAAGGAAGTTACGGTTAGTTGTTGATACGCATCTCTCGCCTGCGGCAAGAATGCCCATATGACCGCCAAGACACGGTCCGCACGTAGGTGCTGATATTACACAGCCTGCCTCAACAAGTGTTGAAAGTGTGCCGTTCTTTAATGCGTCAAGATATATCTTCTGTGTCGCAGGGAATACGATTGCTCTTATGCCCTTTTTAACCTTTTTACCCTTTAAGATTTCTGCCGCATGCTCAAGGTCTGTCAATCGTCCGTTTGTACAAGAGCCGATTACTACCTGATCAATTGCTACATCGCCCCAGTTTTCGGGTGTTCTTGCATTCTCCGGAAGATGCGGGAATGCAACAGTGTGCGGTACTGTTGCAAGGTCAATGTCTATTACCTCGCTGTATTCTGCATCGCTATCAGCTGTAAATTCAACAAATTCACGAACCGAATGTTCTTTCATATACTCACGTGTGAGATCATCAACCTCAAACACACCGTTCTTTGCACCGGCTTCGATTGCCATATTCGCAACTGTGAAACGGTCGTCCATTGAAAGTGTGTGCATACCCTCGCCAGTAAACTCCATTGACTTATAAAGTGCACCGTCAACACCTATCATACCGATTATATGTAAAATAAGGTCCTTTCCGCTTACATACTTATTAAGCTTGCCTGTAAGGTTGAACTTAATAGCCTCAGGTACTTTAAACCACGCCTTACCCGTTGCCATACCTGCCGCCATATCGGTTGAGCCTACGCCTGTTGAGAATGCACCAAGTGCACCGTATGTACAGGTGTGTGAGTCAGCACCGATTACAACATCACCTGCAACTACAAGTCCCTTTTCAGGAAGCAGTGCGTGCTCAATACCAACCTCGCCGACCTCGAAATAGTTCTCTATATCAAACTCGTGTGCAAATGTTCTTACAACCTTTGCCTGCTCTGCAGATTTGATATCCTTATTGGGTGTAAAGTGGTCAGGTACAAGTGCTACCTTTTTCTTGTCGAATACATCATCCACGCCAAGCTTATCAAATTCACGGATTGCAACAGGTGCTGTTATATCGTTACCAAGCACAAGATTAAGGTTAGCCATTATAAGGTCGCCTGCCTTAACCGAATCCAACCCTGCAGCTTTTGCAAGGATTTTCTGAGTCATTGTCATACCCATGTTAAAATCAGTCCTCTCGTTTCTAAAAATTCTTATACATTTTGACATTATAACACATTTTCGTCAAATAGTAAATACCTTTTTGATATTTTTCTACTTATTATTTGTAAGCTTGTAAGCAAGTCTGTACCGCTCATTTGCAGAAAGCTTGAAAAACTCTTCCTTTTCCATTGGTACACGTATGAGCGGTGACTGACATTCCTTGCAGTAATTGCTGATACGGCTTTTATAGAAAAAATGATTACATTTTTTACAGTAAGATACGTACATACTGTTTCCTCCCTAAAAAAAGCAACGGAATATCCGTTACTTTTTTAAATATTCCTTATATACATCAAGTGCATTTTCACTGTCGGCAGTTACTATCATAACAACTGCATTTTCATAGGTTTCAATTATTGCATTATCGAGCTTTCCGACCTCGTCAGGACGGTATTTTTTGTATGTTTTGCGTTTTTCCTCGATATACCTGCCAAGCTTTTCTGCCATTGCCTCTGTTGCATCGGTTTTAACTATTACATATTCATCACATACTGCTGCAGTTCCGACAAATGCGGTTATTTCCGAATAGTCTTTTGAGTTTAATAAGTATCTTTTTTCTATGTTTGCGGTATCTATCTGTGTAAGCTGTTCTGAAAATGCAACGGATGTGCCAAGAACATCTCCAAGCTCGCTGATTACAATTTCTTCTATTTTACCGCATCCCGCAAGTATTATCAATAACGCAATGACAGGAATAATCCTGAAATATTTTTTCATATCCGATTACTCCTCTCTCTTCTTATTGATTGCCGAATCCTTAAGCACGTTTACTGTCGGTGCCGGAGTCGGGGTTGAAGCTTTTTGAGGCTCTGCTGTTTCTGCTTCATCCTCGTCATCCTCGTCATCCTCGTCGTCCTCATCAGCACCAAGCTCTGCTACGTCCTGTGCATCGGGTATATAGGCTTCCTTTGAAATGTAGTAAAGTAAATCAATAGCTGCTGCCTTATTAAGGTTTATGCCATCTCCCGATACACCCTTTGGCAGAAATCCCTTGTTATCGCCCAACGCATCAACTGAATCTACATAATAGAGTTCTTCATCAACTGCAAGAGACATTATTCTCTTGTTGAATTCGTTTATCCGTTTAGCTGTCAGTTTATCGTCCTCGCTTGAAACCTCTGCGGTTACAGGCGGTATTCCTATAAGGTATATTCTCGCTTTCGGCTGATAATCAACAATTTTGTCTATCAGTTCTTTGTATTTCGTTTTGAATTCGCTTGACGTCATAGTTCTGAGTTCATTCTCACCGAATGACAGAAATACCTTGCTAAAACGTCTGCTCTTAAACTGCTCTGACACCGATGTGGTACTGCCTGATGTCGTTATTGTATATACATTCTCAAGATTCACATTTACACCTGCATAGAAATCAGTTTCCGGCAGTATTCCGTACATACCTACGGTCTGTGCGAGTGCATTACCTGCGAATGCACTTTCCTTGAAAAACGAAGCTTTAATATCCTCCGCATCACGGGTTGTTGTGTACGGGTCCGTAACGGCTTTTGTGTCGGACACAACATTAACAGGCTGTGCCGTTGGCTCTTCATTTTTTGGGCTATCATTGTCCTTGCCTGCCGTCACGATTACAATTACTGTTACTATCGCAAGCAGGAGCACTGCTATTGCACAGTTACGGCGACGTCTTGCACGCCTGATACGTTCGCGTCGTCTGCGTTCCTGCTCCCGTTTCCACATACGTTGTGACACTGTCATAACGCATTTCCCCTTTCGTGTATTACTTATTCTCTAAAATTTCAATCGCTTTTTTAAGCTGTGTATCTTTCTCACGCGGAACATCCGATGCATACTGGTCCTTGTACTCCTCCGGCATTTCCACTTCAATATCAGGCTCAACACCTATCTCGTGAATTGATATTCCGTTGGGCGTATAATACTTTGAAATGGTCATTGACATTCCCGAGCCGTCCGAAAACGGGAAAACATTCTGTACAATACCCTTTCCGAAGCTCGTTTTACCGATAATCTCCGCACGGTCATAGTCCTTCAATGCTCCTGCAAGAATTTCCGATGCACTTGCACTTGAGCCGTTTATGAGAACCGCCATAGGTATATCAAATTCGTTTTTATCAGATTTATATTCTGTGCGTACCCCTGCACGTGTTTCGGTATAGGTGATAATTCCCTCCGGAAGAATGTAATCTGCTATATCACACACGACTCCAAGCACGCCGCCCGGATTATCACGTACATCAATTATGAGCTTTTCCATTCCGTCAGCATCAAGCTTCTCTATTGCATCAACAAACTCTGTATAGGTTGTTTCCTCTGAACCGTCACGGTTGGTATTGAATCTCGATATTGCGATGTATCCGATTTTGCTATCAAGCATTTCATAGCTGACTGAATTTTCAACAATCTCTCTGCGTTCAACTGTATATTCCTTTGTTTTCCCGTTACGCTCAACTGTGATATTTACCTTCGTGCCCTCTTTACCGCTTTTTATCGCAGAAACGCACGCATCCATACCGCTTGCATCAAAGGTTTCATCCTCAACTGCGATTATGAAATCGCCCGGTTTTATACCCGCTTCGTATGCCGGCGAATCCTTCAGCGGAGATACTACGACAATTTTATCGGTTTCGGTATCTGCTGATATTATGACACCTATACCCACATAGCTTTCTTCAACATTTGAGATGTAGCTTTCAAACTCTTCCTCTGAATAATAGTGGGTATACGGTTCTTCAAGGGATTCGACATATGCCTTTATTGCTGCTGTATTCGCCTTGTCAAAATCGACATTGTCATAGAGATAATTATTATCTATATATGTGTTTATCGTATCAAGCTTCAGTTTTAAAGCCTGCGTGTTTGAACCCGAGCCCGTAAGTCCCATATTTTTTGTTGCATAATATATTGATGTCGCACTGAATGTAACCGTTGCTGTTACAGCAACAGCGATTGCTGTCTTAATAAATGATTTCAAATTCGCACCTCGTATTAAAAAGGCTGTCTCAAAACCGTTAATGTCTTGCGACAGCCTCTACTGTTCAGATTTTCTGCTCAATCAGATTTTCATAGGATTTGACATAAGATACTTGTGTACCATCATCGCTACCTTGAACACTATTGCCTGATCGAACTTTCTAAGGTCAAGACCTGTCAGCTTGTAAATCTTCTCAAGTCTGTACACGAGTGTGTTTCTGTGAACAAACAGCTGTCTTGAAGTTTCGCTGACGTTAAGGTCATTTTCAAAGAATTTGTTTATTGTAAGTATTGTTTCATCGTCAAGTGATGTGATGTTGCCCTTCTTGAATACTTCTTTTAAGAACAACTCGCAAAGCTTAATCGGAAGCTGATAGATAAGTCTGCCGATTCCGAGGTTATCGTAGCTTAAGATATTCTTCTCTTCCTCAAATACCTTACCTACCTCTATTGCAATCTGTGCTTCCTTGTATGAGTTATTGAGCTCGTCAATGTTTGATGCAACGGTTGACAAACCGATTGACAACGGATACATTATCTCCGAGCTTGCAGTATCAAGAATCTGTCTTGCTATAACCTCAAGCTCCTCTGTCTTTGCAACCTCTTTAAGCTCTTTTATAAGCACGATATTGTTTGAGTCAACATTGATAACAAAATCGTGTTCCTTGTCGGGGTACATATTACGTATAACCTCGTATATACCGCTCTCGCCCGTACCTGTTACCTTTATATAGAACACAGCTCTGGGAACATCACAGTCAACGTGAAGCTCACGTGCCTTCTGATGAAGGTCAAACGAAATAAGGTTATCAAAAATGATATTCTGCATAAAGTTTGTCTTGTCATACTTCTCATCGTAGTAATGACGGACATTGTTTGCAGCAACCGCTACCGCATTACAGCAGTATTTTGCCGTTTCATCCGTACCCTCAACGTATACCACGTATTCAGCATACGGCTTGTTCGACATTGAACGGATTGTGTAACCGTCCTTGAAAAGAAGCTTGTCATTATTTGACGCCGCACTTACAAGTGATTCGATAACCTCGTCACTCGGCTCTGCCCCGTTATATGCAAGAACAAGACCGTGTGAATCGGCAATACCGAACTTTTTCGGGAACACTTCCGACATCTGTGCTACAATGTTTTGGAATGCTTTACTAATCATTATATTAACCTCCGACTTTTATATGCCATTTATCTTTAATGTATAAAAGAAAAAACAATTTTTAATTACACACAGTATATTATACTACATTTAAATTAATTTTTCAAGTATTTTTTTGCAAATATACCAAATTTTTTTGGATATTCTTAATTATGAGGTTTAATTATTGATATATCAATTATTTTTTCACTGTCATTTATATACGGTTCATTCCGTTTTTTGTAACGACCTGACGCAATCACCCATTCGGCATCCGAAAGCGTAACTTTTCTGCGTCCCTCCATTTTCGCAAGATTTGTTGCTGACTGAAGGATTTTCACTGCATCCCTGCCGTTTGGTGCATAATCGGCTATTTTTTCCTTTACTCCGTTGTCAAGAATTGTCCCCGTACGCATTGCCGCACCCATTATTATTCCGACAACATCACGTCTTTTAAGCGGATTGAAATAAACCTCCACACACCTCGAACGTACAGCCTCAGGTATCTTTTCAGGTTCAGCCGTCGTTGCACCTATGAGTCTGAAATCAGCAGGCAATCCGTTTTCAAACACATCACGGATATATACAGGAATCTTTCTGTTAGATGAATTATAATACGAGCTTTCAAGAAGGACGCGTCTGTCCTCAAGAACTTTCAACAATTTATTAAGCTGTTCATTCGGAAGCTCACCTATTTCGTCAAGGAACAGCACTCCGCCGTGTGCACGTGTTACAGCACCCGGCATTGGCTGTGGGATGCCGTTCTGACCAAACGCACCCGAGCCCTGATATATCGGATCGTGCACCGAGCCGATAAGTGGGTCTGTAAACCCATGCTCATCACAACGCATTATTGCCGCATCTGCCTCTATAAACGGTGCATCCTTTGAAAACGGCGTGTCGGGACTTCTTTTAATCTCATCAAGTATCACGCGTGCCGCCGCAGTTTTACCTACACCCGGCGGGCCGTAGATTATAACGTGTTGCGGATTTTTACCCCACAGTGCCGCACGCAGGGCACGAACTCCGTCCTCCTGTCCGAGAATTTCATCACAGCTTCCCGGCCGCACCGTCTCCGTCATAGGCTCTGTCAGTTTTATGTGTCTCATCCTATTTAGGCTTTCCGCTTCCTTTTTGTATTCTGCCTTGAACTGCTTTTCACTCTCTCCCTCGCTTTTGAGCCGCGTAAAAAAATACATACCGGCGATAACCGTAACAATAAGCTGAACAAATGCTGTAAATTCTCCCATTTTTCATTTCCCTTTCAATATAAAAAGCCGCATATCGCTGTAAATCAGCAATATGCGGCACAGCAATCAAATTACCTGCCTATTATTTGCATTATCTGATTTTTTATGTATTATATCATAACTACAGCGGCAGTAAAGTTGTCGCTGTCTGACGGAGCTTTTTGTTCCCTTATTTCAAGCATACTCTTAAGCCACGTTTCTGCATCAGCAGAGCTTTTAAGAGTTTTTTCTGCATCATCTTCGGTCACATACTCCCACCAGCCGTCTGTGCATAAAAGGAAGCTCGTTGATGCATTTACCGTTGCGATTTCGGATATATTTATTCCGTCCATAGCAACCCCTAAAGCACTTGTAAGCTTATTCTGGTCAGGGCTTTTTCGTATGTCGCCGTACTCAATATCTCCCTTTACAAAATTCAGAAACGCAACCGAATGGTCCTCAGACACATCCGTTATCATTCCGTCGCAGAATTTATATATACGGCTGTCTCCCACGTTTGCCCATATGGCTTTTCTGCCTTTTTTAAGAAGTACCGCAACAGTACTTGACATATACAAAAGCTCCGGATCATTCATTGCCCGTGTCACGATCGCATCATTTGCGGTGCGTATATATTCCTCTATATGTTCCTTTGAAAAGCCGGGGTTTTGCTCAAACGCATTAAGAATTGAATTTACGGCAAGTGTTGATGCCATCTCTCCGCCGCTGTGTCCGCCAAGTCCGTCGGCAACCACTACGCATACAATACCCTTTTTGCGTGTTTTTCCTACAGCATCCTCGTTGATCTCACGACCGCCCTCTTTGCTTATCCATGTAATTATCATCCGGGCACCTCACTTGTTACGACAGCACCGTCATCTATATTCTGATATCCGGCAAGCTGTGATTCTGAATGAAGAATATATATACCAAGAAGCACGGTTACAGACAACAATATAACAATAGCATAGTCAAGAACCGAAAACGATTTTCTCTTAATTTTTCCTGCCTCATATAAAAGCTTGTACTCCTCAGCTTTTGCAAGGTCTCCGCTTTTAAGTGCATCACGCATACGCACATAATTATAATCCACAGCCGTACCTCCTTTTTAAAATTCTTGTGTCAAGTCAGGGTTATTATTTATTCTTCTTTTCCATAGCCGATAATATTTTTTTTGCGGTATATTCATCAGTAATAAGGGTATCTATCATTTGTGTACGCAATGCACCTACGATTGCTTCAGTTTTATCTTTTCCACAGGCAACCGCTATTGTTTCTTTAGCATTTTTCAGATTATCTCTTTCTGCACATAACGTATTTTCGTACAAGTCTAAAATGTTTCCGTCTTCATCGAAAAAGTGTGTGGAAATGTCTCCGATTGCAGAAATACATTTTTCGTTATACCCGAAAATTCCCCCAAATGTCTGTATAATTTCTTTGTTTCCTATTCCGACAATTGCAACATCAATATCGGTCCATAAGTCATTCAGCTTTTTATAATAGGAGGTTTTTTTGAAAAGCTTCCAATCATCGACACTATCAGGACGATAAGGGAACCATGCATACTTTACCTTAGCACCTATCTTATCTGCAAAACTCCGTGCCAGTTCATTTGACAGAAAACAAGATTGCTCCTGATCTGTTGCACCGAAAAGCGGAAAAACCGTATTCCCCACGGTAATACTTTTTGAAAATTCAGATATAAGCATTTCGACAGTACGTCCCCATGAAATAGCGATTTTTTTATTTCCGCTTTCAATGAGAGAATAGATGTAGTCAGCAGCTTTTTTTACTGTCATCAATAAACAAAGCGATTCGTCTGCATTGCTAACGCCGCATACAACCGCAGTTTTAATTCCAAACTTGTCGCAAATTTCCTGTTCAAGCTCTTTACAGGTTATTTCGGGATTGTGAATTTTTATTTCTACAATATTTTCTTTCATTGCATCATTTAATATCTTCGAAACAGTTTGGCGGGACAAATTCATAACGCTTGCAATTTCATTCTGGGTGTATTTTTTTTCATAATACAAAATTGCCGCTTCCTGCATTTGTTTTTTCTGAATATTCATACTCTATCACCTTTTGCACTTGTTTTATTTATTATATCAAACTTCCCCGTCTTTGTCAACCTCTTAACATTTGTACTTGACAAATGTTAAGAGGCGTGTTATAATCATCGTAGTTTTTAAAAAAGGAGATGTTAACATGTTAGTTACTATGCAAGAAATGCTTGCAGATGCAAAGAAAAATCATTATGCTATTCCTGCATTCGATGTAAGCAATTACGAAATGATGAAAGCCGTTCTGGAAACCTGCGAAGAAGAGAAATCGCCCGCCCTTCTTATGACTTTGGGTGTGGATACGCAAGGAAGAAACCTTCAGCTTATTTCCTCTATGATTAAAGGTGCTTCTGAACATTTTAAAATTCCGATTTGTCTTCATATGGATCACGCCACCGATATTGATTTTATAAAATTCGGATGCGACAACGGATACAGTTCTGTTATGTATGACGGCTCAGTTCTTCCGTTTGAAGAAAATGCAAAAAATACTGCTATTGTAACAGAATATGCCCACAAAAAAGGTATTACAGTTGAAGCGGAGCTCGGACATGTGGGTAACGCAAGCGTTGGAAGTATCAGCGAAACGGGAACAGACTCCGACCCCGGAGAAAGCCTTACAGTGCCGGATGAGGTTGCAAAATTTGTAAAAATTACCGATGTTGATGCACTAGCTGTTGCTATTGGTACATCTCACGGTGTATATCAAAAGACTCCTGAGCTCAGAATCGACAGACTTGATGAAATAACGGCTGTATGTGACAGACCGCTTGTTCTTCACGGCGGAAGCGGAACGCCCGATGACCAGATGCAAAATGCAATTCACCACGGTATTACAAAAATAAACATTTATTCAGATGTTCTTTTTGCTCTCAATCAGGGGCTTAAGAACTATCTCAACAACATGGCAAATCCTTCAACATGGCCATTTCTGGTGTACGAAGACGCAATTAAGATGATGAAGGAAGTTGTACGTGAAAAGCTCAGAACATTCGGCAGTGCAGAAAGGATATAAGGTGATTAAATGAAAACAAGAGCAGCCCGTCTTTACGGAGCAAATGATGCAAGATTAGAAGAATTCGAACTTCGTCCTATAACCTCAGGCGAGATATTAATTAAAATCATTTCCGACAGTGTATGTATGTCAACACATAAAACAATTATGCAAGGCGAAAATCATTTACGTGTTCCCGATAATGTAGCAGAACACCCAATTATGCTTGGGCACGAATTTTGTGCAGAAGTTGTTGAAGTCGGCGACAAATGGAAAAATGAATTTTCTATTGGCGACAAGGTTGTTATGCCGCCTGTTCTTGCATATCTGGGCGGTCCTGAAACAGTAGGATATTCCTTTGAAGACATTGGCGGTGTTTCTACATATTCTATCGTTTATGAGCACATCCTTGATAACAATTTTTTAATCAAATTAGAAAGCGATTCTTATTTTAACGGATCTCTCATCGAACCTGCATCATGTGTTATCAGGGGGTATAAAGCAAGTTTTCATCTTGACAAAAACTATGACCATGTCATAGGTATAAAAGAGAACGGAAAAGTCGCTATTCTTGCCGGATGCGGCCCTATGGGCCTTGTTGCGATTGATATTGCTCTTCATGGGAATGTAAAGCCCTCTATGGTGGTGGTAACAGACCTTGACAAAGCACGTCTTGAGCGTGCCGCAGCTATATTCTCCCCCGAAAAAGCAAAAGAGGACGGAATCGAACTTGTGTTTGCCGCAACAGCCGATAAGGACGAACTTTTAAAAATTTCGGGCGGCACGGGCTTTGACGATGTGTTTGTATATGCCCCCGTTCCTACGGTAGTTGAGCTTGGAGATGCCATTTTAGGTTTTGACGGCTCTCTTAATTTCTTCGCAGGTCCTCTTGATAAGAATTTCAGTGCTGATTTTAATTTCTACAATGTTCATTATGCTCAGCATCACGTGACCGGCACAAGCGGAAGTACCCCTGAAGATATGAGAGATATCGTAAAGCTTATCAGCGAAAACCGCCTTACCCCCTCTGTTATGATAACTCACATAGGAGGTATTGATGCGGCAATTGATACTACAGTAAATCTCCCCAACATCCCCGGCGGAAAGAAATTGATTTATACACACATTGAGCTTCCTCTCACCGCCCTTTCAGACTTTGAAAAACTTAGCAAGACTGATTCAAGATTCAAGGGCCTCGACGAACTTGTTAAATCAAACAATGGCTTGTGGTGCACCGAAGCAGAGAAATATTTCTTGGCAAATTTTTAATAATTCGTATAACTAAAACCCCGGATATTCCGGGGTTTTTGTTAAAACTCAGAATTTAAATGTAAACAAATTGTTTATTTTAAAGTCCCTGTATTGACTAATCGCAAAACTTTTTATATAATGTATTTACATAAGGAGGGTGATGATATGCTTACAGGTATTCTGTCTGTTATTTCTGCGGTTTTTGGTATCCCGATATTAACAAACGGCATTGCACTTATTGCAAAC
This sequence comes from Clostridia bacterium, assembly GCA_017415105.1. Classification (GTDB taxonomy): domain Bacteria; phylum Bacillota; class Clostridia; order UBA1381; family UBA1381; genus Ornithomonoglobus. Next base: position 839 of record JAFQJD010000016.1, on the reverse strand, counting down.
AATGCCCACAATATCGGTACGTACCTTACTGTTTTTCTGGGAATTATACTTATAATAATTGCATTTTTTATGAAGCTTATAAAAAGGTTATTTATTTATCCGCTGTTCAAGCTTCTCTCAACAGTGTTATGCTTTGGTTTAGTAGTGTGTCTTATCAGTTCAACATTCCTTTTCATTTACGGAAAGGCAGATACTGCCACATACAAGGAGGACTATCTTGTTGTTCTCGGATGCGGGCTTCAAGGTACAGAACCGTCAGAGACGCTCGTAAAACGGCTTGAGAAAGCAGTGGGATACGCCAATCGCAACACAACCGCAAAAATAATTGTTACCGGCGGTATGGGACAGGGCGAGGATATCACAGAGGCTGAGGCAATGCATAAATATCTTGTCGATAACGGTATAAGTATAGACCGCATACTGCAGGAGCATAATTCAACATCAACCACGGAAAATTTTGAGTTTTCCAACAGACTTACAAACGGCGATTTGCAGAACAAATCCGCTGTATTTATAACGAACGATTTCCACATATACCGTGCAAACTCGCTTGCAAAACTGCAAGGGCTTTCAATAAACCATCTAAGTGCACAAACGCCGTGGTACAATGTGATACCTTCGTATTTAAGAGAAAACCTTGCACTTATTCAGATGTTTGTATTCAATAAATAGAAAAACGGACTTTCATTTCAAAGTCCGTTTCAGACTGTCGAAGAACCCGACTTTGCATCAAGCAAAAATCGGGTTCTTCTTCGTTTTTATTAAAAATTCGACAAAATCAAATAATTTGGAAGGGGTATTGTTCCTCTTCCATTTCCATTTTGCAAGCTTTTTCAAAT
>JAFQJD010000015.1 GCA_017415105.1 Clostridia bacterium | reverse complement strand
CATTGTTTAAAACCTCCTTGGTGTTTTAGTAATGCGGTCGCCAAACCATTTACTATTATACCATAGGAGGTTTTATTTGCTAAAGCTTTTTTTCTTCCCCCAGTAGAACTGGGGGTTTATTTCCACGCCTTAAGGCACCAAACAGAAAAACACCGCACATAGCGACGGTGTTTTGTAAACTTTTTATGACCTTGTTATAAAATCGTAAATCATATCGGCAAATATATAGTTGCCATTTTCATCCTGAATATTTTTATACTCACAGTGCTTGTAGTTTTCCATAAGTACAAAGCCTATTTTTGACATATCGTGACCGAAATCTTTAAGCGTTGCCATAAGAAGCTTTGTCTGTTCGTAACGGCATGGCATATCATTGTCTGCAACCACAATTTCCATGGGCGGATATTCTTTCTCGCACACGTGATATAGCGGTGCTGCTTCGTCAATTATGGCACGTCTTGAGTCAATACCACGCTCGTCAAGAACATTAAAGTGTGTTGTCGGCTGACTGGCGTTATGCAGATAACCTGAAATATCTGCATTTGTTATTCCGTGTTCTCCAAGATATTTCTTGTCAAAGCAAAGCATCATTGATATATATGCACCGGCACTTGTCCCAACAACAAACAAATCCGTTACCGTTCCGTATTTCTGCATATTTTCCTTTGCCCACGCAACAACCGATGCCCCGTCCTCAATAAATTCAGGGTATTTCGCATCAGGATACATTCTGTACTGACCACTTACTACAGCTACACCTTTTCTGACAAGTGCGTCTATAAACTCATGCTCCGGCACTCCATCAACCAATCCACCACCATGCAGGTACACAACTACCGGGAATTTATCAGCATCCGGCAAATATACAATGCCATACTGATTTTTATGGTCTCCGTATCTGAACTTTTCCATATTATTTTGTCTCCTTCTTATAAACCGCAAAGTATGAACCGCCAACAATGAACACAACTGCGATAAATACCTTTAAATCCGGTACTATTCCATTTATTGCAAATGTTGCAAACGGTGTGAGAACCGGTTTTATAAAGAAAGCGAGTGATGCCATAATTGCACCGCCCTTTTCGATTGCACGGAAATAGCTCCAATAGCCTATGCCCGTAACGAAAATGGCAAGATATGCCATAACAAGCACATTCTTTGTGCTAATTTCAGGCACTATATCAAATCTTCCCACAAGAAGCACAACAAGAAGAACTAAGCTTCCGATAAAAAATGAGAATGTTGTCTGCACTGATGCTCCAAGATGCTTTGTATATTTACGGCACAGAATAGTATAAAGGCTGAAAGTGAGTGCAGAAATTACAGTAAGCATGACTGCCTGCAGATTCTCACCCGATTTAAAATCAGCACATATCATAATACCGATAACGCCCAATACCATTGCTATCGCCTTATTTTTAGTCATCTTTTCTTTAAGAATAAGCATAGCAAAAAGCATCGTGGATACTGAGTTTGCAGAGAATATAACCGCAATAAGTGCGGGATTGTCTGCCATACCTACAGCTGTCTGTAGCGTTATCATACTTATACAGATTATAAGCACACCAAGACCGCCCATTATAAGTACATCCTTTGCCTTAATATGTATCTGCTCCTTCTTGATTTTCATAATTGCAAACGGGCTCAGAAGAATCGAACCGAAGATAAATCTCCAGAACGTGATTCCAAACGGGCTAACAGCACCCGCAATAAGCTTACTTACCGGCTCGAATGTTACGAACGCCAAAGCCGTAATTATTGTGTAGATTAACCCTTTTTTCATGTTAAATTTCTCCCTTTGTTTAAAGTTTCAATAGTATTATACAACCCTTTTACCATTTTGTAAAGAATATAATAATATACACTTGCTATATATTTTAATATATGGTATAATGTGTTTGAGGGGGTAATACAATGGAATTTTTACAGCTTACATATTTTCAACACGCCGCAAGAACCGAAAATTTTTCGCATACGGCAACACATTTCCGTGTTCCGCCGTCAAGTGTTTCATCATCAATTAAAAAGCTTGAGGATGAGCTCGAAACAAAGCTTTTTGACCGCAGTGCCAACCGACTTATTTTAAACGAAAACGGAAAACGGTTCTTGAAATCTGTTGATAATATTTTTTCCGAATTAGACCGTGCAAAAAATGATATTTCCGATATGTCCGGAAAGCCAAGCGGGAAAATACATCTTCTGATTAACAATAACCGTATGACAATGACCGGAATTATCGCAGATTTCAGAAACAAGTATCCCGATATTTCGTTTATTCTTGATTTTGACGGAGATAAGGCTTATACTGATTATGATATGATTATAACGGATGAAACAATCACAAGCAACGCATTTGAAAGCTTTGATTTTATTTCTGAAGAAGTCATGCTTGCTGTTCATAAAACAAATCCCATTTCAGAACGTGATGAAATCACAATGAGTGAGCTTGAAAACGAAAAATTTATATGCCTGCACAAGAACTACAGTCTTCGCACATTTACTGATATTCTTTGTCGCAGTGCCTGCATCAGTCCCGATATAGTTATAGAATGTGATGATCCGCAGTGCATACGTGACTACCTGATTATGGGTATGGGAGTGAGTCTCTTCCCCACAGTTTCATGGCAACGCCAGACACATCCGTCTATAAAGCTTTTAAGGGTAGATGGTGGTGTGTACAGAAACTCAAAAATTTATATTAGCAGAAAATCATCATTAAGTACACGTATTTTTCTTGAGCATATTAAAAACAGCACTTCATTATTATAATGATGAAGTGCCGTTTTTTTCTGCGACTTTCTATAAGTTATTTCAGTTTGAAATCGTATGTCGGAACACCATTTGCCGGATATTCCCCAGCGAGTACATCAATGCAGGCATCAACACTTCCTGCAGAGTTTCCGCCAAGAATAACTCTTGAAAAGTGCGGAAGCACCTCAAGAACGAACGGGTTGCCGAAATGAACTATTGTCGAAATACGGTCAGTAAGCTGCATTGCTTCAACAAGTCTTACCAGTCTGTATGTCAGCTGCTCCTCGCCTACAAATGCCAATGACTCCGAGAAAGTGATAAATACTAACTCATCATATCCGAATGCATCACGCATAATTTCATAATTCTGCGACTGTGTCGGGAACTCGTTTATAAATCTTACCTCTGAGTTCGGGAACAGCTCAAGAAGTCTGTCCTTTATAGTAAACGGATTGTGCCAGCCACCGCTGAATGTATCAACATCTACTTTACCCGCTTTTTCTATTCCAAACTCACATTTTGTCATAACAACAAAGAAATGCTTACCGTCACGTGATATATTCGGTGTCACACCCGCATCTGTCTTTGCATATACACCGTCTTTATTGATTGAGTAGAACATTTCGATTTCTTCATCTGTAAGCTCTGCATCCTTTGGAAGCATCATTGCCTTGTGCTGTGCATCAAGAATACGTCTTGCCGCTTCGTCAAGTCTTTCATCAGAAATGAGTCCCTTGTCATATGCCTCACAGTATTCCTCAAAAAGCTTTTTGCTGTTAGATGCATACGGCAATATTGTATCGTTACCTGCCTCAAGTGCAAAACCCTTTGCATCCACATCACCAAACTTTGCACGTATGCCCATCATACAAAGTGCATCTGTTATCGCAAAGCCGTCAAAGCCCAGCTCACGTATAATGTCTATAACAGGCTTTGAAAGGCTTGTCGGGCGTTCGGGGTCTATGTTTATCATCTTTTTATGAGAGGTCATTATACCGTCAAGCAAACCCTCGTCAATAAGGTGCTTGTACGGGCACATTGAATATTGAAGCAACTCTTCTTTTGTATCCGGTGACACAGCCTCACCCATATGCGAATCAACACCCGTAGGATTGCTTCCACCCGGGAAATGCTTTGCAACATTAAGAACACCTGCATCATGCATACCCCTTGCCATTGCCTCTGCAAGCTTGCTTACTCTTTCTTTATCCGTACCAAGTGAACGCTGACTTCCGGCACGCATATCCACAACCGGGTCACATACGACGTTATAACCCATCTTGCGTGCTGTGACCCCTACGACCTTACCGAATATATATGCATGCTTTTCGTTGCCTGTTGCCGCAATGGCATTATGCTTGCCAACGAGGTACGGCGGTATTCCGCTCTCGGCATCTGTAAATATGAGTATCGGATAATCAGCTGCATCATTTATCATCTCCATAAGCTCCTCAACCCAGACACCTGTTGCCTGAATCCATACTGAACCTAAGGAATGATTTTTTATCAAATCTACTATAAATGCATCCTCCTCCGGTGTTCTCTCATCACCATTAAGAAATGCGGTAAATGTCATACCAAGTTTCTGTCTTGCAGACAGCTCTTCAAGTTTTAATTCTTTCACACTAATATTCTCCTTTTACTACACACCAAAGCACTTCAGAATGAAGTGCTTCAGTGCTGTTATGCCAATACCTTTACAACTATCTTTTTGATTGTTGTACCGTCCTCGTACTTGATGCCAGGCTTATGTATGTCCTCCGGATAGAAGATTGCAAAATCACCGCTCTGTGCCTTTATGCGTGTTGTAAGTCCGTCGCAGGTGAAAAATTCAACATCCTTGTCAGGGTTGTATTCTGTCATAGTTTCACATTCAGCAATATTTGCATAGTCCATAATCTCTTTACCTGAAAGAATGAACTGAATATCAATATAACGTCTGTGTCCTTCATATTTGGGATGGTCTTCCTTACCCTCATACTCCTGCACCATTGCGTGAACTGTTCTGCCGTCGATTTCGTACTTGCCTACTTCTTCGCCGTCACGGATTACCTTTTCAATATAATCAAATGCCGCCTTAAAGCCCGGATTCATTGACAGATATAAATCCTTGTTTTTAATATTATCAAAAATCATTTTATTTTCCTCACTTATTTAATGATATAAACCTTCGGGTTCTTTTCTCTGAATACGGTTTTTATCTTTTCTTCTGCGTTTTCGTCAAAAATTTCGATATCCGGTTCTTTAACTTCATTTCCGCCCCACTGACCTATCATACCGCCAATGTCCTGAATGTATGTATTGTCGTGCATTTCCGGACAATATTCGTCCTTTTCCGCTACAAGATGCAACATTCTGTAGCCTGAACGGTCAAAGATATTATCATAGATATGGTAGTCGCTTGCAGTGTTTGTATAGCTCCAGCCTTTAATAAGAGCAGGCGTATCTGTGTTATGTCTCTGTTGTCCCCAACCGTAGCCTGAAAGGCGGATGATGTTACCGTTCATAACAAGATTTCTCATAGTGCTTCCCTCTGAACCCGGTTTCTGATCGAGGAAATACTCAATTCCGTACACGCACTTCTCAATAAGGTTATCTGTGTAGCGTATGTTCTGCATAATAAGTTCTTTGCTTGTAGTTACCTGATGTGATGCACCGGCATCGTAGCCTTCGTAAATATAGTTGCTCTCTACAACATAATCGTCACAACCGCCATAGATTTCAATACCGTTACCGAAACGTGTTACACTGCCGCGTGTACCCTGCGGGTAGTTCGGGTCACCACCGTTATATGTCTGAATATTACCGCCAATCCAGCCGATTTCACAGTTTGTCACGTGAAGTCCTACTGAATATCCGCCGGCTGTTACACCGAAGCAGAGATATTTCATACATATATTGTCAATTGTTACGTTTGCGTTTTCTCTTACTCTGAATGCATTGTGCCTTGCAATTGCTTCGATTGAATCAAACAATTCACCTGGGTTGCCTTTGTCACATCTTAAATATAAATCACCCAAACATTCAGCCTGAGATGATGTTGCAGGTATCGGAAAAGTTTCTCCTTTTGAGGTACCCTGCAAGAGAATCTTGTCAAAATACCAGTATATGTCAAGATCCTGTGTCATTTCATTTTCCATAACAAATGGCTTGCTCTCGTCCTCACGGCATACAAACTGCAGGTTTCTGAATGACGGAATGAGCTTTCTTGAGTGTTGTTCACCCTCATTAAATACAAGTGTTCCGGGGTCTGTGATTTCTTTTGTATATTTCCATATATTATGGTCTGCATCTACAAGCTCCCAGAGAGATGCATCTGCCATATCCTCAATCCAACCGTAGAACTTCGGTTTTTCGCCTGTGCCGTATGCACCGTATGACACACCCGGCATTGTCTCTACTGCCTTGCCACGCCACAAATCGCCTCTTTTGAAAAGCACGCCGTCACCCGGGTAGAACCATGAGTGGTTTACTCGGTCAATTGTTTTCCACGCTGTTTCCGGTGATTTACCGTCTGCGTTATCATCACCTGAGTTACTTACATAGTATGTTGTTCCCTTAATCACAAGTTCATCCTTTGCATTAAGAATTTCTGCTTTACGCTTTGCGTATAATTCTTCCTGCTGAGCTAAAAACTCTTTTGTTGCTTCTATCATGTTATTTCCCTCCCGTTTTGCGGCGTTTGCCGTACTTGTTAACATTATAGCATACATCTATTACAAAAACAACCATTTTTTAAAAAAAAGAACGGACATAAAATCCGCTCTTTTAACGATTATTTTCCAAATGCACCAAGGACCTCATAAAATTTTCCGCCGGATAGTGCGTGCTCCTTAACTTTTTCAGCAAGTGACGTTACAGCCGGTGCTTTTGGCAGATTACGGCGTGTCATAGACCAATCGAACACATATTTTAAAACAGCATCCGATTCTTCACTTTCAATTGCTACAAATCTGTTCTGGAAATCAATTATGTTACTATCCTCACTCAAAAACTCTTTAAGTGTAGGATCAAGCAACCACGAATGGCAAGTGAAGCATTTATATTCGTATTCAGGGAAATACTTTGCAAAGAATTCCTTTGCCATATTTATTGATTTTTCACATTCAGCTTTTGTAAAAGACCCCTCTGTAGGGATATGTACTTCTATCACACTATCGCCCTTTGATACACCCATCTGAGGGATATCTCGTTCTGCATCACCCATACAGAAATGCAGTCTGCCGAGCTTAAACAGTTTCATGCTAAAATGACGCTTAAGCCACTCACACTCACCAAGATATAACTCATTTTTCAACTTACTGTATGTTTCTGTCCACTCAACGATATTTCCTACTGTATCCATAAAAATCTCTGATGGAATACCCTTTTTGTCATATCTTTTTTTCAGAGATTCACACATGAACAGAAAACTGAGGAGATTACGTTTGCCATCCTTTTCTCCTGTGTTGTAATTCTCTATGCAAATTGCATCTGATATTTTTACCTCTGAAAGAGCTGCTTTAAACTCTTTATCAAATTCTTCCGGGAAATTGAGCGTGTTATACCATTTTTCGATTATAACCTTTACTTCCGGGTTTTCCGGTGACAATGCGTGTGAGTCATCAATATCCGGACTTACATGTTCAATGTTAACCTTTGTTTTGCCCAGAAACCGAAGCAGGTTGTCATGATACATCTTCTGTCTGTTTTCAACACTAACTCCAAGCTTATCCATTATCCTGCTGTCAATTCCAAGCCATTTTTCCGGCCATTCGGAATTATATATGTGTGCCTGTGAATCAGTTCCGAACATAACATTGTTAGCAACGTCATAACCGATAGTATACAGCTTAGTCAATAGCTCTTCACGGTAAATTTCAGGTGTTCCAGGGGTCAGGTCAAAGAACATTTCAGCTGTGTCACCTTTTAAGAGTGCGTTTAAAAATTTCCCGTACATTGCTATACACTCATCAACCCACGGCCATGAACAGTGTCCCATAGAGAAACGAAGTCCCTTAATAGGTAAAAGAGCCTCCCAGTTAAGCGGTCTGTTGTATTCGGAAGATACCTTACCGTCCCAAAGTATTCCTGTGTGGAAGAACACAGGCTTATCAAGTTTTGCAATTTCTGTAAGAACTTTTATGCACTGCTCTTCATATATATAGAAATTACCACAGATTATTTTGAATCCGCAAATACCTTTGTCTACTGCTATATGAAGCTTCTCTATTATATTTTCCTCATACGGATGTATCCATAATATAGGGAATATTCTGTCCTCATATCCCTTTGCCCATCCAAGCACTTCATTTATACGGTCTTCAAAGGATAATCCGATTACCGGATCAAATTCGAGCGGACGTGACGAAAAAACACATCCTCCATAAATTCCTACCTTTTCCATTTGTTTTAACATATACGCCGGATTAGGTTCAGTATTTCTTGCATGAATATGCATATCAAAAATTCTCATAGAAACATCTCCCTTTAAAACATTTAAATTATTCTATCATATATAAGAAAAAAAATCAAGCAAAAATGTATCAATCAATGGCAATATTCGCTCTTGTTTTAAAAAAAGTGGGATGTTTCGCTTGAAACACCCCGCTTTATCTACGGTCTGAGGGTAGAAGGATATAATAAATCCTCTACCATATTTTTTACTTATTAAGTAATCTTGAGAATATTGCGGCAACCTCAGCACGTGTAGCTGATTGTTTCGGATTAAAGTTTCCGTCATCATCGCCCTGCAATATGCCGTTTTTGTACATCACAGATACCGCTGTCTTTGCATAGTCTGAAACTTCACCAAAGTCGTTACAATCTGCATCATCTGCCGTCTCTCCTGCATAAAATGCACGGTAGATAAGCACGCATATATCCTGTCTTGTGATGTTGTAGCCGATACCAAAGAAATCATCCTCAATACCGTTTACTATCCCTGCGTTCACCGCAGTTGCTACATAATTGTAATACCACGCGTTTTCTGACACGTCGCTAAATGGGGTTCCGTAATTGCTGATATCTGCATCCATTGCCGTTACAAGCATCTTTACAAATGCTTCACGCGTTATAAAGTCGTTCGGTCCGAATGTACCGTCATCGTTACCGTTAACTATACCGCATTTCGTTAAATCCTCAATTGCCGAGTATGCCCAATGTGTGGGTGTTACATCACTGTATGTATACTTCGGTGCAACAGGTGTCACCTCAGGTACCGGTGTTACCGGACCGCCTGCTGATGGGCCTGCCGGTGATGTGCCACCGCCTGTGTCTACTGCTACACCGCCGATTGCAGTAATTCCCTTAACTCGCACTGTTACTGAGCCTTCACGGTACTCATCTGCAAAATACACCTTTATTTTAAGTGATACATCAGTATCTGTTGCAGGTCTTGTTACCTTTCCGTCTGTGCCAAGCACTGCAGGGTTGGATGATGTATATGCAATATTCGAGCCGTTCGGAGCTTCTGCGGGTAAAGTAAGATTTGCGGTCACTGCACCAAGGTTTGTTGATGAAATCTGTGTTATAACCCACGCAAGGTCTTCTTCGAGTCTCTGGATTGTTTCGTCTTCGTCTATCGGCTTAACAATCAGCGAATATGTGATATGCGTATTCTCAAATCCGTTCTCAAAATTAGCGGTAAACAGAACTACCTTATCACTGTCAACCGGTCTTGTTACCTTACCATCAGTTGATATTACATCATGGTTGGATGATGTATAAGTCACTGTAGCACCCGTTACCTCAGGCAATGCAAGGTCGCCTCTTATTGCCTGAATATTGTTGTTCATTTTAAACTGGTAGTCAAACGTGTCTACAACACCTGAAAGAGTGGATGAATACACATAGTTTGCATCTATTTCAGACACAGTCAGATAAAACTGCTTCTGTGCAAATGCGTCCCCATACAGCAAAGTCGCTGTAAGGAATACCGAGCACGAGCCGTCTGAAAAGCTCGGGCGTGTGATTATACCCTTAAATGCGTCCCCATCCTGAACAATCTTCAGGATTGCTGTATCAGAGCTTTCCCAGCGGATGAGTGTTCCGTACTCATCCGTTGCCGGTAATGAAAGCGTGCTTTTGATATCGTCTATTTTATCACTTGTAAAGTTGCTGAATCTCAATCTGTCCGTTGAAACTTCAATAACCTCCGTATTACTTGTATACGGCAGAACTGTTACTTCAAAGCTTCTTGACTTTGTGCCGATTGTTGCAGTTATGTTTGTTGTTGCAGGGTTCTCACCCACCGCTGGACGGTGTATCTTACCCGTATTTGAAACTACTGCTTCATCGTCTGACACCCACGTTACAGAGTGTCCGTAGAAGTTTGTTATAAAGAACAAATCACGTGTAACAGAATCCTGTGTTTCAAAGCTTACTTCCGTAAACTCAAGAGCGTTTATTGCTTCAGTTTCAGTATATGCCATAACAGACACACACTGTAACAATGTCATAACAGCAACAATCACTGATATAAGTTTTCTTTTCATTCGCCATTACTCCTTTCTGCAGTCTATTCTGAAAATCAGTCAAAATAAACTATTTCTATAGTGTTGTTCTGTCTCTGGCGAACAAATACATCCATTCCTGCCTGCAAATCATCAAGTGTTCTCTTTGTGAATACCTGTGCACTTCTGTCGTAATGCATTACCTTTGTGTTCATGTTCTTCATCAATGTTATATCTCTGTTTGACTTGATATTGATTGCATTCGGAGTTATACCCTTTATGTTTGCATAACTTACAATAAGGCTTCTGTCACTAAGTGCAGTTGTGCCGCTGATACGGCTGATGATTGAACCCTCGTAACCGAATGTAGTCTTATACGGATTTACATCATTAAGGTTCATAACCTTTTTATAAAGCACAAGCTCCTCACGCAAATCTGCGTTCTGTGCCCTTGTGAGCTTTATGGCATTTGTTTCATACTGGATAACCATACCGGTTTCGATAAGTGACGGATCCTCTGACTTTGAAAGCATCGACTTTGAAATAATTCTCTTTACTTCCTCGCCATCTTCAATACCTGTAACATATGTTACCTCTTCACCGTCATAAAGACCGGTTGATACATCCGTTACATACATAATCGGTGAATTACCCGGATCAATATAGATTTCGTTGGTATTGGTATACTGTGTTACCGTTCCGTCATCATAATGAATAGCACCTATACGACCGTCATCGGCTACGTCATAAAGCATTACCTGATACGAACCGCTTGTAAATACATCGTTGTATCTGCCTGCAATACTGTATGCATAATATGAACTGCTCACAGGCGTTGAGAATACAACAGTATCCTGGTCTACATAGAAACGGTCACCAAACACTTTATTATTGAATGACATAGCATCCACTTCATTTACTGACAGGCAGAAGTAATCATCATTCTGCACTGTATCTGCGAGGCAAAGTCCCTCAACGTAACCGTCATCACCGAGCTTGTAGGCTATCATCTGCTTTGTTCCGCCTACTACCTCATAAATCTTTGCCGCCTTTTCCTTTGCGTAGCTGTATGCTCCGCCCGTTCTGCGTCCGAATCTTGTTTCGCCGTTTACTACGATATTCTCGTACTTGTTATTTTCTGTAAGCACCTTCATCACGAGCATATCCTCGCCGTCATACGCAAGCTGGCTTGACCACAGATAACCGTATAGCATATCATTCTTTCTTGTGTAGTATGAGCCTGTT
>JAFQJD010000014.1 GCA_017415105.1 Clostridia bacterium | reverse complement strand
GGGAAGCAATAATAATGCAGGATTTGCACATCAGGATATAGGAGGCGGTTCAACATTTGAAAACTGTTATGTGGCAGAGGTAACTGTATTATATAACAGATCAACATATAGCTTTGGTTCTGATAGCATGAGCGATGTAACAGCAACTAACTGTTGGTCAACACTTACAGCAATAGAGGGAACTAACTATAACGATGAACGTGCATTTGGCGAATATGTTGCTGATAAGGATACGCTTGTATCAAAGTTTGAAGGCGTTGAAGGCTGGACAACATCGGAGGATGTAAACGGCGGATATCCGTGTCTGGCGTGGGAGGTCCCGGAGGTTGTCGTAACACCGACACCTGAAGCAACAGCAACACCAACTCCGGCTCCGACAGCAACACCGACACCGAACAACTATGCAGGTGGTAGCGGAACAGAGGCTGACCCGTATTTGATTTCAAATGCAACACAGCTTGCTTATGCGAACGAGCAGATTAACTCTGATGAGACAGCTGCGGCAGCAAGTTATAAGTTGACAGCTGACATTGATTATGCTGATGCAGAGTGGACACCGCTTGGCTGGAAACGAGCAAAAGCATACGGTACAGCTATAGAATATACTCCCGGCTTCAGCGGAACATTTGATGGTAACGGTCACGTTATAAGAAATCTTAAAATCACAAAAGATTCAACAGCGCAAATCGGCGAATATATGGGCTTCTTTGGTTATGTGAGCGGTAAGGTTTCAAATCTTGGTATTGACGGAATAGAAATAGTATTCTCAAACCATGACTATGTATATGACACAGAAGATAATAAATCAATCCGGGTTATATATAGTGGCGGTATGGTAGGTATGGCATCGGGTGCGACATTTACAAACTGTTATGTTGCAAACTCGAAGGTGCATAACTCAAACCGCTGGACAAACGATTACGGTTTGGGTGGATTTGCCGGAATACTTGGTGCAAATAATACCTTTACAAACTGTTATGTTTATAACACTGCAATTGCAGCCGGACATGAAGCTGTTCAGGGTGGTTTCTACGGTGATATCGGCGGAACGGGCAGTGTTCTTTCAAACTGCTATGCGGCAAAGATAGAGACAGGTCTTAATACGGTAACTGCAAGAACTTATGGCTTCGGCAGAAAAACAAGTAGCTATACACCGAATGTAACAAACTGCTATTCAACACTGAATAATGCCAAGAGTACGTACACAAGCGCTCCTGCGTTTGATGCTACACTTTCGATGGGTGAGACAGGTATGACAGCGGAGACTATAACTCTTGCGGCGGTTTCATCAGGTGCATTTACGGAGAGCAACGGTTATCCAGAGCTTGATATTACGCCGACAAACGGTTATGCAGGCGGTAACGGTACAAAGTACAATCCGTATCAGATAGGCAAAGCGTCACAGCTTGCTTATGCGAATAAACAGATAAACGCAGGAGTTGATAATGACAAGTTCTTTATCCTTACCGATGATATTGATTATAACAACGGCGAATGGGAACCGCTTGGCAGCAGTGATGCAACAATGTTCTCGGGTGGTTTTGATGGTAACGGTCATACTGTATCAAATCTTTCAATATATAATGAATCGTCTGAAACACCGTATACATATATTGGCTTCTTCGGACTTGTTGATGATGCGAAGATAACAAACCTTGGTGTAGAAAACTTTAATATATCTGCGTATAATACGAATAAGGTTATTTCAGCAATCGGCGGATTTGTAGGATATGTTCAGGGTGCAACAACCATCACAAACTGTTTCATTAAGAACTCGTCAGTAGTACAGAGATGGAACTTCGGTCCTGTATCTAACGGTTTCGGTGGTTTTATAGGTACTGCGAGAAGAACTCAAGGCGATTCGGGGGATGAGGTGCCTCAGATAAAGAACTGCTATGTATATAACACAACAATTAACGGTGGTGTGCAGAAGTCTGTGGCCGGCTTTATCGGTTCGCTTTACAATAATGAGGCGGTTGCTCTTACAAACTGTTATGCGGATATAAATGTAGAGGATGATACAATTTCAGTGTATGGCTTCGGTGCTCAGAGCACCTATGGAACGTATAATCAGGTTAATAACTGTTATTCAACTTTCGCAGGACAGGACGGTACATCTGAATATGCAGGAACTTATACTCCGGCTAACAGCTACGGCAATGTCGGAGCATCAATGCAGAATATAAGAACAGCACTTGCCGGTACGGGCTTTGAAATGACAGCCGATATAAATGATGGTTATCCGTATCTTGCGTACGAGACAGCAGGGGATGATGTCGGATATGTAGTACCGGATTTTATGGTTAAATCGGTTAAACCGGGAATAGGTACTGAAAATGCTGATAAGGTTACTGTTGCCGTTTCGAGAAAATCGGGTGTCACAGATGCTGTAAAGGCGTATGTTGCAGGCTATGACCTTGACGGCAGACTTGTAGGTGCAGGTTCTGCATCGGTAAATCTTGATGATTTTGAATTTATTGCGGATATAGCACTTTCAAAAGCAACCACTGTGAAAGTGTTTGTGTGGGATGAAACTCTTAATCCCGCATCGAACAGCTTTACGGCAGTGACAGCAGTATCATGCAGCCAGCTTGGTGAGGAAGCAACCTCAACAGGTGTTGAGCGTGCGCCGAGACTTGTACTTATGGGTGACTCGCTGATGGACAGTGTATGGAACACATCTGATGGTGTCGAGAATAAGTCGGGTTGGGAAGCATATATAGGAAACTATATGAGCGACGATTTGACTCTCGTTAAGCACGGTCACAGCGGACAGACTATAAAGATGTTTGTTGACGGTCGTTCTACATATCATACCTGTTCATGGGAGACCATAAAGACAGAGTTCGGTATGGGTGATTACGTAATTATTGCGTTGGGTACAAATGACAATAACTACATCGCTAACGGCGAATATACAGTGACCGAATTTAAGGATATGTATAAGGACATAATAGCCGATGTCAAGGCAAAGGGTGCAAAGATAATTCTTTTGACACCGCCTACGGCTAACTGGCATTACAATGCATCAACAGGCAAGTTCTCATCAGATAATGTATTTGAAACTGCAAGACAGGCACTTATATCTGTTGGTCTTGAGACAAATACACCGGCAATCGATATGGGCGAGGCATTTACTGATGCTATAAATAACTATATCGAAACAAGCGGCAAGGACGGCAAGGAGATGTGCGTAACATACGAGGATGGCGTTATAACGAAATCCGGCGTAATATTTGTTGACAGCGTGCACTTCACAGCGTTTGGTGCAGACCTTCTCGCAAAGACTGTTGCAGAGCAGATTGCTTTAAAAACAACAGGTCTTGAGGACTATGTAACAATAACTGAATAACTTGGATATGCACTCCGTAAGGGGTGCATATTTGCTTTTTCGTGCAGTTTGGAGTGTATAAAACTTGCTTTTTCGTGCAAAAACACGCTTAAAAAACTTGATTTTTCGTGATTTGTGTGTTATAATATATTGGAAGATGCATATAATAAAAGAAAGAGGGGGTGTGTTTTCAGATGCTTAAAAGGAAAATATATGACAGACTTATTCAATGGAAAAAAGAAAGCAATGGCTCGACAGCGCTGATGATTGACGGTGCAAGACGTGTCGGTAAAAGTTATATCGCCGAGGAATTTGCCAGGAACGAATACAAGAGTTATATAATTGTTGACTTTGGTAATGCACCGCAGGATATTCTTGATTTGTTCATCAATGACAGTGCAGACCTTGATTTGTTTTTTGCAAAGCTTGCCGCTTTTTATTCTACTGTTCTTCATAAAAGGGAATCCTTGATTATATTCGATGAAGTTCAGCAATTTCCCAGAGCAAGGCAACTGATTAAATATCTTGTTGCTGATGGCAGATTTGATTTTCTTGAGACCGGCTCGCTTATTCGGTTAAAAAAGAATGTGCAGGATATTATCATTCCATCAGAAGAGGAACACATTGAAATGTTTCCGCTTGATTTTGAGGAGTTTCTTTGGGCAATGGGAGATGAGGCGACCATCCCATTGGTTAAGCACTGTTTTGAAACACTTACATCACTTGGACAGGCTTTGCACAGAAAGGTGATGAACGATTTTCGCCAGTATATGTTAGTAGGTGGAATGCCACAGTCAGTGCTTGCCTTTCTTAACGAAAAGAATTTCGAATTATCCGATGCGGCAAAACGCAGAATACTTAAACTGTACCGTGATGATGTATCTAAATTTGCCTCCGGGCACGAGGAAAAAGTCTTTGCCATTTTTGATGGTATACCTGCTCAGCTTTCTAAGAAGGAAAAGAAATATGTATTGTCGTCTCTTAATAAGAATGCAAGATACAGAACTTATGAGGAGTCTTTTCTTTGGCTCAATGAAGCGATGGTTGTTAACACCTGTTATAATGCTACCGATCCGAGTGTGGCATTAGCGATTAGCGAAGACAATACAACGCAAAAATGCTATATGGCGGATACAGGCTTGTTGATTACCCATACTTTTATGGACGGTGTTTATACCGATAATGAACTGTACCGTGCCATTTTGTTTGATAAACTCAACATCAACGAGGGTATGATAATGGAAAATGTTGTTGCTCAAATGCTCAGAACGAATGGGCACAGGCTATTGTTCTACTCCCGTTGCGATAATGAAAATCGGGAAAATCATATAGAAATTGATTTTCTTATTAAACGAGGTAAAAAAATATCGCCTGTTGAGGTTAAATCGGGTAATTACAGAGCACATTCGTCGCTTGATAAATTCAGAAAAAAATTCTCTCAAAAGCTTGGTGACTCTTACATTCTCTATACTAAGGATGTGATGGTAAAAGATGAGGTAATTCATCTGCCAATATATATGGCAATGTTTTTGTAAAAAAATATCGAAATGCACTCCGTGAGGGGTGCATATTTTTTTAGAATGAAATACATTTTATAAAAAGAGTTGAAAATTATAAAAAATATACACAAAAATTCTTAAAAAACACCTATTTCTTTATAACCTATTGACTTTCAGGTGAAAAATGCTATAATTGAATTGTATAAACTCAACGTAAAAATTTTAAGAAAGGAACGTGATACAATGAAAAAAATCACAAGTCTTTTTGCTGTACTTGCAATGCTTGCAACACTGTTTGTTGCAGTACCTGTAAGTGCAGAAACAACAGGCTATGCAGGCGGTGACGGTTTAACAGCGGAAACTGCGTATGAGATTGCAACGGCAGAACAGCTTGCCTATGCGGCAACAAAGATTAATGACGGAACTGACAACACGAAGTATTTCAAACTCACAGCCGATATTGACTATGATGGTCAGGAATGGGTGCCGATGGGTAATTCAACAAATTCTTTCCAAGGCAACTTTGACGGTCAGGGACACGTGGTAAAAAATCTTAATATTACAGTAGGTTGCCAATACGTAGGATTTTTCGGCATTATT
>JAFQJD010000013.1 GCA_017415105.1 Clostridia bacterium | reverse complement strand
ATCAGAAACAGTTGCAAATGAGCTTTCCCCTGTTGTAATAACATCGGCTGAAACTATTGTATAACAATTTGTTATAGTCTCATTTGCATATTTTCCGCTCAGGAAGTTTGTTACAGTACCACTTGTTCCGCAATCCATCGAGACAGTTCCGCCAGTATAACAATTCGTAAGAACTATATTACAACCGGCAGCAGTGGTATCCCTCGAACTTGCACCAATAAATGCTGAAACCAGTCGGTTAGTTGTAAGATTGAGATTTACAGCATAGCAGTTCGTTACAGTGACAGTATTTTTAGTTGTCTCTGTTCCGTAGCAAAAACCTATCAATCCGCCAACACCGTACTCAACCGCATTACCACTGCCGTTTATTGTTACTGTTCTTACATAACTCTCAGAAACCGTTCCGCCACCTGCAATACCAATCAGCCCGCCAGCTGCCTCACCTCGATTTCTGTTGTTAGGATGTAAGGTAGCATCACCGCTTGCATTATAGTCTGCAGCTGAACCGTTTTTCCAAACAATATTTACGTTTTCTACACCGATATCTGAAATCGAAGAATTTGTTCCGGTCGCACCAAACAAGCCCATTGCATAATGAGTAGTGGTGATATTCAGATTCTTAACAATATGACCGTTACCATCGAAATTACCGTTGAATCTCATACCAAATCTTCCGATTGGTGTCCATTCTTTATTATTAAGATTAATATCGGTTGTAAGCTTGAAATATGTACCACTGTACATATTGCTCATTCCTGTAGTACCCGTGTCAACCGCACCACTTGTAGTCGAAATTGCATCATAAACTGTCTTTGCAAGACCCGCAAGCTCTGCTGCTGATGTAATCAGATACGGACTTTCCTCTGTACCTTCACCCTCCCATGTCGAATCAATATCTGTAGAGCCTCCCCATACCGATTCATCAGCTGATACTGACATAGGAACAACAGCAGTCGAGATGAGCATTGCCAAAGCAATCAGTACACTAAATACTTTTTTCATTTTTTCTTCTCCTTTCTTTTCTACAGTTAATATCACTTTCCCGAATGATACCGCACCCGCAAAATGATATTCCAAAATTTATATAACCATACGTTTCTATTAAAATTATACTATCTTCGCACAAAAAAATCAATTGACAAATTCCACTCTGTTTTCAGTTAATGCACACAAAAAGCACCCTTATGATACAATAAAAATACCATATGGATGCTTTTTATTTCAAGTGGATATTAAAGATTTATTCAAATTTTATTTTATCAGGTATCGCTGAATATAACTTCTTCTGTGACAGTAATACGTTCTTTTCCAATCTCGTTAAAAAACATTGTATCAAGTACCGGCTGAATTTCATCTTCATGTGTCATAACGTATTCTATTGCAATGTCAAATTGCTTTTTTGCCTCATCTTCGTTACCGTCAAGTTTCGCTATAATCTCCTTGCCAATAGGAATATATGCGTTACGATGATGTTCAAGATATCCCCACGATGCCTTTTGACATTCATTACCTTTTTCTTTGTTTTCTGAAATAATATCGCCAAAGCTTTCCATCAAAGTTACTGCTTTTTCTACTTTATTACGGAACTCTTTGTGATCAATCTTTTTCTGCCCCTGAATTGCACCTATATCAAAACCAAGTGATAGTGTTTCAAAATAGTTACACAGCACATCAACGGAATTCTTTCCGAAGGTTGCCGCATAAAGATCACGTTTCACCTCTTCAAAGTCGGTATTAGCGTTCCACAAGGTTTTTGCCATAACTGTCATCGCAAGAGATGTCGGGAATGTGTTTCGCTGAAGCTGACAACTGATAAATCCCGAAAATCCCAACAATCCCTGCCTTTTTATATCTTCGCATATCAACTTCGAGATAGCTTCGCCACCTGCATCAAGGATATGATCCCACATAAGATGATAGTCAAAATCAACGCAGTCCCCTGGATAGACTTTCTTCCAGTTATAAAGATATGCAAGATTCTCATCAAGTGATCTCATTATTTTAAAACCGTTTGTCTCATACTTTGGTATTTCTTTTATCTTATACTCTTTCGGAAATGGTTCGTAAAAGTTTCTGGTTATCGGTGCAAAATCAAGCAACACATTTTCCTGATTTCTTATCACGACATTTTCCGGAGGATACATTGTATTAAGATATATTATAGGTGCGATTTTTGTTTTAAGCCCTTCTTTTACAAGCTGATCAGTAATCTCGTTTAATATCTCTACATAGTAGTCTGTATAAACTCCCTTTGTGCACTCCGGGCACTCGCAGGTGTTATTATAACAGTCACCCAACGCGAAATGAACAACATCTGCAAATGGATGTGTATGTATATAATCCATAATACCTCTGGCAATTGTGTTTTTGACATACGGGTTGCTGTAACAGAGTTGCGTTTTAAGCGGTACATTGTCCCACACTTGACGTTTTCCGTTTACAAGTGCGCATATATCCTTATACTTCTGAGGAAATGAGGTCACATCCTGTCTATACCATCCCTTGTCAGAAACACCGAATGGAATGCATGTCCAGCCATGTCCCATTGTGTTTATGAGAAGACCACGCTTTTTGAGTTCTGAAACCATAATATCATAATACTCGTCTATTATGCTTTCATCAAACTCTTCAGGCTCTCTGTAGTCGTTTGCAGTATGGCTGAACCATCTTTCAAAAAACACATATGGGTCAGAGAACTGAATATAATATCCGTTAAATCCTACCTTAGGCAACCAATCTATCATATCCTTGACATTTTCGATTGTTACAGCACCTTCAATACACATCGTGCGGTGTCGCTTTGAAGCACATTCACGTACTTTCACATCCTCTGCATTGCACTTTTGGGGATATGATGTACCGTTCTTGCCAGGTCTTACAAAACGCACTCCCCACTCGTAAAAGAGTCTGTAAACTCCTATTAAAATACTTCTCTCATTTGAACCGGCTATATAGCCTTTCCTGCCCTTTACACATATTACAATAGCATCATCGAAATATGTGTCATTTACTTCAAGGTCAACTCCAAACTCATCAAAAAGACCAAGTTCTATTTCTGCATTTATATTAAGTTTTTCAAGATATTTTACGAGTTCATTTTCAGCAAAAACCCTTACATTGTAATTTTTCATCTTGTTTCCTCCTTTACAATAACGTAGAAAAAGAATCAAGTTTATTTCTAACTTGATTCTTTGATTTATGCCTGCTTTTGCAAACTTATTTGTCGGCGATTGACTTCATTGTTGGGAACAATAATACGTCACGTATTGCTGCTGAGTCTGTTAAAAGCATACACATACGGTCGATACCAAAGCCGATACCGCCCGTCGGAGGCATACCTACCTCCAATGCGTTCATAAAGTCCTCATCAGTTGTATTTGCTTCGTCATCACCCTGTGCAAGGAGTTCTTCCTGTGCCTTAAAACGCTCTCTCTGGTCAATCGGGTCATTAAGCTCTGAATATGCATTTGCCATTTCCCAGCCGTTCATAAAGAACTCAAAACGCTCAACATAGTCGGGGTTGCCCGGCTTTTTCTTTGTAAGCGGTGAAATCTCAATCGGATGGTCCATTACAAATGTCGGCTGAATCATATGCTCCTCTGCAAATTCTTCAAAGAACAAATTCAGTATATCACCCTTCTTATGGTGCTTTTCAAATTCAACATGATGCTCTTTTGCAACCTTCTGAGCTTCTTCAAGTGTTGTTATCTCGTTAAAGTCAACACCTGCATACTTCTTAACAGCATCAACCATTGTTATTCTCTCAAACGGCTTTCCTAAATCCATCTCAATGCCATTGTATACAATCTTTGTTGTGCCAAGAACCTCCTGTGCAACGTGGCGGTAAAGGTTCTCCGTTAAATCCATCATACCGTGGTAGTCAGTATATGCCTGATAGAGCTCCATAAGTGTAAATTCCGGGTTATGACGTGTGTCAAGTCCCTCGTTACGGAACACTCTGCCAATTTCATATACACGCTCAAGTCCGCCTACAATAAGACGTTTGAGATACAGCTCAAGTGAAATTCTTAATTTTAAATCCTCGTCCAGTGCATTAAAGTGTGTTTCAAACGGACGTGCTGCAGCACCGCCTGCGTTTGACACGAGCATTGGTGTTTCAACCTCTAAAAAGCCCTGGGCATCAAGATACTTTCTTATTGTTGAAATTATCTTTGAACGCTTTATCATAGTGTCCTTAACCTCGGCATTCATTATGAGGTCAACATAACGCTGTCTGTAACGCATATCAGTGTCTGTCATACCGTGGAATTTCTCCGGCAACGGCTGCAATGACTTTGAAAGCAAAGTGATTTCTGAAACACGAACCGAAATCTCGCCGGTTTCTGTCTTGAACACCTCGCCTGTTGCACCGATTATATCGCCTATATCAAGCTTTTTAAAACGGTCATAATTTTCCTCGCCCAATATATCCTGCTTTGCAAAAATCTGTATACGTCCCTCACGGTCTGCAATATCACCAAAGCCAACCTTACCCATACGGCGTTTTGACATAAGACGGCCTGCAAGTGTTACAACTTTACCCTCAAACTCGTCAAATTTATCTTTAACCTCTGCCGCATTCGCACTACGGTCAAATTTTGTGATTTCAAACGGGTCCATTCCCGCATCAACATACTCCTGTAGCTTATCACGGCGATTTTTTAAAATCTGCTTTAATCTTGAACTATCCTGCTGTTCCATTATTATCCTCCTAAAAATTCAATATGTAAATTATACTATACTTTTCCTTGTTTTACAATAGATTTGATAAAATTTATGCGATTATCACATATAGACCTCAGGCTTTAAGATGCCTATATAGTCCATCTGTCTGTATTTTTCGTCCATATCAAGGCCATAGCCCACTACAAACTCATCAGGAATCTCTGTTCCTATATACTCTACCTCAACATTTACAACACGACGGTCAGGCTTTGAAAGAAGTGATGCAATTTTAACTGTTTTTGCTCCCCGGCTCTGCATCTCTTTTTTAAGGAGAGAAAGTGTGTTACCGCTGTCGATTATATCTTCAATTAACAGCACATTTTTCCCGCTGATGTCCGAATCAATATCCTTTTTTATGTTTATTACTCCGCTTGACTGCGTACCGCTTCCATAGCTTGAAGCCTGCAGAAAATCAAGCTTTACATTTACAGTAAGACAGCGTACAAGGTCTGCTGCAAACATCATACTGCCTTTAAGGATAACAACAGCTATCAGCTCCTCACCCTCAAATTCCTCGTTAATCTGCGATGCAATTCTATGAACCATAAGGTCAATTTCCTGTTTTGTAAACAGGATTTCTTTGATATCGTTATGCATATCTTTTACCTCTTTCTTTTGTTTTTTCCATATATTTACAACCGGCTTTTTCTATATATACCACAAATTCGGGAAAACTAATCCGGAGGTGATAACTATAAAAACTGCCGTTATAATCTATGCTTTTCTGCAATGCTTTTTTACAAGTGCATATGCAAGCCATGAAGAAAATCCGAAACTTATAAAGCTCATCAAAGCTTGCGTTGATATTGGTGACTACACTGCCGAAAGCTGCGATAAAGACGAGCTTATGCGTCGTGTTTTATATACTTACCGTAACTTTGAAATAATAACCGATACAGAGCCATTTGCAACTCAATCAGACAAGCTTAAAATGTGTCATACTGATTTTGTTAAAGATGCCGTATACCAAACTTTCCGTATTGATGCACCAGAGCCAGGTCCTGATAAACTTGCAACACTCGGTTACTGCGAGAATAACGGATATTACTATTTCAGCGGCGGTTATACCGGATATTTTGCAACCGATGTTGATAAGATACAACGGATAATACCGCTTTCAGACGGAAGTCTCTACGTCATATTTACCGATTACTACCGTGAAGGTAACAGTGAACCGACACTTGAGTACAGTTCAATGCGGATTGGTCAGGATAAAGAAGGATACTATGTTATCTCCATAGAAATGGACGATGATTTTACAACACTTAATTCACTTATTTATCCCGAAGAACCCAAACAATCTGTTGATTTTTCAAAGTATCTGCCGGTTGTTGTAATTATAATTACTTTAGCATTGGCATGCGTAGTTTTTTATATCATTTTTCTACGTAGTTAATCAGCCTAACAGTTTATCAAGCTCGCCCTCGATAAATTCACGGTCAAGCTTTTTACCGATAAATACAAGCTTTATCATTCTGTCGCCAACCTCATCGTCCCAGTTTTTCATAATGGACGGATCACGTTTAACAAATTCTTCAAGCTGTTTTTTCGGAGCTGATGCAAACCAACGTCCGTTTTCTGACATATTTATCTGTCTTCCTGCCTGTTCAAGTACGAATGACATATCATTATCAACGTCTATCCATATAATACCCTTACAACGAATTACGTTTGTCGGGAAGTTATCAGATAACCATGAGCGAAGCTTTGCGAGTTTAAACGGACGGCGGCGTGTATATACAAACGAGCCTATACCGTATTCCTCATCATCACACTCACCGCAGTGACAATGCGGTCCATGGTGATGATGATGGTGGTGTCCATGCTCATGATGGTCGTGGTCGTGACAATGGCACTCGTGACCTTCCTCGTGGCAATGGCACTCATGTTCTTCATCATGCTCGTGACAGTGACACTCATGCTCATCCTCGTGATGATGCTCTTCGTCCTCTTTCTCAAACTCGGCTATCCAGCCTGCAGAGGAGAATGTTTTATCATAGTCAAACTGATTTGTGTCAAGTATATCAGCAATATCAACCTTTGCAAAGTTTGTTTCTATAAGCTTTGCCTTTGGCTGAAGTGCTCTTACAACTGCACGTACTTTTTTAAGGTCAGTTGCATCTATTTCGTCAATCTTATTTATAATTACCGTTGAACAGAATTCAATCTGCTCAACAAGCAGGTTTTCGATATCGTCCTCATCAGTATCCTCCATGAGACGTTCTCCGCTTGCAAATTCATCACGAAGCCGCAGTGCGTCTACTACCGTTACAACACCGTCAAGACGTACAATCGGCGGAATTTCACTGTCCGGCACTGTGCCATCCATCATTGCTATTGTCTGAACTATCGGCATCGGCTCACAAATACCACTTGCCTCAATCAGAATATAGTCAAACTTCTGACTCTTTACAAGGTCAATAATCTGCTGCATCAGGTCAGTTTTTAACGTACAGCATATACATCCGTTTGTAAGTGGCACAAGACTGCTGTCCTCCTCTGTAACAACTCCGCCTTTCTGAATAAGCGATGAGTCGATATTCACCTCTCCTATATCGTTTACGATTACAGCTGCTTTATATCCCTCCTGATTAGAAAGGATGTGGTTCATAAGCGTTGTTTTTCCTGCACCAAGATATCCTGTAAGCAAAGTAATGGGTATTCTGTTCATTGATTAGTCCTCCAAAAGCCCATGCTTTTCATAGCACTTTATTGATTTGATTTTGTTTTTATTGTCTACAAATACAACAGTCGGTTTACATTCCTTTGCTTCCTCCGGCGTCATATCCGCATATGCCATTATTATTACCATATCGCCTTTTTCTATAAGTTTTGCCGCCGCACCGTTAAGGCATATTATGCCCGAACCCGGCTCGCCGGCTATTGTATATGTCTCAAGGCGTGCACCGTTTGTTATATCCACTACAGCTACTTTTTCATATTCGAGTATTCCTGAAGCTTCTAAAAGTTCTGAATCAATAGTTATACTTCCGACATAGTCAAGGTTTGCCTCAGTTACCGTTGCACGGTGAATTTTTGATTTAAGCATTGTAAGTGTCATTTGTTATCCACCTTCTCTATTATGAAGTTGTCAATAAGTCTTGTTTTGCCTATATATACAGCTATTGCTGTGAGTATTCCTGTATCTGTACGTTCTGCTGGGTCTAAAGTGTCAAGGTCAACTATTTCTACATAGTCAATTTTTGAAAGCGGTTCTTTTTCGATTTCAGCTATAATTGCGTTTTTAACAGCAACAGCTGATTTTTCGCCATCCTCTATCATTTTTTTGCCAATATTTAATGCACGTGACAGACACAGTGCCGCCTTGCGTTCTTCACAGTTAAGGTATGTGTTTCGTGAACTTTTTGCAAGCCCGTCCTCCTCACGGATTATCGGACAACCAACTATTTCTATATCAAAGTTAAGGTCTTTAACCATCTTTCGTATTACCATTAACTGCTGTGCATCTTTTTCACCAAAATATGCACGGTCAGGTGCTACGATATTAAATAGCTTTGAAACAACAGTTGCAACACCTGCAAAATGTCCCGGACGTGATGCACCGCAAAGCACCTTTGTTATCTTATCAACTGTAACGGTTGTGAGTGCATTATCATACATTTCCGGAGCTTCGGGGTTAAATATAATATCTGCACCTGCTTCTTTACATAGTTTGGCATCCTGCTCTATATCCCTCGGATACGCCTCAAAGTCCTCATTCGGTCCGAACTGTGTGGGGTTTACAAAATCTGATACCACTACAAAATCATTTTCTTTCGCGGCACGAACTATAAGTGATTTATGTCCCTCGTGTAAAAATCCCATTGTCGGCACAAAGCCTATTGTTTTACCCTCTTTTTTTGCGGATTTAACATATCTGCGGACTTCTTCTACGGTCTTTACAACAGGTATCATACATCATCCCTCCAAGCCTTTATCTTCTGCATTATATCTTCATCTATCCTGAACGAATGTTCCTCCGTCGGGAATGCTCCCGACTTTACTTCTTCACTGTATTTTTTAAACGCTTCACGCATTACATTTCCTGTCTGGGCATACTGCTTTACAAATTTCGGTGTGAAATCACTGTACATTCCCATCATATCCTGATATACAAGAACTTGTCCATCACAGCCTGCACCCGCACCTATTCCTATCGTGGGAATTGATACGAGCTCTGATATATATTCTGCAAGCTTTTCAGGCACACACTCAAGCACAATCGCAAATGCTCCTGCCTCTTCAAGTGCCAATGCATCCTCAATGAGCTTTTTCGCCGCTTCAAGAGTTTTTCCCTGTACCTTAAAGCCACCAAAAACATTTACACTCTGCGGTGTCATTCCGATATGACCGCATACAGGGATTGATGCATTCACTATAGCCTTTACGTGTTGGTCAAATTCTTTGCCGCCCTCAAGCTTAACTGCTCCTGCTCTGCCCTCTTTCATAAGTCTGCCGGCGTTTACTACTGCGTCATACACCGACGTCTGATATGACATAAACGGCATATCGCATACCACTAATGCGTTCTCCGTTCCTCTTACCACAGCCTGTGCGTGGTGAATCATATCCTCCATGGTTACCGATATTGTATCGGGATAACCAAGCATTACCATTCCTAACGAGTCGCCTACGAGAATAGAGTTTATTCCCGAAGAATCAATAAGCTTTGCGGTCGAATAATCATAGCCTGTGACCATTGTGATTTTCTCGCCGTTTCTTTTCATTGATGCAAAATCAGCTACTGTCGTTTTCATAGTTGTCTCCTTCCGTAAAATCATAAATATTCAGTGTCCGTTCCTAAAAAAGGTAACGGCACTCCAATTTAACTTACACTATATGATTATACCATAACATTCCGAGAAATACAATAGT
This sequence comes from Clostridia bacterium, assembly GCA_017415105.1. GTDB lineage: Bacteria > Bacillota > Clostridia > UBA1381 > UBA1381 > Ornithomonoglobus. The sequence goes on along the minus strand of JAFQJD010000013.1, from coordinate 30,457 downwards.
TTAACGTAAAAAAACCGTCGTTTTGAGACGGTTTTTATGTTTGGAAATCTTGATTATTCAGTCCGGATAATATTATTTCGTTATTATTCTTCAACAGACTGCTCTAATACGTTCCGATATTCAGCAAGAATTGCTTCTTCGAGCTTGACACGCATCTCTCTGTTTATCGGATGTGCTATATCTTTGAATTCACCATCCTGTGTCTTTCTGCTAGGCATCGCCGTAAACAGTTTTTCTTGTCCTTCGATGATTTTAATGTCGTGTACCACAAATGCGTCGTCGAAAGTTACAGATACTACCGCTTTCATTTTACTCTCAGCAGAGCTCTCAGTCAGAATTTTCTTAACTCTGATGTCCGTAATCTCCAAGATTTTCACCACCTTCCCTTACAAGGTAATAATTTGTGCTTGTAGTCTTTCCAGTGATGTCATATCCCATACGGGATTTACTATGGTATACATAGTTACTTACCATAACATTTTACCCTAATTTTTGGGGTTTGTCAAGCTTTTTTGTGTAATTATTTCAATTTTTTTTTATTTTTTACCATTTTTTTGTCAAGAATGTAAAACTTGCACAAAAACAGTTTAAGTTTTTGTTGATTTGGTATATAATAGATAGGTGGTAAAGTTTTTGGTTTTTCTTTTTGGAAGGATAAAATTATGCAAAGTTTTGAAATAAACAATCTTAAGATAAATGCACATATTCACTTTATCGGTATTGGCGGTATAAGCATGAGCGGGCTTGCTCACATTGCAGTTGCAGACGGCTATAAAGTTACCGGAAGTGACCGCACAAAAACAAATATAACCGATAAGCTTGAAGCAGAAGGTGCTGTTATTTATGAAGGACACGATGCAAAGAATATCGAGGGTGCCGACCTTATAGTGCATACGGCAGCAGTTAAAATGGATAATCCCGAAATGAAAGCGGCAGTTGAAAACAACATTCAGCTTATTGACCGTGCAGAGTTTTTGGGTGCACTTATGAAGAAGTACAAAAACGCCGTAGGCGTTGCAGGAACACACGGAAAAACGACAACCACATCAATGCTTGCACACGCTTTGATTTATGCCGACACAGACCCGACTATATCAGTCGGCGGCGAGCTTGACCTTATAGGCGGTAACATCCGTTGCGGCAAGTCGGATATGTTTGTTACAGAGGCTTGTGAATATACAAACAGCTTTTTAAAGTTCTACCCCACTATTGCACTTATTACGAACATTGAAGAGGATCACCTTGATTTCTTCACCGGTATCGAAATGATACGTGAGAGCTTCAGAAGCTATGCAGAACTCACACGCGGAGTTGGCTCGGTTGTTGCATACGGCGAGGACGAAAATATTAAAATTGCACTTGACTCTTCAGACCTTGATATAGTTACCTACGGTATGAGCGACACAAACGACTACTATGCACAAAACATAGTTTATCACGCAGGTTATCCGTCATTTGATATTTATAAGAAAGGTGAGTTCCTTACACACGCATCTCTGAATGTAACGGGTGACCATAATATATTAAATTCACTCGCAACGATTGCAGTATGCGAGCTTTTAGGGCTTGATGCTACGGTTGCCGCAAAGGGTGTGGAAACATTCCGCGGTACGCATCGCAGATTTGAGAAAAAAGGACTTATAAACGATGCTGTAATTATTGATGATTATGCACATCATCCGACAGAAATTAAACTTACATTAAAAGCTGCGAAGTCTTTTGAGCCAAAACGTATCCGCTGTGTGTTCCAGCCACATACGTATTCACGCACACGCACTTTATGGAACGATTTTGTTACAGCGTTCGATGATGCGGATGAGTTAATTTTAACTCATATCTATGCCGCACGTGAGGTTTACGATGGCGTAACAGACCCCGATAAGCTTGCGGACGAAATAAAGATGCGTGGCATTGATGCAAAGTATATTGACAAATTCGAGGATATAGAAAGCTATATAAAAGAAACCGCACAGCCGGGTGATATTATATTCACAATGGGTGCCGGTGATGTTACAGAGATAAGCAATAATCTTTTTAAATAAGTCAAAAGCAGTCATTGCAATTCAATGACTGCTTTAAATTATACAAATCTTGTTACCACAAATACTATACCAAGCAAAATTACACATATATGAAGCCAGAAAATTTTTAAAATTGTTTTTTCGTTTTCTGCTTCTCTTGCCTGTTTTATGAGTTTAATTATAACAAGTGCCGCACCGCATATAACCAAAGGAGCAACGTACATAAGTATAAGCCAGCTGCCTTTTGAAAAGTCGATTACCCAGCCGGATATGAGCATAAAATATCCAAGCCCCGCAAGGAGTGCGAATATAAGCTGACCTGCTGTGGTATTTATCAGATTCAAAATTTTTTTATTCATATCATTAACCTAACTGCTTAAATGCGTTTGCCATTTCAATTGCAGACATTGCACAGTCATAACCCTTGTTACCTGCCTTTGTACCTGCACGTTCGATTGCCTGCTCGATTGTATCGGTTGTAATTACACCAAACAGTACAGGAACGCCTGTTGCCATTGATGCCTGAGCGATACCCTTTGCAGCCTCGTTGCATACCATTTCATAATGATATGTCGCACCGCGTATAACAGCACCAAGACAAATAACTGCATCATACTTACCAGACTCTGCCATTTTCTTCGCCATAACAGGAATCTCAAACGCTCCTGGCACCCACACGAGTGTAATATCATTGTCCGCAACACCGTGACGCTTTAAGCAGTCCTCTGCACCGCCTATAAGCTTTGATGTTATAAACTCATTAAATCTTGATGCCACCAAAGCAATTTTCAATCCTTCACCGTTAAATTTTCCTTCAAGTACATTCATTTTCTCTTCCTCCTTTAATATTTGAATAAATGTCCCATTTTGTGCTGTTTTGTTTTGAGATAGAACTCATTTTCTTTTTTTGCGGGTATCTTTATCGGTACACGCTCAACTATTTCTAACCCGTAATCTGATAAGTCAGTTATCTTTTCGGGGTTATTTGTCATAATTCTGAGCTTTGAAACTCCAAGGTCTCGTAAAATCTGTGCACCCTCGCTGTAATCTCTTAAATCGGGTGCAAAGCCAAGCTCAACATTTGCCTCAACGGTATCAAAGCCGTTTTCCTGCAATGTATACGCCTTAATCTTATTTATAAGCCCTATGCCTCTGCCCTCCTGACGGAGATATACTATAACGCCTCTGCCCTCTTTTTCAATTGCTTTCATAGCCTCTGCAAGCTGTTCACCGCAATCGCAACGGCACGAACCGAAAACATCACCCGTCATACACTCAGAATGAACACGGCACAGCACAGGTTCGTCTCCCGACACATCACCCTTAACTATTGCGATATGCGATTTTCCGGTGATTTCGTTTGTGTAGCCGCAAATTTCAAACTCACCGTATTTTGTCGGCAGCTTTGCCGATGCTTCACGTTTCATAAATGTTTCGTGCTTACGTCTGTATGATTGCAGGTCTTTGATACATATAAATGTGAGATTATGCTTCTTTGCAAGCTCTGTAAGCTCCTCGCCACGCATCATTGTGCCATCCTCTCGCATTATTTCGCAGCAAAGTCCAACTTCCTTTAATCCTGCAAGACGGCAAAGGTCAACAGTTGCTTCGGTGTGTCCGTTTCTTTCAAATACACCACCCGGCTTTGCCTCAAGCGGAAACATATGGCCCGGTCTTCTGAAATCAGACGGTTTTGCATCATCTGTCACAGTCATTCGTGCAGTTAATCCACGCTCCTTGGCACTTATTCCGGTGGTTGTTTCTATATGGTCAATAGACTCTGTGAATGCCGTTTCGTGGTTGTCTGTGTTATTTGCAACCATCGGTCTTAAGCCAAGCTTTTCTATATATTCACGGCTCATCGGCATACATATAAGTCCCTTTGCGTCGCTTGCCATAAAATTGACATTCTCTGTTGTTGCAAATTCTGCAGCACAGATTAAGTCGCCCTCGTTCTCACGGTTTTCATCGTCTGTACAGAGAATTACCTTACCGTTTCTTAAATCTTCGAGTGCCTGCTCAATTGTATCAAATTTCACGTTGTTGCCTCCTTAAAATCCGTTTTCTCTTAAAAAGTCCATTGTGATACCTGAACCTTGTTTTGAATTAAACTGCTTTACATATTTCCCGATTATATCACATTCAATATTTATCATATCGCCGACTTTTCCGTTAATGATTGTTGTTTCCTTTGCAGTATGCGGAATAATAGACACAGTAAATCTGTCAGTTGCGACACTTGCAACGGTAAGACTTATTCCGTCAAGAGTTATTGAGCCTTTTTCTACAATATACTGCATAATGTTTTGGTCTGCCGATATTGTGACAAGAACGGCATTATCCTCTGTAACCTTGTTTATCACAGTTCCTGTTCCGTCTATATGCCCTGTTACGATATGTCCGCCAAACCGCCCCCCAAGCTGCATTGCCCTTTCAAGGTTTACCTCACCGTTCTTTGCAATAGTACCAAGCCCCGTGCGTCGCAAGGTTTCAGGCATTACATCTGCCGTAAAATACGGTGGTTTTATACTTGTAACGGTAAGACACACACCGTTTACGGCAACACTGTCGCCAAGCTTTAAATCGTCAAAAATCTTTTTAGCTTCTATTTCAAGAGAACAGGACTTTGCCCCATGGATTATATGTTCAATTCTGCCCTTCTCTTCTATGATACCGGTAAACATTTCATTCCCCTTTTTCGTATTCTATCTTTATATCATCACCGAACATTGTTATCTTCGGATTTTTAAACATATATGCATCACTTACAAGCTCAACGCCATTGCCGCCAACAACCGTTTTTGCATCTTTTCCGCCGATTATTTTAGGTGCAATGTAAATCTCAAGCTTATTCACAAGTCCGGCTTCCAAAAATGATGCGTGAAGCTCTGCACCACCCTCGACAAGTACACTGTCAATACCAAGTCCTCCAAGCTCACACATAAGCTCATTGAGCTTCACTCGTTTGCCCGATGTTCTGATTATTTTTACACCAAGGGTTTCGAGTTTTTGGATTTTTTGTGTATCAGTTGAAACCGTTGCAATATATGTCGGTATATCATTTGCTGTTTTTACTATCTTACAATCAAGTGGTATCCGTAGCTTGCTGTCACATATTATGCGTACCGGATTTTTAGGATTATCAAGACGGCAGTTCAGCATGGGATTATCTGCCATAACGGTGTTTATACCAACCATTATGCCTGCTACACGTTTGCGTGTTCTGTGGGTGTCCTCTCTTGAAAGTTCGTTTGAAATCCATTTTGAGTCGCCTGTATATGATGCACATTTTCCGTCAATTGACATTGCTGTTTTCATTATAACATACGGTCTTTTTGTTGTTATATAGTGAAAGAATATTTTGTTTATTGCATCACATTCGTCTTTTAAAACATCAGTTATAACACTGACACCGTGCGATTTAAGATACCCAATACCTTTCCCCGATACCAACGGATTCGGGTCTTGAGAGCCGATATATACATTCTTTATACCTGCTTCAACTACAGCCTCACAGCACGGCGGTTGTTTGCCGTGGTGTGAGCACGGCTCAAGTGTGACATACATATCTGCACCGTCTGTCGGTTCAGTTGCGTTCTTTATTGCATTACGCTCTGCGTGAAATCCGCCATAACGCTCGTGATAGCCCTCACCAATAATACGTCCGTCTTTTACAATAACTGCACCCACAAGCGGATTTGGGTTTGTAAAGCCTTCGCCAAGCTTTGCAAGCTCTATAGCTTTTTGCATATATTTTATATCCATAAAAAAATACACCTCATACTCGGGGTGCATACGAAAACAAAAACCTGTTTCTTCTCCCATCCGGACTTTGCATATTTTCTATGCTTACCGTCGGTTTTGGATTTGCACCAAATCAACCCCAAAAGGCTCACGGACTTATGAACAATTGTTCAATCACCGTCGGTTGTGATTTTCACACTACCCCGAAGAATTATTTAATTATATAATAAGTTTAGCACAAATATAGTCCTATGTCAATAGTACAGCCAAAAAAATATTGCAGGCTGTTGCCTGCAATATAAATTTCTCTAATCGAGCTCTGAATGATGTACATCCTCATACTCACATAAGCGTTCTATCACCTGCATAAACGGCGGAAACGCCGAAATCTCTCTCTGGAGTGTTTCTTCCGCATATTCCGGAAATGAGTGTCTGTTCAATAAAACCTTACCGCTGTCCGTTCTTCTTGTAAGTCTGTCCATAAAATAACCTCCATTCATGATTTTTTGTTACTTGCATAATTTCTTCCTGATTTATAGTTTATTCAATTATACTATAAATTAGACTTTATGTCAAGTAATTACAAACAATGTTCACAAATAATTAATCATTTTATGGAAATTTTCATTACTTACATACAAACACAATACGTTCACACTCAGGTGACGGTTTATCAAAGGTCAGCTCATTATATACAGATATTTCCGTAAACCCTGCAATTTTAAGCATTTTTGTGAGTTCATCCTCGCCCCAGCCACGCTGAAGATGACGTTCTTCAAACCTTTCATACATATCACCGTTGCGGACGAAAAAGTTCAAAAGCATATCTGAAAAGTTATATTTTTCGATAAATCTGTTCTGCCACGAATAGAAAACATCATAATCAGAATGGATAAATGTTTCGTTTCCGAGTATATTTTTGAGCTTATAGAGCGAGCTTACATCGAACACGAACACACCGTCGTCATTAAGATGCTTTTTTACGTTTTTAAACGTGTTTATAACTGCTTTAGGCGTTATAACATAATTAAGCCCGTCTATCATACATAAAAATGCGTCATATTTCCCCGATAATTCAAGCTTTGACATATCAGAGCACACAAGCTCTGTATCCTCAAGCTTCTCCGATGCAATAGAGAGCATATCCGAACTTATATCAGATGCTGTTATTTCATACCCTCGCCTTTCCATACGGCAGGTCATATTCCCTGTACCGCACGCAAGCTCGCACAGCGTATCAGGTGATACGCCGTGGAGTGTGAAAAGATTTTCTATATAATCGCACCATTTATCATAGTCGATGTCTTCGTGCATCAGACGGTCATAAATATAGGCAAAATCCTGATACTGTACCATTTTATCTCAACTCTGCACCAAGCTCATTGCCGAGGTTCTTGACAATCTTTGCGTGGAGGTTATCTGCTTCCTCGCCTGTAAGACTTCTGTCTGGTGCTTTAAACTCTGCCTTGTACATTACACTCTTTTTACCCTCAGGTATCTGTGATCCTGTATATACATCATTAAGCTCAAGCTTTGTAAGGAGCTTTCCGCCTGCCTTTTTCATTACCTTTTCAATATCGGCAACCGGTGTCATAGCATCAACCACTATTGAGAAGTCACGTGTTACTGCCGGGAACTTTGTAAGCGGAGTGTATTTAACGTCACGGTTTGCAGCGTTAAATATTGCCATAAAGTCAAGTTCACCCATATATGCCTTTATGCCGATTTCAAAGTTTCTCAACACTGCCGGATGTACCTCACCGATAACACCAAGTGTTTTATCGCCCACCTTTATAACAGCACTTCTGCCCGGATGATAAACAGGATTATCTGTAAGTCTTTCATATTCGACATTTTCTATATGAAGCTCACTAAACATTTCTTCGCATACTCCCTTGATGTCGTAGAAATCAACACCGCCGTACATACCCATCATAAGAGTTCTTGGCTCATCGGGGAGCTGTCCCTTTTCATTCGGGATATACACTCTGCCAAGCTCAAAGAGCTTCGCACTCTTTGTACGGTAGTTGTAGTTTCGTGAAAGAGTATCAAGCATACTTCCTGCCATTGTTGTACGCATTACTGATGTATCCTCACCAAGCGGATTCGAAATCTTAACCTGGTTTCTTAACGGGGAATCTGCCGGAACATTCAGCTTATCAAGCACTGACGGGCTCTGGAAGTTGTATGTGTAAATCTCATACATTCCCTGCGATGTAAGTATTGTGCTTATCTCACTCTCAAGCTTCTGCTCGGGTGTCTTTATACCGCAGGTTGTAGCACCGGTCATAAGTGTTGTCGGGATTATATCATAGCCGTAGAAACGTGCAACCTCCTCAGCAATATCTGCTTCTGCCAAGAGGTCCGGACGCCATGACGGCGGATAAAGCATCATATTATCTGTATCTGCTTTTATACCAAGTCTTTCAAAGATTTCAAGCATTTCCTTTTCTGATACGTCAGTGCCAAGGAATGAATTTATCTTTTCAGGACGGAATTTGATTGAAACAGGTGACTCTACATTACCCATAACATCAATCATACCGCTGATATTTTCACCGCAGCCAAGCTCCTCTACAAGCTGACACGCACGTTCAATTGCCGGAACAGTGTTCGTGTAATCAAGTCCCTTTTCATAACGTGATGATGCCTCTGTTCTTAATCCTACACGCTGTGCCGTAAGGCGGACTGATGCTGCATCAAACATTGCAGACTCAAATACAACCGTTGTTGTATCGTCCTTGATTTCTGAATTGAAACCGCCCATAACACCTGCAATAGCAATTGCACGTTCATTATCGGCAATAACCAAATCGTCATTGGTAAGAGTTCTGTCCTCTTCGTCAAGTGTCTTTATAACCTCACCGTCATTTGCACGACGTACTATTATCTTTGCTCCTGCTATGTCACGAATATCAAATGCGTGCATAGGCTGACCGTATTCCAAAAGGACATAGTTTGTTATGTCAACGATATTGTTTATAGCTCTTACACCGCACGCCTCAAGACGCTCACGCATCCATTTCGGCGACGGTCCGATTTTGACGTTCTTAACTGCTCTTGCACAGTAACGCTTACACTTGTCAGGATCATCTATTGTGACTGAAAGCATATCATTTATGTCACCGCCTACCTCTGTCACTTTCGGTTCGGGGACATTAAACGGTTTCTTGAATGTAGCCGCAGTCTCACGTGCAAGACCTATTATTGAGAAACAATCGGGTCTGTTTGATGTGATTTCAAACTCAACTACATTTTCGTTAAGTCCGAATAAATCCTTCACATCACTGCCGATTTGGGCATCCTCATCAAGTACAAGTATTCCATACTCCGGCTCATAGCCAAGACGTGACGGTTCTATTCCAAGCTCATCGTGTGAGCATATCATACCGTTTGACATAACACCACGAAGCTTACCCTTTTTAATTTTCATTCCGCCCGGAAGTGTCGAGCCGTTGAGTGCAACAGGCACTTTCTGACCTTGTGCAACGTTTGGTGCACCGCACACAATCTGTATCGGCTCATCCTCACCAACATCTACCATACACACGTGCAGATGGTCACTATCGGGATGGTCCTCACATTCTAAAACCTTTCCCACTACTACTTTATCAATTTCAGCACCAAGGTTTTCTACACCTTCAACCTTAGAACCTGACATTGTCATTTTATCTGAATACTCTTTCGGTGTTACACCTGTTATATCGGTATAGTCACCAAGCCAGCTCATAGGTAAATCCATTTTTCGTTTCCTCCTCTATCTTAGAACTGCTCTAAAAATCTCATATCGTTCTCAAAGAATAATCTTAAGTCATTTATATTAAACTTACCCATTGCAATTCTTTCAAGTCCGATACCAAATGCAAAGCCTGTGTATTCCTCGGGGTCAATACCGCAGTTTTCAAGTACTTTGGGGTGTACCATACCACAGCCCAGAATCTCAATCCAGCCCTCGCCCTTGCAGACACTACAGCCTTTACCGCCACAGTTAAAGCAACTGTAGTCCATTTCAGCTGACGGTTCTGTGAACGGGAAGTGGTGAGGTCTGAAACGTACTCTTGTTTCTTCGCCGTAAAGCTCTTTAACAAATCGCTCAAGCGTTCCCTTAAGGTCTGCCATTGTTATGTTCTTATCAACAACAAGTCCCTCTATCTGATGGAATACAGGTGAATGTGTCGCATCCTGCGTATCACTTCTGTAAACTCTGCCCGGTGCAATAATTCTTATCGGCGGTTTTGTTTTTTCCATAACACGCACCTGCATCGGTGATGTCTGTGTTCTCAAAACTATGTTATCCTCAATATAGAATGTGTCCTGTGTATCACGTGCCGGATGGTTTTTCGGGATATTTAATGCCTCAAAGTTATAGTAGTCATACTCAACCTCAGGTCCTTCTGCAACAGAGAAGCCCATGCCCATAAATATTTCTTTAAGGCTGTTCATAACCTGTGTCATCGGATGCAACTTACCTGTGCCCTTGTGGTTACCGGGCATGGTAACGTCTATAACCTCTGACTTAAGCTTTTCCTCTTCAAGTTTTGCCTCAATTGCTGTTTTCTTGCTGTCGATTTCGCTTTCGAGATTCTGTCTTATCTCGTTTGCAAGTGCACCGATAATCGGACGCTCCTCCGGCGTAAGCTTACCCATACCCTTAAGTACTGCTGTAAGCTCACCCTTTTTTCCCATATACTTAATACGGATTTCTTCAAGTGCCTCAAGAGTTGATGCATCGTTTAATGCCGCTTCAACCGAAGCCTTGATTGCTTGTAACTGTTCTTTCATTTTCTAAACTTCCTTTCTGAAAATAATAAAAGCCCCGTCCCTATTGGGACGAAGCTTGACATTCTCCGCGGTACCACCCGTTTTCCGGCATAAACCGGCACTCATTTGACGTATAACGGCGTAACCCGTCACAAGCTACTCTCCTCTTTGGATTTAACCTGTGCGACTCCAAGATGAAATTTCAGTAATAACCTTGCCGCAACGGCTCACAGCTCAATAACCGTTACTCTCTTCTGGTGTATTATTACCTACTTTGTCTTTTCACAGTCTTTTATTCAATTGGATATATTTTACCACATTAAATTGCGTTTGTCAACACCTATTTAATCAATTTTTTTATGTCGTCGGCGTGTTGTAAGCTCACTCTCATAAAGATTTCTTGCATTGAACAAAACCTGCTTTGAAAACTTGCCCTTAAGTGCATCGCCAACCCTTTCAAGTTTTTCAAGCTTTTCACGTTTCTCGCTCTCGCCCCATATATCCATCTGCATACAGGTGTTTCCCTCATCAAACCCGCCGGCACTTATCCCGATACTGTGTATCGGTGCAAAGCCTGTGTATTTTGCATCAAAAAACTCCATTGCGTGCTGAACAATCTCACGTGCAATATCGGTGGGCACATCAATTTTTCCGCCGTGTGACGTCCATTTGAGATTGGTATCACGTACACGGATTATTATTTCAGATGCCTTATAATTTTTATATCTCAATCTTTCGGCTATTTCCTCTGCAAGCTCTGTAAATACAGTTATAACATCATCACGTGTCACAAGATCACGTGAGCAGGTTGTACTTGCACTGACTGATTTTTCTTCAGATTCCTCCTCATACAGTGCCACAGGCGATGTATCACTGCCGTTTGCATACATATAAAGCTGATATCCGTTCTTGCCCAGCCACGCAGAAATAAGATTCGGATCAGAATTTGCAAGGTCGCCCACAGTATATACAGCACGACGGTTCAAGACATCCTTTGTTTTTCCACCGACAAAAAGCAGGCTCTCAACCGGTAGCTTCCATACAATATCTTTGTAATTCTCACGTGTTATTTCAGATACCGCATCGGGCTTTTTTAAGTCCGAGCCAAGTTTTGCAAATACTTTATTGAATGATACACCGATAGAAACTGTTATCCCAAGTTCATTCTTTACACGCTCACGTATTTGTTCGGCTATCTCAAACCCATGCCCTCGCATAGTGCCACGCAACTCAACCCATGCCTCATCACATCCGAACGGTTCTACATAATCACTGTACGACAAAAGAATTTCACGCATCTTACGGGAATACACTCTGTACATACGCATATTTGACGGCTTTTTTACAAGGTCAGGACATTTTCGTTCCGCCTGCCATATCGGCTCTGCTGTTTTTATTCCGTATTGCTTTTTCGCTATATAGTTTGCCGCAAGAATAATGCCACGTCGTGATTCTGCATCACCAACAACCGCAACCGGCTTATCTTTAATTGTCGGATCAAGTGCACACTCAACCGATGCAAAAAAACTGTTCGCATCAACGTGCAGTATTGTCCTGTCCATAAAATCCGCCTCTTTTCATATCGAACATACGTTTGATATTATTCTATCATAAATCTAACCTTTTGTCAAGCAAAAAAAGACGATTAAATCGTCTTTTTATACAAGATTAAATATGTACGACATAACCACAGGAATTGTTGCACATGCAAGCACCGTCGAAACAAGTGCAAGACCTGCTCCTGCACGACAATCCTCGTTTACAAGCTTCGGGAACACAATTGTGTTCATTCCACACGGAAGTGCTGCAAAAAGCACAACCGTCTGTAAAATCGTTTCGTTAGCACCTAAAAGCTTAAGAATTATTCCTGCAAGAATGGGAACACCAAGTAATCTGACAAACGTAACCGGATATATCTCCCACCTCTTAACTATTTCTTTAAGATTGAATTCCGAGATAACAAGTCCTGCAAGCACCATACTCACCGGTGCCATACAGACGCTTCCCTTGCTTAATACCGACTGAATAACCGACGGTATCGGTAACTGTGTCAAGCCAAGAACCAAGCCAATTGCAATAGACACAAGAGCAGGATTTGTCACAAGCTTTTTGGGTGCAAACCCGCTTTTTGTAAGCTTTGTAAAGGCTATGGTATAGATATATACCGCAAATGCCAGTGAAAACATAATGAAGTTTAAAAGTCCCACTTCACCGAAAAAGCTTTCAGCCAATGCATAACCCATAAATCCGTAGTTCGGCATTATCATTGAATATTCATATACATATCTGTCATACTTGTTTTTTGTGAGCGGTTTTGCAAGGAAATGGATAACAAGCATCAGTATGAAAAGTACAATAAAACCGATTATGACAAGTACATAGTTTTCACTCAAATACTTCGGTGTGCAATTTGAAGAAAAAGCTTTTATGTTGTTACAAGGCAAAAATACATATACCAAAAGCTTTGAAAGCATCTGCGAATGTTCCGAGTTTACAAGCTTTGTTCTGCCGAGTACAAATCCGATTGTTACAAATATAAACAGTATCAGAACCTGTTCAAATACTATTCCCATAGTTTTTACCTCTCTGCTGTCGGTTATCTTATACCGTATTTTTCTATAATGTAGTCCATATCCTTGTCGCCTCTGCCCGAAAGGTTTATAAGAATTGAGCCCTTGCCCATTTCCTTTGCAAGCTTCATTGCATACGCAACTGCGTGCGAGCTCTCAATTGCCGGAATAATTCCCTCAAGACGTGATAAAGTAAAGAATGCATCAATTGTTTCATCGTCTGATACAACATCATATTTAACTCTGCCCAGATCGTGCAAAAATGCGTGCTCCGGACCTGATGATGGATAGTCAAGACCGCTTGCAACCGAGTAAACCGGTGCCGGCTCACCATTTTCGTCTTTAAGCATAATACTGTTAAAGCCGTGCATAATGCCCTCTGTTCCGTACTTAAGGCTTGCCGCATGGTCACCAAGCTTTTCACCGCGTCCCAAGGGTTCAACACCGTAAATATCAACAGGGTCATTCAAGAAGCCTGAGAACATACCCATCGCATTTGAACCGCCGCCAACGCACGCAACAACAGCGTCAGGTAGTTCACCCGTCATATCCATAAACTGCTCACGAGCCTCAATTCCTACAACGCTCTGGAAATCTCTTACCATCATCGGGAACGGATGCGGACCAAGCACTGAACCGATACAGTAGATACTGTCCTTATAGTCACGGGCATATGCCGCAAATGCAGCATCTACCGCTTCTTTAAGTGTCTGCAGACCTTCTTTTACCTCAACTACATTTGCACCGAGTATCTTCATTCTTGCGACGTTGGGAGCCTGCTTTGCAATATCAACAGTACCCATATAAATATCACATTCAAGACCGAAATATGCAGCAGCTGTCGCCAATGCAACACCGTGCTGACCTGCACCTGTTTCTGCAATTACCTTTTTCTTGCCCATATACTTTGCAAGAAGTGCCTCACCCATGCAGTGATTAAGCTTATGTGCACCTGTATGGTTTAAGTCCTCACGTTTAACATAAAGCTGAACATTGCCAAGCGACTCTGACAAACGCTCAAGATGTGAAATAGGCGTCGGTCTGCCCTGAAAATCTCTGCGTATTCTGCGAAGTTCGCTTATAAACTTTGAAGATTTACAGATTGTGAAATATGCTTCTGTAATCTCCTCCATTGCCTTTTTCAAATCCTCAGTGATATACGCACCGCCGTATTTGCCGAAAAATCCGTTTTCGTCCGGATAGTTTTTAAAATATGTATCAAAATTTATTCCATTATACTCCATTTTTTATTTCCTCCATTTATTTATAATTTGCTTATTAGTCTATATTATTGCTACGCCATCGTTTTGTTAATAACATCTGTATCACCTCATAAAAAAATCCCTGACAGTAAAACTTCTGTCAAGGACGAATATACATATATCCGTGGTGCCACCTTGTTTCAGGCATTTGACTGCCCCTCTGCGAGATACCTCTATATCTCCGACTCTTAACGTGAATCAGCCGTCGGTGCATTTAACACCGCCCTCAGCAGTCCATATTATTCAGGTGTCCTTTGCGGAACTCACACCGTAATCCGCTCGCTCTTAAAGTCCGTGTCTGATTTTTTTCTGCTTCAATGGTTTTTAGTTGAATATACTATACCACACCATAATTTAATTGTCAAGAGTTTTTGAAAAAATAATTATTTGACAATTGAGATAATATGTGGTATAATGTGGGTACCACTCGAACTGAATATATAGACAAAACAGTCTCTCTATTTATTTTGGCAAAAATGCATGCCCATATGGAGAGCACTGTTTGTGTTGTTCAGTTTGAGTGGTATCAAAAGGGCAATGCATTTTTCGTGCATCGGCCCGTGCTGATGCACTTTTTTAATGCACTGCTCGAAGCGCGAGCAACCACGCAACTTAACCCATACAAGCCTGACCGTAACGGTCAGGCTTGTATCCTTTTATACCTCTTGCTTTTCAGGTGCCTTAAGCTCTGTGCGTCGTTTTTTATGCAGAATTGTATCAAACATTTCTTCCTTTTTGATATTCTCAAACGCAACTGCCATCATAAGCTTGATACGGTTGAGCTGATTAACCTCACTTGCACCCGGGTCATAGTCGATTGCAACGACATTTGACTGCGGATACAGACGGCGTAACTCCTTTATCATACCCTTACCGGTTACGTGGTTTGGCAGACACGCAAACGGCTGTACACATACGATATTGGGAACACCCGAATTTATAAGCTCTATCATCTCACCCGTTAAGAACCAACCCTCACCGGTACAGTGACCGAGCTGAAGTACCTTTTTAGCCTCCTCGGCAATTTCTGCGATGTGCCCCGGTGCACGGGATGCGAATTTCGGATTTTCCGACATAAGCTTTTTAGCATGCTTTCTGTAGCTTTCAACTCCCCATATTGCAAGATTGCAAAGACGTGCGGTTGATGCTTTTGTACCGAGATTATCGTGCTTAAAGTTATTGTTATAAAGACAATACAAGAAGAAGTCAGCAAGTCCCGGCATAACCGCCTCGCCACCCTCAGATTCTATTACTCCAACAACATCGTTATTTGCATCAGGATGGAATTTTACAAGTATTTCACCCACTACTCCGACTTTAGGTTTCTTTACCGTTTCGTCTATCGGAATTGCATCAAAATCAGCGATTATTTCCTCTATAACACGTTTTAATTTGAGATTTTTTGCATTATTGTTTACGATATCGTTATGCAGTCTTGCCTGCCAACGGTTATATACCTCGTTGGTTTCGCCCTCGTTGATTTCATATGGACGTATTCGCTGCGACACCGAAAGGAGCAAATCTCCCCACGTGCACGCCTTAAGAACACCATCGACAAGCTTCGGCGTTATCTTAAATCCCGGATTACCTTCAAGCCCCGAAATGTTAAGTGATATTACAGGTACTTGCGAATATCCTGCTTCCTTAAGAGCCTTACGTAAAAATGCGATATAGTTTGTAGCACGGCAACCGCCACCGGTCTGTGTTATCATAACCGATGTGTTATCCGGATCACATCTGCCGGATATAAATGCGTTAACAAGCTGACCTGTAACAAGAATTGACGGATAGCATGCATCGTTATTTACGCTTTTCAGTCCTGCCTCAACGTCCTCCGGTGTTGCGTGCTCAAGAACAACTGCATTATATCCATTCGCACGGAATACCGCCTCAAACAGTCCGAAATGCGTCGGGCTCATCTGTGGGAATATAATAGTGTGGTTTTTCTTCTCCTTTTCAGTGAACTGAACACGGTTTATTGTATAATCCTCAACCTTTTGCGGAACGAAGTTGTTGATATCACGTTCCTTTACCGCCGCTTTAAGAGAACGTACTCTTATTCGTGCAGTACCAAGATTTGAAACCTCATCTATTTTGAGTGTTGTATAAATACGCTCATGTGACTGCAATATCTCCATAACCTGATCGGTTGTAACAGCATCAAGACCGCATCCAAATGAATTAAGCTGTATTAACTCAAGACGGTCATTCTTTATAACCTCTGATGCCGCCTCATAAAGTCTTGTATGGTATGCCCACTGGTCAACAACACGAATGTCACGCTCAAGCTCACCGAGGTGTGCAACACTGTCCTCTGTAAGAACTGCAAAACCAAGGCTGTTTATCATATCCGGAATACCGTGATTGATTTCAGGGTCGATATGGTACGGTCTGCCTGCAAGTACAATTCCACGTTTGTTGTTTTCATCAAGCCATTTTAAGGTTTCTTCGCCCTTTTTGCGTATATCGTTTTTGTAGCTTTTAAGCTCACTAAATGCCTTATCAGCTGCTGATTTTATATCCTTAAACGGAATATCAAAATCAACAAGAGCTTTTGCCATCTGTCTGTTAAAAGACGGACGGTCTGCAAGGTTTATAAAAGGATACAAGAACTTTATATCACCCTCACGCAGTGCGTCCATATTCTTATATATGACCTCAGGGTATGAAGTTACCATCGGGCAGTTGAAGTGATTACCTGCAGCACTGTATTCTATCTGCTCATACGGAATACACGGATAGAATATTGTTTTATAGCCTTTCTCAAGCAAATCCTCAATATGACCGTGTACAAGCTTTGCAGGATAGCACGCACTCTCTGACGGTATCGAATCAATACCCTTTTCATACATTGCGTGTGTACTTCTTCCTGAAAGCTTCACTGAAAAGCCAAGCTCAGTAAAGAAAGTAAACCACAACGGATAGTTCTCGTACATATTGAGAACCCTCGGCATTGCAATAACGCCACGCGGTGCCTCGTCTGCCTTTAATCCCTTGTATCTGAATGCACGTTTATATTTGTAATCGTAAAGGTTTGGTATATCCTTTTTCTTGGATTCCTCGCCGGCACCTCTCTCACATCGGTTGCCGGAAATAAACTTGCTTCCGTCGCCAAAATCGGTTACTGTGAGCTGGCAGTGATTATTACATTTCTCACAACGTGTAAGTGTTGTTGTAAACCTGAACGTATCAAGCTCATCACGTGTTATAATATCACATTCACCGCCTGCCCATCGTTCTTTTGCGATAAGTGCAGAGCCGAATGCTCCCATTATTCCGGCAATATCAGGCCGTGTTACATTCTTCTTCGTTAAAAGCTCGAAACATCGCAGAATCGAGTTGTTGTTGAATGTTCCGCCCTGAACAACTATCTTCTCACCCATAAGTGACGGATCACGAAGCTTTATAACCTTGTAAAGTGCGTTACGCACAACAGAATACGAAAGTCCCGCACTTATATCACCGACCGTCGCACCCTCTTTTTGTGCCTGCTTCACACGTGAGTTCATAAATACTGTACAACGTGTGCCAAGGTCAACAGGGTTTTCGGCTGTCAATGCTTCCTCCGCAAATGATATTGAGTCATAACCCAGAGATTCTGCAAATGTCTGTATAAACGAGCCACATCCTGATGAGCATGCCTCATTAAGCATAATAGAATCTATTACGCCGTTTTTAATCTTCATACATTTCATATCCTGACCGCCGATGTCGATTATGAAATCAACGCCCGGTCTGAAGTGGTTTGCCGCTTTATAGTGTGCGATTGTTTCAATCTCGCCCTCATCAATTCTGAAAGCGGTTTTTAATAGCTGCTCACCGTAACCTGTTGTACAGCCGTTTGCTATGTATGCACCCTTTGGAAGCTTCTCATAAAGCTCACGCATAATGTTTATACCGCAAGTTATAGGACTGCCCTCATTTTTACCGTAATATGAATATATGATTTCGTCGTTTTCGTTAATAACAGCACACTTAATAGTGGTTGACCCAACATCAAGTCCGAGAAATACCGGACCCTTTGCAAGAGATATATCACCTCTTATGGCAGTATCTTTCTCGTGGCGTTCAAAAAACTCTTTTTTATCCTCTTCTGTTTCAAAAAGCTTTGGCATACGAGTTATTTCAGCATCAACACCGTGTGAGTTTTTAAGTCGCTCGGTCAGTGCATCAACTGTCGCTGCCTCACCGTCAGTATTGGTAAGTGCCGCACCGATTGCAACAAAAAGCTGTGCATTATCAGGCGTATTAAATGATGTTGTGTTCTCTTTTAAAGTTTCTTCAAACTGTACACGAAGCTGTGTAAGAAAATGCAGAGGTCCGCCAAGAAATACGATATTGCCCTTTATCGGTCTGCCCTGTGCAAGACCTGAAATCGTCTGTGTTACAACCGCCTGCAAAACAGATGCTGCAACGTCCTCACGTGCCGCACCTTCGTTTAAGAGTGGCTGAACATCAGATTTTGCAAATACACCACACCGTGCCGCAATAGGATATATTGTAGTATGCTTCTTTGCAAGGTCGTTAAGCCCGTCAGCATCAGTTTTTAAAAGTATGCTCATCTGGTCAATAAACGAACCCGTACCTCCGGCACAAGTTCCGTTCATTCGCTGTTCAAGTCCGCCCGTGAGATACAAAATCTTTGCATCCTCACCGCCAAGCTCAATTACAACGTCAGTGTCCGGTAAAAAGGTCTCAATTGCAGTTTTATTTGCAATTACCTCCTGAACAAATTCAAGTCCGAGCATCTCCGAAAGCAATAAACCACCCGAACCTGTTATTACAACACTGAATTCACTCGCACCGACCGTTTTCTTTACCTCATCGAAAAGTGCGAGGACAGTACTTTTGATGTCCGAATAGTGACGTCTGTATTCAGAATATTTTATATTTTTGTCATCGTCAAGCACAACTATCTTAACAGTAGTTGAACCGACATCTATTCCCATATGAAGTTTACTCAAACGAAAAACCTCCTTCTTTATTGCGTTAAATGTTAATTGTCAGGTTATTTGAGTATACAGTCATCTTCATCATCTGATTTTTTGGTATGATATGTTTTCCGTGGTCTTGCATATACAACATATACAACAAAGCCTGTAACAAGTGCCGCAACCACAATAACCGACAGTACTATAACAACAACTGCCAGAAGCTTTGATGATTTACGTTCAGCACTGTAAGGCTCGGTTTCTGCTGCAACAGGTGCTGTAAGCTCATACGGTTTTTCTGTTGTGTCAGCTTCCAGTTTTGCATCGTTATCCGAAACAACAATTTCTTCCTGAGTTTCAATTTTCAAACCCTCACCTGAATGGTTTATATCCTCAATATAGTCATTCGGGTTATATGGCATATCCTCTGTACGTAACGCAAAAAACGCAGAATTACCCTGCATAGCACGCAGATGGCTTACAAGTGCACACGATGCTATAGCGGTATCGTCAGGATGTGTACCAAAACTGCCATCCTCATTACGGTATGACATAAGAGCAGAAAATGTCGAGGATACCCCGTCAGAGAATCCGGGATCATTATCTGCATCTACACCCGCACAATCAAGTGCCATAACAACAAATGCCGTGTTCATAACACTTCCAAATCCGAAATCTTCGTTTTTGCTGTTCTGAAGATAGTTTACACCACGAAGAATTGATGCGTTGACATCATAACGGTATTTTTCACCCATTTGGGTACCTTTTGCAACATAACAGTTACCCGAAATAAAAGACAGAGCAATTATGCTTTTTGCAGTTGATAATACATTACCGTCAAAGCTTCCGTCAGTATTCTGCATCGAAAGCAGACCGACAGCAAGTCTGTTTATGTCGGTCTTTTGAGATTCAATTTTATATTCGCCGCTTAAAAGTGCCGTAATCGCACCTGCAATATCAGATGCACGGACAAATTCGCAATTGTATGTACAGTCTGCAACAAACTTCACAGGCATCCTTCCGCCTGCGGCAGTGTTTGCCATTACAATACGTTGTGCGTCCTGCACCGTTACAGGTGTCTTGGAATTTGTAATCTTCACATACTTGTTATAATCAAAAACGTCTCCGGAACGCTTTTTTGCCATTACATAGTAATCTGCGGCAACAGAATCAGTATCACCAAGCGGTGATACTTTCTCATCTATCCATCCAAATACCTGCTCCATACTGCCATATATCTGTGCACCCGAATAAATCGCACCGGCAGAGGGCATAAAAAGCATAAAAAATGCACTTATTAAAGCTATTATTCTCTTCATCGTGCACTCCTCCCAAACTATACTTTAATTATACCATAGGTTACTTTTTTTGTCAATTAACAACTTTTTTCGCAAATGTGAATTTTTTTCAAAAAAGACTTTATTTTTTCATAATTATGTGTTATAATGGCATTATAGCAGTATGCTTTACTATCTAAGAGGAGGTAAATACAATGAAACACGTTAAGACCTTGAATAAGGCTAACCTTAAGGAATCAGCTGTTAAGGGCGGATGCGGCGAGTGCCAGACATCATGCCAGTCAGCTTGTAAGACTTCCTGCACAGTTGCTAATCAGAAGTGTGAGCACGCTGAATAACTAAACGGACATTCGCTTGACGCTCAGTGCGTCAAGCGTATTGTTTTAGTTATTAAATTATACGAAAGGATAACAGTTAAATGATACATAAATATAAAATGTTCGATATGAACATTGTTCTTGATATATACTCAGGTGCAGTCCACGTTGTTGATGACTGTCTTTACGATATGCTTGACTATCTTTTAGAGCCGTTTGTACCCGAAAAAGAATGTCCGCAGTTTATCCACGACGAGTTGGCAAAGAAATACCCGTCAGATGAAATCAAAGACAGCTATCTTGATATTTGCGAGCTTTTCAGAAACGGTCAGCTTTTCTGCGATGACTGCTACGAGGAATTTGCAAAAAACTGGAACAAGCAGAGTGTTGTAAAGGCGTTATGCCTTCATATTGCCCACGACTGCAACCTACGTTGTAAATATTGCTTTGCAGGTACGGGCGAATATAACGGCGAACGTGGCATTATGAGTGCCGAGACCGGTAAAAAAGCAATTGATTTTGTTATCGCAAACAGCGGTAACAGAAAAAACATCGAGCTTGACTATTTCGGCGGTGAGCCGTTAATGAATTTCGGGGTTGTAAAGGAAATCACCGAGTATGCCAAAGAACAGGGCGAAAAGCACGGTAAGAATTTCCGTTTCACAATAACAACCAACGGTGTTCTTCTTGATGATGAAAAGAAAGAATATATAAACAGGAATATATCAAACGTAGTACTGAGTATAGATGGCAGAAAAGAAGTCAATGACCGTATGCGTACACGTGTTGACGGTTCGGGTACATATGAGAGTATTCTTCCAAAGTTCATAGACATGGCAGAAAGCCGTAATCAGGATAACTACTATGTGCGTGGTACTTTCACTGCTTTTAACAAAGACTTTGCAGAGGACGTAATCCATCTTGCTGACCTCGGCTTCAAGCAGACAAGTGTTGAGCCGGTTGTTGCACCGGATAGCGAGGATTATGCACTCTCTGAAGCTGATATTCCCGAAGTCTTTGCAGAATATGAAAAGCTTGCAGAGGAATACTTAAAGCGTTGGAAAAACGGAAACTGGTTCAACTTCTTCCACTTTATGGTGGACCTTGACCAGGGACCTTGTGCAATAAAGCGTCTTTCCGGCTGTGGTGCAGGCCATGAATACCTGGCAGTTGCCGCAAACGGCGACCTCTACCCCTGCCATCAGTTTGTAGGTAACCATGATTTCCTTATGGGTAACGTCTATGACGGCAAACTCAATACCGAAATACGTGACTACTTTGAAAAGTCAAACATATACACAAAAGATAAGTGCAAAAACTGTTTTGCAAAATTCTATTGCAGCGGCGGCTGCAGTGCAAATGCACAAAACTTCAATGGTGATATCAATAAACCATACGAGCTTGCGTGTGAATTTGAAAAGAAACGTGTCGAGTGTGCTATAGCAATTGAGGCAGCCAAAAAGTTAAGTTAAAAGAAAACAAACAGCAGTAGTGCATTTGCATACTGCTGTTTTTTCATTACAGTGCCGACTGTGTATCGTTAGGATCTCCGTTTATTGCAAGGTCGTATTCCAATGACCAGTCAAGTCCCCTGTATTCCGCTGCTCTATCGTCAGTTTCGATGAACTCCATCAATAAGTCAAGCATATCCTTTGTCCATGTATTTTTGTCTATCTGTGCCGTTGTGAACTTATTGAGTGTTATCATTTCAAATCCGAACAGATCCTTAACCTGTGTCTTTGCCGCACCTCCGACAACCTCTTCCACCAGATGGCTCGGTATAAAAAGCACTCCGCCGCCGGCACCAAATACGACGTCACCCGGCAAGCATACAGCACTGCCGATTCTTGTTACGGTATTAAATCCGGTCATTATAAAATCGCGGATAGGTGTCGGGTCAATGCCTCTATAATATACCTGCGTGTCCTCTATCTTTTTCATCTGCTCTGTGTCACGCACACCACCCCAGATTACTGCACCGCCGTTTTCGTTCTTTGTTTTGTTTTTTATCGCAGTAGTGAGGTTTCCGCCCAAGAAAGTTCCTTTGTAAATCTTATCATACATATCTATTACCGGAACATCGTATTCACCCAGGCTGTCTATTACCCACTGATTATATGTACCTGTTCTGTTCTCTGATCTTCCTATATCTTTTGTGACTTCGTCAAGGTCAGGGCGGAACGGACAGTATGTAGCCGTTACAGCACGCCCGATGAGTTTTCGTCCATCATCGTGCAGTGTATGAAGTCTGCCCTCAAACTGGCTTTCATAGCCCTTTACAAATATTGGCTTCCAAACCTCTTCAAGTGTCAGTGTCTTTAATGCTTTTAAGTATTTCTCATCTACTTTCGGTCTTCCATCGGGAAGTCTTTCACCTTTCCACTGAGGTGTTAATGCTATTACTTCTTCTCTTACGTTAAAATTCATTTTATTTATCCCTTTCTTACAAGCTCATTCCGCCATCTACTTTTATTTCTGCACCCGTTATGTATCTGCCCTCATCAGATGCTAAAAGCAACACAGCAGGGCTCACATCTTCAGGTGTGCCTATAAATCCGCAAGGGATTTTTGATTCAACTGCCGTTCTGAATCTGTCATCCGCAAGTGCATTTTCATTTCTTGGTGTGTTGATTGCACCCGGTGCTACATTGTTAATCGTTATCCCAAACGGTGCAAGAATTGGTGCAAGGTTTTCTGTCATCTTCATTTGAGCCGCCTTTGTCATAGCATAAAGCGATAGTTCGGGATGCTGGTTATACTGATTTACACTTCCGATTGTCACGATTCGTCCCCATTTTTTCCTTTTCATACCCTCTGCATACTTCCTTATAAGAAAGTAACTGCTCTTTACATTACAGCCCATCTGCTCATCATATTCCTCTGAGGAAAACTCGTCCCACTTCCTTTTATACTGAATTGACGCATTTAAGACGAGTATATCAACCTCTCCTGTTTGTTCATATAAACTGTCTATACTTTCGGGATTTAGAAGATTTGCTGTAACCGGCACGGAATTCAGGATTTTTTCTGAAGCATCAATACATTTTTGCCTATCCTCTGCACCAGCCACAAATACTTTTGCTCCATGCTCTGCAAGAGTCTTTGCAATCGCAAATCCGATACCCTGCGTTGAGCCGGTGACAAGAGCTGTTTTTCCTGTTAAATCAAACATTACTCATCACCTCAGAAATGCTGTACTCCCTGTTATATTCCATTTCAAAGCCGTTATCAACATTTAATGTGTATTTATCGGGATTTTCCGTGTTGCTCTCAAACATACCGTAATGAGTAGGTATGCCAACTTTTGGATTTATTTCATTAGTAAGTCTTATTGCTTCGTTTACATCCATATTGCCAAGCTTGCCGTTAATGCACACGAAAAGCATATCACATTTAACTTCCTTAAGCTTTTCGTTATATTCTGTATCACCGGTAAAATACATAGTAATTCCGCTATGCTTTATAACTACCCCTACTGCCGGAACAGTATGGTCTGAAAATACGGCGTTTAGTTCAAAATCACCTATGGTTATTGAGTCGCCCTCATCAAACGATTGGTATTTTGTAACACCACAATCTTTAAGTGTACTTTCCGCATCGGACGGTGCTAAAAACATCATTTTTTTGTCCATAAACGGAATTGCATCAATATCTACATGGTCAAGATGGTTATGTGTACATATAACCATCTCACATTTTAATTCCTCCGGCTTAAACGGTGCTTCTACCATCCGCGGTCTGTTTGCAACACGGTTTACAACATCCGATAAATACGGGTCAATGCAGATGGTAGTTTTTCCGTCATTAAGAATATATCCGTTCTGACCTATCCATTTAATTTTCAACATTAGCTCCACTCCCTGTCGTTTGCCCATTCGTTATCCCATTCTGTTGTAGGCTCCCACTGACCGGGGTATTTTTCGTGCATATGCTCTGCTATGAGCTCTTCATTCAGCTCATCTATTCCAAGTCCCGGTTTATTTGGAACATTTACAAATCCATCTTTAAATAAAGGATTGTCAATTCCAATTGCCAAATCATTCCACCATGGAATATCAACTGAATGAAATTCTACAGCAAGACAATTCTGAACAGCTGCAGCTGCATGAATAGCAGCCATGCACGCAATTGGGCTTTCTGCCATATGTATTGCCATTGCAACACCATATTTATCGCACATATTTCCAAGCTTTTTCATTTCCAATGCACCGCCAACAGTAAGCATATCAGGGTGTACAACTGAAACTCCGCCACACTGCATAAGAGGCTCAAAGTTTTCAGCAAGATAGATATCCTCACCGGTACAGATGGGTACATTACAAGCATGTGCAATCTTTTCATAGTGCTTTGTATAATGCCATGGTGCAATATCCTCTATCCAAGCGATATTATACTTTTCAAGACGTCTTGCAAACATTATACAGTCCTCAATAGCTATATGTCCGAAATGATCTATAGCCAAAGGAACTTCATAGCCTATTACATCACGAACTTCTTTTACGTAGTTTTCAAGTACATCCATTCCTTTTTGAGTTAAATGAATACCTGTTGCATGATGCGGAATAGTAAAGGTTTCATAGTTCTTACCAAGCATCATATCCATATCAATTGAACCACCCTGATGCATAATTGCCTTCATTGAGTATTTCTTTATATCATCCAAAAAGCCTATCGGTGCATTAAGGCATCCCGGTTCATCCAGAAGGTGTTCAATTCCCAAATCCATCTTTAAGAATGTAAAGCCTTGTTCCATACGCTTCTTTAGAGCATGACCCATATCTGTTCCTGTATGCTTACCGTCTACATCTGTGTCACAGTACATTCTTACTTTATCTCGAAACTTGCCGCCGAGCATTTGCCATAATGGCACTCCCCATGCTTTACCAGCCAAATCCCAAAGTGCTATTTCAAGACCAGATACGCCACCACCTTGTCTGGAATGACCACCAAATTGTTTTATCCTTCTGAATAGCTTATCGACATTGCAAGGGTTTTCACCTACAAGTCTTGACTTTAGCATCAGTGCATATGTAGCACTTGATGCATCACGCACTTCGCCATAGCCTATGAGTCCCTGATTTGTATAGACCTTAATCAAGGGACAGTGCTTTGGTGCACCGTTGATATTTGCTACTCTTATATCCGTAATTTTCAGTTCAGACGGATTTGAATGTGTATTTACGTTTTCTAATATCATTTCTTTAATTGACATCTTTTTACACCTCCAAAACAAACTCATTTTTACCTTTTTTCTTAAGATTTATTGTTTTTGTTATAACCTTGCCGTTGACTGTAATCTCGGCATCATACTCACCATAAAAGCCCTTAAAAGTGGCTTTGCCGTTCTTGTTTGTAACAACTTCTGCTTCCGTATGCCATTTCTTTTCTATAAGGTTCTTGATCGCATAGTATGCAGGCTTTGGTGTCATATCAAAACGGATAAGTCCGCCATAGTAATAGTTTTCACCTGCAGTCATGTCTCCTTGCGGAGCAAATGCTGCATATCCATCAACAAGATTCCAGTATATAATCTGCTCCATATTCGGGTGTGAGAACCATATCGAATATAGAAGTTCAAGCATTTCTGCCTGAATCGCCTCATCCTCGGGGTCATTTGAATATGCAGGAATTGTTATTTCAGTAATCTGTAACGGTTTGCCAAAGTTTGCATACAAATCCATAATTTTGTAAAGCTGTTCCGGCGAGTAATACAATCGAGTGGCCTCATACTCGTCCTCTTTCTCTTCAAACATATGATACTGTAGACCAATTGCATCTATCCTCACACCTTTAAGTATAGCAGCTTCCGTATATGCATAGTAGCGGTCTCTTGTTCTCGCTGCTTCTCTCCATGCTCCTGCATATTCGTTAATCGCAAGTTGATTAGCGGGAAAATATTTTTCAGCAAGTTTAAAGCACCATTCAATGTAGTCCGCTTCATCATAAAATTTAGTTTTTGGATTGCGCCATTCCATTTCATTTGTTACCTCAATAGTAGGTATTTTATCCTTGTAACGCTCCGAAATCTGCTTGTATCTTTCTTCAAGAGCAAGCTTTACTTCGGCAACACTTGCATCTTTCAGCCATTCCGGAAAAAGATTGTCATACGCAAGTGCATGCTCACGAGGTTCTATACCGTGTTCTTCACAGAACTCTATACATAAATCAATAGGTGGTCTGCGATACATCGGAACACTGTCCTTTTCATATCTTGTTTTGCCTTTTTCAGGTTCTGTTGCATCCCAATAAAACGGAAGTGTTGCCATATTGAAAGTATCTGCAAAATACTTTTTGTACTTCTCATTCTTCTCATCAGTTTCAAGCTCATCAAGCATAAAAAGGTTAGCACCGAATTTGAATTCGTGTGTTTTCTGTGTGAGCTTGATTTTTGCATCGGGGATTACCTGTCCGTCCTTATCCTTGACAGTTATACCTGCATATCCTTTACGATACTGCTCGATGCCGTGATTCACTCTGTCCTCCCAGAATTCTCTCTGCTCCTCAAACTTTTCAAAAATTTTTCTTCTTTCATTCATCAAAGTCTACCTCCAAAATTTGATTTTATATGCACATTATACTACTAAAAAAAATGTCTGTACACTAAAAAAACATTTAAAAAGGTTGAATTTTCGAAACAGTTATGTTAAAATATGCTTGATAAAGGGGGTTTTTATCGTGATTTTTGAACAAGATCTAATCGTATTTGAAATTATTGACGTTCTCTATCTTGATCAGGTTAATATAAAGTCTTTAAATTCAAATCGAAATTTTGATGCGTTATCCTTCAGAATAGAGGCGGATACCGTGATAGAGAATAACGGAAAACAGATTGAATTCTGCAACAATTCTATCGCTTTCTTTCCTACAGATACCAGTTATAAAAGAACTGCACGTAAAGATAAAATGATTGTTGTTCACTTTAAAGCTTTTAACTATTACTCAAAGGAAGTGGAGTTTTTTCAACCCGAGGACTATGATAAATACCGTTCGCTGTTTTCAGAAATTCTTGAAGTATGGAGAAAAAAGGATATATCTTATAAACACAACTCATCGTCTGTTCTGAACAGAATTTTTGCAGAGCTCTACCGTGATAATCTGCCTACTGATAACGTAAAATCCAAAATATACCCTTCAGTTAAATATATAAAGGAAAATTATTTGAAACACGACTTCTCGCTCCACAAAGCAGCACAACAATCAATGATAAGCGATACTTATTTCAGAAAACTGTTCAATCGTGAATTCGGTACATCTCCGAAAAAATACATAATATCCCGACGAATAAAACACGCCACATCACTTATTATCTCCGGCTACTATTCACTCACAGAAATATCAGAAATGTGCGGTTTTGACGATTATAAATATTTCTCTGTGGAATTCAAAAAAATAACGGGAGTTTCCCCGTCAAAGTATGTCTATAATTATATAGAATAATTAAACGGAGTAATTCACTGTTACTCCGTTTTTGTATAAGACAGTATACTTTTTTTATAGCCCATCGGTGAAAATCCTGTGACTTCTTTAAATGCACGTGAGAAGTTGTGTATTCCGGAATAATTAAGTTTTTCGGATATTTCACTGACAGACAAAATATCCTCACGCAAAAGCTTTTTAGCCTCGCCTACTTTTAAATCGGCATAATAACGCATAGGACTTTTACCGGTGTATTCTTTAAAGATGATACTTATCTGTGATTTTCTTAAAAAGAAGTTATCACATATATCATTCAAGGTGATTTGTGAATATATATTATTTTTCATATATGCAACAATCATTTCAGCTAATGTGTCCTGTGATACCTGACGTGTATCTGAGATATTTGAACTCATATCAGCTTTGCCTCTTAACAGCTTTATCAGAAACTCTGTAAAATGGAATTTCACAAGCTGTGCTGAGCCGAATTTGCCGTTTGAAAAGTCAAGCGGTGTTTTGTCATAATAGTTATTCGATATTTTGCCAAGAGCATTTTCTGCCTCTTTTAAAAAGAGTGAAAGCAGTGTTTTCAATGTTTTATCAAGTGCAAACGACTTATTTTCAAAATACGTCATACACTCACTGTTGCACGAAAATGAAACCACAAGCATATTGTTTGCTACCTCACCGTTTGACGTGTGAGCGTGCATTTCACCCGGCTTATGGAAAATTGCCTGACCTTCACAAAGCTTACTGCTTTTACCGTCAGACAATGCAATTATTTCGCCCTTATCCACGTACACCATTTCCCAGTAATCGTGGTTTTCGGGTAAATGATAATAATCCTTGCCGAACTCAAAATAGTATATACTGTGAAACCCATCAAGCTCGATATCGTTTTTTACCTGTGTTAACGGAAACATATCTAATCCTCGGAAAAAATGATAAATTTATCAAAAAATGTGCTAAAGACATTTTCTGATTATTATTTTATAATAAAATATATAAAAAGTCAAATAAAAAATTATAAGGAGGTTGTTTTTATGAATAAAACAGAACTTTTAAAACGTGTCGGCTCTGTTGAGCAGATAGGCGGTGTACGTGATTTTATCTTTAATGACGGAAAAGCAAAGGGCGTCCGTGCAATCGAGGTAAATACAGGTGTTATCCGTTTTACCATCCTTCCCGACCGTGGTATGGATATCGCACAGGCGTTCTACAAAGAAAAAGCCGTTGCGTGGTTTTCAAAAACAGGTATCACAGATTCACGCTTTTATGACAAAGACGAAAAGAGCTGGTTAAGAGGCTTCTATGGCGGTCTTGTTACAACCTGCGGTCTTAAAAACATCGGTGGTCCCGTTGGTGATTACGGTCTTCACGACAGAATCGCACACACACCTGCCGAGAAAGTAAGCGTGTTCGCAGACTGGGTTGGCGACGATTACGTTATTGAAATTTCAGGTCACGTAAGACAGTCAATAGTTTTCGGGGAAAACCTTGTTATGAAAAGAACTATTAAAACAAAGCTTTTCTCTGACACATTTACACTTGAAGATACTTTTGTAAACGAAGGCTTTGGTGATGAGGATTTTGCAGTTGCATATCACTGTAACTTTGGTTATCCGTTAGTAACAGACGGTGCAAAGATTACAAATGTTCCGGCTGAAATCGCTGATATCACAGCTCCCGTTCACGGTATTGAAGAAGAATGTATCGGTGTTGATTTAGACGGCGATGTACAGACTGTGGGTATCACCAACGGTGAAATGGGTGCTTATATTACATACAAGAGAGACACTATGCCTGATTTCCTTATCTGGAAAATGATGGGCGAAAGCGAATACGTTGTAGGTCTTGAGCCGAGAACAACCAACTACGGCGGTGAGAGTCTTATAGATAACAATGCGTTTGTAACTTTGAAACCGTTTGAAGAGTATAAATCGTATCTTGAGTTCAGCTTCAAGGATGAGAAATAATCAAAAAATGAAGTGCCTGTTGAAGTAGTCAATACTTTGTAGACACAAAAAAGAATAATTTAAGCTGCCTGTTCAAGTCTGTATTGAACAGGCGGTTTTCTTTTTAGTTTTCGTAAAGGTTTTATATAGTTAAAGTAATGTACAGCCTCATCAATAACCTT
>JAFQJD010000012.1 GCA_017415105.1 Clostridia bacterium | reverse complement strand
TCGGCAAGCGCCGTAGTCATAAATATAAAACTGATAACCCTCTCCCAAAACATCTAAAAATGAATAGTTGTGGTAAATGGTAATGCCCTTCCACAAAATACTTCCGTCATCACGAACAGAGCTTTTACTTCCGGCATAAATGTCAAGCATTTTCTGAATATCACCGTGAATATTGCTTTCGAGATAGCAAGCCTTTTTTCTCTGCTTTGTCAAAAATGCCGTAATCGCCATAGCGTGATGTGTTGTACCTACATGGGGTTCAATTCCGCAGACACCTATCGTTATCATAGACTTCGATACTGCCGGAATCGCTCTTTTAACACTTTCTACGGTTCTCGGCTTTACAGACGGAGCAATGGGATTTACAGGCGTTTCTGCAAATACTTTTGTTACGGATTCTTCCTTTGTTTCCGTTTCCGTCAGACAGCTTTCAATCTCTCTTTGTGCAATGATTCTGTCCTTTGACAATACAATCTTGCACACATTTCTTTCACGCAGAGCATTTATAAGGCTATCGCTCGTACTCCTTCCCAAAGCAACAACAATTATTTTTGCTGTTGTCATATATCGCATACCGCAAATACTGTCATAGATTTCTTTATCGGTATTTTCAAGGCAGTCAAGGTCAATAACAAAGAATTTTATATGCTCCAGTTTCTTAATCTCTGTGTTTACAAACAGCTTAATATCTTTGATGTTTGTTACGCAGTCAAAGTTGATTTTCCGTTCCTCGCAAAGCTCTTTAATAAGGCTTAAATGTTCGGGTGTAGTGATATAATAGACCATACAATTCCTCCTTTCCGTCAAATTCTTTTGTTAATTTTCGCCTCGTTTTCTTTCATTGCACTCTCTCCATATTTTGTTGCGGCAATTCAACCGCCGGGGGTGTTGTTTGCGGTTGTTCTTCTTTTTTTACCTTACCTACACCGAATATGAGAAGTACAATAATTAAAACATATATACAGATTTCGACTACATTCATTTTCTTGTTCATTTCATACCTACCTCACTTCCAAAACGCCCATACACCTTTTGCCTCATTTACTATAATTGACACGCTCCACTCCTTATTACTTTTATCACGGCTATTGGGATCGTTTACAAGGATTTTTCCGCTTTCGGTTATACCACGAAGCACTATAAAATGCCCGTTGCTTGTAAAATGCCCTTTTCCCATACTTGCAATTATGATTTTACCTTCTCGTAATTTTTGAGAAATCTGTGATGATGACACCGAAAATTCTTCACAGTTGATACCCCATTTTGTCGCCCCTGCCGGGAATAA
This sequence comes from Clostridia bacterium, assembly GCA_017415105.1. Lineage (GTDB taxonomy): Bacteria > Bacillota > Clostridia > UBA1381 > UBA1381 > Ornithomonoglobus. The sequence goes on along the minus strand of JAFQJD010000012.1, from coordinate 1,520 downwards.
GCTCCAAGCAGTTCCGACACCTTCTACTCTGTGACCGTTAGCTGCACTCCAATCGGCAACCACTTTCGGATTTACCGTTGTATCACCTGTTAAGCCGACAACAACCATAGAAAGTGATGTGGGGCCGCATCCGCTTGAACCGATTGTACCGCTTCTGCCGTAAGCGTAATTACCCCACCTTTTATCCCATTGAATAAACAAGGGGGTTTGACTTTCTACATAATCGCCCGTAATGTCAATTACTGCATCTGTTCCTATGTAGCCGTAATCATCTTGCAGAGCTTGAGCATAGGCGGTGTTTGTTGCATCACCGCCGAATAAACTGCTCAAAAAGTCAAGGGGATTCGTCAAAATATAGTAAGCCATTGAAAGTATCATTACTACGGATATTACAGGAATCAATGCTACTGCAATAACCTTTTTTCGTGTTTCCTCGTCTGTTACAACCTGAATAGCAAGTTGTATCAAGACCTTTGCTGCTGTTGCACTAATGGCAAACACCTCCTAACACTTAGCCTTATCTACCGCCTCCGCTAATGTATTTGAGTTTGTGCTGAAGGTCAAATTTAACACTCAACCTCTTTGCACCACAGCAGAACAGAGCAACCGCCCTCTTTTTAGCAAGCAGTAATTCTTTTTCTGCCTCTGTGAGATTATACAGTTCTGCAAGCTCTTTTAAGTTCTGACCGTCTGCACCGAAAAGGATTTTATAACACGGAATATCCAAAAGAGCCTGACCGTACATCTTAATTGAAGGATCAAGAAAGTCAACAACGCTGTGTGATATAATCATCAATCCGGCTTCATATTTTCTTGCTCTCTTTGCACAGTTACGCAAGAAAACCAGACTTTGAGGCACTTTATTATCAATCATCAGATATGCCTCGTCACATACAAGCAATACTCTCTCTGTTCTGTCAATACTCATCTGCTCCCAAGCCCAAGTAAGGATATTGAAATACTGTGTTTTGATAACCTTATCGCTGCTGTTCTGCAAGGAATGTGTATCAAGACAAATCCATTTAGAGTGCGGTTTAATACTTGTCTGACTGTTCCATAAAAAGCTGTCCTGTCCGATAGCTGCATTTTCCAAAAGGCAAGCAAGATGACGGTAGTTTTCTGTTTCATCTTCGGGCAGGGTTTTATCGCCGGATTTCTCCTGAAGATAATCGTATAAATCTTTAATTATTGGATAACGGTCAATCTTCTTATCCTTTAGTTTCATTGTGAGTGTAATTCCGTATTTCTCGTAAAGCTCCCTGAGTGCTTTGTTCAGATACGCCTTTTCGTAATCGCTGATTTCAGGCAAATACAGACTGAAAAAGATTTCAAGAGTTTTAAGGTGTAGAGCCAAATCCCCCATACCTTTATTTTCTTTACTGTGAAGTCTTAAATTATCGTTTTCTTCATATTCGCCTGTTTCATCGTCATCATCTTCGGGCATAGGTCTAATCTGCAACGGATTTACCATACCGCCAGCACCGCCACCAACATCAAGCCAATCACCGCCCATATCCTTT
>JAFQJD010000011.1 GCA_017415105.1 Clostridia bacterium | reverse complement strand
ATAAAAATATGGCAGAATTGGTTGATGTGGTAAAGGTAACAAGACAGATTGAAAAGAACACACAGATTACCGAGGATATGCTTGAAATCAAGCAACTACCAAAGCAAGCTGTAACGGAAAATACAATAACCGATAAAAAGAAAATCATTGGTAAGGTTGCATCTGTTCAGTTGTTGCCGGAGGATAATCTTGTGATGCAGAAGTTCACGGATATTAGTTCAGTATCAGATAAAGCATTATACGAAATGGACGGCTCTGAAAAACTTGCTATATCCGTTACGGTAGATAGTCTTGCTTCAAGTGTATCGGGTAAGATAATGCCCGGTGATGTTGTTTCTGTCTATGGATTCCTGAACGAAACTAAGATGCTTTCTGAATATACCGATTTACAGTATGTAGAGGTTATAGGGGTATCTAATAGTAGTGCAGAGGAATTGTCAACAAGAAACGCTGACAGCGAAACAGACTCAAGCGATAAGGTTATACCGTCAACTGTTACCTTATCTGTCAACAGAAATCAGGCACAGGAGCTTGTGATTTTAGAGAACACAAGCAATATTCACATAGTATTTGTTGGTAGAGGTGAAATCAGTCGAAAGCTATTACAGAATAACTAACTGTAGATTGCTCCTTGCAATCTGCAAAAGGAGTGAAAGCTTTTGAAATTTATTGATTTTTTTGCAGGGATAGGCTGCTTTTCGTTAGGACTTGAAAAAGTTGGTTTTGAAAAGGTAGGCTACTGTGAAATAGATACATTTGCGGTTAAGAGTTTTAACGCCATACATGATATGAAGGAGGGCGATTGTTGGTATGAAAAGGATATTAGAACAGTTACACCCGAAAGCGTTCCAAACGCTGACATCTGGACAGCGGGATTCCCTTGTCAGGATGTTTCAGTCTGCGGTCAGCAAAGAGGGATTAACGGAGAGCGAAGCGGTTTGTTTTTTGAACTTATTAGGCTGCTCAAAGGCAAAGCTCCCGAAAATCGCCCCGAATGGCTTATCATTGAAAATGTTAAAAATCTCTTATCCGTTAATCACGGATGGGATTTTACCGAGGTTTTGTATTCGTTGGCCTCACTCGGCTATGATATTGAGTACGGACTTCTTAATTCAAGATTCTTTGGCGTTCCTCAAAACAGAGAGCGAATATATATTGTCGCTCGAAGATATACTGGAACCCGTAGTGGACGAAAAGTATTTCCTATCACAGCAACAGACGGAAAAAGTCTTATCCAACTTATAGGAGGACAACAGGGCAACCGTGTATATGATGTCAGAGGTTGCTCAACCACTATGACAGCCAATGGTGGCGGTCAGGGTGCAAAAACAGGACTATATTTAACAAATTTCAGTTTTATGGATTTAAACAAAAACAGCGTTATAACAAACATTTCAAGATGTGTTAAAGCAAGAATAAACGCCGGAATTACGAACCGTTCAGGGGATAATTCCGGCGTTCTTTGTGTCTGTGTCAGAGCTTTTATAACACCTGACAGAGAAACTAAAAGACAAAACGGACGGAGAATGAAGGAAAGCGGAGAGCCTATGTTTTGTCTTACTACTCAGGATAAACACGGCATTGCAATATGCAGTTGTGAAAAGTGTATCTACAATATGGATATGGAAACCTTTGGCTGCTGTATCAGAATACGCAGATTAACGCCCCGTGAGGCTTGGAGATTACAGGCTATTGAGGATAAATATTTTGATAAAGCTGCGGCGGTAAATTCGGATGCACAGTTATACAAGCAAGCCGGAAACAGCGTTACGGTATCGGTAGTTTATGCAATCGGTATGAAAATAAAAGAAATAGCTGAAGCAGAACGAGGTGCAGAGCATGAAGTTTAAATGTATCTATGCCGATCCACCGTGGCAGTATAAGGTTTATTCTAAAAAAGGTCAGGGGCGAAGTGCAGAAAATCATTACAGAACAATGAGCAAAGAGGATATATTTTCACTTCCCGTATCAGAGATTGCGGATGATGATTGTATCCTCTTTCTTTGGGTAACATTTCCGTGCTTGCTTGAAGGTCTTGAAACAATAAAACGGTGGGGATTCCAATATAAAACTTTGGGATTCTGCTGGGTAAAACGCTGTAAGAAGCAAACTGAAAAATGGTTTTGGGGTTTAGGCTTCTGGACGAGGGCTAACCCTGAAATCTGCATAATAGCAACTAAAGGAAATCCAAAACGAATTTCAAAGGGAGTACATTCCGTTATAGATACACCGATTGAAGCACATAGCAAAAAGCCTGATGAAGTCAGGAAAAGGATTGTGGAGCTTGTTGGTGATATTTCACGGATAGAACTCTTTGCAAGAGAAGAACAGCCCGGATGGTTTTCGCTTGGAAATGAAATAGACGGTATGGATATTCGGGATAGCCTTATTAAAGTTGCAAAAATGTAATAACCTTATTCCAATTCGGAACAAGGTCAGGAAAGGAGCTTGATAATGGGAAAAATAATAACAGTATGCGGAGGTCACGGCAGCGGTAAAACTACCGTTGCCGCCAATCTCGGCTATATCTTATCTCAAAATAACCTTGTCGGGATATTGTCAACCAATATGGTTTATGGCAGTATTCAGCACTTGTTCGGAACGGTAATTGATGATTGTCACGGTCTGTATGAAATGTCTTT
>JAFQJD010000002.1 GCA_017415105.1 Clostridia bacterium | reverse complement strand
TGAATTTGAAAAAGCTTGCAAAATGGAAATGGAAGAGGAACAATACCCCTTCCAAATTATTTGATTTTGTCGAATTTTTAATAAAAACGAAGAAGAACCCGATTTTTGCTTGATGCAAAGTCGGGTTCTTCGACAGTCTGCGGCTGTTGCATCGTGCAACAGCCTTATTTTTTACAGTGCAAACCCTGCAACAATTCCGACCACAGCCGAGAGGCAGATTATAATTATCGGATGTACCTTGCGGAACGCAAGAACGCCCATAACTACCGTTATGCCCACTGACACCCACAGCATGGGGTTAGCAAAGTTTATTGAGTTTACAAAAAACGGTTCAAACACAGTTTTGCCGATTGAGATAACCGCCGCCGCAATAAGTCCGATAACCGCCGGCTTAAGTCCTGACATAACACCCTTTACGGCTTTGCTTTCCTTGAACTTTTCAAAGAATTTAGCCACAATGAGAATTATAATAAACGACGGCATAACCACACCGAGCGTTGCACAGAACGCACCGAAAATGCTGCCCCATACGCCAAAGCTTCCACCCATTTCCGAGCCGATATACGTTGCGATATTTATCGCAAAGGGGCCCGGCGTTGACTCGGCAACGGCGATAAAGTTAATGAGTGTATCTCCGGCAATCCACGACTTTGCAATAACCTCTGCCTGAATAAGCGGAAGCATTGCGTACCCGCCGCCGAACGTGAATGCACCAATTTTAAAGAAGGTATAGAACAATTCAAAAAATATCATTATTTTGCCCTCCTCTCAGCTATGAGTGATGCAACCAAGCCGATAACACCGGCACATACAATCACAATCAGAACATTTATATCAAATATTGCCGTTGCTAAAAACGCAATAATTGCTATAAAGTACGCAAGCCCGATTTTGGGCATTTTCTTATACATCGTCCACCACGCCTTTATAACGAGTGCAAGGACACCTGCACGGATTCCGTTAAATGCGTACTGAACCGCTTTGATGTCTGCAAACTCACGAAGCACAAAAGAAATCAGAAGAATTATAATAAACGACGGCAAAACCACACCAAGCGTAGCAAAGAACGAGCCAAAAACGCCTGCAACCTTGTATCCGATAAATGTTGCCGAGTTTATGGCAATCGGGCCGGGTGTTGATTCTGCAATCGCAATGACCTCAAGTATATCATCATCGCTTATCCATTTATTCTTCTCGACCGCCTCACGTTGAATAAGCGGAATCATTGCATAGCCTCCGCCGAACGTAAAGAGTCCTATTCTGAGAAATGTCAGAAAAAGCTTTAACAGTTTATTTTTCATTAAAGTACCTCCGTTGGTGATATATTATATATTTTACTACTTAAAAGAAAATATGTCAATTAAAAAGACACTTTTTTGCCACAAATAGTAACATATTTTCTTTACATTGGCTGTTTTTTGTGGTATAATCAGTGTGTAATAAAAGTTCAAAGGTGTTTTTTATGAATATACTTGTAATTGACGCACAGGGCGGCGGCATCGGAAAACAGATAGTTTCCGCCATAAAGCAGAATATACCGGACGCAGAAGTCACAGCCGTAGGCACAAATGTTACGGCAACATCGGCAATGTTAAAGGCAGGTGCTGACGGTGCGGCAACGGGTGAGAATGCAGTTGTTGTCGGATGCCGTAATGCAGATGTTATAGTCGGACCAATCGGAATAATAGTTGCAGATGCAATGCTTGGCGAGATAACGCCGGCAATGGCATGTGCGGTTGCACAAAGCAGAGCAACAAGATTTTTAATACCGTTTAATACCTGTAACACACGTATCGCAGGTGTGGGCGGACAAAGTGTTTCGGGACACATTGATGAAATAATAAACGAAATAAAAAAACTCTGAAAAGTGTGATACACCAAAGACCGGGCATGAAGCTCGGATAACGATGCTGAAGCATTTAATACCAATTAGCTAATTTATGATTTTGTATACACAGAAGGTATGCGTTTTCCCTGAAGGGAAAGGCATACCTTTTTATATTTTAAAGAGGTGAATATATGTCAAAACACAAAAGACTAAACACAAAAATTTTAATAACTGTACTTATTATATGTGCAGTCGTTACGGTAATTATTGCTGTAGGTCTCGGACCTGTATCGGTCTCACCCATAACAACAGCAAAAATACTTATAAGCCGTATTCCGTTTCTCGGCTCGGTTATCCCCCAGACGTGGGAACAGCTTGATTATAATATCATAATCGGATTGCGGCTACCGAGAGTACTTCTCGGATTGATAGTCGGTGCATCGCTTGCAGTTACGGGCGTCACGATGCAGGCACTTGTCAGAAACAAGCTTGCAGACCCGTTTATACTCGGTGTATCGTCGGGTGCATCAGCATTTGCAACACTCGGAATGCTCTTTGGTGTGTTCTCGTTTCTCGGTCAGTATTCGCTGTCATTAAGTGCATTTATCGGCTCTGCAGTGACGATTATATTTGTATATATAATCTCACGCACCAACGGACGTATCAATATCCCACAGCTCCTGCTTTCAGGCGTTGCGGTGTCTATGATTATGGACGGCGTAACCAACATTATAACCTTGAGTGCACCAAATGCTCTGGGACTTCATAATGCGGCCTTCTGGATGTCGGGAAGCCTTGCAGGTGCAAAATGGGATTATCTCACTCTTCCGCTTGCGGTTTTAGCCGTATGCATGGTTGTGCTTATGATAAATTACCGTGGTCTTAACCTGCTTGTTCTTGGTGATGAGAGTGCAGGAACACTTGGCATAAACGTCGGCAGACTCCAAAAGCTTTTAATACTTGTGGCATCGCTTATGTCTGGCGTTACAATAGCGATAAGCGGTTCAATCGGGTTTGTTGGGCTTATGGTACCGCATTTCACACGCCTTATAACAGGCGGAGACCACCGTAAGGTGCTTCCGGTCTCGGCACTGCTTGGCGGAATACTTGTTGTATGGGTTGATGTTCTTGCAAGAATGGTAATTGCACCGGAGGAGTTGCCGGTGGGCATACTTACCGCAGTAATCGGCGGACCGATATTCATATGGATGCTACGGAGGAAACAGCGATGAGACTGGAAATTGACGGACTCTCTTTTTCGTACTGCAACGGGAACACCGTTGAGGACATAACAATAAACGTAAAAAAAGGTGAGTTTATAGGAATAATAGGCCCTAACGGCAGTGGCAAATCGACCGTTCTTAAAAATCTCTACCGTGCACTTTCTCCGCACACCGGAACGGCAGTGCTTGACGGTGAGAATCTGCTTAAAATGAGCTATAAAAAATCGGCACAGAAAATGGCGGTTGTCGGGCAGGAAAACGAAATTCCGTTCGATTTCACAGCATCTGAAATTGTGGCAATGGGCAGAACACCGCATAAAAAGCTGTTTGATGCCGATACGGCAGAGGATGTGTATATGACGCATCACGCACTTGAGCATGTGGGAATGGAAAATATGGCAGACCGTGATTTTCAGGAGCTTTCGGGAGGCGAGAAGCAACGTGTCATAATCGCCCGTGCAGTTGCACAGGAAAGCGATTTCTGGCTGCTTGACGAGCCGACAAACCACCTTGATATAGGCTATCAGATGCAGATATTCGACTTTATAAAAAGACTTGACGTAACGGTTCTTGCCGCAATTCACGATTTGAATATGGCATCACTCTACTGTGACAGAATATACGTCTTAAAGGACGGCAAAATCGTGCTTTCGGGTACACCGACAGAAATTTTTACGCCCGAAAACATCTATGATGTATACGGCGTAAACTGCACCGTTGAAATACATCCCATAACAAAAAAACCTACCATAACATTTTTACCGGAGGGATTTTAATATGAAGAAACTGACAGCTTTGTTTCTGGCTGTTCTTATGCTTACAGCCTGCACAGCAAAAAACACAGAAAACACTGCAACGCAGGAGGGTTACCCCGTAACTGTTAAGAACTACGACAGAGAGGTGACCGTAAACAAAACACCCGAAAAAGTCCTGACACTTGGCCCGAACTGTACCGAGCTTTTTGTAGCATTGGGACTTGGGGATAAAATCGCAGGAACATCACTTAAAAATCATAGCCGTGGCCCGTTGCCGGAATATGCAGAAATCTATAAGGATATACCCGAAATGAATTATGGCTCTGCGACTCGTGAAGCGGTTATATCAAGCGGTGCGGATTTCATATACGGCATTGACTGGGAGTTTGGCGAAAGTAACCTTGATATTGCCGAGCTTAAAAGCTACGGTATGAGTGTTTACAAAAACTCAGCAACAACGGTTGATGAACAGTATCGGGAAATACTTGATATAGGAAAGCTTTTCGGAATAAAAGAAACGGCACAAAAATATGTTGATGACCAGAAATCACGTATATCAGCAGTGGGTGATAAGGTGAAAAACCTTGACAAACCGAATGTATTGGTATATGATAGCGGTAATGACGGGGTTTTTACCTGCAGTGGCATAAATTTTGAGTCACAGCTTATAAGCCTTGCCGGCGGTAAGAATATCTTTGACGACCTTAAGGATAAACAGTGGGTTACAGTGAGCTATGAGGAAATAATAAAGCGTAAGCCTGACGTTATTGTGATACACGATTACGATTCACCGTCAGTTGAGGAAAAAATCGCCGAAATCAAGGCAAACAAAGTCTTGTCACAGCTTGACTGTGTGAAAAATGAACGATTTGTTGTAATCGACCTTGAGAGTGTATTGCCGGGTAATCGTATAGCATATACAGTAGAGAAGTTATCAAAAGGTTTCTTTTCCGATAAAAAAGAGGAATAACTATGAATTTGAACGAATTTTTTAAGAAAAACCCAAAAGTCGCAATCGGCTTTTCGGGCGGAGTGGATTCGGCATATCTTTTGTATAAAGCAAAGGAGTGCGGTGCCGATATACAGCCGTACTATATAAAAACGGCATTTCAGCCGGAATTTGAGCTTTATGACGCATTGCGTTTGTGTGAAAAAATCGGAGTAAAGCTCAGAGTAATTGAATATGACATTCTTTCACACAAAGATATTGCGAAAAATCCCGAAAACCGTTGCTATTACTGCAAAAAAGTATTGTTTTCGACACTAAAGGCACAGGCACAAAAGGACGGATATGCACTCATCATCGACGGAACAAACGCATCTGATGATTTATCCGACCGTCCGGGAGCGAAAGCGATTTCGGAGCTTTCGGTACGCTCACCCTTGCGTGAGTGTGGTCTTACAAAGGACGAGATACGAAAGCTTTCAAAGGAAGCAGGACTTTTTACGTGGAATAAGCCCTCATATTCGTGTCTTGCAACACGTGTTAAGACAAATACTGTACTTAATAAAACCCTGCTCGGCAAGGTTGAAGCAACAGAGCTTGAGCTTATGTCGCTTGGTTTTTCGGATTTCCGTGTAAGAACAGACGGAGATACTGCAAAGCTTGAAATAAAAAAAGACCAGCTTGACAAAGCAGAAAATATGCACAATGAATTACTGAACGTAATAAAGAAGAATTTCAAAAACGAAATTTTAGAGATAAAGGAAAGATAATATGGAGCAGAGAGAATTAAAAAAGCTGTTAAACCAGATAGCAGACGGAACAATGTCGGTTGATGATGCGATGCTTAAAATCAAAACAGCACCGTTTGAGGATTTAGGCTATGCAAAGCTTGACCACCACAGAGGCGTAAGGCAAGGCGTTGCTGAGGTAATCTACGGTGCCGGCAAAACGCCGGAGCAGATTGTGGGCATCGCGGAAAATATGCTTAAAAACGGACAGGAGAATGTGCTTATAACGAGAATGAGCGATGAGGCGGCAGAGCTTGCCCAAAAGTCGTTGCCGTTTACGTATCATAAAATGAGCCGTATAGGAATAGTCGGAGATATGCCCGAGCCTGATACAGAATCAAGCATTGTGATTGCAACCGGCGGAACGAGCGATATGCCAGTAGCAGAGGAAGCGGCACTCACAGCTGAGGTACTTAAAAACAAAGTTACAAGACTTTATGACGTGGGTGTTGCAGGCATACACAGGCTCCTGTCACATTCAGAGGAAATAATGCGTGCAAAGGTGGTAATCGCCGTTGCAGGTATGGAGGGTGCACTTGCAAGCGTTGTGGGCGGTCTTGCGGATTGTCCGGTAATTGCAGTGCCGACAAGTGTCGGATACGGTGCATCATTTAACGGTCTCTCGGCACTTTTGTCAATGCTCAATTCCTGTGCAAGCGGTGTATCGGTAGTAAATATTGACAATGGATTTGGTGCGGGATATTTAGCCAGCATGATAAATCATGGAAAGGAATAAAATATGAAGATTTTATATTTAGACTGCTCAATGGGTGCGGCAGGCGATATGCTCACAGCATCGCTTTTAGAGCTTTTGCCCGATCCTGATGCATTTGTTAAAGAGCTTAACTCGCTCGGTATCAACGGAGTTGAATTTAAAAAGGAAAAGTCAGTAAAATGCGGTATCACGGGCACACATATATCGGTAACTGTTCACGGTGAAGAAGAGGGCGAGCATCACCATCATCACCATGACGAGCCTCATCACGAGCCATCTCATGACGAGCATCATGAACACCATCACCATAGCGGTATGCACGAGATTGAGCATATAATTTCGCATCTTGCTGTAAGTGATAAAATAAAGTCCGATGTTCTGTCGGTGTATAACCTTATTGCGGAGGCTGAAAGCCATGCACACGGTGTACCTGTTACGGATATACATTTTCACGAGGTCGGCACAATGGATGCTGTTGCGGATGTCACTGCCGTTTGTATGCTTATAGACAGACTTAACCCCGACAAGGTGGTGGTATCCCCAATTCACGTCGGAAGCGGACAGGTGCATTGTGCACACGGAATACTTCCCGTTCCTGCACCGGCAACGGCGTATATATTAAAAGATGTCCCGATTTACGGCGGAAGCATCAAGGGCGAGCTTTGCACGCCTACCGGTGCGGCACTTATAAAGAAGTTTGCCGATGAATTTGGTGAAATGCCCATTATGAGAACGCAGGCTATCGGCTACGGAATGGGTAAAAAGGATTTTGAGGCGGCAAACTGCGTGAGGGCAATGCTTGGTGATGCGGACGGCAAAAAGGATGTAATCCTTGAGCTTTCCTGTAATGTTGACGATATGACAGGCGAAGCAATAAGCTTTGCAATGGACAGGCTGTTTGATGGCGGTGCACGTGAGGTTTACACCATTCCTATAGGTATGAAAAAATCACGTCCGGGCACTTTGATACGTGTGATGTGCACAGAAGATGAAAAAGACAAAATGATAGAACTGCTGTTTAAGCATACAACAACCATAGGCGTGCGTGAAACAGTAACACACCGTCATATACTTGACAGAGAAATCAAAAAATATGAAACGCCCTACGGCGAGGTGCGTTGCAAGATTTCATCAGGCTACGGCGTTACACGCAGAAAGTTAGAGTATGATGACCTTGCAAAAATCGCAAAAGAACAGGGTTTGAGCATTGATGATGTAAGGAATATGATAAAAGAGTAGTCGCTGACTACTCTTTTATTCGTCCGTATAATTCGGTTATATTTGCTATTTTTTCGGTTAAGGCTTCTGTTATTGCACCCTTTTTCATACGCCACTGCCAGTTGCCGTATGGCATTGACGGCGTATTCATACGAGCTGTGGCACCAAGCTCAAGGCAGTCCTGCATCAGAATAATTGCAGTATCTGCGACGGAAGCCATCATAAGCCGTATCAGCTCCCACACAAATTCGCCGTCTGTTTTGCCGGTAAATCCCATATACTTTTTGCAGAATGTCAATTCATCATCGGTAATTTCCGTAATCCATTCTTTTATCGGTGCATTATCGTGTGTACCGACATAGCATACGCAGTTTTTGTCGTATCGAAACGGCAGATAATCGTTTTCCGTGTCGGAGAATGCATACTGCAGAACCTTCATTCCGGGATACCCCGAATTCACGAGAAGCTCTTTAACGCTCGGCGTTAAGAATCCTAAATCCTCTGCGATAATCGGCAATGTGCCCAGCCTTTCCTCAAGTGCACGGAATAAATCCATACCCGGTCCCTGCCGCCACGTTCCGCCTCTTGCCGTTTCGTCTCCGAACGGAACCGTAAAAAACTCATCAAAGCCACGGAAATGGTCTATGCGGACAATATCATACAGCTCCATCGCCTGTTTCATTCTGTCAATCCACCAGCCATAGCCTGTTTCCTTGTGTCTTTGCCAGTTATAAATCGGATTTCCCCACAGCTGACCGTCATCGGAGAAAATGTCCGGCGGACAGCCTGCAACGGTTTTGGGCAAAAGATTATCGTCAAGGTCAAATATGTCGGGTGAAACCCACACATCCGCACTGTCAAGTGCAACATATATCGGGATATCTCCTATTATTTTTATACCTTTTTCTGTTGCATATGCCTTAAGCAGTTTCCATTGTTCAAAGAACTTATACTGCACAAATTCCCAGAACTCCACGTCCTCTGTATGTGCTTCCTTAAAAAGCCATAAGGAGTGAGGGTCACGGCGTTTTAAGCCGTCCTCCCATTCAAGCCAGCATTTGCCGTCGTTGTCGTTCTTGATTGACATAAACAGTGCATAGTTTGAAATCCACCGCTCGTTATCGTCAAGAAATTTATAGAACAGAGATTTATCGGTATCGCAAAAACGTTTATAAGCCTTTTTCAAAACATCAAATCTGTTATTATATAATTTTTCGTAATCAACACGCTCGGCATCCTCGCCCCAGTTTATGCTCGCATACTCTGATTTTTCAAGAAGCCCCTCTTTTTGTAGTAAATCAAAATCTATAAAATACGGGTTTCCGGCATATGTCGAAAACGACTGATACGGCGAATCGCCGTAGCTTGTCGGGCACACCGGCAGTATCTGCCACAAGCTTTGTCCCGCCTCTTTCAAAAAATCTATAAATTTATATGCTTCATCGCCCAATGTTCCTATGCCGTATTCTGACGGCAAAGACGATATATGCATAAGTATTCCGCTTGTTCGCAATTTTCCCATTCCTTTCAGATGATAATATAGTTATTATACCAAAACATAAAAATTATGTCAAATAAATGTTAAGCGTATATGAATTTTCGGCAAAACACTTGATTTTTTGTGAGTGTTGTGGTAGTATATACACGATAGACAACAGAAAGGAACTGGTATATAAATATGAAAAAATTATTGGCAATAATCGCTGCAGCATCACTTGTTCTTGCAATGACAGCGTGCGGTACAACAAAGGATGCAGGAAGCTCTGTAACACAGGGCGGAGCTGCAGTTGATTCAGAGGGCAACGAAATCAAAGGAACAACGATTGACGGTGCCGGAAAAGAAGTTGATATGAACAAGCTTGAGGGTGATTATCTTGCGATTGAGCCGAATGCAGACGGACAATCCGATGGCGAAATCGGTAACTACTACGTATCAATAGACGAAGCAAAGATTGTTGAAACGGAGGAGTCAAAAATACTTGTAGTTGCGTTCACTTATAAGAACAACTCAAGTCAGCCTGCGGCATTCTCAAATTTATTCACTGTAGACACAACACAGAATCAGACAAAGATAATGCCTGCAGTGGTTAATATGGACGGGATAAATGTTCTTTCGGGTGTAGAGATGATAGACCCTGCCCAGAAAACAAGAGTACAGAAAACCTACTTCATAACAGATGAAGAAACACCTGTTGAGGTTGCGGTTTATAAGTACGGTGAGGCAACAGGCGAGACGGTGAAGAAGACATTTAAGCTTAAATAAAACACAGCAGGGAGCAACTCCCTGCTGTATTTTATTTGAAGAAAAGAGGTAATTTCTCAAGAAATATTATATCATCTCTGTCAGCCGCATCGCCCTCTGCAAGCACTGCAGCCTCACCGCAGATGGTTGCGTTTGCTTTTTTGCAGAACTGCTCAATCGAGCGGAGCGATTCGCCCGTGCTTATAACGTCATCAACAATAAGTACACGCTTGCCCTCCAGCTTTGCCATATCATCCTCACCCAGATACATTGTCTGTTCTTCTGCGGTTGTGATTGACTTAACGGTAACCTTTGTTGAATTTTTCATATACAGTTTAACTGATTTTCTTACAACTACGTATGGTTTCCCTGACTGGCGTGCCATTTCATATGCAAGCGGAATTCCTTTCGATTCTGCGGTAATTATAACATCAAAATCAGGTACTTTTTTCAACAACTCCGTAGCACATGCAACGGTAATCTCAACATCAGAAAACATTATGAATGCCGCAATATCAAGCTTGTCATTTATTGCACACAAGGGCAATTCACGCTCTATTCCTGCAATTGTCATTTTGTAGCTTTTATTCATTTTATCTATCCCTCTTTTAAAAAGTAAATTTACATATAAATTATACCATTATTTGTTATCAAAGTCAATCTATTTATTTTTGTTGTGATAAAAGTTGGGCATTTTAAAAAAACCTTGACAATTGCTTAATTTTGTAATATAATACTTGGGTATATTCTGGATAAATATTAATAATTTCAGATACATTTACGGAGGTAATAAAATGTCTACTTACAAAAAAGTCGATGCCAATCTGAATTTCGTCGACAGAGAGAAAAAGATTGAGCAGTTCTGGAAGGATAACGACATATTCCAAAAGAGTATTGATACAAAGGCAGACGGTCCTGTTTATACTTTCTATGACGGTCCGCCTACAGCTAATGGTAAACCGCATATCGGTCACGTTTTAACACGTGTTATTAAGGATATGATACCGCGTTACCGTACAATGAAGGGCTGTAAAATAATAAGAAAGGCCGGTTGGGACACACACGGTCTGCCCGTTGAGCTTGAGGTTGAGAAGAAGCTCGGCATTAACGGCAAGGAACAGATAGAGGAATACGGTCTTGCTCCGTTTATTCAGGAGTGTAAGGAAAGCGTATGGAAATACAAGGGTATGTGGGAGGACTTCTCATCAACCGTTGGTTTCTGGGCTGATATGGACGACCCGTATGTAACATACGATAACAACTTTATCGAGTCAGAGTGGTGGGCACTTAAGAAAATCTGGGAAAAGGGACTTTTGTACAAAGGCTACAAGATTGTACCGTACTGCCCACGTTGCGGAACTCCGCTTTCATCACACGAGGTTGCCCAGGGGTATAAGGACGTAAAGGAACGCAGTGCTACAGCGAAATTCGCGGTAAAGGGACAGGAGAACACATATTTCCTCGCATGGACAACAACTCCGTGGACACTCCCCTCAAACGTGGCACTCTGTGTTAACCCCGACGAAACATACGTAAAGGTTAAGGCAGGAGATGAGTATTTCATTCTTGCCGAGGCTTTGGTTGAGAATAACTTTAAGGATACAGAGGTTGAAACTGTTGAAACCTATACAGGTAAAGACCTTGAGCATATGGAATATGTTGGTCTTTATGAGCAGACAGACTTAAAGGAAAAAGCATACTATGTGACCTGTGACTACTATGTAACACTTACAGACGGTACAGGTATCGTTCATATTGCACCGGCATTCGGTGAGGACGACTCAAAGGTTGGTATGGCATACGGTCTGCCGTTCTTACAGCTTGTTGACGGTCAGGGCTGCCTTACAGACAAAACAAAGTGGCCGGGCGTATTCTGCAAGGATGCAGATAAGCTCGTGCTTGAGGACCTTGATGCACGCGGATTGCTCTTTAACGCTCCGAAGTTTGAGCACAGCTATCCGTTCTGCTGGAGATGTGACACACCGCTTATCTATTATGCACGTGACACATGGTTTATCAAGATGACAGAAGTCAAGGATGACCTTATAAAGAATAACAAAACAATTAACTGGATACCCAAAACCATCGGTGAGGGCAGATTCGGCTCATGGCTTGAGAATGTTCAGGACTGGGGCATCAGCCGTAACCGTTACTGGGGTACACCGCTTAACGTATGGGAGTGTTCTTGCGGACACCGTCACGTTATCGGCTCAGTTGCAGAGCTTAAGGAAATGTCGGATAACTGTCCGGACGATATTGAGCTTCACCGTCCGTTTGTTGATGAGGTTACAATCAAGTGTTCAGAGTGTGGCGGTGAGATGCACAGAGTTCCCGAGGTTATCGACTGTTGGTTTGACTCAGGTGCAATGCCGTTTGCACAGTGGCATTATCCGTTTGAAAATCAGGACATCTTTGAGGAGAACTTCCCGGCTGACTTTATCAGCGAGGCGGTTGACCAGACACGTGGCTGGTTCTATTCGCTGCTTGCAGAGTCAACAATTCTCTTTAACAAGGCACCGTATAAGAATGTTATAGTTCTCGGTCTTGTTCAGGACGAGAACGGACAGAAGATGTCAAAGTCAAAGGGTAATGCGGTTGACCCGTTCGATGCACTCCAGGAGCATGGTGCAGATGCTATCAGATGGTATTTCTACTCCAACTCCGCACCGTGGCTTCCGAACCGTTTCCACGACAAGGCAGTTATCGAGGGACAGAGAAAGTTCATGGGTACGTTGTGGAATACTTATGCATTCTTCGTACTCTATGCAAATATTGACAGCTTTGATGCTACAAAGTACACTCTTGATTATGACAAGCTTTCGGTAATGGATAAGTGGATGCTCTCACGTGTTAACTCATCTGTCCGTGAGATTGACAATAATCTTGAAAACTATAAAATAACAGAAACTACAAAGGTGCTTGATAAGCTCGTTGATGATTTGTCAAACTGGTACGTGCGTCTGTCGCGTCAGCGTTTCTGGATAAAGGAAATGACACAGGACAAGATAAACGCGTATATGACGCTTTACACATCACTTGTTACAATCGCAAAGGCAGCAGCACCGATGATTCCGTTTATGACAGAGGATATCTATCAGAACCTTGTACGTTCAATAGATGCCGATGCAATCGAGAGTATTCATCTTTGCGACTTCCCCGAGGCGGACGATAAGTTCATCGACAAGGAGCTTGAGGATAGTATGGCAGAGGTTGTTGACATTGTTGTATTGGGCAGAGCTTGCCGTAATACATCAGGTCTTAAGAGCCGTCAGCCGCTTAACGCTATTTACGTTAAGGCAAAGTCAGAGCTTAAAGAGTTCTATAAGGACATCATTAAGACAGAGCTTAACATCAAGAACGTTGAGTTTGTTGACGATGTATCGCAGTTTGCATCATACAGCTTTAAGCCACAGCTTAAGACACTCGGCAGACGTTTCGGTAAGGACATCAACACTGTTCGTGAAATCCTTGCAAACATCGATGGAAGTAAGGCAATGGCAGAGCTTTCATCATCGGGAACTCTTACAATCGAGGTTAACGGCGTAGCAGAGGCTCTTACTGAAGAGGACTTGCTTATTGAAACAGTTAAGTCTGACGATTATGTAACAGACGCTGACGGTGCTTTAACTGTCGTTCTTGAAACAAAGCTTACAGACGAGCTTATCGAAGAAGGCTTTGTGCGTGAGCTTGTGTCAAAGCTTCAGAATATGCGTAAGGATTCAGGCTTTGAGGTTATGGACCATATCACGGTTTATGTTTCGGGCAATGACAAAATTGCTGACATTTTCGGCCGCAACGGTGAGTATATCAAGACACAGGTACTTGCAGATACAATAGTTATCGGCAGCGACTGCGACTCATCAAAGGAGCTTAACATCAACGGCGAGAACGTAAATATCGGAGTTTTGAAGGTCTGATACTTTAAAATCCTCAATAATATAGGAAAAACAGCAAGCCTTTTTGTGCAAAAATTAGAATTTTGCCAAAAAGGCTTGTATATTTGGAAAAATTGAGGTAAAATATAGAATGGATGTAAAATAAAACATCACTTATAAAAATATATATATTTTTCTAGGAGGAAACACAAATGGCAGTTAAAGTTGCTATAAACGGTTTCGGCCGTATCGGTCGTCTTGCATTCAGACAGATGTTTGGTGCAGAGGGTTACGAAGTTGTTGCTATAAACGACCTCACAAGCCCGAAGATGCTTGCTCACCTTTTGAAGTACGATTCATCACAGGGTAAGTACGCTCTTGCTGACACAGTTGTTGCAGGCGAGGATTCAATCACAGTAGACGGTAAGAAGATTACAATCTACGCAAAGGCTAACGCTGCAGAGCTTCCCTGGGGCGAGCTCGATGTAGACGTTGTACTTGAGTGTACAGGTTTCTACACATCAAAGGATAAGGCTATGGCTCATATCGAGGCAGGTGCTAAGAAGGTAGTTATTTCAGCTCCGGCAGGTAACGATCTTCCGACAGTTGTTTACAACGTAAACCACGACATTCTTACAGCTGATGATAAGGTTATTTCAGCTGCATCATGTACTACAAACTGTCTTGCACCGATGGCTAAGGCTCTTAACGACTATATGCCGATCAAGAGCGGTATCATGTCAACAATTCACGCTTACACAGGCGACCAGATGATTCTTGACGGTCCGCAGAGAAAGGGCGACTTGAGAAGATCAAGAGCAGGTGCTTGCAACATCGTTCCTAACTCAACAGGTGCTGCAAAGGCAATCGGTCTTGTTGTTCCGGAGCTTAACGGTAAGCTTATCGGTTCAGCACAGAGAGTTCCGACTCCGACAGGTTCAACAACAATCCTTGTTGCTGTTGTTGAGGGTGCTGCTACAGTTGATGGCATCAACGCTGCTATGAAGGCTGCTGCATCAGAGTCATTCGCTTATAACACAGATGAAATCGTTTCATCAGATATCGTTGGTTCAACATACGGTTCAATCTTCGATGCTACTCAGACAATGGTAGTTGATATGGGCGACGGCACATCACAGGTACAGGTTGTTTCATGGTATGATAACGAGAACTCATACACATCACAGATGGTAAGAACAATCAAGTACTTCGCAGAGCTTGGTTAATCATAAACACATTAAAATACCGCTTGCATAAGCAGGCGGTATTTTTTGTATAGGAATTTCAAATCTGTCAATAATAAGGATATATATCTTTGGGAGGCAGAAATATGAAAAAACTCTGTTTTATACTTACTCTTGTGATTTCGCTCTCTGTTTGTGAACCGTGCTTTGCACTGTCAAAAATCGGCTCACGCGGAACTGAGGTGCGAAATATCCAGACACGGCTTAAAGCATGGAAATATTATTTCTATACAGTTGATGGCATCTATGGCTGGAGAACTGCGGAGGCTGTCAAGAAGTTTCAGCGAAAGCACGGACTTGTGGTCGATGGAATATGCGGTCCGGCAACTCTTGCAAAAATCGGGTTGCCGACAGGTCAGTCAACGTCATCGACCAACAATGTCAACCTTCTTGCACGGATTATTAACGGCGAGGCAAGAGGAGAAACTTATACAGGGCAGGTGGCAGTCGGTGCGGTTGTCTTAAACCGTGTGCGGTCATCGTCTTTCCCGAACACTATTGCCGGTGTAATATATCAACCGGGTGCATTCACGGCAGTGTCTGACGGACAGATAAATAAACCTGTGGTGCAAAGCTGTTATAATGCCGCACGTGATGCCTTAAATGGCTGGGACCCGTCAGGCGGTGCTCTCTATTATTTTAATCCGAACACCGCAACAAGCGACTGGATATGGTCACGACCGGTTGTGGCACGGATAGGAAATCACGTTTTCTGTAAATAGCAAAAAGGGTGTTGCATTCGCAACATCCTTTTTTCGGGGCTGAATGAGTTTAGATGCAGCCCCATTTTAAAAATCTTTTCGTGATACCTCACCATACTTTGCCTGTGCTTCATAGTCACGTAATTTTTCTTTTTTGCTCACGTACCGGTATGCATTGTTTGGGTTTTTCAAATAACTTTTTGTGATTGCGTGTGACAGTGTTGCGGCATCCGAATACCCCACCATTTCAGCAATCTCTGCAAGTGTATATGCATTTTCCTCCATCAGTGATTCTGCCACATTTACACGCAATGTCTTCAGGTACTTATACGGGGTCGTGTTCGTGTATTTTTTAAACCGCCTGATGAATGTGCCTTCTTCAAGGTGGTATCGCTCTGCCAGATCCTCAACTGACATTTTAAGAAAATAATGCTTATGCATATATTCTATAGCACTGTTTACAGCATCATCTGTTATGGTCGGAATTTCATATTCTCTGTCTATGAGAAACAGCAGATTGTTCAGATACGATTTTACGAGGTCGTAATAAGCATCACGCTGTGTTATGGAAATGCTATGCTTCTCAACAAGACTGTTAAGAATATCAAACGCCGATGCTATAAGCGGATGCTCTCTAAGGTCTATATCTATAATATCATGCATTATAATTGTCGGAGTGCTGAAAAAATCAAAATAACTATGGTCAACGTATTCGGTTGCAAGTGTGACATTCAGATTCTGCGGTATAAGATACAGATGCCCCTGCTGTAAAACCAACTCCTGCGAAGCAGTTTTACAGATAATTGAGCCACTGTTTATGTAGTACACTTTGTTTATACCGGTTGTTCTTGTCGGGAATATTCTGTTTTCTATTATCATCCTTCCGTATGTTGAGAAGGATATATTCTTCATAAACATAGCTATTCTCTCCTTTTTTCTATGTTATGATTTTACCACACATAATTTAAAAAGTCAAATATGACTTGCTGATTTTAATTTTTCCGTTTCATGTTAAAAACGGCATAGTTATGGGATTTTTTAATGTTTCGATATGCTTTAACATTTGAAAAACGCCTATTTTGGACAACAAATTGCCTATAATGAACATTTATTTTTATTTATTCCGTGCTATAATATAATCAGTAGAACATATTTAAAGGAGCGATAAAAATGAAAAAAGTAAAAGATAAAGAAATATTGGTCGGTGCTGACTTTGCAGGCTATCCGCTTAAAGAGGCAGTTGTTGCACATCTTAAAGCAAAGGGCTGGAAAGTAACAGACGTAGGTGTACAGGCGGATTCCGATCCGGACGATACAGACCTTATGTTCCACAGAGTCGGACTTCGTGCAGGTTCAATGATTTCAGAGGGCGAGTTTGAAAGAGCTTTGCTTTTCTGCGGAACAGGTATGGGCATACATATTGCAGCAAGTAAGTGTCCGCACGTTCATGCAGGTGTTGTTGAAAGTGTTCCGGCAGCACTTCGTGCTATAACCGGCAACGGCGTAAACGTACTTGCAATGGGTGCTTTTTATGTTGCACCGGCTATGGGCTGCGATATTGCAGATGCATATCTTAATGCAGAGCTTGGCTCAGGATATGAGTGGTGGAAGAACTTCTATGAGTTCCATAAGCTTGCAATTGATGAGCTTGAGGCATTTGACTATGACGAGTACAAAGCAAACGGCTTTAAAGTAAATAAGCTTGGCGATTTCCCGCTAAAGCTTGAAACAAAACCGGAATAACAGTATTCTAAAAGAGGTTTCGCAACGAAACCTCTTTTAAATTTTATGGGCTGATAATATTCGGATAGAAAACTAACAGAAGGCAGATGCCATCGCATCTGCCTTTGTCTATGGACTGATGAGATTCGGATGCAGAACAGACAAAACGAAGAGGGTGTTGCACTAGCAACACCCTCCTTGCCCGACGGCGTACATTGGTACGCCGAGCGGTAAGTTTTGTTTGTAGCAGAAAGATTTTTCTTTCTGCGGTCTGCGCCGAATATCGCAGTCCTTATTTAATATCTTCGTTCGGAACCTCTTCACCATCCATGGTGATGTTGATGTCCTTATACATACTCATACCTGTACCTGCAGGGATAAGCTTACCTATAATAACATTTTCCTTAAGTCCCATTAGCGGGTCAACCTTACCCTTGATAGCCGCATCTGTAAGAACCTTTGTAGTTTCCTGGAATGATGCTGCTGATAGGAATGACTCTGTAGCAAGTGATGCCTTTGTGATACCGAGAAGTACCGGTGATGCTGTTGCCTCTGCTCCGTTCTTTGCCAAAGCTGCCTCGTTTTCTTCTTCGAATTCAAGACGGTCTGTCAATGAACCGATAAGTAGGTTTGTATCACCAACATCCTCAATACGTACCTTGCGGAGCATCTGACGTGTGATAACCTCAACGTGCTTATCGTTGATATCAACACCCTGCATACGGTATGTTCTCTGTACTTCACGTGTGATGTACATCTGAACTGCATCAGGTCCGTTGATTTTCAGGATATCGTTCGGGTTAACAGAACCTGCGGTGATTTCGCCACCCTTTGCTACGACATCGCCGTCACGGAGCTTGATTGTTGCACCGTACGGGATTGCGTATGTTCTGCTCTCGCCGTCCTCGTCGTTTGTGATTATAACTTCACGCTTCTGCTTTGAATCGTCAACCTTTACCTTACCTGCGATTTCACTGATGATAGCCACACCCTTCGGTCTACGTGCCTCGAACAATTCTTCGATACGCGGAAGACCCTGTGTGATATCGCTGCCTGATGCGACACCGCCGGCATGGAAGGTTCTCATTGTAAGCTGTGTACCCGGCTCACCGATTGACTGTGCAGCAATGATACCTACAGCCTCACCGATGTTAACGAGTGTACCTGTTGCAAGGTTCTTTCCGTAACACTTAGCACATACGCCAATCTTTGACTTACATGTAAGAACTGAACGGATTTTAACCTTTGAAATACCTGCTTTTACAATCTTGTCTGCCTGACGAAGGCTTATCATTTCGCCGGCTCTTACGATAATATCGCCGGTTTCGGGATTTGTAATGTCCTCCCACGAAATTCTACCCTCGATACGGTCGTATAACGGCTCGATGATTTCTTCACCGTCACGGATATCCTCGATTTCTGCGTACTTTGTAGTACCACAGTCGATTTCACGAACGATAACGTCCTGTGCGACGTCAACAAGACGTCTTGTGAGGTAACCTGAGTCGGCAGTACGAAGAGCCGTATCTGTAAGACCCTTTCTCGCACCGTGTGATGATACGAAGTACTCAAGTACGTTAAGACCCTCACGGAAGTTAGCTCTGATAGGAATTTCGACTGTTCTACCCTGCGTATCCGCCATAAGACCACGCATAGCAGCCAGCTGACGAATCTGGTTGGTCGAACCACGGGCTCCTGAATCCGCCATCATGTAGATGGGGTTGAATTCGCCCAGATTTTCAAGCATGGCATCAGTTACCTGTGCAGATGCATCTGCCCAGATTTTGATTACCTGCTCGTAACGCTCTTCGTTATTCAACAAACCGAAACGGTATTTTGCAGTAATTGCCTCAACCTGCTTTTCAGCCTCTGCAAGAATTGCCGGCTTTGCTTCCGGAACATTGATGTCTGAAACCGAAACAGTGAGTGCACCGATTGTTGAATACTTATAGCCTGTTGATTTGATGTTGTCAAGCATAACAGCTGTTACTGATACACCGTGAACATCTATACACTTACCGATTATATCGCCGAGCTGTGATTTCTTAACTATGAAATCAACCTCGTAGTCAAGTGCAGTTTCAGGGTTGGTTCTGTCTACAAAACCAAGGTCCTGCGGAATGTTGTTGTTGAATATTATTCTTCCGGCTGTTGTGTTAACAATCTTTGTTACAACATTACCGTCGATTTCCTTTGAAAGCTGTACACCAATTCTTTCGTGGAGTGTGATTACGTGGTTTGTATATGCCAGCAATGCCTCCTCGGGTGAAAGGAACTTCTTCTGTGTAACCGTCTTGGCAATTTCAAGGAATTTCTTTACAGATAATGTAACAGGCTTCTTCTCGGTTGCAACTGTTATCGGGTTGACACCCGTTATCTTTGTTTCATTAAGCTGTACTTTTCTTATTGTAAGCACATACTCGAACGCACTCTTCCATGATGAGAATGTTTCGATTGCAGCACTTTCGTCTACAACCTCCGGAGTTTCCTCTGCTTCTGCAATAAGTGCCTCGAATGCTGCCTGCTTTGACGGGTCCTCTGCGATTGTTTCGTACATCTTCTTGTAGTCCTCACGAACTATTGTGAGATAATACGAACCAAGAAGCATATCCTGTGACGGAACTGCTACCGGATGACCGTCCTGCGGTTTTAAGAGGTTGTTAGCTGAAAGCATAAGGAATCTTGCCTCTGCCTGAGCCTCCGGTGAAAGAGGTACGTGAATAGCCATCTGGTCACCGTCAAAGTCCGCGTTATAAGCTGTACATACCAACGGATGAAGCTTAAGTGCACGTCCCTCAACAAGACGAGGCTCGAATGCCTGGATACCCAGACGGTGAAGTGTAGGTGCTCGGTTAAGAAGTACCGGATGCTCTTTAATTACATCCTCAAGCACATCCCATACCTCAACACGTGTACGCTCTACCATTCTCTTTGCACTCTTTATGTTGTGTGCAATACCACGTGATACAAGCTCTTTCATTACGAACGGCTTGAACAGCTCAATTGCCATTTCCTTCGGAACACCGCACTGGTAAATCTTCATTTCAGGACCAACAACGATAACTGAACGACCTGAATAGTCAACTCGCTTACCGAGTAGGTTCTGACGGAAACGTCCCTGCTTACCCTTAAGCAGGTCTGAAAGTGATTTCAATGCTCTGTTTCCGGGGCCTGTTACTGTTCTGCCGCGGCGGCCGTTGTTTATAAGTGCATCGACTGCTTCCTGAAGCATACGCTTTTCGTTACGGATAATGATATCCGGTGCACCAAGCTCAAGAAGTCTTTTAAGTCTGTTGTTTCTGTTTATAACACGTCTGTAAAGGTCGTTAAGGTCACTTGTTGCGAAACGTCCGCCGTCAAGCTGTACCATAGGACGAAGATCCGGCGGAATAACCGGAACGACTGTCATAATCATCCACTCAGGACGGTTGCCTGATACTCTGAATGCTTCAACAATCTCAAGTCTCTTTATGATACGTGCCTTTTTCTGACCCTGTGCTTCATCAAGCTCTGCTTTAAGCTCTTCTGCCAATGCGTCAACATCAATCTTTTCAAGCAGAACCTTCACTGCCTCTGCACCCATACCTGCAGTGAATGCTTCGTTGCCGTACTTCTCAAGATACTCATTGTATTCCTTGTCAGTAAGCACCTGTCCCTCGAAAAGGTCGTTGTTTACAAGGTCTGCATTAACATTTGTTACAATGTATGCCGCAAAGTAAAGTACCTTTTCAAGCTGTCTGGGTGAAAGGTCAAGCATAAGTCCGATTGATGAGGGCACGCCCTTGAAGTACCAGATGTGCGATACCGGAGTTGCAAGGTCGATATGACCCATTCTCTCACGACGCACCTTTGCTTTTGTTACTTCAACGCCGCAACGCTCGCAGACTTTGCCCTTGTATCTTATCTTCTTGTACTTACCGCAGTGACATTCCCAGTCCTTTGTCGGTCCGAAAATCTTTTCGCAGTACAAGCCGTCCTTTTCGGGCTTTAATGTACGGTAGTTTATTGTTTCAGGCTTGGTTACCTCGCCGTATGACCATCCGAGAATGGTTTCCGGTGAGGCAAGCCCTATTTTAATTGCTTCAAAATTGTTAAATTCCAACATTTGAAATCCTCCATGCTCTATCGTCAATCAATTTCACTTTCGTCGTAATCTTCGTCGTCTCCGAAGCCCAGATCGAAATCATCGTCTGATTCTTCAAGCAACATATTTGCATCGTCAAGATCCGACTCGTCAAGTGAATCTGTAATTCCGTCTGCCTCTTCCATTGTTCCCATGAGTTCTTCGTTGATTGTATCGTCATCATCCTCGAATGATGCGTCAAGGTCAATCTCCTCCATATCATGGTTAAGAATTCTGATGTCAAGAGCCAGTGACTGAAGCTCCTTAACAAGAACCTTGAATGACTCAGGCACTCCGGATCTCGGAATGTTCTCGCCCTTAACGATAGACTCGTATGCCTTAACACGTCCCACGATATCGTCTGACTTAACAGTAAGGATTTCCTGGAGTGTGTATGCAGCACCATACGCCTCAAGTGCCCAGACTTCCATTTCACCGAAACGCTGTCCGCCGAACTGTGCCTTACCACCGAGCGGCTGCTGAGTAACGAGTGAGTACGGACCTGTTGAACGTGCGTGAATCTTATCGTCAACAAGGTGATGGAGCTTTAAGTAGTACATGACACCGACTGTAACAGGGTTATCAAACTTTTCACCTGTACGTCCGTCATATACAACTGACTTGAATGTTTCGTTAAGACCGGCTTCTGCAAATGCTTCCTTAATATCTGAATCCTGTGCACCGTCAAATACCGGTGTTGCAATCTTGATAGCTCTGTCCGGACGCTTTGCATCGTATGCTTCAAGGATTGCATTACGGAAATTCTCGCCTGAAATCTTTTCAAGCTCTTCACGTGTCTTAAGGCTGAGGTTTCTGTATGCATAGCCAAGATGCATTTCAAGCACCTGTCCAATGTTCATACGTGACGGAACGCCCAGCGGGTTAAGCACGATCTGAAGCGGTGTACCGTCCTCTAAGAACGGCATATCCTCCTGCGGAAGAACACGGGATACGACACCCTTGTTACCGTGACGGCCCGCCATCTTATCGCCGACAGAAATCTTACGCTTCTGTGCGATGTAGCATACAACTGACTCGTTAACGCCTGCTGATACCTCGTCACCGTTTTCTCTTGTGAATTTCTTTATATCTACGATTATACCCGACTCACCGTGCGGTACACGAAGTGATGTATCTCTTACCTCACGTGCCTTCTCACCAAAGATTGCACGGAGAAGTCTTTCTTCTGCTGTAAGCTCTGTTTCACCCTTCGGTGTAACCTTACCTACAAGAATATCACCTGCGTGAACCTCGGCACCGATTCTGATGATACCGTTTTCGTCAAGGTCCTTAAGTGCATCCTCTGAAACGTTCGGGATGTCTCTTGTGATTTCTTCCGGTCCGAGCTTTGTATCTCTTGCTTCACATTCATACTCTTCCATATGGATTGATGTGAATGTGTCGTTCTTTACAAGCTCTTCACTGATAAGAACAGCGTCCTCGTAGTTATATCCTTCCCAGGTCATAAATCCGATAAGGATGTTCTTACCCAATGCGAGTTCACCGTTATCCATTGCAGGACCATCGACAATTATGTCGCCACGTGATACTCTTTCGCCCTCTTTTACTATCGGACGCTGGTTTATACATGTGCTCTGGTTTGAACGTACAAACTTGATAAGCTTGTGCTCGTGACGGATTCCGCTGTCGCCGAGGATTACAACTCTGTCTGATGCAACCTTCTCAACTACACCGTCCTCCTTTGCAAGAACTGCTGAACCTGAGTCCTGTGCAACCTTGTGCTCGATACCTGTACCGATAATCGGCGAGTCCGTTGTAAGAAGCGGGACTGCCTGACACTGCATGTTTGAACCCATTAGTGCACGGTTAGCGTCATCGTTTTCAAGGAACGGGATACAAGCTGTAACAACCGATACAAGCTGTCTCGGTGATACGTCCATGTAGTCTATTCTTGACGGCTCAACTTCAAGGATTTCTTCACGGTGACGTGCTGAAACACGCTTTGAAAGGAACTCACCGTCATCTGATAACGGCTCGTTTGCCTGTGCGATTGTGTAGCCATCCTCAACGTCTGCTGTCATATATTCGATTTCGTCTGTTACCTTACCATCAACAACCTTACGGTACGGTGCCTCAACGAAGCCATATTCGTTAATTCTTGCGAATGTTGCAAGTGATGTTATAAGACCGATGTTCGGACCTTCAGGAGTTTCTATCGGACACATTCTGCCGTAGTGTGAATAGTGAATGTCTCGAACTTCAAAGCCGGCTCTTTCTCTTGAAAGACCGCCCGGTCCCAATGCCGATATTCTTCGCTTATGACGGAGCTCTGCCAACGGGTTAGGCTGGTCCATGAACTGTGAAAGCTGTGATGAACCGAAGAACTCATTTATTGTTGCGATTATCGGACGTATATTTATAAGTGATGACGGTGTGATTATCTCAAGCTCCTGAGTTGACATACGCTCACGAACTGTTCTTTCCATTCTTGAAAGACCGATTCTGAACTGGTTCTGCAAAAGCTCGCCGACAGATCTTAAACGACGGTTACCGAGGTGGTCGATATCATCAACTGTACCTGTACCCTTTGCAAGGTTTAAGCAATAGTTGATTGATGCGAACATATCCTCGATTGTGATATGCTTCGGGCTGAGCTCTGCGGCACGTACCTCAATCTGACGCTTGATTTCGTCAACGTCTCCGTCTGCCTTTTCCATAATATCAGTAAGAACACTGCGTCTTACCTTGTCAAGCTTTACGTTAAGCTCTTTTGTATCAAAATCAACGTACTCATCAAGATATACCATATCGTTTGAGAATACGATAACGTGCTGTTCGTCGATTGTAAGCTCAACTCTGTTTACGCCTGCACGGTCGATTTTTTCTGCCATTTCCTTTGAAACAGCCTCGCCTGCTGTTGCAAGAATTTCGCCTGTTCTCGGATCAACAACATCCGCTGCTAATGTGTGGCCCTTGATACGGTCCTTTATCTGAAGCTTTAAGTTGTACTTATAACGTCCAACTCTTGCAAGGTCGTAACGCTTCGGGTCAAACAGCATATTTGTAATAAGTGACTCTGCGTTTTCTACGTTTAACGGCTCGCCCGGACGGAGCTTCTTATATATTTCAAGCAACGCCTCGTCTCTTGATGTTGACGGGTCCTTTTCAAGAGTAGCCTTTACCTTCTCGTCATCACCGAACATTTCAAGAATCTGTCCGTTTGACTCAAGTCCCATTGCTCTTAGGAGAACTGTCATCGGGAGCTTTCTTGTTCTGTCAAGACGTACTGAGAAAACGTCATTTGAATCGGTTTCGTATTCAAGCCATGCACCTCTGTAGGGGATAACTGTTGACTTGTATAACGGCTTACCGTTCTTATCACGCTCAAACTCGTAGTAGATTCCGGGTGAACGTACCAACTGGCTGACTATAACTCGCTCTGCACCGTTTATGATAAACGTGCCCTGCTCTGTCATAATCGGGAACTCACCCATAAAGATTTCCTGTTCTTTGATTTCGCCTGTTTCGTTGTTTATGAGTCTTACATTGACTCTTAAGGGTGCCGCATACTTTACGTCACGCTCCTTACACTCCTCAACTGTGTACTTAACCTTATCCTCAATCTTGTAGTCATAAAACTCAAGAGAGAGTTTTTCGGCATGGTCTTTAATCGGAGAAATGTCCTGGAATACTTCCTTAAGACCTTCTTCGATGAACCACTTATAGGAATCCTTCTGGACTTCTATAAGGTTTGGCATGTCCAATGCCTCTTTGATTTTCGCATAGCTGAGTCGAATGTTTTTACCGGCTTTCTGTGCGTGTAACATTTTAGAAAATCACCTCGTCATTTAGTATCTGTTTGCGTCTCTACCAGTTTTCGACAAATCGCACAGCTATGCGGTTTGTCGCTTTTAAAAATTTGCATTTTTAAAAATGAGGGCAAACTTCTGATTTTATAATCATAACACAAATATTTTTCGTTGTCAATACCAAATCCGGAAATTTTTGTAATTTTTATTAAAAAACGCCCGATAACGGGCATTTTCTATTAGTTTTTTAAATCTGTACTGTTACTTATAATCATATCAAGCTCGTCTTTATGGCACAATGTGTGCAAATACGTTTTGCCGAACTTGCTTTTATCGCATAAAAGTATTTTCTTCTTTGCGTTTTGCATCATTATCCGCCGTAAGACGTTTTCAAGAACCGAGTTGTCTGTTACTGTGCCGTCGTCCGAAACACCACGGCAGGAAAAGAATGCAACATCTGCGTGATACCGTCTTAAAAGTGCTTCGGCGTCTGTTCCTACATATGAAAATGACTCCGGCGTCATCTCGCCGCCCGTGCATATGGTTTTTATCCCCATTGCCGCCGCATCAATTGCCGTTTTTGAGCCGTTGGTTATTATGAGGATGTTTTTCAGCGTTGCAAGATGTGCAAGCAGATGATACGCAGAGGTTGATGCATCAAGCATAACAACATCGCCGTCTTTAACATATGATACTGCTTTTAATGCCATTTCCTTTTTTGCGTCATTACTTTCAAGGTCACGTATAAAAAGCGGTATTCTCTGATCGGCATATCTGGATTTGAGGTTTATAACTCCACGTTTACTCCGGACAAGCTCTTTTTCCTTCAGGGCTACAACATCACGCCTTACGGTTGCCTCGCTTATAAAAAGCTTTTCGGAAAGCTCTTTTACGGTATACGACCGCTCCGATAAAAGCTTTATGTATTTTTCTTCACGATTATAAATTGACATTTTCTCCACCTCTTTAATCATAATTATAATCAAATAGTGATTATTTTGTCAATATTGTTTTCAAATATTGACTATATTTTTATTTTTGCTATACTTAATTTGGGTGATAGAAATGGATATAAACAACTTAAAAAACTGTCCTTGCGGAAAAATACACCATTCGGATGTAAAGAATATAATTACAGGTAGCGGTGCCGTTAACAAACTGCCGGATGTCCTCAAAGAGATGGGAACAAAAAAAGTGTTCCTGCTTGCAGACTGCAATACATATTCCGCTGCAGGCAAGGCGGTTCTAAAATTGCTTTCGGATAATGACATAGCATATTCTGAATATATCTTTTCCGATACTGCACTTGAACCGGACGAAAAAGCAGTGGGGGCTGCGGTTATGCATTATGACGCGGATTGCGATATAGTGGTTGCAGTCGGTTCGGGTGTAATAAATGACATCGGAAAGATTTTAAGTAACACTGCAAACCGTCCGTATATCATTATTGCGACTGCACCGTCTATGGACGGATATGCCTCGGCAACCTCGTCAATGACTATGGACGGACTCAAGGTTTCGCTTCCGTCACGGTGTGCTGATGTAATTATCGGCGATACTGATATTTTAAAAAATGCACCCGAGAAAATGCTTAAAGCAGGAATCGGCGATATGATTGCAAAATACATAAGCATCTCGGAATGGCGGATTTCACATCTTATTACGGGCGAATATTACTGTGAGGCAGTTGCAGATTTAGTGAGAACTGCACTTAAAAAATGTGTTTATAACGCTGACGGGCTGTTAAAACGCGACGGGGAAGCGGTAGAGGCAGTCTTTAACGGGCTTATTATCGGCGGTATCGCAATGGCATACGCAGGACTTTCACGACCGGCATCGGGCGTGGAGCATTATATCTCACATGTCTGGGATATGCGTGGTGCATCACTCGGTACACCCGTTGAGCTTCACGGACTACAGTGTGCATTGGGAACTCTGATTGCTGTAAAAATGTATGAAAAGTTTAAAAAGCTAACTCCAGACAGGGAGAGAGCTTTAGCTTGTGTAAACAGCTTTGACTACAGTAAATGGAGCGACGAGCTTCGGAACTTTCTTGGCTCAAGTGCCGACACTATGATTGCACTTGAAAAAAAGGAGCAGAAATACGATACCAAAAAGCACGAAAAGCGACTCAGTTGCGTTATTGAAAATTTTGAAAACATTCTGCAGATTATAAAGGAAGAAATTCCGGATTTAAGAGATATTGAAGTTTTATTTGAAAAAACAGAGTTGCCCAAATCCCTGACAGAAATCGGACTTGACGAAGAAATTTTGCCTATGACCTTTAAAGCAACAAAAGATATACGCGATAAATACGTTTTATCGTCAATGTGTTGGGACTTGGGAATTTTAGATGAAATAACGGAGGATATGATATGAAACTATCAACAACAACAGGAGTTCTTGAGAGAAGATTCGGCTTTGACGGAGCTGTAAAGCTGATAGCCGGTGCAGGCTTTGATGCTTATGATATTGATATGAGCAAAATCCACGTTCAGGATACACCTTTAGCCAACGATGACTACTTAGATTATGTAAAGTACTTAAAGGGTGTTGCCGAAAAATCGGGTATATACTGCAATCAGGCACACGCACCGTTTCCGGTGTACCTTAACGGAAATGACGAATACAACAAAATGACCTTTGATATGATAATACGCAGTATGGAGTGTGCGTCGCTTCTCGGTGCAAAACACATTGTCTTTCACCCGATAAAAAACTCTACATCCTCACACGTAAAAGAGTACAGCTATGAGCTTTTTAAAAGCCGTCAGGAGCTTTACGATGCGAATATTGAGTTCTTTAACCGCATTATTCCGTATTGCGAGAAGTATAATATAAAAATCGCAGTTGAAAATATGTGGGAACGACACCCGATGCATCACGATACTTTAATACCTGCATTTTTGGGTAATTCTGAGGAGCATACAAGCTTCATATCTGCACTTGACAGTGAATGGGTTGTGGGTTGTATTGATATAGGTCACTGCCTCATCTGCGGCGAAAAGCCACAGGACGCAATACGCCGTCTTGGCAGAAATCAGCTTAAGGCATTGCACGTGCATGACTGCAACTGCTTTGAGGATTCCCATACTTTGCCGTATTCAATGAAAACCGACTGGGATTCGATATTAAAAGCATTAAAGGATATAGACTATGACGGGGATTTCACGTTTGAGGCAGATCTTTTCTTTAAAAACTATCCCGATGACCTCATTGGCGAGGCATTGCAATATATGTGCAAAGTCGGACGGTATATGACGGGTAAGATAAAGTAATAAATATCTCAAGAGAGCCCTTTGTTCGTGACTCTGTAAGCAAAGCATGCGTCATTTAAGTGATAGGTGCTTTTGAATTTTGCAACTGGATTAATTTCAGAAGTTTTATAAAAAAATGTTGAAATAATTCAACTTATGTTGTATAATAGCAATTGGGTAAGACCTATACAAGCGTAAAAGCTGGGCGGTTATGCCATCATCTCCAATGAAGGGAGGTGATAGCTTGTGGACGAGAATTACATAATTTCTTTTATGATAATTTTATTGCTTTCATTAGCATTAACCATAAAAAAATAACGCCAGCCGACCAAAGCTAATAGCGTTATCTTTATAACAATATTCTTTTTGGCATAACCGTTTGAGGTCTTGCCTTTTTCTATAGTTATTATAATACACAAACTGTATTTTGTCAACTACTTTTCGAAAACTTTATCCGAAAGTGTCGGTTTTTCCTCCTTCGGGGATATTCTCCAGACGGAGATACCTAAACAGGGCACTATGCTGAAAATGCAGTAAACCCATTGACGGAAACGGGAAATGGTATTATAATATTATATAGAAGGAGATATTTGAAATGAAATTGAAAAATCCTATGATAATTGTAACAGATATGGATAAATCTGTTGATTTTTATAAAAAAGTGCTTGGTCTTCATATTGTTTTAGATTTTGGTGCAAATAAAACTTTATCGGGTGGTTTATGTCTGCAAACCCTTGACACTTGGGAAAAGTTTATTGATACAGAAGAAATATCATTTGGCAGTAATAACTTTGAGATTTATTTTGAAGAAGATAATTTTGATAATTTTGAAAATAAGTTAAAAAATTATGATATTGAATATGTTCACCCTATAAAAGAACATTCTTGGGGACAAAGGGTAGTTAGGTTTTATGACCCTGACAAACATATAATAGAAGTGGGAGAAAATATAAAAGAAGTTTGTAAACGCTTTTTAAGCAGAGGAATGACACCAAAAGAAATATCCCAGAAAATGGATGTTCCTCTCAAGTTTGTAAATAATTGTATAAAATAATTTTTAATTTGATATATATGGGTAAAGTAATCAATGTACTTTACCCATTTTCTTTATGCTAAAATCAATTTCTGTGCGAAATCTCAACAAAAAAATTATTCCACAGAAAATAAAGTTATAGGTATATAGGCTAAAGGTTGACACATTTTAATTTTTGTGATAAAATATTTGTATCTATGCAGAGAGGGAGTGGTGTTATGCCGAACTTTAAGCTTAATATGGATTTTGTTCCGATTCCAAAGGATTTTATAGAGCATATAATGCCGTCAGCGAATGCGGCTTATGTTATGGTTTATCTGTACATAATGTTACTTGCTTCAACCGGCAAGGGTGCACAAACCAACGAGATTGCAAAAAAACTCGGACTTATTGAGTCTGACGTTGTTAATGCGATTAAATACTGGAACGATAAGGGTATATTCTCCGGCACAGGCGATACAATAATTATAAAAAGGTCTGTTGACGAGGAGATTTCGCCTGAAACAACAAAGAAAACAATTGAAGAAGTGTCACAGATTATCGACGGCAACTCGGCATTGTCGGATTTATGTGCAATTGCACAGGAAATTCTCGGCAAAACGCTTGGAAATAACGACCTTGAAACACTATACTGGTTCTATGACCAGCTCGGTTTTTCACCCGAGGTTATTACTATGCTACTTGAATACTGTGTTTCAATGAACAAGCGTAATATGAAATATATTGAAAAAGTGGCAATCACCTGGCACGAAAACAATATAACAACAATGGACGAGGCACAGAGCTTTATAATGGGTGCTGCTAAAAGTGATGAGTTTATTTCATCGCTACGCAAC
This sequence comes from Clostridia bacterium, assembly GCA_017415105.1. Lineage (GTDB taxonomy): Bacteria > Bacillota > Clostridia > UBA1381 > UBA1381 > Ornithomonoglobus. The sequence continues at coordinate 77,330 of JAFQJD010000002.1, read as the reverse complement.
CTTTTCGGCATCAACGACAGAAATCTGTCGAAAACCGAAAAACTGTATCTCAAATCATGGCGTGACGAGCTTGGTATGAGTGCAGATATGGTCGGACTCGCTTATGAATACTGCGTTATGGCTACAAATAAGCTTTCGTTCCCGTATATCAACACAATTCTGAAGCGTTGGGCGGAGCAGGGGATAAAGACTATTCCCGAGGCTGAAAAGGACCACGAGCAGTACAAGCAGAATATGTCATCTGACGGACACGAAATGACAGCTACTGACAATATTTCAGAGCTTGAGAAGCAGTTTATGACGGCTTACGAAAATTGATGATTTTTCGGGTATCGTGTTTGCGGTACCCTGTTTTCCTATAATAAGGAGGTTTTTGACTATGTACGATATTATAATCATTGGCGGCGGTGCCGCAGGTATGAGTGCGGCAATCTATGCAATGCGTGGCGGCATGAAAACACTTGTGCTTGAAAAGATTGCAACAGGCGGTCAGGCATCAAAAACTTACGAGATTGATAACTACCCCGGTTTTGCAAATTCACCCTCGGGCCCCGAGCTTATGCAGGAGTTCGCAAAGCATGCCATAAAGCACGGAGCAGAAATCCGTACCGAGGCAGTACGCGAAATAGAGAACATTGACGGCGATATAAAAACAGTAAAAACACGCAAGGGTGAGTATCAGACACGTACAATTATACTTGCTACAGGTGCATCACCCCGAAAGCTCGATGTTCCGGGCGAGCTTGAGCTTGCAGGTGCAGGCGTGAGCTATTGTGCAACGTGTGACGGTGCTTTCTTTAAAGGTCTTGACACTGTCGTAATCGGCGGCGGTAACACTGCAATGGAGGATGCACTGTATCTTGCACGGTTCTGTGAGCACGTGTTTATAATGAACCGTTCAAAGAATTTCAAGGCATCAAAGGTGCTTTTTGATAAAGTCAAAGCCGATCCGAAAATTACAGTATATACAGATATGGTTGCAGAGGGCTTTGCCGGAAACGGCAAGCTTGAGCAGGTTCTTGCAAAGAACACCGAAACGGGCGAGAGGGGATTTATTAACGCATCAGGCGTTATAATCGCAATAGGTATCACGCCCGAAAACACAATTGCAAAGAAATACGGACTTGAGCTTTGCGAGCGTGGATTTATAAAGACAGATATGTATCTTGCAACAAACATAAAGGGCGTATATGCCGCAGGCGACTGCCGTGTATCACCCTTGCGTCAGGTTGTAACAGCCGCCGCAGACGGTGCAGTTGCGGCAACGAGTGCAATAAACTACATTCTTTCGAGGTAAAATTATGAAACTAATCAAAAACGCACGTATCCTGACAGGTACGGGCGAGGTTATAGAAAACGGACAGGTCGCTTTTGATGATAAAATCCGCTATGTCGGAACAGATTATAGCGGTGTTACAGATGAAGTAATTGATGCTGACGGGCTTGTGGTAACTCCCGGACTTATCGACTCTCACTGTCACGTAGGGCTTTTTGGCGACTCACTCGGTTTTGAGGGTGCTGATGCAAATGAGGACAGCGACCCCGTAACACCGCAGCTACGTGCAATAGACGGAATAAATCCGCAGGACAGAGCATTCTCGGATGCAATAAACGCAGGAGTTACAACGGTTGTAACGGGTCCGGGCAGTGCAAACCCGATAGGCGGTCAGTTTGCCGCAATAAAAACATACGGCGTCTGCGTTGATGATATGGTGATAAAAGCACCGTGTGCAATGAAAATGGCTCTCGGTGAAAATCCCAAAACGGTATATAATGACAAAAATCAGGCACCGATGACACGTATGGGCACAATTGCACTTATTCGTGAAACACTGTATAAAACAATCAACTACCGTGACGACTGGGAAGATTACGAAAACGACGAGGATGAGGATGATAAGCCGGAGTTTGATATGAAGCTTGAGGCAATGCTGCCGGTTGTAAACCGCGAAATTCCGGTGAAGTTCCACGCACACCGTGCCGATGACATCTGCTCGGCAATACGGCTTGCAAAAGAATTTGATTTATTATACACAATTGAGCATTGCTCCGACGGTGACGTTATTGCAGATATATTAAAACGTGAAAACGTAGCGGTAAACCTTGGTCCGACACTTACTGACAGAAGCAAACCCGAGCTTAAAAACCTATCGTTTGCTACATACAAAAAACTGTCGGATATGGGACTTGATGTTTCTATCATCACTGACCATCCCGAAGTTACGATAGAAAACCTGCCGCTTTGTGCCGCACTTGCCGTATCAAACGGTATGGACGAAAAAAAAGCACTTTCGGCAATTACTCTTACCGCTGCAAAGAACTGCGGAATTTCAGATAAAGTAGGCTCACTTGAGGTAGGTAAGGATGCTGATATTGCTGTTTTTACTGCCTTACCTACAGAATTTAACGCAAAATGTATGATGACATTTATTAACGGAAATCTTGTAAAAGGGGAGATTTGATGGCTTTAACCGAGAAAAGATCGCATTTTGGTATATGGAAGATGTTTCAGACCGCAATTTTCGTGGCTTTTTTAGCGATTGTTGTGGTTGGTGTAACGGTTGTAAGGGATATAAAAAATGTTGATATAGCCGAGAGTGTAACCGTAGATATTCCGGAGGGTGCAGGCTCGTCTGTCGTGGCAGACCTGCTTTACGAAAACGGCATAATCAAGTATCCGACTGCTTTTAAGCTTGTATCAAGACTGGGCAACTATGACGGCAATTATATGCCGGGAGTTATAACCATACATACAGATATGGGCTATAGCGATATACTGAATACTCTTGTGGTTTCCGAACGGAACACCGTAAAGGTGGTAATTCCCGAGGGCTACACAATAAAGCAAATTGCAGAAACGCTTAACACTGCAGGGCTTTGCACGGCTGACGAGTTCTATGCAGTGCTTGATCCGTCACTTTACGACTACCGTTTCCTTGACGGACTTCCCGAACGCGAAAACCGTCTTGAGGGATATCTGTTTCCGGCAACGTATGAGTTTGTGCCGGGAACTTCTGCACAGGATATAGCAGATACAATGCTCAAGAGCTTTGATGCTGTGTTTACAGACGAATACTACGCAAGAGCAAAGGAAGTAAATGTCACTGTTGATGAGGTTATAACAATGGCATCAATAGTGGAACGTGAAACGAATGCAGAGGGCGAAAGAGCAAAGGTTGCAGGTGTGTTCTATAACAGAATCAACTCAAATATGCCATTACAGTCCTGTGCTACTGTTCAGTATATATTAGGCGAAAATAAACCTGTTTTGTCAGAAGCTGACACGCAGATTAATTCGCCGTATAATACTTATAAAAACACAGGTCTACCGGTAGGACCTATCGCAAGTCCGGGTGAGGCTTGTATAAAAGCAGCACTATATCCCGAAAAAACTAATGCTCTTTATTTCCTTTTGGGAACAGACGGTGAACATATTTTCTCTGAAACTTATGAAGAGCATTTGAAAGCGATGGAAGCGAATGGACTATGATTTATCAGCGATTGTTACTCCTTATGTAACCGATTACATAAGAGAAAAAACAACACACAAAAACAAGCTTCTCCTTGAGCTTGAGGAGTATGCAAAAGAGAATAAAGTCCCTATAGCCGAGCCGGAAACTGCCCGGCTCGTTTCTGTTCTTACAAAGCTTGTCCGTCCGAAAAAGATATTAGAGGTGGGCTCGGCAATTGGCTACAGTGCGATAATTATGTCGGAGGGGCTTGCTTGTGACGGAAAGATTATAACACTCGAATATGACCCCGAAACCGTGAAAATTGCATGCAAAAACGTAGAACGTGCAGGGCTTTCGGACACTATAACCGTCGTTGAGGCGGATGCAAAGGACTATCTTTCATATATTGATGATGACGAGAGCTTTGATATGATTTTCCTTGACGGGCCGAAAGCTCACTATCTTTTTATGCTTGATGATGCGGTACGGCTTCTGAAAAAGGGTGGTTTATTGGTGTCAGACAATATACTCTTCAAAGGAATGACTGCCGATGACGGACACTTTGCACGCAGAAAGGTAACTATAATAACCCGACTGCGTGAATATATCGACGCACTTATGGCACATCCGCAGCTTGAAACATCAATTCTTTCACAGGGCGACGGAGTTACGCTGTCTGTAAAAACAGTATCAAACAAAGAACGGTTCGGAGGATAAGCTATGCACGCAATACATTCAAACTGGACAAAGCCACGTACCGATGCCTGCACTAATTTCTTTATTGAGGATTTTGATATCCTGACGACAATTCTTTCTGCTCTTAAATGGCGTGAAAAGAACGGCACTATCACTATGGTTACAGACAGCACAGGGCTTGAGTTTTATAAAGAACGAAACCTTTTGGGGCTGTGGAATAACATAACAACAGAGCTTGATAATATTCCGGAATATGTTGATCCGCAAAAGTTCTGGGCGGCAGGCAAGCTTTTTGCACTAAAGGGCATAACTACGCCTGTTACTGTGATTGATACCGACTTTATCGTATGGGACAGAATCGCATTTGATAATCTCGGCGACCTTACAGTTATTCACCGTGAAGAGCTTTATTCTGATGTATATCCGGATATTTATCATTTCAGAATGAAGCATGGATATGTCTTTAATCCCGATTTCGACTGGCGGCTAAATCCGGCAAATACCGCCTTTTATGTACTCAAAAACGAAGTGCTTCGTGATTTTTACATTAAAGAGGCTCAAAGGTTTATTGAATATTCAGACGATGGCGATAATCTAACATATATGGTGTTTGCCGAGCAACGGCTTTTACCGATGTGTGCAAACACACTGGGTATTAAGGTTGCAGAATTTTCTGACCTTGAGAGGTTGTTTTGCGACGGTGAGAGATATTTTACCCATACATGGGGTATGAAACAACAGATGCGTGAGGATTTGTCACTCCGCCGTGATTTCTGCCTGCGTTGTGTCCGCAGAATAAAGGATGATTTTGGCGAATTTGTACCCATACTGCAGAGCATACCCGAAATCAAAGATTATTTTGCTTGATTTTTACAGGCTTTTATGATAAAATACCGATATCGAAGTAAGCTGGGCAATCGCGTACAGTAATGTATGAGGAAAGTCCGGGCTCCACAGGGCAGGATGCCTGCTAACGGCAGGTGGAGGCGACTCTAAGGATAGTGCAACAGAAAATAAACGCCGAATTTCGGTAAGTGTGGAAATGTGAGGTAAGAGCTCACACGGGATTTAGGTAACTACGTCCCGGTGTAAACCCCATCCGGAGCAACTTTGGGAATGTTAAGGCTGCCCGCCGTTTTCCCTCACAAGGCTTGAGCTGTTCGGTGACGAGCAGACCAGATAGATGATTGTCCACGACAGAACCCGGCTTATAGGCTTGCTTCTTTCTTTAAATATTCGTCCGAAGGACTTAAAAAACTGCTCGTTTGAGCAGTTTTTTAATCTTCTTCAATGTCAATCAGCTTCGAAGCCTTTACTCCCAATGCCTTTGCAATCGTAAAAAGAGACTTTACGGACGGACAATACGGCAGATTCGGACTTTCAAGCTGACTTATGTAAGAAAGTGTAAGTCCTGTACGTTCCGCAAGTTCTGCCTGCGTCATTCCCGCTCTTCTCCTGTAATAACCTATTTTTATGCCAATGTCAAGCAAGATGCCCTTATACTCATTTTCATTCAACATTTTATTCAATCCTATCATATATTTATTCATTATCATAATTATAAACTATTGACAATCAAATTTAAATTTGATATAATTGAGTAAATACTCAATATTATTGAGTTATAAATCAGGCTAAAAAGGAGCTATTATAATGAAAAAAATTATTTCTGCAACAATTATTTTATCTTTACTGCTGTCACTGGTAACATTCTCAGTTTCAGCAAACGAAACAGTAAATGTTTTAATTAACAAACAGATTAGCTTTAATGTTTGTGATGAGGAGTTCATTGCATATGACGACGAAATTGAAACCATCGTTTACCCGATTACCTATAATGACAGAACGTATATCCCTGCAAGATTTATCGCAGAAGCAATAGGTCTTGGCGTAACCTGGGACGGCGAAACACAGACCGTCGGCTTTTTAGATGACGGTTCATCTGCAGTTATTTACGATGTTGAACATGACGACAGAACATCTTTTTACGACACTGCAATTCTGAACAAAAACCTCAAATTCACAATGGACGGCGAGCCGTTTGTTCCCAGAGAAGATGACGGAAGCATCTGCTATCCGTTGACATATAATGACAGAACATACATCCCTGCAAGATTTATCGCAGAACAGGCAGGTTTGGCTGTTGATTGGGATGGTGCATCACAAACAGTTATAATTGATTATCCGAAAGATGAAGTAATATTTACTCCAACAGAACCAACAACACCCGTTGAGCCCGCACCGCCTGTGCAGCCACAAGCACCTGCACAAACACCTGCAGCCAACAAGCTCGGGCTTGAAAATTACGGCTTTGAGCTCTGGACCTGGAAGCCACACGCAAGTGTAGTTAAGTTTCAAAACACTTATGACGGTGACAAAATCGGATATATCCCCGGTCCGATAGAGTTGATTGGAAAACCGCTCACCTTTGTGGAATATACTCTGGAATCTTCATTCCTTGACGGTGTATATAGCCAGGTAACCCATTTCGACTTTTCAACCGATAAAAACATATTATGGGTAAACGACGATTATAGTAAGCAGTCATATTTAGAAATAAAGCTGACAGGCGATGTAGAGGAATACAAAAAAGCACTTGTTCAGTATGCAAAAGACAACTTGTTTGTATCAGATACAATAACAATGAACGGAAAAGAGTATTTGATGTTATTCTCAATGCTTATCTATGAGTTTGATAACAACTCAATGAAAATAGTCTTATGTGACCCGAGTTTATTTAGTGTCATAATGAGCAGAATAATGTGAGGTAAATCATCAGGGGGCTTGCAGAAGCCCCTCTTTTATTGTAGTATTTGTTTACATAATATAACCGTTACGGTAAACAAAGATGCTACTGCAAGGATAAAAACGCTTATTCCACCTACAATTCCGTCATTTTTTATGGCATATATTCCATAGGAAACCGTCCGTATCAGAGATACAGTTATAAAAATAAAAAATACTATATTTATAAGCATAGCTTTCTCCCCTTTTTTAGCATAGGAAAATCCGTTTAAATTGACCGATAAGCGTTGATGTGCAAACGAGGCTATAGTGGGGCTATGCGAGTGAGCACAGAAATGCTTTGCGGGTGATTTACACGGATTTTTAATAATAGTAAGTCATTCCGGTACGTTTTAGCACAAGGTCAGTTGTAACCGAAAAAGTCCATTCCTTTGCATTAAAGCCTCTGATATACTCATCATATGTCTTATTTGAAAGGAAATACCATTTAAGCTTTCCTCGCACTCCAAGCAAATCTACTCCCAATCCACCGTAAATCCGCGAAAGAAATTCCTCTGTGGCATCACTCACCATTTGTCCGGTTTTTATATTTATATCCTTACTGTCCTGATGCTTTTTTGGAGCCGACAACAGCTCACCCTCAAGCTTTAATGCGATTTCTACCGTCTTGCTGTCCTTATGAATTGTTATTTTCGGTACACGTTTTTCCTCAAGACTTATCGTAATCGGAACGTGCGGATTGCTTTTATCGAAAAACGAAACCTTACTGTTTTTAATGTTACACGTCAGAATGTTGTAAATATCAGCATCACTGCTTCCGAGCTTGCCAACATATGTGTCCCCATCAAATAATGCAAGTCCCATAGTTTCGCCCTTGTTCTTTATTTCTACACCTGCCTCTCCGGGCAAATAGTTTTTTGTTCCGCTTTCAAATCCACCATTGTTGGGCTTTGCTTCTTTATTTTTATCATTTTCTGACGGTTTTTCCTCACCACTGCCCTGTCCTGAACCCGCATCTGTTTTGCCGCCCTCTTCTTTACCTCCGGCAACACCTGCAAGCGGTAACGCACAGTCCCGGTCACCTGAAGTATAAGCCATATAAAATTCACCTGCATTATTCTGCGGTACAGGACCGCCCTTTTTGTTTTCATAGGTGAGCTGATAGTATTTGACGGGATTCAGCTCAATAACAGGCTTCACACCCTCAAGATATTCTCCTGCATTTTCGGCTACTGCGATATATACATCAGGACGTATGTCGTTGTTTCTTGCTATTACATCAGTTATTCCTCCGAGCCCCTCCCTTGCCACATCCTCTGACACCACTATAATTTTTGCATGAGAGAGCGACAAGTCCTTTGAAACAATTGAATCCGCGTGACTTATTGCCGAGTATATCGTCGGAGCTTCTACAACAATATTTTCAACTATATTCCCTCCCGAGCCTCCCTCTTCTGACGCTCCACCGCTGATTTTAGTAGGATTTGCAAACTGTATTGTATAATTAAACCCCGTTTCTGCCTTGTCTATGCCCAATGCAGTTATATATCCTATATCATTCGGCTCTTCTCCCACACACGACGAAAGAAAAAGTGAAATGGTGGCTATAAATACCGTTTTAAAGAGCATTTTTATCATATTCTTTCTCCTTTTGTTTCACGTGAAACATTTTTCACTTTAAATAACACTCCGATTATTATAGGTATTAAAAATGCCCCTATATAAATCCATCGGTTTATCACGCTTTCAACAGTAATCATATCATTTAATGAGTTCGGCAAAAGTGCAAAGCCCACAAGCATTATCACAGCCGGTGCTATCAAGGGCTTTTTGTGATGCAGATTAAAGGTTTCTCCCCAAACCTGGGCAAGCACCGCTGCATACATTGCACTGTAAAGCAGAATTGATATGGACCATATAAACTGAAACAAAGCCTCAAGTCTCGAAAAGAAATCGCTCAGATTTATAAGTCTTTCAAGCTGATAAACAGGAATAATAAATTCCTTTGATGCCGGATACGCATAACATAAGCCATAGAAAAGAAAAATCAGAACAGAGCATACACCTCCTGCTAAAATGGCTTTGTTGCCGGATTTTCTGTAGCTTTCAACACTTTTCATTTTGGGTATCAGAATATTCAGTACCAATAAGTCCGCAAAAACTGACATTGCAGACAATCCGCTAACAGCAATGCTTTTTATTCCGTTTCCCAGAATCGGCAGAATGTAGCCAAAATGCAGGTCCGGAACAAGCATTATTAAAAATGCAAGAAACACAATACCTGCTACCGGCAGAAATATCTGATGCACCCTTGCAATCGCACCGATACCGCACGATGCACCGAATATAACTACAAGCACAAAAACCGTTCCAATGATTTCAACATATGTTTTTTGTAGCAGAACAAGCCGTATTATCTCCGGAAACACCCGTATAATGCTTACAAAATTGAGTGATAACACCAAAAACACCAGAATGCCCGTAATTATCCTCAGCACTGTACCGCCCACTCGTTCTGCAAGCCCGATTACGTTTTTATCTGTACGGTACAGACGGTGTATTACCGAAAACAGGCCAAACGCCACAGCTGTCACATACACCATTGCAAGCCATGCCGAATTTCCGCAGTATGCAAATATGCTTCTTGGGAATGTGACAAGCATTTTCACAACTATTGCGTTTATAATTACAGATGAAAGCTGTTTGTTTGTAAGCATCAGCACTTCCCTTTCCTGATGTATTGCCATTAAGGAATATGTTCTCTGAAAAATCATTTCAAAACGCAGTAGCTTTTGAGGAGGATATATTCCGTTAATGGCATAACATTTATTCAAATCTATTTTTATTGTTCCATTTTCTGCTGATATCCGGCTCAGCATCTGGATTTTCAGGCTTCAGATACCCGGGGCGTTTCTCTCGTTTTGCTATTCCGTTTATCATTACCGCAAGGTTAGTAGCTTTTGGCTTTATTGTAAGCGGAGGCGACAGAAACGGTATTCCAAAGCTCGTAGCAGAGCCAAGATACAGGCTGTACATCACAATTCCCACGGCAATACCAAAAAATCCGAAGCTTGCAGCAAGGATTATAAAGCCAAGCCTTAAAATTCTATAAGTCCAGCCGAGAGTATAGTCCGCAGTCGCAAACGAGCCGATTCCTGTTATCGCTATTATTATAATCATTATGGGGCTCACAATTTTTGCACTGACTGCCGCCTGACCAAGTATCAGACCGCCCACAATTCCCAGTGTTGAGCCGATTGATGACGGCATCCGTATTCCTGCCTCTCGTATCAGCTCAAACGAAATATCCATCAGAAGTAACTCCAAAAGACTCGGAAACGGCACATTTTCACGTGATGCAGATATTGAATACAAAAGATAGGTCGGTATGATTTCCTGATGAAACAGCGTTATTGCAAGATACAGTGCCGGCAGAAGCACTGATACAAACATACCAAATAACCGTATAAGTCTTGACATCAACGCAAACGGCACGTGCAAATATTCATCCGATGCCGTATGTGTCAGCTCGAACGCATTGCCCGGCATAATGAGTGCCCGCGGTGAACCGTTTAAAATGAACACGCACCGTCCCTCTGTTAATGCCTTTGCCACACGGTCAGGTCTTTCTGTTGCAAAGGTCTGCGGAGTTATCATAAACCGTCTGTCCTCAACAAGCAACTGAACCTGTTCAATGCTTAACATATACTCAGCATCTATTGCCGAAATACGGCGTTTTGCCTCGCCAACCAGCTTACTGTTTGTAAGCCCGTCTATATAAAGCAGAACGCCGGGAGTTTTTGATACTGAGCCAACTTTTATTCCGTATGCCACAAGCTTTTCTGTCTTGAGGATTTTTCTTACAAGTGCAGTATTTGTACGAAGCATTTCCCCGAATGCCTCCTGCGGTCCGTATATTGACTGCTCATTCTGCGGTTTGTCGATACCTCTGTGCTCCCAGTTCTTTACGTCATATACGAAGCATTTATCAACGCCGTCAACAAATAACGCACACGACCCGAAATTAACCTCGTCTTTTACATCTGCCATATCCGTCTTTACCTTTGCCTGTGCGTGTGCGGTAAAACGCATATACAGCTTATCGTCAAACTCGCCCTCATTTTCATACGCAAGCTCGATTATCGCCTTTATTATATATTCATCAACGAACTGACTGCTCACCATTCCTTCGAAAAACACAACAAATGCCCGTTTTTCGTTTCTCGTTATGATTTCACGAATCACTACGTCGTTATTAAGCGGTACACTGTAGCTTTCTCTTATATATGCGAGATTTTTTTCTATGCTGTCTGAAACATACGTCTTTTCTGTCTTTTTTTCGCACCTTGCATCAAATTCGGTGGTTTCCTCGCCAAAAAGCTCAAATTTTTCCGGCTTCGTTGAGGGTTTAAAAACAAATAATTCTTTGAAAATATTCATTTATGTTAGCTCCTTTTGCAATTATTATGGTTTGAAGCAGAAAAATTATACATATTTCAAAGAAAAAGCTCATATTATTTATTTATGATTGAAAATTTTTTAATTTTTTTCAAAATGTTTCACGTGAAACATTTACAAATGAAAATTTTGTGATATAATAGTATGTGAGGATAGGCGATTGTATAATACAATCGCAGGTAACAGGTAAAAAGTAATAGTGAAGATGTGTGGACGAAAAATCCCTGATTTTTCAGATTTAATCACAAATTTGCAAGAATTTGAACATTACCTTTTCACTATTCCCTATTACTTATTACCTAGGTTATTGAAAGGAGCTTTACATATGGGAAAAGTTATTGCCGTTACCAATCAAAAGGGCGGCGTCGGAAAAACAACCACATCAGTAAACCTTTCTGCATGCCTTGCATATGAGGGCAAAAAAACACTTCTTATTGACTGCGATCCGCAGAGCAATGCTACAAGCGGACTGGGCTATGAACGCCAGAATTATACCCTTTCTGTGTATGACTGTCTCATTGACCCAAAAAAAGCAGACGATGCAATTATTAAAACAAAATATCAGAATCTTTATATACTCCCCTCGTCCTCTGATTTATCGGCAGCCGAAATTGAGCTTGCTTTTGAGGATAACCGCGAAACATTTTTAAAAAGAGTAACGGACAAGCTGAAAAAAGAATTTGATTTTATTATAATTGATGCACCGCCGGCACTCGGTATGATAACGATAAATGTTATGACGGCGTGCGACAGTGTTCTTATCCCGATTCAGTGCGAATACTATGCACTCGAGGGTCTGTCACAGCTTATAGGCACTGTTCGTAAAATCAAGAAGTCTTATAATAAGAACATCGAAATTGAGGGCGTTCTGGGAACGATGTATGACGGACGAACAAACTTGTCGATACAGGTGCTTGACGAGGTAAAAAAATACTTCCCCGACCTTGTGTATAAATCGATTATTCCGCGAAACGTCAAGCTTTCCGAAGCACCAAGCTTTGGTGAGCCGATTATTAAGTATGACCGTACCTCAAAGGGTGCAGATGCATACGTTGGATTAGCAAAAGAAGTAATCAAAAATAATGAATAAAATCCCGTATCTTGCACGATTTGGTGCACTCGCATACACCAGTATAGCCTCGCTTTCCAAATCGCACAATCTACAAAATTTTCTTTCATTATCAAACAACAAAGTTTACATAAAACAGAAAGGAGCAATCTATGGCAAAAGCAAAATTGGGCCGTGGGCTCGGCTCGCTCTTTGATGAGCCGTCTATTGCAGAAAACACCGATGCGGTAGAGTCACTGCGTATCACGCTCGTTGAGCCGAACAAAAATCAGCCACGCCACAGCTTTGACAAGGATAAAATAGACGAGCTTTCAGAATCCATAAAGGAGCACGGCGTAATTCAGCCGATTATCGTTGTCAAAAATGATGACCGATACAAAATTGTAGCCGGTGAACGCCGTTGGCGCGCTGCTAAAAAAGCCGGTTTAAAGGAAATTCCGGCAGTTATCAGGAATTATTCCGAATTTGAGATAGCTCAGATTGCGTTGATAGAAAACCTGCAGAGAGAAAACCTTAATCCGATTGAAGAGGCTCTTGGTTATCAGACGCTTATGAGCAAGTTTAATATGACGCAGGAGGATGTGAGCGATAAAATCGGTAAATCCCGAAGTGCTATTGCAAACTCCGTCCGCCTTTTGTCGCTTGATGAGCCAATTCGTCAAAAGCTAATATCCGGGGATATTTCAAGCGGTCACGCACGTGCACTGCTTTCCATTGAATCGCCAAAAGTCAGGTTAGCTGTTTTGGAAAGCATTATAGAAAAGGGACTTAATGTCCGTCAGGCTGAAGCTCTTGCAAAGCAGTTGCAGAAAGCAAAGCCAAACAGAAAAAAACCGACGATTGACGAGCAGGTAAAGGCACAGATTGCCATCCTTGAGGACAGGCTTTCATCAAGGCTCGGCACAAAGGTAACCCTGCATCACGACAACAAAAAGGGAAAAATAGAAATCGAATATTATGGGAATGCCGACCTTGACCGTATTATTTCCCTGATAGAGGAGGCGTAATATGAACGAAACAATACTTATTGCAGTAATTTCAGTCCTTGCAGTGTTTGTCATTGCCTCACTTATTATAGGAGTACTTAACGTATCAAAGATAAACGCAATAATGGACTATTCTGAGGACGGTGACCTTGTTACAAACCTTGATAAGTACTATAACAACGTCCGCGAACTGCAAAGAAAGCTGAAAATGAGTCAGGAGGGGGTAATGTCAGACCGCATCACCGCATGTGACAGAAAATTCAACCTCAGCCTTTCAAAGACCGGAATTGTTAACTTTGACGCATTCGATGATGTGTTCGGAAAGCAGAGCTTTGCACTTGCAATCCTTGACCAGTACAACACCGGTTTTGTTATAACCTCACTTTACGGCACTAATTCATCAAACACCTATGTACGTGAAATCAAAGACGGAAAGAGTGCTATTCCGCTTCTTGAGGAGGAGCAGGAAGCAGTAACAAAGGCAATGACCGGTAGAATGAACTCTGACGGAGGGCTAAATGGATAATAATAATTCAAATAAAGAAAACCGCTCAATGTATCTTTACACTGCACTCATATTTGTAGTAGCACTGTTTCTGATACTTATAGCATTTTTCTCACAGACAAACGTTTCAAAGCTCGGCAAACGTGCAGACGAGTTTGCAACATCAGCACCGGCTGTAACCGCATCACCGTCACCGAATTCCGAGGAGCTTGCAAAGCTTGCTAATATGGCATCAGAGCTTGATGCTGAAAATGCATCGTTAAAGACACAACTTGCTGTATATGATAATCTGCTTTCGGTAAATGCGTATCTTGCCGGCGGAAATATATCAGACGCCGAAACAATTTTTCTCACAATAGACGAGGCGTCGCTTACAGATAATCAACGTATATTATATGAAGAAATTAAAAATAAAATAAACGAAGGAAAGGAACAGTAAAATGTTAGACATCAAAATTTTAAGAACAGAACCGGAGCGAATAAGAGAGGCTCTGAAAAAAAGAAACAACGACCTTGACATCACCCCTGCAATTGAGCTTGATATTGCACGCCGTGAAATTTTAACAGAGGTCGAGAAGAAAAAAGCACAGCAGAACGAGATTTCAAAGAAAATCCCGCAGATGAAGAAGGCAGGCGAGGACACCGCCCCGATTTTTGCTGAAATGAAGGAGCTTTCAAACGAAATCAAGGAGGATGACGAAAAGGTACGTGAGCTTGACGCAAAGCTCCGTGACTTTATGCTCCGCATCCCGAATATCCCCAACGATTCATGTCCGGTAGGTAACGACGACGCTGATAACGTAGAGCTTCGTAAAAACGGTACTCCGCGTGAGTTCACATTTGAGCCTAAGGCACACTGGGACATCGGTACAGGTCTTGATATCCTCGACTTTGAACGTGGCACAAAGATTGCCGGTACTCGTTTTACTGTTTATAAGGGACTTGGTGCAAGACTTGAGCGTGCGGTTATTCAGTATTTCCTAAACACTCATACAGACCGTGGCTATACAGAAATATTCCCGCCGTATATGGTCAATCGTGCATCAATGACAGGTACAGGTCAGCTTCCGAAATTTGAAGAGGACGCATTCAAAGTAGAGAACAACGGCTTCTTCCTTATCCCGACAGCCGAGGTTCCTGTTACTAACCTTCACCGTGACGAGATCTTATCAGGTGATGAGCTTCCGATTAAGTACTGTGCATATTCAGCATGCTTCAGAGCAGAAGCAGGAAGTGCGGGCCGTGATACAAGAGGTATCATAAGACAGCATCAGTTCAACAAGGTTGAAATGGTTAAGTTCACAAAGCCCGAGGACAGCTACGATGAGCTTGAAAAGCTGACAAACGATGCCGAGGTACTTCTTCAGGGACTTGGCCTCCCGTACCGTGTGGTATGTCTTTCAACAGGTGACCTTGGCTTCTCATCAGCAAAGACATATGACGTTGAGGTATGGATGCCCTCATACAACAGATACGTTGAAATCTCATCCTGCTCAAACTTTGAAGACTATCAGGCACGCCGTGCAAATATCCGCTATAAGGAAACTCCAAAGGATAAGGCACAGTTTGTGCATACACTAAACGGTTCAGGCCTTGCAGTAGGCAGAACAGTTGCAGCAATTCTTGAAAACTTCCAGAACGAGGACGGAACAGTAACCATCCCCGAAGCACTTGTTCCGTATATGGGAACAGATATAATAAAGAAATAAGCAAAATGCGGTTGCAATAATTGCGACCGCATTTTTGTTATCTTACTTTCAAAACAACCTTTCCTACATTCTGTCCCTTGTACAGTATATCGTGTGCCGCTTCTGCCTCTTGTATCGGCAAAACTGCGTGAATTGTCGGTTTGACCTCACCCGTCGCAATTTTCGGGAACACCTTTTCTACAAGCTCTGACAAAATCTGTGCCTTTACTTCCGGCGTTCTTGAACGGAGTGTACTTCCGATTATACGTACATTTCTTACATATATATTCTTGAGGTCGATTTCCGTTTTCTGGCCTGCAAGTGCCGCAATCATAATCCACCTTGCACCGTGTGTGAGATAGTGAATACACTTACCCATAATCTCACCGCCAAGGCAGTCAATTGCAACGTCTACGGAATGTCCGCTATCAAGCTCTTCTTTGAGAACTTCTGCAATGTCCTCTTTTGTTGTTACAACCACTCTGTCTGCATTAAGATGCTTAATAGACTTCGCAATCTCGTCTGTCAAAACCGTTGTTATAACTCTTATACCAAACGCCTTTGCCATCGGGATAATAACGCTTGCAAGCCCTGATGCACCTGCGTTCATAAGTAACGTGTTACCCGGCTTGATGTTACCCTCTATAAAGAGGTTGAGGTATGCTGTGGCAAATGCTTCAGGAATTGCCGCCGCTTCAACCATTGTTGTGTTTTCAGGTATGGGCATAAGCATATCGTATTTCACTGCAACATACTCGGCATATCCGCCGCCGCCAAGCAGTGCACAAACCTTGTCTCCGACTTTCCAGCTTGATTTTGCCTTTGCCTCATCACCCATTTGGGTGATTACGCCTGCAATCTCAAGTCCCATCCATTCCGGACATCCCGGCGGGGGCGGATAATCGCCCTCTCTCTGCATAAGGTCGGCACGGTTAAGTGCTGCGGCGTGGATTTCTACCAACACCTCCTCCGGTTTAATAACCGGATCGGGAACATTGTCCCATCTTAAGCTTCTGTCATCATTTACAAGTATTGCTTTCATATTTATCCTCCTTACATATTATCTCTTATCGCTTTTACATTTTTAAGTAACGGCTGAACATCTGTTGCAAACTCGTCGTGCTCGTGCACACAAAGATACATTGAACAGCCAAGCTCACCGCCAATTCTACGGAGTATCTGACATTCTCCGCTGCTAAGGAACAAAAACGGAATATTCAAATTTTCTTTAAGAAGATTTACAATCCGCAGATTTTCTATCTGTTCCTCCATTGTATCTGCACCCGTTACAATTTTACAAATATCAGCACCGCGTCTTTCGTGCTCCTTTGCAATTTCAAGTACCCGTTCTGCCGGTATGAATTTCAGTACGTGCGAGGACAGCAGAACCTCTACACCCTTTTTATGAAGCTTTTCAATCAGCTCCATCTGCTTCTTTATTGCACCCTCATCCTTTGCCAATTCATCGGGCTGTTTGTCATAGTAGTCACCCATAATGTCACAAAGTGTCGCACCGCATTCTGCAAGCTCAAGCATTTCTTCTGCAAGCTCGTCATATGTTTTGTTCTCATTTTCAAATGTCAGATAATTTGTTACATATATCGGTTTGTCTGTATATGTAAAAAGCTCCTTATACACTTCGGACTTTCTGTGTTCGGGCTTCATTTTCTCAAACTGCATACCGAAAGCTTCTGCACCCTCCGGAACCGACTTATCAATAAGCTCCTTTATTCTTGCCGGATTATCTGCCTGCACCATTGTGGTGAGCAGAGCTTTTTCATGGTTTAAAAATGTTCTCTTCATATTTCACAATCCCTCGGAGCGGAGTTTCTTCCGCCGTCTATCATTATATTTTCACCGTTTATGAATTGACCCTTTTCTGATGCTATAAACAAAATCAGGTCTATTATCTCCTGTGGGTCGGCGGCACGCCCCAAAAGGGTTTTCATATTCGCCATAGCAGCTCTTGTAAGTACAGGCCCAGGTGATACACATACGCAACGTATTCCATATTTAGCACCGTACTGTGCAATGGATTTTGTCAGTCCAAACATAAGCCCTGCTTTTGATGTGGGATAATCCATTCCGTATCCGTCACCTTCCTGTCCTGTGATTGAGCCTATGTTTATAATAAGCCCGCTTTTTTGCTCTCGCATCCGCTTCAAGACAGCATGAGCAAAATAGAAAGGACCTTTCAGATTAACATCAATACCCCAGTCATACACATCAATCGGAACATCGGGAAACTCCGGATGCTTCTCTTTGTCAACCTTTTGCATACGCACAGCTGTACCTCCAGCAAAATTGCACATAACATCTATGCTTCCGAATACCTCAACTGCTTTGTCTCTTGCATTGCAAACGGCATTATAGTCACGCACGTCGCATATTACGCCGATTGCCTTACCATTGCCCTTTGCGTTTATTTCATTTACTTTTTCATTAAGCACCGTCTCGTTCACATCGCACATAACTATGTTTCCGCCAAGCTCTGCAAAATTCTCGGCAAAAAGAAGTCCCATACCCGATGCGGCACCTGTAGCTATCGCTGTTTTTCCTGCAAAATCCATTTTTTCACATCCTAATGTTTTTTCTTCATTATACTCCCGTTTTCAGGCTTTTTCAATGTGTAAAACGATAATATATTGATGTTTTTGATACTTTTTATGCTGTTTTTATTGATTTTATTTGCTAAAAATGATATAATTACCATGGGTGATAATTATGAACAGCTTAAAAAATGCGGTTGTAACCGAAATTATAAACGCAATAACGGTACATTCGGTAAAGGTCAGGTATGAAAATATATATAGAAGACGGTGGTATGGACTTTCTTTCTGCACTGACGGACAGATAACCTATGTCCATAACGGCAAAAGCTTTGTTTCCGATAACAAACACGCAATTATCCTACCTCAGGGAGCAACATATGAACTTCACGGAAACAGAGAAGGTCTTTTTCCGGTTATAAACTTCTGTTGTCAGAATACGATTTGTGACACATTTCTTTCGCTGCCGATTGATGATGCTGAAAGCCTTGTTGATGATTTCAGACAGCTTCAATCTCTTCTTCTTTTCGGTGAAAACCATGCCAGAGCAATGAGTATCTTCTATAATATGCTTCACCGCATAACATCGCAAAGCAGTCACGACAGCATAATTTCACCGGCATTACGTTACATAGAAAACAACTACCAAAATCCGTCCCTTTCCAACGAAATACTTGCAAAGGAATGTAATATAAGTGAGGTATATCTGCGAAAACTTTTTCTTGAGCATACGAACACCACACCCAAGCAATATATTCTTGACATTCGCCTGCAAAAAGCAAAGCATTTGCTATCAGAGGGAATAATTAAAATAAACGCCGTTGCACAAAACTGCGGATTTTCAAATCCATATCACTTCTGCCGTGTATTCAAAGAAAAAACAGGAATCACCCCGACAGAATATATGAAAAAAAATAAAACATACAAAATTTAAGAGAGTGTTGCTTTTATACCGCAACACTCTCTTCATATTAGGGGGGTAGTTTACCAGATTATTTAAAGCCCACAGCCAATAGCACTACCTGTAACAAAAGTTCCAATTTTATACCCTCTTTTCCAATGAGTATTTATCTGAATAGTATTTAAATCTGCTCTTGAAATCTTCACTTTCAGACTTTATAACACGCAGACTCTCGTGCATATTAAGAGTGTTATGTGATGTTTCTATTATACACCCTGCTATATTTGAACAATGGTCTGCTGTACGCTCAAGGTTTGTAATAAGGTCTGACCATATAAATCCGGCTTCAATACTGCACTCTCCCTGTTGCAGACGCAGAATGTGGTTTGCACGAAGCTTTGCCTTTAATCTGTCCGTAATTTCCTCAAGCGGTTCAATTTCAAATGCAGCATCAAGCGAGTTTTCTTCAAATGCCTTCATTGCAAGCTCTGTTATTTCAACTACAGCATTTGTTAATACCTCCATCTCTGAATCTGCTACATCAGAAAATCTGATTTCTTTATTTCTTAGTTCCTCTGCTGATTTGAGGATGTGTACAGCATGGTCTGAAATCCGTTCAAAATCGCCTATGATATGCAAAAGTCTTGTCGATTCTGCACTTTCTTTCTCGTTTATCTGCTGTGATGAAAGCTTTACGAGGTAGTTTCCTATAATATCCTCATAATGGTCTGTCTCTTCTTCTCTTTGTCTTATTTCCTCTGCAAGTGCAGGCT
Organism: Clostridia bacterium; assembly: GCA_017415105.1. Taxonomy (GTDB): domain Bacteria; phylum Bacillota; class Clostridia; order UBA1381; family UBA1381; genus Ornithomonoglobus. The sequence continues at coordinate 57,508 of JAFQJD010000002.1, read as the reverse complement.
TGTAATCTTTGAGGATATATATACTGTCCTTAAGTGCACCAACGGCACATTTTGCCATGGTAAGTGCACATTTACGGCAGGTATCCAATGCAATTGCAGGAGTAGCAAGCAGTCTTTCGTCAAGCTCTGTTTTTGTATCCTTTTTATCATTATCGGGAACGAGCTTGCACACAATCTTCTCAAGCAGTCCCGACATTGGAAGAAGTATTGCCGTACATATTACATTGAAAACCGAGTGTGCAACCGCAATGCCGAAATGAGATGCTGTTACTTCAAGAATTGCCGGTGCAAATACTGCTCTTACTATGTAGAGCACAGTCATAAGCACAATTGTACCTATAATATTAAACGAAAGGTGTGCAAGAGCAACTCTTTTTGCGTTACGATTAGTACCGAATGATGAAAGAATCGCAGTTATACACGTACCTATATTTTGTCCCATAATAATCGGGAATGCCGCACCGTAGGTAATCTGACCGGTTACTGTAAGTGCCTGAAGTATTCCGACAGATGCAGAGCTTGACTGTATAATAGCAGTAAGCACTGCACCCGCAAGAACACCTAATATGGGATTAGAAAACATAACAAAAAGCTGTCGGAACTCGGGTACTTCGCTCAAGCCCGAAACTGCACCCGACATTATATCCATACCGAACATCAATACCGCAAAGCCAAGAAGTATTGTTCCGGTATCCTTTTTCTTGTTCGTCTTTGCAAACATAAAGAATGCAATTCCTATAAGTGCAAGAACAGGGGTAAAAGACATCGGCTTAAACAGCTGAACAAAGAAGTTACTACTCTCAATTCCGCCAAGGCTCAATATCCATGCAGTTACCGTCGTACCTATATTTGCACCCATAATAACGCCTATTGACTGTCTGAGTGACATAAGTCCGGAGTTTACAAAGCCCACGACCATAACTGTTGTCGCAGACGAGCTCTGAATAACTGCCGTTACGCCAAGACCGGTAAGAAACCCTGCAAGCTTATTTGTGGTAAGCCGTCCTATAACTGCACTCAGCTTATCTCCGGCACGTCTTTCAAGTGCATCGCCCATAATATTCATTCCGAAAAGAAACAGGCAGAGTCCGCCTATCAAAGTTAAAATGTCAAAAAAATCCATATTGAAATTTCCTTTCTTCATCTTTCGCCGCAAATTCCGACATTCTAATTATAACACCTATACGGTAAAGATGCAGTTAAGAAAATGAAAAGGGATGTAAAAACCATTTTTTACATCCCTTTTTTGTTATCGTCATGCATTCTGTATCCTACACCCAGCTCGTTTGAGATATATTTATTATCTCCCGGCTTGAGGTTGAGCTTCTTGCGTATGTTTGCCATATTAACCTGAAGCTTCTTGATACTGCCCGAATCTGAAAATCCCCATATATCACGGATTATAGCTGAATATGTAAGAACCTTTCCGAAATGCTCAGACAGATACGCCATTATATTAAACTCCGTCTGTGTGAATTTTATTTCTGCACCGTCAAGGAACACCTTTCTAGAATCATAGTCAATTACAAGTTCACCCGTTTCAAATTTACCGCCCGGAAGCCTGCCTGTTTCTGCACTTCTGCGGTTAACACGCAGAATGCTTCGGATTCGTGCCAGAAGCTCTGCTGAACCAAACGGTTTTGTAACATAGTCGTTTGCTCCCATATCAAGTGCATCTACCTTATCCTGCTCACTCGTTCTTGCCGAAAGCACCATAACCGGAACCAGAGAATCCTTTCTTATGGTCTTTAAAAACTCCGTCCCGTCAAGGTCGGGCAAACCCAGATCAAGAATTATAAGGTCGGGAAGATACGATGTAAACATCATTATTCCCGAATCCACCGAGTCTGCCTGTAACACCTTATAATCATTTGCTTCAAGCAGTGCCGTCACAAATTTTCTTATATTCGCTTCGTCCTCTATAATAAGTATTTTGTATCTGTTATTCATCCGACACCTCCTGCGAATCAATCGAAAATCGGAATATCATCCCGCCGGATTCTGCATTTTTAGCAGTTATAGTTCCGCCGTGTGCCTTTATAATTGCCGAGCACACAGACAGACCTATTCCCATATAATGCTTCTGTGTATCCTTTGGCTTTTCTTCTGACATATAATAACCAAGGAAAATTTTCTTTATCTTGTCCTTATCAACACCGCATCCGTTATCTATAACCTCAAATGTTACTTTTTTTTCATCCTGGGATATGTTAAGCTTGAGTTCTGTCATACCCTTTGCGTGCTCAACTGCATTCTCAAGCAGATTCACAAGCACTTGCTCAATTAAAATAGCATCTGCCGAAAGTATAATAAATTTATCCGGCATATCAAGCTTTACTTCCTGATTGGGATATCGGTTATGAAATTTCGTAAGAACCGAATCAATAAGCTCTTCTAAAACCACATCCGATTTTATAAGCTTTACATTACTGTTATCTATCCTTGTTATAGACAGCAGATTTTCAACCATTCGTATGAGCCAGTCCGAATCCTCTTTTATTCCGCCTACTATTTCAATCTTGTCCTTATCAGAAAGATTATCATAATTCTCAATCACAGTTGAGCTCGAACCGTAGATGGACGTAAGAGGCGTCCGCAAATCATGCGATATTGCACGAAGCAGGTCTGCACGCATTTTTTCCTTTTCCGCTTCCATTTTTGTTTCTTCTATTTTTTTTATTTTAGTTGTAAGGGTACTTGTTGTAAGAGTAATAACAATCATTATGATTGCTGAAATTATATTTTCCTGTACAGTAAAATCAAACGCAAAATACGGAAAAGTAAACGCATAGTTGTCTGCAAGCACGCACAAAAGTGCTGAGATAAGTCCTAACACATATCCGTCAGTTGAAAGTGCAATCAAAAAAACTGCAAGAACAAACATTGACGGTATAAGCGCATTTGCTTCAAATAAATCATTAAGTACCAGACTTGCAAAAAATGTCACTGCAAGAATTACGAATGTCACCACGATATCAAAAATAACCGTTTTTCTATATGATTTCATAATCCACCTCCGTAATTATTTTATCATATCTGCGGTTAAGATTGGGTAAAAATATCAGTTGTTCTGTTTATTTATAAAATCAACAAACTCACTGTTCTTATCCGTTGCACGTAAGAGCTGTAATGCTTTTACATATCCTTCATTTCCGTCCCTTGAAATTGTACGTCGGAGTGTCCAGCCTGCCTTTACCGCATCAGGTGATATTAACATCTCCTCGCGGCGTGTACCTGATTTTACAACATCAATCGCCGGGAATATGCGTCTCTCCTGCAGAACACGGTCGAGCTTAAGCTCCATATTTCCTGTCCCCTTAAACTCTTCAAATATAACATCGTCCATTCTGCTTCCCGTCTCAACCAGTGCTGTTGCAATTATTGTAAGACTTCCCCCACCTTTTATGTTTCGTGCCGCACCAAAGAATTTTTTCGGCTTATATAATGCACTCGGGTCAAGTCCGCCGGTAAGTGTTTTTCCTGTGCCCGGCTCTGTTAAGTTATATGCTCTTACAAGCCTTGTTATAGAATCAAGCAGAATTACAACATCCTTGTCCTGCTCAACAAGTCTCTGTGCCCTCTCTAATACAAGCTCTGATACTCTGCAATGGTTTTCAGGCGGCATATCAAAGGTTGAATATATAACCTCACTCTTTGTTGATTCTTTAATATCCGTTACTTCCTCCGGTCTTTCGTCAATCAGAAGTATTATAAGCTTTATTTCGGGATTGCTTTTTTCTATAGCTTTTGCAATACTTTTTATTATAGTAGTTTTTCCTGCCTTCGGCGGAGCTACTATCATTCCTCTTTGTCCCTTGCCTATCGGTGCAACAAGATCTATTATTCTTGTTGCATATTCGTCCCTGCTGTTTTCAAGGTTTATTTTTTCTTCAGGGAATACCGGTATACGTTTTTCAAACGGACGGCGTTTTAATGCCACCTCAAGCGGGTCACCATTTATTTTCTTTACATATAATAATGGCGATGATTTTCCTTCCTCATCCGTTATTCTGCAGTCACCTGTTATCTCATCACCCGTTTTGAGATTAAATCTTCTTATCTGTGTTGGGGACACATATATATCATCAGCCGATGCTGTAAAATTTTCAAATCTTAAAAAGCCGTAGCCGTCATCCTTAACCTCAAGAACACCGGTCTTTTCGGTTACGTTATTAGGTCTCTCGCTTTTTTTCTCTTTTTCATTTTCAATGATTTTATTTATTATATCAAGCTTTTTTGTTGTTGATGTTATTTCAATTTCCATCCCCTGTGCAATCTCTTTAAGCTTGTCTTTTGTCATTTCGTTAAGTTCTTCAAAACTATACATTTACTGTCCCTTTCTTTATAAAATTTTAAATACATCCTTATGTGTTGACTTTATTATTTCAACATCCATTCCCTTAATTATATCCTCAAAAATTTCAGTTACAAAAACCTCTGTAGGATAGTGCCCTGCATCAATAACAGCGATACCGTCCTCAACAGCCTCAGCACTTATATGATATTTCATATCTGCCGTTACCAATACATCAGCACCAATTTTAATTGCGTCCGGTATCAGATCATCACAAGCTCCGCCACCGACTGCAACCGTTTTTATTTTTTTATTTAAATCACCGCAGACACGAACAAACGGAGTATTGAGTGCCTCCTTTACAAACTCTGCGTATTCTTTAAGTGTAGTTTCTTTTTTTATATGTCCCCATCTTCCAAGACCGCACGCATCAAAATCAGGATTTTTTTCTATCACTTTCACATCTTTAATACCAAGCTTATTCGCAAGAACATCATTTATTCCGCCTTTTGCACAGTCCATACTTGTATGTGATGAATAAAGTGCAATATCATTCTTTATAAGCTCTTTAACTATGTAGCCCTGCTGTGATGTATAATCAACCGTCTGTATGCCCTTAAACAAAATCGGATGATGCGAGATAATCATATCAACACCCGATTTTACTGCCTCATCAACCGTTTCTTTAAATACATCAAGTGTCAGAAACACTTTTTTTACTTCCTTTTCTCCATCCCCCAGAATAAATCCTGTGTTATCCCAGGAATATGCAAGCTCCTTTGGTGCAAACTTTTCTATTTCCTTTACTATATCATTAACCTTTACCATTTTTATTCTCCTTAAATCTCTGAAAGAAGCTTTTCATAATACGTAAGCTTTTCTTTATCACAATTCTTTGAAGCCTTTAATCCTTTTACTATTTTTGTAAATTCCCTTTTCTTCTTATTAAGAAGCTTTTCATACAGTGAGTGCTCTTTAAGATACGGTGGAAGATGATAATCAATCTCTTTTAAAAAGGGTTTTCGCTCTCCGTTCTCTGCAATTATTACGTTATATACCCTTTCCCCCTCACAAACTATATCTTCTTTTACTATCCTGAAATTATTTTCAATTAAAAACCTTCTTACCTCATACTGTGCATTCATCGGCTGAAGGTAAAGAACCGTTTCTTTTGCAATATCAATATCCGCGGCTAATATTTCACATATAAGCTCACCGCCCATACCTGCAATTACAACCGCATCAGCCTCGCCCTTCTTTAAAACAGACAGACCACTTCCGAGCCGTGTCTCTATTTTATTTTCCATACTATTCTTTTTTATATTCTCTGTTGCAGCATTTAGCGGGCCTTGCCTCACATCTGCCGCAATAACGTGCTTTGCACGCCCAAGACGTATAAGCTCAGTTGCCACATAAGCATGGTCAGTTCCTATATCTGCTGCACAGTCACAGTTTACATAATTTATAATACAATTTAATCTATCAGTTAACATATTTTTATTCCCGTTTTTTAAGTTTTCCACACCTGTTTATAAAAGTTTTTATGGAAAAATAACGTAAACAAGCCATTTTTCCATATTTTCAACGACTTTTCCACACTTTTGTGCTTTTTTTCGTCATTTTTCGCTATAATTTTCGGTAAACTAATTCATTTTACGAAGTTAAGCCATTTTTGAGAATAAAGTTTTCCACACTTTTTATGGAAAACTTTATGGATAATATGGATAACTCCCCTTAAAAGGTGTTATTTAAGCCATTTTACACAATATTAATTGTTTATCACAATTATTTCACTTTTGTTACATTAATTATTGTGTTTACATAATAATTTTGTGCTTTTTATGTAAACTTTTACATTATTATTCCGCCGTTTACTCCAAGAACAGTACCCGTCACAAACCCCGCTTTTTCATCTGCAAAATACAACACTGCTTTTGATACTTCACTTACGTTTCCCATGCGTCCTGCAGGAGTTTCTTCACATAATTCATCTATATCCTCATCTGAAAGGTGTGAGTTCATTTCAGTCATAATAACTCCGGGTGAAACACAGTTTACGGTTATACCTGACGGGCCAATCTCCTTTGCAAGTGCCTTTGTAAATCCTATAACTGCCGCCTTTGATGCACTGTAGTGTACCTCACAGCTTGCACCAACCTCTCCCCACATTGAGGATATATTTATAATTCTTCCCAGTTTTTTTCTTATCATTCCGCTGACAACTGCTTTTGTAACAAGGAACATTCCTTTTACATTTATATCAAACATTCTGTCCCAGTCTCTTTCTGTTATATCCTGAAACATTTTAATTTCAGAAATACCTGCGTTATTTACAAGAATATCTATATCTCCGATTTGTGAGATTGCAGATTTTACCTCATCTGCCTTTGATATATCACATTTAACTCCAACCGCTCCGGTTTCCTCTGATAAAGCCTCTGCTTTTTCCTTACTTTTATTATATAAGAAATAAACACTATAGCCAAGCTCCGCAAAATCTTTTACACACTGTGCACCTATTCCGCGGCTTCCTCCGGTTATCAATACTTTTTTCAATTCCGTATCTCCCTCTTGAAAAAAATTTTCTTCTTATTTAATTATAACATCGGATTGTTTTATTGTCAATCTATATTATATTTAGTAATTATAACCCAAAAAACCTCACTCTTTTTCTACTAATCGGACAAATATAAATTTCATATTGCAAAAATCAAACGATTGTGGTATAATGTAGTGTGATAAAATATAGGTAAACTATCGATAAGGAGAAAAAAATGGACTGCACGAAAATCTGGGCAGAGTTGCAGGATGCTATAAAAACTGCTGTAGAAGCTGAAGTAAGCTATACAGTACATATTAAACCTGCAAAAGCCGTTTCATTTGAAGATTCCGTATTTACCATAGCTGTTCCTTCATCTATCAACCGTAATATGATAGAGTTCAGATTCAAAAATAAGATAGAAAGTATACTTGAAGCATACACAGGTCAGAAAATATCTCTTCATATTATTCTTGAGGATGAAATAGGTCAGTTTATGGGAAATAATGAAGAGTCAGATGAAACTGATAATTCAGAATCTTTACATACTCACAAAAGAGAGCTTTCAATAAACGAAAAATATACATTTGAAAACTTTGTCATCGGCTCATCAAATGAATATGCCGCATCAGCTGCTATAAGCACAAGTGAAAACCCCGGACGTATATATAACCCGCTTTTCCTTTACGGAAACTCAGGTCTTGGTAAAACACATCTGATGTGTGCTATAGGAAATAAGATAAAGAAGGAACATCCTGATTACAAGGTAGTATATATAACAACTGAAAACTTTACTACTGAATTCGTTGAATGTATTAAGAATTATAAAATGGATGAGTTCCGTAAAAAATACAGAACTGCTGATGTTCTTCTTGTTGATGATGTTCAGTTCTTACAGAACCGTGACGGTTTTCAGGAGGAATTTTTCCATACCTTTAATGACCTTCACAGTATGAATAAACAGATCGTTCTTACAAGTGACAGAATGCCACAGGAGCTTGTTAAGGTTGAAGAAAGACTTATTACACGTTTTTCACAGGGACTTACATTTGATATTACTGTTCCTGATTATGATACAAGACTTGCTATTCTTCGTAAAAAAGCAGAGCTTAATAATTACAGGGTTGGCGATGATATTCTTCAGTACATCGCAGACAGAATAAAATCAAATGTCCGTGAGCTTGAGGGTGCACTTTTAAAGGTTATTTCAATCGGACAATTAAGTCACAAGGAAATTGATATTGATCTTACAAAGTTTGCAATAGACTCAATTCTTCCTAAAGACGGAATTGTTAAAATAACACCTGATAAGATTATGGACAAAGTTTCTACATTCTATAATGTAACAAAAGAAGAAATCATGGGTAAGAGTAAAGTGAATTCACTTGTTGTTCCGCGTCAGGTTGCAATGTACCTTTGCTCAAAGCTTACAGATATGAATGCAGGTATGATAGGTAAAACCTTCAGTAAAGACAGAACAACAGTTCTTCATAGTGTTGAGAAGATTGAAAGATATCTTACATCTGATAAGACTATGAAAACAAATATAGACTACATAATAAAGGATTTGCAGTCACTGTAAGTAATTGATAAAGATTGACATTTGCCCAAATGGCTAAAATGCATTATACACCCAATACCAATCTTTATAAAAACATTTGCTTTATGGTGATTACGTAGAATGCATTTCAAAACGCAGTAGCATTCGTAGTGATTATCATAAAGCAAATGTGAATAAATAAAAGTATAAAATATGGAAAAGCCGTTGATTTAAAAATCACTGTAATAAACCTGAAATATACAGGAATTTTAATCCACTTTAAATAAACACCGCCGGTTAATAAAAATTGGCTTATTTTGAAAGGATTTACCTATTTTCCATATTTTCCACATCCCTACTATTACTATTATAATAATTAATAATAATTATATATAAATATATATGCCAAAAAAATATTTTTCAGGTTATTGAAAAAGTTATTAACAAAGGAGATAAAGAAAATGAAATTTGTTTGTTCAAAAACCGTACTTAATGAAATAGTAAACATTGTCCAGAAAGCAATAGGAACAAAAACCTCACATCCTATTTTAGAATGTATAAAAATAGAAGCAACAGCTGACGGTCACGTTGTGTTCACAGCAAACAGTATCGAGCTTTGTATCGAATATACATCACAGATAAATGTAGAGGAGGGTGGCTCAATTGCACTTCCTTCAAAGATATTCGGCGAAATCGTAAGACGCCTGCCTGACGGTGAGGTTAAGATTACATCAGACTCTTCTAATTTCATTACAGACATTGAATGTGAACAGAGTAAATTTAATATTCAGGGTATGAGTGATATTGAGTTCCCGGATGTTCCTATAGTAGACGAGGAATACAGAACAAAGATTTCACAGAAAGAGCTTAAGCAGATAATAAGAAAGGTTTTCCCGTTCATATCTCCTATGGAAACAAGAAAGCCGGTTCTGACAGGTGCATTATTTGATTTTAAGGGTGATGTGTTGAGTGTTGTTGGTACTGACTCACACAGACTTGCAGTTATAAATATCCCTATTGAAATCAATTCAATGCCGAAGAAGTTTGTTGTTCCCGGTGCAACTTTAGGTAAAATAAGCCAGCTTTTAACAGATGATGAAGATGCTATAGTTGATATTATAGTGTCAGACAAAAATATACTTTTTGACTTTGGTGCATATCAGGTATATTCAAGACTTCTTGAGGGTGAGTTCTTGAAGTATGAGGTAATCCTCGGTGCTACAAACTCAATAAAGGTAAGAGCTGATAAGGACAGCATTGTAAACAGTCTTGAACGTGCAAATCTTATTATAAATGATGATTTGTCATCAAAGACAGAAAATAAGATGCCGGTACGTCTTAATATTTCATATAACAAGATTGAAATTTCATGTAAGACTATAAAGGGATATGTAAACGATGTTGTAGGAGTTCAGCAGGAGGGCGGAGATTTGTTAATCGGTCTTAACTGTAAGTTTATGCTCGATGCTCTTAATGCCTGCGACGACGAAACTGTAAGAATGGAATTTTCAGCACCCACAAGCGGATGCTTTATAAAACCTGAGGACGGTAGTGACAAGTACACATTTATGGTACTTCCCGTAAGACTTTATAACTGATAATTCGGAGGAATATATGCTTTTTAAATCAATTTTTCATAATGAAACAAGTGAGAATACATTCCTTGTATATGATGAGGAAACTAAAAACGGCGTTATAATTGACCCCGGCTGTAAAATTGAGAAGATAGAAAAACTTATAGAAGAAAACGGAGTATGTGTAAAATACATTCTACTTACTCACTGCCATTATGACCATATTGAAAGCCTTATTCCTCTTAAAGAAAAAACAGGTGCAAAGCTCGTAACAGGCGATAAAGGAAGCAGGAACGTGGGAGATATAAATAAAAATCTTTCAACCTACGGTCTTGGTTATCCGATTTCCGGAATAGAGGCAGATGTAGTAATATCTGATGGTGAAACACTGTCGCTTGACAGCTTAAATATAAAATGTATTTATACTCCCGGTCATACCGACTGTTGCGTTTGCTATATGTGCGAAAATGAGCTTTTTGCAGGTGATACTCTGTTTTTGCGTTCAGTCGGACGCTGGGATTTACCGACGGGTGATTTTCCGACACTTAAAAAGTCGATTAAAGAAAAGCTTTATACACTGCCAGATGAAACCGCAGTTCATCCCGGTCACGGTGATTCTACAACTATCGGTTATGAGAAGAAATATAATTTCTGTGTGAAGCTATGATACTTATAATACAGAACGGCTACAGCTGTGACTATGAGATGCGTCTTTTTGCATCAATGTTCTTTAGAGAAGATGAGGAAGTCACAGTAACACAGAATTTTACGTATTCCGATAAGAATATAAACGTATATACACACATTATATTTAACGGAAAATCATATTTTGAGGATTATAACTTTAAATTCGACACCGACGGCAAAACGGAAAAGCTTATTAAAAAGATTTTCATTGCTTCGTGTACGAAGTCTTTTTCGCACGCAGCACTAAAGATAAGAAAAATAAATTTCTCTTGGGGTGTCATGTGCGGAATACGTCCTGCAAAAAATGCCCGCGAGCTTTTTGATGAGGGATTTTCTAAAGCTGAAGTGCGTGAAATTTTTAAATACGTATATGAGGTTTCAGAAGAAAAGACTGAACTTGCACTCACTGTTGCCAATAATGAAAAACTACTTCTTGATAATATCGGCAATAACAGTATAAGCCTGTATATTGGTATACCGTTCTGCCCGACACGGTGTGTTTACTGTTCGTTTGTATCAACTGATATACGTACAAGCGGTAAGTATATGCCGGAGTTTATAGAAAAGCTGTTAGTTGAAATAGAAAAAACGGCAGAGCTTGTAAAATTGAGTGGTGTATATGTTGAAAATATATATATAGGCGGAGGCACACCAACCACTGTATCGGCAGAGGATTTTGAAAGGATTTTTAAAAAGCTTTACGGATGTCTTGATTTATCAAAACTCATCGAGTTTACTGTTGAAGCAGGCCGTCCTGATACAATAACCGAGGAAAAACTAAAGGTTCTCAAAAAATACGGAGTTAACCGTATCAGCATCAATCCGCAGAGTATGAACGATAAAACTCTTAAAAAAATCGGCAGAAGCCATAGTGTCAGTATGATTTATGATACATATAAAATGGCGAGAAATGTCGGATTTGATGTTATAAATATGGACCTTATTGCAGGTCTGCCGGATGAGACTCCGGAGGATTTTAATTATTCACTAAATGAAGTAATAAAGCTTAAACCTGAAAATATAACCGTTCATTCTCTGTGTATAAAACGTGCTGCAAACTTCCGTCATACGGAAAATGAGCTGACTAAAAGTGAGGATATGAACAAAATGCTTTCATTTACGCAGATGCGTATGAAAGAGGAGGGGTATGATCCTTACTATATGTACCGTCAGAAAAACAGCTCGGGCAATCTTGAAAATGTCGGGTATGCAAAGACAGGTACAATGAGCACGTATAATGTGAACATTATGGAGGAAAAGCAGACTATCGTTGCACTTGGCGGCGGTGGCTCGTCAAAAGTGATAATAGGTGACAGAATTGAGCGTGTTTTTAATTTCAAGGACCCGCTTGAATATATTAAAAGATTTGATGAAATTCTGACTAAAAAGGACGAAATTTTAAGTCTTATGAAAGAGGAGAGTTAATATGGAAAGTACACAGGCTCTTGAAAAAATAGTTGAAGAATATGAAAATCTGCGTGCAGAAAATGCACGGAAGAGAGAAATTTCGGTACAGGAAGTGTATGCTAAACTCCCTGAAATTAAGGAAATAGATGATAAAATGTATTCGCTCGGTCAGAATACACTGCGTGAAATCCTTGCAAATCCGGAAAAGACCGGACTTAAAGAGGAGCTTCATAAAAAGTATCAAGTCTTAAAGCAGACAAGAAAAGAAATTCTTGAAAAGAATAATGTTCCGCTTGATTTTGATAAAGTGAAATACAGATGCGAAAAGTGTCAGGATACCGGTTATATTGAGGGTGTGGGACGTTGCTCGTGCTTCAATCAGCGTGTGCTTGACTGTATGTATGAGCAGTCAAAGATGCAGGAGCTTTTTAAAACACAGAATTTTGAAATGTTCCGACTTGATTATTACAGTGAAAAGGTTTATGATAAGTACGGTAAAACTCCACGCAAGCAGATGGAGGAGATAAAGGCGTTCTGTGAAAAGTATGCCGATAATTTCGAATCAGCGAAAAAGAGCCTCTGCTTCTACGGTGATACGGGACTTGGAAAGACATTTATGTCAAGCTGTATTGCAAAAAGACTTATTGACAACGGCTTTACGGTTCTATATATACGTGCATCAAAGCTGTTCCGCCTGCTTGAGGATGAAAAGTTCGGACGTAACGAGGAAAGTGTGAAAGAGCTTTATGACTGCGATATGCTCGTAGTTGACGACCTCGGTACAGAGCCTGACGGCAAGAATAACGCCGCATATATACTTGAGCTCATAAACGAGCGGATTATGAACAACAAAAAGGTGATTATAAACACCAACCTCAACTTCGCCGGAATGGAAAAGAAATACACAAAGCGTTTCTCATCACGCCTGATAGAAAGCTTTAACGTACTCGTATTCTTCGGTGAGGATATAAGACAGAAAGTGAAATAAAAAATGACGGGATTCCCCGTCATTTTTCGTTAGTTTTTCATACTGTCGCCGACGTCCTTCATTGTGTCGCCTACAGCCTTGCCTGCGTTATCAACCGCATCGCCGACGTCATCAATCATATTTTGGGCATCGTCACGCATTGAGTTATCGTCATTTTTGTGGGTTGCACCTGCTGTTGCTTCGGGCGTATGCGTTGCTGTTGTATTTTCGTGGTTTTCATTCGCACCGCAGCCTGTAAGCATCATAACACACAATGCACCTGCAAGGGCTAATCTTAAGATTTTCATAATTTTCCTCCATAAAAATAGTATGAAACCTGTGTTTCGTACTTATTATTTCACATTGGAGCATTTTTTATAACAATCAGGATATACTACATTATGTGTTTTAAAAAATTGGAAAACACAATAGAATGTGTCATGGTTTAGGGTTGGGTAAAAATACACAAATTAAACCCCGAAAAATGCCGTAAAATCGGCATTTATGGGGCATTTAAAATATAAAAAAAGTACTTGACATTTAGGGTAAAGTATTGTAAAATGTTATAGGTTGCCGTGTCGTGACTAATACTTAACATTGAAAGGAGACGAAAATATGTCTGAAGCTTTATCGAACAAGCAGTATATAATCGGTGCAAAGCAGGTTAAGAATACTGTAAAATCCGGAAAAGCATCGAAGGTATATATCGCCTCTGACAGTGATTCCAAAATCATCTCGCCCGTAATCGCACTTGCAAACGAGTGCGGAGTAGAGATAGCTTATGTCGAGACTCGTGCAGAGCTTGGTAAGATGTGCGGAATAGATGTAAAAGCCGCGTGCGCAGCGCAAACCATATAATAATGAAAGGAGTAACTCGATAATGCCTACATTTAATCAGTTGGTTAAAAACGGAAGAAAGACAGCAGTAAAGAAGTCAACAGCTCCTGCGCTAAACAAGAGCCTGAACTCTTTAAAGAAGAAAACTACGGATAAGGCATCGCCGCAGAAGCGTGGCGTATGTACAGCTGTAAGAACTGCTACACCGAAGAAGCCTAACTCAGCTTTGAGAAAGATTGCCAGAGTTCGTCTTACAAACGGTATAGAAGTAACAGCTTATATTCCGGGTATCGGACACAACCTTCAGGAACACAGCGTTGTTCTTATCAGAGGAGGACGTGTACGTGATCTTCCGGGTACAAGATACCACATCATCAGAGGTACACTTGACACACAGGGCGTAAACGGCCGTTTGCAGTCAAGAAGTAAGTATGGTGCAAAGAAACCTAAGGCAGCTAAATAATTTTAATGCCTTAAAAAGTTTTATATCACAAAGTGCATAAACGAGTTATTTTTAATATATTCGACTGCACGAATACGGAATTTTGAAAGAATAAGTTCAGAGTACCTGTGATATTCATGAAAGCGGACACAATCCGCACATACTATGAAGGAGGGAAGTAAAGTGCCAAGAAGAGGTTTTACAGCAAAAAGAGAAGTTTTGCCTGATCCGATTTATAACGACGTTATCGTTACAAAGCTTATCAACAACATAATGCTTGACGGTAAGAAGGGCGTTGCACAGAAGATTGTATACGATGCATTCGCAATCGTAGCAGAGAAGACCGGAAAAGATGCACTTGACGCATTCAAGGAAGCAATGGATAACATTATGCCGGTTCTTGAAGTTAAGGCAAGACGTGTAGGTGGTGCCACATATCAGGTACCGATGGAGGTTCGTCCGGAGAGACGTCAGACATTGGGCTTAAGATGGCTCACACGCTACTCAAGAGAAAGAAATGAAAAGACCATGAAGGAAAGACTTGCAAACGAAATCATGGACGCTATCAACGGTGCTGGTAACTCAGTTAAGAAGAGAGAAGACACTCACAAGATGGCTGAGGCTAACAAGGCATTCGCACACTATCGTTGGTAATATACGCAGTATTTTCACTGAAAGGAGGAAAATATCAGAATGGCTAGAGAAGTTTCACTCGAAAATACAAGAAATATCGGTATCATGGCTCACATCGATGCCGGTAAGACAACAACAACAGAGAGAATCCTTTACTACACAGGTCGTATCCACAAGATGGGCGAAACACACGACGGTGCAGGTACAATGGACTGGATGGCACAGGAGCAGGAGCGTGGTATTACAATCACATCAGCTGCTACAACTGCTTTCTGGGAGAAAAAGGAAGGCTATAAGAGTGGCATAAGACACAGAATTAACATTATCGACACACCGGGTCACGTTGACTTTACAGTTGAGGTTCAGCGTTCACTTAAGGTTTTGGACGGTTCTGTTACAGTTATGTGTGCTAAAGGAGGCGTTGAACCGCAGTCAGAGACAGTTTGGAGACAGGCTGACGAATACAAAGTACCGAGAATGATATACGTTAATAAGATGGATATCATGGGTGCTGACTTCTACCACGTTGTAGACATGGTTCACGAAAGACTTAATGCTAACGGTGTTCCGATTCAGTTGCCGATAGGTGCTGAGGACACATTTAAGGGTATTATCGACCTTATGGAGATGAAAGCGGAGGTTTATTACGATGACCTCGGTAACGACGTAAGAGTTGAGGAAATCCCTGCTGATATGCTTGATAAAGCACAGGAATACAGAGATATGATGGTTGAGGCTATCTGTGAAACAGACGAGGCTCTTATGGAGAAGTTCTTCGAGGATCCGGAGTCAATCACAGTAGACGAGCTCAAGGAAGCTTTGAGAAAGGCTACAATTGAGAACCAGATCGTACCGATGCTTTGCGGTACTTCATACAGAAACAAGGGTGTTCAGATGCTTTTGGATGCGGTTATTGATTATATGCCCGCTCCGACTGACATTGCAAACATCAAGGGTATCAACCCCGATACAAACGAGGAGGAGGAAAGACCTTCATCAGATAAGGCTCCGTTCGCATCACTTGCGTTCAAGATTGCCACAGACCCGTTTGTTGGTAAGATTTGCTACTTCAGAGTTTACTCAGGTGTAGTTAATGCCGGTTCATACGTTCTTAACTCATGCAAGGGTCACAAGGAGCGTATGGGTAGAATATTGCAGATGCACTCAAACGAGCGTAAGGATATCGATTGCTGTTATGCAGGTGATATCGCTGCTGCAGTTGGTCTTAAGAACACAACAACAGGTGAGACACTTTGTGACGAGGATCATCCGATTATCCTTGAATCAATGGAGTTCCCGGAGCCTGTTATCCGTGTTGCTATTGAGCCGAAAACAAAGGCTGGTCAGGAAAAGATGGGCGTAGCTCTTGCAAAGCTTGCAGAAGAGGACCCGACTTTCAAGACATACACAGACGAAGAAACCGGTCAGACAATCATCGCCGGTATGGGTGAATTGCACCTTGAAATCATCGTTGACAGACTTCTCCGTGAGTTTAAGGTAGAAGCAAACGTTGGTGAGCCTCAGGTTTCATACAGAGAGGCAATCAAGAAAGAAGTTAACATCGAGCATAAGTATGCCCGTCAGTCAGGTGGTAAGGGTCAGTACGGTCACGTACTCCTCAAGCTTGAGCCGTTAGAGGAAGGTAAGGGCTACGAGTTCGTTAACGCAGTAGTCGGCGGTGCTATTCCGAAGGAATACATTCCGGCAGTAGACGCAGGTATCCAGGGTGCAATGCAGTCAGGTGTACTTGCAGGCTACAACGTAGTTGATGTTAAGGCTACATTGTATGATGGTTCATACCATGAAGTCGACTCATCAGAAATGGCGTTCAAGATTGCCGCATCAATGGCATTCAAAGAGGGTATGAAGAAAGCAGACCCGGTTATCAAGGAGCCTATTATGCTTGTTAACGTAATAGTTCCGGACGATTACCTCGGTTTCGTTATCGGTGACTTGAGCTCAAGACGTGGTATGGTAAAGAGCCAGGAATCACGTTCAGGCGGTATCACACAGGTAACAGCAGACGTTCCGCTTTCAGAAATGTTCGGTTACGCTACAGTTCTTCGTTCAGGTACACAGGGTCGTGGACAGTACACAATGGAGCCGTCACACTACAGTGAAGTTCCGAGATCTATCCAGGAAAAGATCATGAGCGACAGAAAGCAGGGTTAATTCCTGCAAAAATGTGTAAAATAACCAAAACGGAGAAAAAAATCTCCGTTTTGGCTATAAATTTTCAAAAAACACTTGATTTTTTGGAAAAAAAATAGTACAATACATTTATAAGTGTAAAATTACAACTTTTTTAAATTTAAGGAGGAAAATTCCAATGGCAAAAGCTAAATTCGAAAGAACCAAGCCGCATGTTAACATCGGTACAATCGGTCACGTTGACCACGGTAAGACAACTCTTACTGCAGCTATCACAAAGGTATTGGCACTTAAGGGCCAGGCTGAGTTCTCAGCATACGATAACATCGATAAGGCTCCGGAAGAGAGAGAAAGAGGTATCACCATTTCTACAGCTCACGTTGAGTACGAGACAGATACACGTCACTATGCTCACGTTGACTGCCCGGGCCACGCTGACTACGTTAAGAACATGATCACAGGTGCTGCTCAGATGGACGGCGCTATCCTCGTTGTTTCATCAGCTGACGGTCCGATGCCGCAGACAAGAGAGCACATCCTTCTTTCAAGACAGGTTGGCGTTCCCTATATCGTAGTATTTATGAACAAGTCAGACCAGGTTGACGATCCGGAGCTTCTTGAGCTCGTTGAGATGGAAATCCGTGACTTGCTTTCAGAGTACGACTTCCCGGGTGACGATATTCCGATCGTTCCTGGTACAGCTCTTGGCGTACTTGAGTGTGACTCACAGGATGTTAACGATCCTGCATACAAGTGTATTCTTGACCTTATGGATGCTGTTGACAGCTACATCCCGACACCGGAGAGAAAGGCAGATCTTCCGTTCTTGATGCCGGTCGAGGACGTATTCTCAATCTCAGGCCGTGGTACAGTTGCTACAGGTAGAGTTGAAAGAGGTCAGGTTAATACAAACGACGAAGTTGAAATCGTTGGTCTTACAGACGAGAGCCGTAAGGTAGTAGTTACAGGTCTTGAGATGTTCAGAAAGACTCTTGACTACGCTGAGGCTGGTGACAACGTTGGTGCACTTCTTCGTGGTGTTGCAAGAAACGAAATCGAGCGTGGACAGGTACTTGCTAAGCCGGGTTCAGTTAATCCGCACACAAAGTTCAGCGCTGAGGTTTACGTTTTGACAAAGGACGAAGGTGGCCGTCATACACCGTTCTTCAACAACTACAGACCGCAGTTCTATTTCAGAACAACAGACGTTACAGGCGTTATCAACCTACCCGCTGGTGTAGAGATGTGTATGCCTGGCGATAACGTAAAGATGAACGTTGAGCTTATCACACCTATCGCTATTGAAAAGGGTCTCCGTTTCGCTATCCGTGAGGGTGGTAGAACAGTTGGTTCAGGCGTTGTTTCAGAGATCGAGGCGTAAGCTTTAAATAGTTTTTGAAACTTTGGGTACAGCCGAGTAGTCGGCTGTACCTTTTTTCACAAAAGGAAAAGGTGAAATTATGAGTGGAACAAAAGTTGCTTTAAAAATAACCGGCATATTAGTCGGAATAATTGCGGTGTGTGTATTGCTCGGAATATTTGTCGGAGCCCCGATACTAAAGGGTATGAAATACAATAACGCACAAAAGCTTGCTGATGCCGGACAGTATGTAGAGGCTGTAAGCGAGCTTCAGGGTAATATGGATAAATACAAGGACGCAAAGCTGAAAAAGCAGGAATATGCAATAGAAGCGGCAAAGCAGTATATTGAAGAGGGCGACAAAAATAACGCACTTTCATTCCTTAACTATGCCATAAGCCTCAATGCAGACAAAAACCTCACAGACGAGGCAAAAAAACTGTTTGATAAAACAAATAAATAAAAATTCGGAACATTACGTTCCGAATTTCAGACTGTCGAAAAAGTCGTTCTACCGCAAGCAAAACAGAAAATATGTCAAAGGCAGATCTATATGATTTTGTAACTTAACACAAAAAAACCGCAAGAGAAACATCGAGTTTCCCTTGCGGTTGCTTGCTTTCTGCCAAATTGAACTCTACCGTACCCACGTACGCCGACGAATTCAATTTGGCAAAATATAACTTCCTTTTTCGAACTCTGCCAGCGTGTCGACAGTTTGTCGACACGCTGAAATTCGGAACATTACGTTCCGAATTTTTGTGTTCAAAACACCTTTTCAATAAAATTTATTCCTATATTATATACATCATTTATCATCTCCGGTAGTGCCGAGTGCGGTAATGGATTTTTGCCCAGCCCAAGCTCTACTGTATAAGCTTCCTTATGATACTTTTGAATGTAGTAGTCTTTTGCTCCTCCGAACGTGGCTGTACCTTCGGGGACTGTGGCTTTGTATCCGCAGATTTCTGCGACACGTTCTGCGTTTTGTTTCGCGGATTTACTTTCCAGACCGTTAAAATCATAATAAATCTCCTTTCCCTGTGAATGGAATGCTATAAACAGCTCCGGCTCCGTTTTTTGTAAGAGCTTTACAACGGCACGTGTTTCAGGCTCCGATTCGGGATATTCACCGCCGTATTTTGTAGGACCGGGGCATGTATATACACTTTTCCAGTCAGCATTAAAATTATGATTTATATCAACACCCGAAGCGTTTGCCTGCCAGACCTTTCTAAAATCTATAATTCCGGTGTGTTTTATAATATCACGGTGGTACGGATTTTTCGGATTAACACCGTTTATTGCAATTTCAACTCCGTCAGGGTTTACCATAGGCACAACAAAAAGCTTCAACCTATTATGCAGCTCGGGCATCTCTGAAAACCTTTTTGCAAACTCCATAAGTGCGGTTGCAGTTAAATATTCCAGTCCGTGAAATGCCGCAGCAAAAACTGCACATTTTTCACCATTTCCGAGCTCTATACAAAAAATGTTCCGTTTTTCACGGGTGTTTCCGATAACAAAAACTTTTTTAAACCCCTTTATTTCCTCACAAATATGCGAATATCCGTACAAAATTAACCACCTCTATAAAATATATAAAAAAATTTTTAAAATTATGCAACCTTTTTGCATCCTCAACCGTATTACTTATGAAAACGCAAAAGAGCGTAATAAATTTAAAGGAGAAAAAACCAATGAACAAGAAAATTATTTCATTACTTATGGGCGTAGCAATGCTCACAGCATCAGTGCCGACAATGGCAACAACAGAGGGTATAGTACAGGACGATATACTTCTTATATCAGAAAATCCTGAAGCAGAGAACGGCGTATTTGAAGAGGCTTTATTTACATATGTGAGTACAGTTTCAGCAATCGACGGTCAGCTCGTAACAATCACAATCGACGGTCAGGATGTAACATTCGGTCTTGCAGAGGGTGTTGAGCTTGGCGAAATCGCAGTAGGCGATACGGTTAAGATAACATCACCGTCAACACTTGAGACAAAGGATATTAAGTCAGCTGCATCAATCGAGAAGATTGAGGAAGCAGTTGCAGACGAGGTTGCAGTTCCGTCATACTACAGACACATCGGTACAGTAGGTTCAGTAGCAGAGGGCTCAATCAACGTTGTAGTTGATGGCGATATGGTAGTAACATTTGCAGTAACAGACACAACTGCAATCTACACAATCGCAGGTGACAAGGCAGAGGCTGTTAAAGAGGGCGATATGGTAATCGTTGCATCAAAGTCACCGCTTATGTCACGTGACATAAAGGAAGCAGCAGCAATCGTTATAACAAACGAGGAAGCACAGACATCAATTTATGTTGACACATTCGCAAAGTCAGAAGATGCTCTTGTATCAGCAGACGGCGAGCTTGTGCTTAATATGGAAAATGCAGACGAGTACGACGGCAAGAAGCTTCTCGTGTTCTATGACTTTGCAACAATGAGCATTCCTGCACAGACAAATCCTATAAAGGTTGTTGTGCTTGAGGATGTAAAGGCTGCTGAAAAGGTTACAATCTCATTCAATGTAGGCAGCAGCATGGTAAACATCAACGGCGAGGACGTCGAGGTTGAAAAGCCGTACATTGTAGGCGTAGGCGTAACACTTGTTCCGATACGTGTTATCTCAGAGTCATTCGGTGCAGAGGTTAACTGGGACGGCGAGACAAAGACAGTAACAGTTGTAGACGGCGACACAACAATCGTTGTAACAATAGGCTCAAAGACAGCTACTGTAAACGGCGAGGAAAAAGAGCTTGAGGAAGCTCCCGAGCTTACAGAGAACGGCTTCACAATGATTCCGTTGAGATTTATCTCAGAGAACCTTGGAGCAACAGTTGGCTACGTTCACGAAACACAGGCTATCTCAGTTGAAAGATAAAGATATTTGACAAAACTCCATAATAATGGTATACTTTTGGGTGTAGACGAATAAACTTGTAATCGGCACCTTAAATCTGGTATACCGTACTCCTGAAAAGAAATCCTCTTTGGCGGCGGATACCGCACAAGGAGGATTTTTGTTTATGGAAAAAAAGATAGCAAACAGAGTTTCAATAGTTACCATAATTATAAATATACTGTTATCACTGCTCAAATTTTTCATCGGTGTCTGGGGCAGATCGCAGGCACTCATTTCCGATGCCGTACATTCTGCATCGGATGTAGCTTCGACGGTTGCAGTGATGTTCGGCATAAACCTCTCGGCGAAAAAGTCTGACAGTGCACACCCATATGGACACGAGCGGATTGAGTGTATATTCTCAATCATTCTTGCAATGCTTTTATTTATAACAGGCATTGGCATAGGCATTACTGCCGTAAAAACCATAGTAAGCGGTGCGGAAATCGAGATACCCAGCAGAATTGCTCTCGGTGCGGCGGTCGTTTCTATTGCAGTAAAGGAATGGATGTATCACTATACAAAGCACGCGGCACATAAAATCAACTCATCAGCATTGCTTGCCGATGCATGGCATCACCGTTCGG
The DNA here is from genome assembly GCA_017415105.1 of Clostridia bacterium. GTDB lineage: Bacteria > Bacillota > Clostridia > UBA1381 > UBA1381 > Ornithomonoglobus. Next base: position 35,569 of record JAFQJD010000002.1, on the reverse strand, counting down.
ACGCACTCTCGTCTGTTGGCTCGCTTATAGGTATTGGCGGTGCACTTATCGGCTTCCCGATTTGCGAGCCGATAGCAAGCTTTGTGATTTGTATATTTATCGCAAAAGCGGCAGTTGATATTTTTATGGATGCCGTAAACCGGCTTGTTGACCGTTCCTGCACAGACGAGGAGACGGAAAAAATCCGTGAATGTATAATGGAGATTGAGGGAGTGCGGAGGATTGATAAGCTTATGACACGCCGTTTCGGTTCAAAAATCTATGTGGATCTGGAGATTGCCGAGGATGCACAAATGTCACTCCTTGAAGCACACAAGATTGCCGAGCGTGTACACGATAATATAGAAGAAAAAATTCCCGAGGTTAAGCACTGTATGATACACGTCAATCCAATGTCGGCTGAATAAATTTCCACATTTGGTACGTTTAGCCTCGCCCGATGCAAAAGCATCGGGTTTTTTGGTTGCCGACTATTGCATTTTATGGGTGTGTGTGGTATAATTGGATGCAGGAAGTGAGATATATGAAAGCAGAAATTTTACAGCTGGACGGAATACAATACCTGAAAGCTTATCCCAAAAACTATGAAAACGGAAAAAAGTATCCGGTAATCGTTTTTTTACACGGTGCAGGCACACGTGGAGCAGATATTGAGGCAGTAAGAAGTAATCCATATTTTACTATCACCGAAACCTATGAGGATTTTCCGTTTATCACAATCGCACCGTATTGTCACGAGGATACATGGTATGATAAGCTGGAATTTTTGAAGAAGCTGGTTTATAAAACAGCACAATCTGATTTTGCCGACAGCGAAAGAATCTATCTTATGGGCAACAGTATGGGCGGATACGGAACGTGGCAATTGGCTATGAGTATTCCCCAGACGTTTGCGGCGATTGTTCCGATTTGCGGCGGTGGAATGTACTGGAATGCACCGACGCTTGTAAATGTACCGGTATGGGCGTTCCATGGCGGAAAAGATGGTGTTGTTCATACGGAAGAATCGCAAAAAATGGTAGATGCAGTAAATAATGCCGGCGGAAAAGCAAAGCTCACCATATATCCCGATAACTATCACGATGCATGGACTGATACATACAAAAACCCCGAGGTTTTTGAGTGGTTGCTTTCCCATAAAAACGAGAATATCACTGAAATAGTGGATAAATATAAAGACCAGAAAATATATGGATAAGAAAGGAAACAGAAAAATGGCTAAACTATGGGGCGGACGGTTCAGAAAATCAACCGATACAAAGGTAGACGATTTCAACTCGTCCATTCGTTTCGATAAAAGAATGTACAGACAGGATATAAAAGGCTCAATTGCACACGCAACAATGCTTGGAAAGCAGGGCATAATTCCGAAAGCAGATGCGGATAAGATTGTGTCTGAGCTTAAAAACATCCTTGCAGATATAGAAAACGGCAAGGTGGAGTTTCTGATTGATGCCGAGGATATACATATGAATATCGAGAAAATCCTCACAGACAGAATTGGCGATGCAGGAAAGCGACTTCATACAGGCAGAAGCCGTAATGACCAGGTTGCACTTGACATCCGTATGTACTTAATGGATGAAGCAGAAGAAATCGCAGAGATGCTCAAGCACACAATGCAGGTGTTTATTGACCTTGCAAAGGAGAACACCGACACGATTATGCCGGGTTATACGCATCTTCAGAAAGCACAGCCGATTACGTTTGCACATCACGCAATGGCATACTATGAGATGTTCAAGCGTGACTACGAGAGATTAAACGACTGCCGTCGGCGTACCAACGTAATGCCGCTCGGCTCAGGTGCATTGGCTGGCACAACATATCCGCTTGACCGTGAGGCGGTGGCAGATATGCTCGGCTTTAATTCAATTACTATGAACTCACTTGACGGAGTATCGGACCGTGACTTTGTTCTTGAGCTTGCAAGCTGTCTTTCAATCATAATGATGCATATGAGCAGATTTTCAGAGGAGCTTATCCTGTGGTCATCAAACGAGTTCTCGTTTGTTGAAATGGACGATGCATTCTCAACCGGCTCATCAATAATGCCACAGAAAAAGAACCCGGACGTTGCCGAGCTTATCCGTGGTAAGACCGGCAGGGTGTATGGCAATCTTATGGGACTTCTCACAATGATGAAGGGCATACCGCTTGCATATAATAAGGATATGCAGGAGGACAAGGAGCAGATATTTGACAGTATCGACACTGTTAAGCTGTGTCTGCCCGTGTTCTGCGAAATGATAAGCACAATGAAGGTTAATAAGGCGAATATGTATGAGGGTGCAAAGGGCGGATTTACCAACGCAACCGATGCGGCAGACTACCTTGTTAAAAAGGGACTTCCGTTCCGTGATGCACATTCTGTTATCGGAAATATGGTATTCTACTGCATCGAGAATAACAAGGCGATTGATGACCTCACAATGGACGAAATGAAATCGTTCTCCGATATAATTGAGGACGATATATACGATGCAGTTTCAATGGAAACTTGTGTAAACGACAGAAATGTTATCGGCGGACCGGCAAAGGAAATGACACAGAAGGCAATAGCCGTTGCTGAGAAATTTGTAAAGGAGTGCGAATAATATGAAAATAGGAATGAACCCCTCATATTTAATGAAAAAAATCCCGTTTGACAAGGTGCTGGAGCTTCTTGCAAAGCACCAAATGACCGAGATGGACTATCAGCCCGACTATAAAAGGGATAACTGGGAAAGTGAAGCATATAAGGAGCTTGATGCGATAGCAAAGGCAGGACTTTCTATCCATCAGACTCACGCACCGTATAACCGCTACGGCACGCATACACCGGAAAATTACAAGATATATCTTGAACGCCTTTTTCGTGAAACAGAAATGGCAGGTGCAAAATATATGGTAGTACACGGTGACGAGTTTGACTTTGAAAATGAGGAATACACACCCGAAAAGGCATTGCAGTATAACTATGAGCTTTTTGCACCGTATGTTGAGCGTGCGGCGAAAAGCGGTATCAAGGTAGCATTTGAAACGGTATTTGAGGACGAACTCGCAAACGGTAAGAGTGCACCGAGATTTTGCTCGGATATTGACGACTTGATGGCAATGATTGACAAGTTTAGTGCCGACAACGTATGCTGTTGCTGGGACTTCGGTCACGCAGGTCTGTCATTTGGCGATAAGCACGCAGAAAACATACTCAAAATGGGAAGCCTTATAGAATGTACACACGTTCAGGATTACGGTCACAATGACGACTTACATCTTCCGCCGTTCTTGGGTGAGAACGACTGGGATGCGTGTATGAAAGCATTAAGTAAGACCGGCTACAAGGGTAACCTTACATATGAAATGGTGTACGGTGTAATTCCCGAAGCTTTAGGCGATGCATTTGTTGCATACCTGAAGGAAACCGGCGAAGTGTTAAAATCATTGATGTAAAAAACAGAAGCTGTTGCGATGCAACAGCTTTCTGTGTGTCGACAAACTGTCGACACACTGGCAGAGGCCGAAAAAGGAAGTTATATTTTGCCAAATTGAATTCGTCGGCGTACGTGGGTACGGTAGAGTTCAATTTGGCAGAAAGCAAGCAACCGCAAGAGAAACTCGATGTTTCTCTTGCGGTTTTTTTTGTTAAGTTACAAAATCTTATAGATCTGCCTTTGACATATTTTCTGTTTTGCTTGCGGTAGAACGACTTTTTCGACAGTCTGAGCTGTTGCATCGCAATAGCTTTTTTGCGTATTATCCTGAATATTGACATTTGTTAAAATGCGTATTATAGGGTTTTGTGAATATTTATACTTGCGTTTTGTTATAATATATGGTATAATATCAATGAAAGCGAGGGATTTTTATGGTTTTAAAACGAAAAGCTTATGATAAATTATTAGCCTGGAAAAATGAATGCAACGGCTCCCGTGCGATATTGGTAGAAGGTGCAAGGCGTATTGGAAAGTCTACTATTGTTGAAGAATTTGCAAAAAATGAATATAAATCATATATTTTAATTGATTTTGCAAAAGTATCCGATACTGTAATTAACGCTTTTTCAAAACATAAAAACAACTTTGATGAATTATTTATGATTCTCTCTCTGGAATATGGAACTAAATTATTTAAAAGAGAATCTGCAATAATATTTGACGAAGTGCAGTTATATCCTCAAGCAAGGCAATTGATTAAATATTTAGTTGCTGATGGCAGATATGATTACATTGAAACGGGTTCCCTAATTTCAATTAAAGAAAATGTGCAGAATATTCTCATCCCCTCCGAAGAAAGAAAACTTAAAATGTATCCTTTGGATTTTGAAGAATTCTGTTGGTGTTTTGGCGAGGAAATTCTGATTGATTACATTAAAAAATGTTTTGAAGCAAAGAAACCTTTAGAGGACGGGCTTCATGACAAAGCAATGCTTTTGTTTAAACAATATATACTTGTGGGCGGAATGCCTAAAAGCATTATAGCCTTTTTGGAGGGGGCAAGGGATTTTGATAGTGCCGACAGAGAGAAGAGAGATATTTTAGATTTATATCGTGACGATATTTTGAAAATCAATACTCGTTACCGTTCTAAAGTTCTTTCTGTCTTTGACCAAATCCCCGGATTTTTGTCAAAACATGAAAAGCGTGTTATATTGGGTAAAATAGCTCAGGGCTCAACAATTGACCAATACACCGATACTTTCTTTTGGCTCGGCAATTCTATGATTTGTAACGAATGTTTTTTAACAAGGGATCCCAATATTGGATTAGCGCTGAACGAAGACAGAAGCTATATAAAATGTTATATGGGCGATACGGGTTTGCTTGTCAGTCATTCGTTTGATGAGAAAGCTTTAGCCGATTCGGAATTGTACAGACAAATCATAAATGATAACTTATCGGTAAATGAAGGAATGCTTTTTGAGAATGCGATTGCTCAATGCCTTGTTGCTAATGGTTATCCGTTGTTTTTCTATACACACTATAATGAAGATAAGCACCGAAACGATATTGAAATCGATTTTATTATTTCTAACGGAAGTAAAACAAAACCAAGGATTTATCCTATAGAGGTCAAATCAGGAAAGAGATATACAGTAAAATCAATGGAAAGATTTATGGATAAGTTCGGTGCACGAATTGGAAATGGATATGTTATTCATACTAAAAATCTGAGTATAAAGGATAATATTATCTATATACCGTCATATATGACTTTTTGTCTGTAAACAAAACTGCCCCGTAAACAGGGGCGGTTTATTGTATAACCAAAAGGGATACGGCATATACCGTATCCCTTTTACCGTATTCTTTTTTCACACACTATTATATATAGACTTTAATATGAAGTTTTAACAACTGCGTCTATTACCGGATTATTATCGTTCCAGATGAATACCTTAACAGTTGCAGCGCCCTCAGCTGAAACAGCTGTTGTGATTGTTGTTGCAACGTTCTGAACATCAGCAGCAACAAGTCTGCCTTCGCTGTCATATGTTGCAATGTAAATCTTATCGCCTGTTGTATCAGCCTTGTTAATTTCAAGTGTTACAGTATCCTTTGCTGTTGAAACCTGTTTTACAACATACGGCTCAATAACCACTGTCGGCTCCCATGCCAATGCCGGAAGACCTGCATTGATATTTTCGCCGTCCTGCCAGCCTTCAAGGTTCTCAAACACACCGGCTATTGTTGCTGTAGTTGCACCTGTTGTACCGAATGTTGAGGTTGCGCTAACATTTGCATCTGCTAAAGTTGAGTAGCAGTTTGTAGGTGTAGCCGTTGTACCCTCTGTATATGCGGTACTTGCACTACCTGTATAACCAAAACCGTATACAGGATGGGTTGCGCTTGAGGTTCTTGTATTAGTAGCATCCGCATAGCAGTTAGTAATAACTGCATTGTCTTCTGCGTGTGCAACAAAACCACACTGTGCTCTGCCGTATCCGCAATATAGTTCAACATCGTATACATAGCAGTTTGTTATGGTTGATCCAAGATTGCTATCATTATCGAGATAGGAAACAAAACCTGCCACACCGTAGGTTTCTGTTCCTGAACTAGCAGTTTGCTTTACAAGCGAATCCTTAACATAACAGTTCGAAACGTTACAGCTTCTCAATCTTCCGGCGAAAGCACCGATGTAGGATGCTTTTGCAGCTGATGTATTAGCCATATTTATCTGAATTTTTTCAATTCCGAGATCTTTTATTTCAGCACCAAGTACATAGCCGAAGAAACCGCAGAATGTGTAGGCTGTATCAGTGGTGGAAATAGTGAGGTTGCGTATAACATGCTCATTACCATCAAAATTTCCGCGATACTGCCAGTTAAAAGAAGAATTTGAGTAACCGATGGGTTCCCATGCATTACCTTCGTAATCGATATCATTCATGAGAATAAAGCAAGCACTGCGATTAATGTTGAGGTTTACTGTATCTGCTGCGAGCTTAAGCTCTGCTGCAGTTGTAATCTGATACGGATCTTCTTCTGAACCGTCACCGTCTGCAAATTCTGTTGCTGCTACGCCGTTCCATGGCTCTGCTGCCACTGTTTTGATCTCCCAATCGAAGCAGGGATAACCATCGTTTACAGTTGCATCTGTTACATAGCCAACTGCTGTCATAGCCTCAACAAGACCTGCCTTTGTCATACCTACTGTACCCGAAGCCTTAGTTGAGTCGTAAGAGGTTCCAGCAATGTCGTCAGCCTCTGACAAACAGTTCTCTTCTGTATAGCTACTACTTGTAGTGTTGATTACACCAAAAGCATAAAACGAAGATGTTGATTCGTCTGCAATATTAAGTGTTACATCAGCAACGTAACAATTTGTATTTTTCATTGCTATACCTGAAGCTTCGCCAATAAAACCGCCTAAATAATCTGATTCTGATGTACCGCCCGAGTTAAAGGTTGCACCATATACATAACAGTTTGTCGCTACTGGGGTTGAGCCACCACCGGCACCGATAAAACCACCCATAGTTTGTCTCTGGTCTGCCTTGACATTTCCGAGAGTTACATTCTTTACATAACAGTTGCTGATAACTGTATTACCTTTTACATATCCGGCAAGACCACCTATGCCAGTGGTTTTGTTGCTGTAACCGGTAAATTCGTTAACTGCCTGTACGTTGTTAAGACCGAGGTTTGTAACTGTTCCCGCTTCAATTCTTCCGAAGAAACCCAATGCAGGTTTAGCACCAAAATCATCTTTGTTGTCGTTTGTTCTTACAGCTGTTATGTTGCTAATAGTGTGGTTGTTACCATCAAATGTTCCTGTAAAAGGAACTGCGGCAAGAGGTGCAATCGGAATCCAAGTCTCGTTTGCATCAAGCACAATGTCTGATGTAACCTTAAAGCATGCATCAGCTTCGCCGTTTGCGTTTGCATTGATTAAGTCTCTTGCGAGCTTAAGATCTTCTGCAGTTGCAATGATGTACGGATCGTTCTCTACGCCTGTACCTGAAAGTGTCACTTCAGCATTTGCAATCATTGCCGGACACATTCCGATAACAAGAGCGAGAGACAGTAAAGTTGTTATGAATTTTTTCATAATCATTTACTTCCTTTCTTTATATTTAATTGTACGTTGAGTTATTTATACACCACAATTATATAAGTTTATTTTTAGCAAAACAAGAAAAAATGCAACTCAATATAGAAAATTTGCCCAAAATCACTCCATAAAACATAATTTATTTGTGAAATTGACGGATTGGGTGTAGAATTTTTCTGAAAGGTATTGACAAAAAAATATAAAGGGGATATAATACACTCGATACAGAGACCTGGAGACGTATCAAAACAAACGTGTTTTTGTTTTGGTGCGTCTTTTTTTGTGGAAAGGAAGATATAAAAATGTATGATGTTGCGGTAATCGGTGCAGGCGTAGTCGGCGGAATGATAGCGAGAGAGCTCTCACGTTACGACCTTAAAATCTGCATACTCGAAAAAGCAAACGACGTTGCAATGGGTGCAACAAAGGCAAACTCGGCAATCGTTCACGCCGGCTTTGATGCAAAAGAGGGCTCGCTTAAGGCGAAGCTCAACGTCAGAGGCTCGGAAATGATGGCAGAGGTTGCAAAGGAGCTTGGTGTAAAGTACAAGAACAACGGCTCAATTGTAATTGCGTTTAATGACGAGGACAGAAAGACAATCGAGGGACTTTTAGACCGTGGTAACAAAAACGGCGTAAAAGGTCTTGAAATACTTGAAAAGGATGCATTAAAGAAGCTTGAGCCGAATATTTCAGACAATGTGATTTGTGCATTATATGCACCTACCGGTGCAATAGTCTGCCCGTATGAGCTTACCGTTGCGGCAATCGGAAACGCAATGGATAACGGTGCAGAGCTCATCCGTAATTTTGAGGTAAAATCAATAGAAGAAACTGCTGATGGCTACCGTATAACAGCCGATGAAAATTCGGTTGATGCAAAATACGTTGTAAACGCCGCAGGCTTGTTCTCGGATGAGATTGCAAAAATGGTTGGCGATGACAGCTTTACAATCAATCCCAGACGTGGTGAGTACATACTTCTTGATAAGGAATGCGGCACACTTGTAAACACAACTGTGTTCAGAACCCCGAGCAAGATGGGTAAGGGTATTCTCGTTTCGCCGACAGTTGACGGAAACCTTTTAACAGGTCCGACATCAGTTGATATTGAGGATAAAGAGGATAACACCACAACCCCCGAGGGCTTTGATTCTATTATAAAGGAAGCAAACGAAAACGTGGATGGAATTCCGTTCAATAAGACAATAACATCATTCTGTGGTCTGCGTGCAACAGGAAGCACAGGCGATTTTATAATAAATTCACCTGCAAAGAATTTTGTAAATGTTGCCGGTATTGAATCACCGGGACTTTCTGCATCACCTGCTATTGCAGAGTATGTAAGAGATATATTAAAGGAACTGGGTATTACACTTATTAAAAAGGATAGCTTTAACCCGAACCGTGAGCCTATGCACGCATTCCGTGAGGCATCAATTGATGAGAAGAATGAAATCATCAAGAATGACAGCACATACGGCAGAATAATATGTCGTTGTGAAACGGTAACCGAGGGTGAAATACTAAAGGCAATCCGCACAAATCCACAGCCGTTCGACCTTGACGGTGTTAAACGCCGTACCAGAGCACAAATGGGCAGATGTCAGGGCGGATTTTGCAGTCCCTACATAATGGAACTTCTATCAAAAGAATTAGAAATCCCGTTTGAAACTATTACGAAGAGTGGCTGTGGATCTGCCCTTATAACCGGAAAAACCAAATAAATCATCCCTATAAATCACTCATCTTGTGCCCTTGTGCTCGCTCGCGTACCTGTGTACAGCTCGCTTGCCTAAAGACACAATCTGAGCAATTTATTCAAATTTTGGGGTTTTGAATTTTTACGTGTGTAAGAGGTTGAAAATCGACTTGATGTGAAAGGAAATACAATGAAAGATTTAGTTATTATCGGCGGCGGCCCTGCAGGAATGAGTGCGGCGGTTGCAGCATATGAGAGTGGTATCCGTGATATACTGATACTTGAGAGAGATAATGCACTCGGCGGAATTTTGCAGCAGTGCATTCATAACGGTTTCGGCCTGCATAAGTTCGGTGAGGAGCTTACAGGTCCGGAATATGCGTGGAGATATGAGAAAAAAGTGCGTGAGCTTGGCATACCGTTTGAGCTTAACACTATGGTTCTTGATATATCGGAGGATAAGGTTATAACAGCGACAAGTGCAGAAAAGGGCGTGTTCCAGATACAGGCACGTGCGGTTATTCTTGCAATGGGATGCCGTGAACGTGCAAAGGGTGCACTGAATATTGCAGGTGCAAGACCTGCCGGTATCTACAGTGCCGGAACAGCACAGAAGCTTGTTAATATGAAAGGCTATATGCCGGGCAAAAAGGTTGTAATCCTCGGCTCGGGAGATATCGGTCTTATTATGGCACGCCGTATGACGCTTGAAGGTGCAAAGGTTGAAGCCGTATGCGAGCTTATGCCGTATTCGGGTGGTCTTGCACGTAATATTGAGCAGTGCTTGAACGACTTTGACATTCCGTTGAAGTTAAGCCATACAGTAGTTAAAATCCACGGCAAAAAACGTGTCGAGGGTGTAACAATCGCAAAGGTTGACGAGAACCGTCGTCCGATACCCGAAACTATGGAGTTTATCGAATGTGACACACTTCTCCTGTCTGTCGGTCTTATACCCGAAAACGAGCTTTCAAAATGTGCAGGTGTAGACCTCGACAGAATAACAAGCGGTGCGGTTGTTGACCAGGACAGACAGACCTCATGCGAGGGTGTGTTTGCGTGCGGTAATGTTTTACACGTGCACGACCTTGTTGACTTCGTTTCAGAGGAAGCTGAAATTGCCGGCAAGAGTGCGGCGGCATACATAAATGGTGTTAAGGGCGAAAAGATTTCAGTCAGCCTCAGAACAGATGGCAAAATCCGCTATACAGTACCGCAGACAATTACAGAGTGTAAGGATATATCGGTATATTTCAGAGTAGCTGATGTATACAGAAATGTTAAAATCAACGTCTACAGCGGTGACGAGCTTATTTTCTCAAAGAAAAGACCTAAGGTTGCACCGGGTGAAATGGAAAGCATAAAGCTTGCGTGCGATAAGTTCAAGGATGCAAGCGAGCTGATGTTTAAACTGGAGGAGGTGTAACTATGAATACAAAAAGAGAACTCACATGTATCGTCTGCCCTATCGGTTGCAGTCTTGTAGCAGAGCTATGTGACGGTAAGGTTGTATCAGTTACCGGCAATACCTGCCCGAGAGGAAAGGTGTATGCCGAAACCGAGTGCGTTGCACCTATGCGTACAATAACAACTACCGTAAAATGCAAAAACGGTGAAATGCTTCCCGTAAAAACCGCAACTCCTATACCGAAAGAAAAAATGGCAGAGGCTATGGAAATTATAAATAAAGCAAATCCGGACTTGCCAATTTCAGTCGGAGATGTTATAATAGAATCAGTTTTTGGTTCTAAAATAGTAGCAGCCAAGAATCTCGATTAAAACAAATCCGGAGGACACATTATGGGCACTGTAATTGCGGCGGTAAGAACCGAAGCGGAGCTTGAAAAAGCTTTGAAATCGCGGGTATCGACAGTTTTTATGCTTGCACCCAATATAGAAAACATAGAAATGCAGGCTAAAAAGGCACACAATGCAAATAAAATGTTTTTTATCCACATTGACCTTGCAGAGGGAATAGGCAAGGATGAATACGGCATAAAATTTGCAAAGGAGCAGGGTGTTGACGGAATTATAAGCACACGCACAGCACTCATAAAGCTTGCAAAGGCACAGGGTATGCTTGCTGTACAGCGGTTTTTTGTGCTTGATTCGCAGTCGGTTGATACGGTAGCAGAGTCAGCAAAAACATCAAAGGCTGATATGATTGAGCTTATGCCCGGAACTGTCGCAAAGGTAATAAAGCGGATTAAGTCTATGATTGACACGCCCATTGTTGCCGGCGGACTTATTGAAACAAAAGAAGAAATTGATGAGGCATACGCAAGCGGAGCGGTAGCGGTGTCTACAGGAAGAGAGGAATTATGGGCTTAAAAGATAAAAAACTGTTCCTGTTGGATATGGACGGAACAATATACCTTGACAACGACCTTTTTGACGGCACGCTTGATTTTCTCGCCCACGTAAAAAGGAGTGGGGGACGGTATATATTCCTCACAAACAACTCATCAAAGAGTGTTGATAAGTACATAGAAAAGCTTGCGACACTTGGCATAGAATCAACCGCCGATGATTTTCTGACATCAACTGATGCTACGGTGCTTTATTTAAAGAAAAAGAATTATAACAAAATATATGCATTCGGAACTGAGTCGTTTAAGGAGCAGTTAAGCTCTTCGGGGCTTCCCATAACCGACAAGCTTGAGGATGACATTGACTGCCTTTGTATGGGCTTTGATACGGAGCTTACATTTAAAAAGCTTGAGGATGCGTGTATCCTCCTTGGCAAAGGCGTTGACTATATTGCGACAAACCCCGACTGGGTATGCCCCACGTGGTACGGATTTGTTCCCGACTGCGGTTCGGTGAGCGAGATGCTTTATAATGCAACAAAACGCCGTCCGACCTTCATCGGTAAGCCTGAGGCGACTATGGCAGAGCTTGCTTTGGAAAAAACAGGATACCAAAAACAAGATGCTGTTCTTATCGGCGACAGACTCTATACCGACATCGCCTGCGGTGTAAACGCAAAAATAAGCACAATTTTTGTGTTAAGCGGCGAGGGAACGCTCGAAGATTTGGAAAAAAGTGAGGTCAAACCACAATATGTCTACAGGGGTATAAAAGAAATATACCAAGATATTGTGTTTTAGTAAAAAAACTATTGAAAAATGCCCAAAAATGTGATACAATGGTAGTATGTGAAAGGTGTACACATTTTTGGGATTTTTTTATGCAAAGTTTGACTTTTTTTTAACAAAAAAGTCTTTACAAAGCCAAAAATATAGTGTATAATAAAAAAAGAAACCAAAACAAAACAAAAATAAAACAAAAAAAGAGAGAGGGTAGAAATTATGTATAAGTCAGAGTATGAAATCAAAAAAGAACTATGCGAAATCGGAAGACGTATTTATGCAGACGGATTCGTTGCAGCAAATGACGGTAACTTCTCGGTTAAGGTAGATGACAATACATATTATGTAACACCGACAGGCGTTTCAAAAGGTTATATGACTCCGGATATGATCTGTAAGGTTGACGGACAGGGTAACCTCAAGGAAAAGAACGGTCAGTGGAAACCGTCATCAGAGTTCAAGATGCACCTGAAGGTTTATGAGCAGAGACCGGACGTTAAGGCTGTTGTTCACGCTCATCCCCCGATTGCTACATCATTTGCAATCGCAGGTATCGCACTTGACAAGCTTATAATGCCTGAGGCTATTATATTCCTTGGTGCAGTTCCGATTGCACAGTACGGCACACCGTCAACAATGGAGATTCCGGAATCACTTGAGCCGTATCTTCAGGACTACGATGCAGTATTGCTTGCTAACCACGGTGCATTGTCATTCGGTTGTGATCTGAACACTGCATTCTTCAGAATGGAATCAACAGAGTTCTACGCAAAACTCCTTATGTATTCAAGACTTCTCGGCGGAGAAAAGGAAATCCCCTGCGGTGAGGTTAAGAAGCTTATAGATTTGAGAAAGCAGTTCGGCGTACCCGGCAAGCACCCGATGGAGAAGCTTTGCCCGGGATGCTATGAGGACGGCACATGCTCAATGTCACCGTCAGATGCCAACGATAAGTTCGGCTATGAATCAGGTGCAGCATATCACGGCTTCCAGCCGCTTCCGTCACAGCAGTGCTCATCAGGCTCATGCAGCTGCGGCAGCAACACTGATATGGAAAAGATTGTAGCAGAGGTTACAAGACGCGTACTTGAAAAGTACAACAAATAATAAGACTTAAAGGACAGGGGCGACACCGTTATGAAAACAATTGACGAGCTATTGTCACAAATTGCGGATAATACGGGCGTCGGGACCCCGAAACCGTCCGCAGTAAAAGAACCTACATATAAAAAAGAAGAAAAGAAAACAGATGTGTCGTTTGTCGGCACAAAACCGTATCTGTCACTCGCATTTGCAAAAGAGATTGTCTATTGCATAGAAAAGGGTGCGGAGAGTATGGGAATTAAAGCGGTTATAGCGGTTGTTAATGCCGATGGCAGACTTGTCGCATTTGAGGCTATGGATAATTCGTTTTTAGCATCAATCACTGCGGCACAGGATAAGGCATATACAGCGGCGGCACTCCGTATGCCAACCGAAAAGGCTCTTGCAGAGTCACGCGGCGGAATTTTTGACGGACTCTCAAACGGTAACGGTATTTTACTTCTTGGCGGCGGCAATCCGTTGTTTATAGGCGGTGAGCTTGTCGGAGCAGTAGGTGTTTCGGGCGGAACAAAGGAGCAGGATATTGAGCTATCAATGCTTGGTGTCCGCTATCTTGAAGAACGATTAAGTCAGTAAAGGAGGCAGCAAAGTGATAGATGAAAATAAAGTAAGTCAGCTCGTTAAAGACGTGCTTTCAGAAATGAATTTATCAGATGTCAAGCTCCCCGCTCCACGTAAACAGCTTGGTGTATTTGACACCATGGAGGAGGCACTTGACGCTGTAAATAAAGCATATACACAGTTCCGTAAGTATAACAAGGAACAGCGTGAGAACATCATAAGCGAAATAAGAAAGCTTACTCATGCTGAGGCTGAAACAATGGCAAAGCTTGCCGTTGAAGATACAAAGATGGGAAATGTGTATCACAAGATTTTAAAGCATCACCTTGTAGCAGACAAGACTCCGGGTACGGAGGATCTTGATACGCGTGCAATGTCGGGCGACGGCGGTCTCACACTCGTTGAGATGGCTCCGTACGGTATAATCGGTGCAATAACACCGTCAACCAACCCGAGCTGTACAGTGATCTGCAACAGTATAGGAATGCTTGCAGGCGGTAACGCAGTAGTATTTAACCCGCATCCCCACGCAAAGAGAATTTCAGCATATGCGGTTGACCTTGTAAACCGTGCAGTTCTCGCAGCAGGCGGACCGGAAAACGTAGTAGTAACAGTTGCTAACCCGACAATGGATACATCAAAGATGATGGTTAACCATCCGTCAGTAAAGCTTTTAGTTGCAACAGGCGGACCGGGCGTTGTAAAGATGCTTCTTTCATCAGGAAAGAAAGCAATCGGTGCAGGTGCAGGTAACCCGCCGGTAATCGTTGATGAAACTGCGGACATCAGAAAAGCAGCAAAGGACATCATCGACGGTTGTACATTTGATAACAACCTGCCGTGTATAGCAGAAAAAGAAGTGTTTGCACTAAAAGAGGTTGCAGACGAGCTTATACATAATATGCAGAAGCACGGGGCATATCTTCTGACTCCTGCTCAGGCAAAGAAGCTTGAAGACGTAGTTTTAGTCTGGACAGAGAACAAGAAGGGCGAAAGAGTACGCACAATCAATAAGGATTGGGTAGGCCGTGATGCAAAGAAGATAATTGCACAGCTCGGCATAGACGTACCTGAGGATATGAGATGTATCATCTGCGAAACAGATTTCTCACATCCGTTCGTTCAGACAGAGCTTATGATGCCGATTCTCCCGATTGTCCGTGTCAACAACTTCGACGAAGCGGTTGAGATGGCAGTCAAGGCAGAGCATGGCAACCGTCATACAGCACATCTTCATTCAAAGAATGTTGACCATATGACACAGTATGCAAAGGCAATTGAAACCACAATCTTCGTAAAGAACGCACCCAGCTATGCCGGAATCGGCTTCAACGCAGAGGGTTGGACGACGTTTACAATCGCAGGTCCTACAGGCGAGGGTATTACTTCTCCGAGAAGTTTCACAAGATTGAGAAGATGTGTGCTTTCAGATGCACTTTATATAATATAAGCAAGAGAGGAGCGACAGAAATTGGCTATAAACGAAAATGAGATTGCTGCATTGGTGCAGCAGGTAATTAAAGAGATGACAGGTGCAGCTCCCACACCGGCAGCAGCTCCTGTTGCAAAAGCCGGCGGTGCAGTTCCGAAGACTTCAAAGGCAGCAGTTCTTACAGAGCTTGGCAAGTTTGAAATCAAGGAATACCCCATCCCCGAGCTTGGCGATGACGATATTCTCGTTAAGGTAGAGGGCTGTGGTGTCTGCGGTACAGACGCTCACGAGTTCAAGAACGACCCGTTCTCACTTATCCCCGTAGTTCTCGGTCACGAGGGTACAGGCGAAGTAGTAAAGGTTGGTAAGAACGTGAAGGTTGACAGTGCAGGAAAACCGCTTGGTGTTGGTGACAAGGTTGTTACTTGTATGATATTCAATGACAACCCCGACATCACAATGTTCGACCTTAACAAGCAGAATGTCGGCGGTGCAGACGTTTACGGACTTATTCCGGACGACGATATTCACTTAAACGGCTGGTTTGCAGATTACATGGTTATAAGAGGCGGCTCAACAGTATTTAATGTTAGTGACCTTGACCTCGATTCAAGAATACTTATCGAGCCGTGTGCAGTACTTATCCACGCAGTAGAGCGTGCAAAGCTTACAAACATATTGAGATTTAACTCAAGAGTTGTTGTTCAGGGCTGTGGTCCTATCGGACTTATCTGTATAGCAATTCTCCGTACAATGGGTGTTGAGAACATCGTAGCAGTTGACGGAAACGAGCAGAGACTTGCATTCGCAAAGCGTATGGGTGCAAATGAGACTGTAAACTTTATGGAGCACAAGGGCATTGATGCATTGGCAGGTGCTGTTAAGGACGCATTTGGCGGATATATGGCAGACTTTGCATTCCAGTGTACAGGTTCACCCGTAGCACACGCAAATATCTATAAGTTTATAAGAAGCGGCGGCGGACTTTGCGAGCTTGGCTTCTTCATAAACGGCGGTGATGCTACAATCAACCCGCACTTCGACTTGTGTGCAAAGGAAATTACACTTGTTGGTTCATGGGTTTATACATTAAGAGATTATGCAACAACATTCGATTTCCTAAAGCGTGCAATCGCTATAGGACTTCCGATTAAGGAGCTGATCACTCACAGATACGGTCTTGAGGAAATCAACGAGGCACTTAAGACAAATCTTGAGCAGAAGGGCTTAAAGATTGCCATCATTAACAAATAAGAGGTAACGTACTATGAATAAAGCAATCGGAATAGTTGAAATGTTCGGCTTTGTAACAGCGGTAACAGCAGCAGATGCAGCAGCAAAAGCGGCAGATGTAAAAATTATCGCAATTGATACAAACAAGCCTGCGAACGCCGAAACTGTAGAGGTTCCGTTAATCACGGCAATCAAGATACAGGGTGAGGTATCAGCAGTAAAAGCCGCAGTTGATGCAGCAGTTGAAGCTGCAAACGCTGTTTCGGGTGTTATCTGCAGTCACGTTATTTCAGGCCCGACAAAGGACACACAGAAGATGGCTGAACGTACATCGGTTGGCCGTGACATTGTCGGCAAGATAAAGAACAACGCGTAAAGGAGGAGATTGCCAATGCAGGCATTAGGATTAATTGAAACAAGAAGTCTTACAGGGGCAATTGACGCAACCGACGCAATGACAAAGACGGCAGACGTTAAGCTGATAGGCACCGTAAAAATCGGCTCGGGACTTGTTAACGTAATAGTTACAGGTCAGGTAGCAGCGGTAAGAGCAGCAGTAGCGGCAGGAAAAGCAGCAGCAGAAGCGGTGGGCGAGGTTTACGCAACACACGTAATCCCCCAGCCTGACGATTCAGTTGCAAAAATTCTTCCGTCATTCTATTAAGAGGAGGCAGAAAAAATGAGTGCTGAATTTTCAATAGGAATGGTAGAGGTAAGCGGCCTGGGCGATGCAATTTTAATGCTCGATGATATGTGCAAGGTTGCAGATGTCACATTTTCCGCAACAGAAAGAAAGCTGGGCGGCAGACTTGTTACAATAGTAGTAACAGGTGAGCTCACAGCAGTAAAAGCGTCAGTTGACGCAGGTGTGAAACGTGCAAAGGAGCTTGGAAGCTACAAGGCTTCACAGGTAATAGCACGTCCGCACAAAGAAATACTTCCGTACTTGCATCTTGACAAGAAGGCGAAGAAGCCCAATTCAGAAACAGCGGCAACATATGTGGGACCGGTAAAGGAAGAAAAGAAACCCGCACCGGCAAAGAAGCCCGCAACAACAACCGCTAAACGCAAGAGCACAGCAAAGAAAACGGAAACCAAATAAACTGAATTAAAACGCAATGCGTTTTAAGATAAAAACAATATTCACAATGTTAATTAGGGCAAAAAGCCCGGAAAGAAATAGGAGGAACAAAAAATGGCAGTAGAAGCATTAGGTATGGTTGAGACAAGAGGTCTTGTAGCAGCAATCGAGGCAGCAGATGCAATGGTAAAGGCAGCTAACGTTACACTTATCGGAACAGAGAGAATCGGTTCAGGTCTTGTAACAGTAATGGTTAGAGGCGACGTTGGTGCAGTTCAGGCAGCTACAGACGCAGGTTCAGCAGCAGGTGCAAGACTTGGTGAGCTTGTATCAGTACACGTTATCCCGCGTCCGCACGGCGATGTTGAAAAGATTTTGCCGACAGTTTAATAGTATAAATACGTTGCAGATATACGCCTCATAACGGGCGTATATCTGCACATCTATTAAACACACAACAAACAGGAGGGAATAAATCGTGGCATCACTTGAAGAATTGATTACAAATGCGGTTGTTGAAACATTAAAAAAGAAAGAGTCGGAAGACGTAATTAAAATAGGCGTATCTGCAAGACACGTGCATCTGTCCGAAAAGGATTTGTATGCTCTTTTTGGCGAGGGCTATGAGCTTCACAAAAAGAAAGAGCTTATGGGCGGTCAGTGGGCAGCAGAGGAATGTGTAACAATCGTAAGTCCGAATTTGCGTTCAATTGAGAACGTCAGAATTCTTGGCCCGGTGAGAAAAGAAAGCCAGATAGAAGTATCAAGAACTGATACCTTCAAGCTCAAAATCAGCCCGCCGGTACGTCCTTCCGGAGAACTAAAGGGTTCTGCACCCATGGCAATGGTAGGTCCAAAGGGAAGCATATTCCTTAACGAGTGTTGCATTATCGCAAACCGTCACATCCACCTTCCGCCGTACCTTGCAGAAAAATACGGTGTAAAGGACAACGACCTCGTTGATGTAGAGGTTGAGACCGGTAAACCGACAAGATTCTTTAACGTCCAGGTACGTGTGCATGAAAGCTTTACGCCGGAGATGCATATCGACACAGACGATGCAAATGCCTGTGCATTAAAGACAGGCGATATAATAAAGATTTTAGCTAAATAAACTGTCTGCGGAAACTTCTGCAGAAAGGGTGAGTTATTATGATAATTGGTAGAGTTTACGGAAGCGTAGTTTCAACGCACAAGCTTGAATCGCTTGTGGGCTGTAAATTTATGCTCGTTCAGTGCATAGAACACGGAAAGCTCGTTGACAAATACCTTGTAGCTGTTGATAACGGCATAGGTGCAGGTATCGGCGAGGATGTAATTATTGTACGCGGTTCAAGTGCAAGAGCCGGTATGGGCAAAGACGATGTGCCCGTTGACGCACTGATTGTTGGAATTTTGGATAAAGAACAGGGTAACCTGTATTAAATAATCTTTTTGAGTGCAAAAAATTTTGAGGAGAACGGCAATGACTATAGAAGAGCTACAGAAAATTGTATATAACGCCGGAATAGTGGGTGCGGGCGGTGCAGGCTTCCCGTCACACAGAAAGTTTTCCGATAAGGTGGAGCAGATAGTGGTAAACGCCGCTGAATGTGAGCCTTTGATGATGGTAGACCATCATCTTTTGGAGTACCATCTTGCAGAAATTGCAGAAGCACTCAATGTTATGTGCGATACTATGGACGCAAGAGAGGTACTAATCGGCATAAAGGGCAAGAATATGCACCTTCTTGACGAGGCGGTTGTGCGTTCGTTCAAGGGTACACGCATAAAAATCAAAGAAATCCCCGATGTATATCCTGCAGGTGACGAGGTAATGCTTACCTACGAAACCACCGGCAAGATAATTCCGGAGGGAGCAATCCCGATTATGGTTGGCGTAATGGTTATAAATGTTGAAACAGTTTTCAACATCTATAAAGCATTAAAGAACGCCGAGCCGGTAACAGAAAAATACATAACTATCGGTGGTGACGTGCCTGAGGATATAACAGTAGTTGCACCTATGGGTATGAAGATAAAGGACTTGCTTAATAGCGTAGGCTATGGCAACCTTGAGGGCAAGAGCGTAGTAAACGGCGGACCTATGATGGGTGCGTTGGTGGATATTGAAAACGATGTTGTAACAAAGACAACAAAGGGACTTCTCATTTTCCCGACAACTCACGGTGTTATACAGAGGATAAAACAGCCGGTTGGCGTATCAATGAAACGTGCGTCTGCGGCGTGCTGTAATTGTACAATGTGTACTGACCTCTGTCCGAGATACCTTCTTGGCTATAACCTTGAGGTGCACAAAACCGTCCGTGCTGCATCGCACGGCGAGGTCAAGAACACAGAAGCATTTTTACAGAACGCATTATGCTGCGGTTGTGGCGTATGCTCTGTAATTGCGTGTCAGCAGGGCCTGTTCCCGTCAAAGCTTTCAATGGAGATAAAGGGTGCACTTGGCAAGTACGGTCTGCGTCGTGAGAACAATGTTCAGCCCGAGGCAGTGCGTGAGGTAAGAGCATCAAGACTTGTATCTTCAAATAAGCTTATCGACCGCTTGGGAATAAGAAGATACGTAAAAAAATCAGTCAAAAAGATAGATACGGTTTTCACACCCGATACCGTGTACATACAGCTTAAACAGCACGTGGGCAAGCCCGCAACGGCAACAGTAAAGCCGGGCGATAAGGTAAAAGCCGGTGATGTTGTAGCATTGACAGCATATGAGGATCTCGGTACAGTTATGCACTCAAGCATCAACGGTACTGTAAAAGAGATTACAGACAGATTTGTAATAATCGGAAAGTGAGGTAACCGTTAATGAATTCTATAGGTTTAGTAGAGTGCAAGAACGTATCAAAGGGTATTCTTGTAACAGACGAAATGCTTAAGAGTGCAGGAATAACACTTTTAAGCTCCGGTGCAGTATGTCCGGGTAAATATGTAACAATCGTTGGCGGTGAGCTTTCAGCTATAAAGGCATCAGTTGACCATGCGGCAGTAATCGCAGAGGACGCACTCATTGAGTCGTTTGTAATAGGTAACCTTGCCAAGAACGTATTTGAGGCAGTTCACGGTGCAGTTGAGGTTACAAACAAGCGTTCACTGGGAATTATTGAAACCTTCACAGCGGCAAGTGCAATAAAAGCGGCAGATGCGGCAGTTAAGTCAGGCTATATCGAGCTTATTGAAGTACGTGTGGCACGTGGACTTGCAGGTAAGTGCTTCGTAACACTTACAGGCGATGTCAGCGATGTCCGTGCGGCAGTTGAAGCCGGTGCAAAGCTTGCGGCAGAGGAAGGCGTTCTGATAAACACAGAGGTTATCGCAAATCCGCACGAGGAGCTCTGGGACGCAATATTATAAAAGCAATAGCAGACACTTTGGTGTCTGCTTTTACTATTATGCAAAAACTATTTACTAAAATGCAAAGACAAACGAAAATTGCTGGTATATAATATAGAAAAAAGCGGAGAGGTACAAGGATATGAAAAAAATTAAAAGAGCCGCACATTTTGATTTCCATACAATGCCCGGAGTATATGATTTCGGCATAAATTTTGATGCGGCAGAGTTTGCACAGACACTTGCTGATGCACATATTGAGTACATAAATATGTTCGCACGGTGTAACGTAGGATTTTCGTATTACCCCACAAAGCTTGGTGTTCCGTACCCGACAATGAAAGGCAATCTGTTCGGTGACATTCTGCGTGAGTGTAAGAAAAGAGGCATAGAGGTAACGGCATATCTTAATGGCGGAGTCAACCACGAGCTTATGATAAAAGAGCCGGGATTTATGCGTATCAATAAAGACGGCACTGTTTATACCGGCGACCTTCACGCAAGCAACTTTTTCCGTTCGCCGTGTTTTAACACGCCGTACAGACAGTATCTGTATGAAGAAATAAAAGAAATCCTTTCGCTTAATCCTGCAGGAATATTCTGCGACTGTATGATGCCCGTTGCGTGCTATTGCCCGTCGTGTATAAAGAAAATGAAAGAGCAGGGCATAGATATAAACGATGACGAGGCAGTAGAAACATTTGCACTAAAAACCATGCGAGAGGTTTTTAAAGAGGTCCGTGACCTTGTACCGAGAGATAAACGCCTTATCATAAACAGCCATCCATACGATGATTTGTGTGATTATCAGAGCCACGTTGAACTTGAGTGTCTTACAACCGGTGCGTTCTGGGGATATGATTATCTGCCGGCTGTTGCACCTTACTATCGTAAATATTCAGAGGACCGACTGTATATGTTCGGCAGATTTGCGTGTGACTGGGGAGATATGAGTGGCAGAAAAACGGTTGCCGGTCTTGAAAACGATGTATATGACGGACTTCTCTACGGCTATGTCCCGTCAATCGGTGACCATTTACATCCGAGAAAGGGCATTGAAAAAACGCTTTATAAAGACCTCGGCAAAATTTATGAGTATGTTATGTCAATTGAAGAATGGACAATGGACACAGAACCTGTGGTTGAGGCGGCAATATTGCGTAACCGCACAACACACAAGGTTATACACGACTATCTGCCCGACTGTGCAAGAGGTGTGGCACGAATGTTGAGTGAGCTCAAAATCTCCTATGACATCGTAAACGAGGATATGGAGTTTGACGAATACAAGCTACTTGTGTTGCCTGATAATATCAAGATAACCGACAAGCTTGCAAAAAAGCTTGAAGCTTTTGACGGAGCAATCCTTTCAACCGGTGAGAGCATAGGCTATGGCAGGGTGTGGGACTACATAACAGATGTTAAAAAGGACACCAATACAGACGGATTCTTTGAGTTTGACGGTGAGGTCTATGCCGGATATTCGTGCGGTATAAAAATGAAGAGTGAGTACAGTGTTTCAGACTATATCGAGCCGTATTTCAACAAGGGCTGGGACGGACTTCACAGCTATTACTATATCCCATACGATAAGTGTATTGGCTACAGTGCGGCGGCAGTTAAGGGCAATCGTGCACATATTGCTTTTAATATTTTTGATTCGTACTACAAATACGGTGCAACATTCCAGAAAGATTTTGTAAAGTCAGTGCTTGACAGATTGTTGCCCGAAAGGATAATAGAGCCAATAACTCTGCCGTCAACATCACGTGTATCGGTAATGTCAGGCGATAAGGGTGATGTATTGCATATTAAGGTTACATACCCCGAGCTTCGTGGCAAAGCCGGAATAATTGAGGAGCACAATGTTCTTCCCAGAGGCAGAAAGGTGAGCATAATGGGAGAGTACAAAAGTGTAGTTACACTCCCGGAAAAAGAAAAGCTTGAAATTTCTGTATCTGATGGCAGAACTGAAATTACCCTACCCGAAATAACAGGGTATAAACCATTTTTAATGACAAAATAAAAAATGTGGCAGACACGAAAGTGTCTGCCATTCGTTTTTAGCAATAAACATACCGTAGCTTCATCTCAAGGTCAACAGGTGAATTTGTTGTAGGCACGATTTCTCCGTAAATGGCTTTTACGAACGCTTTTTGTGCCTCGGGATTTGTTGAGTAGATGTTTAAGAACGTATTTGCACCTGCCATTGCATCGTGGCAAAGGTAGGGATATCCCATCGAAACACCGATTGATTTTTCTTTGCCGAATGTGAACGCATTAAAATACGTTTCCATAACGTCACCGTAGAGTGACGGCATACCCATCGGTCTGTGCGGGGCAACGTATGCCGCATAAACAATGAGGTCATTCTCTTCTGCAAGCTTTTTCACGACTTCTTTATCGTGGATATTACCGATAATAAAGGCTTTTGCACCACGTGCCTCAAACTCAGCTTTCATAACCTCAAGCTCTGCCATTGTCCCTGCATAATGTGAACTGCAAACAATAGCAACGCTTTTGATGTTTTCCTTTTTAAGCGGTAGCATATTTATTTTGTCATATACAAGAGTTATTGACTTTTCAGCCATTCCCTTGTCAATCGCCGCAGTTATCGGTGCTTGTTTTGCCATATCAATTTCTTCTTTCTGTTCATCAAACAAGCCGATTTTCTCCTTGAGTTCAAGTACACGTTCTGCAGATTCATCAATCCTTGACATAGGAATGCGTCCGTCAAGCACAGCCTTTTCAACTATCTCATAATCATACGGATTAACGCCGAGCAGAATATCGTTTCCGGCATTGATAAGACCGATAAGCATATCCTCGTAATCGCAGTATGCAGTAAGCGCACCCATGGTGATTGCATCGGTAATAATAACGCCTTTAAAGCCCATCTCCTCACGCAAAAGTCCTGAAACAATTTTCTTTGACATCGGCGATGGAATATAACGTCCGTTATTCATTGTATCATCTACGGCAGGGAATGCGTGGTGTCCGACCATAATAGTATCTACGCCTGCATCAATCATTGCCTGAAATGTCTTTGCCTGAGTGTTCCGCCATTCATCAAATGATAAATTGATATGTGTTCCAACAATATGCGAGTCACGGAATTCATATGGGTCACTTCCGGGGAAGTGCTTTGCTGTACTTGCAACCTTTTCGCTCTGCGTACCCTTAATTGTAGCACGTGCAAGGCGTATAAGCTTTTCAGGGTCGTCAGAATATATTCTGCCGCATGAAACGCCCGTAAACCTGTTATAGAAATCAAGTATCGGTGTCCATCTCCAGTTTGCACCGAGTGCCTTTATCTCTCTTGCAACTGCTGCCGCAAGCTCAAATGTAAGCTCCTCGTCATCTGCCGCACCTATTGAAAGGGGTGATGATGTATCAGTTCCGTCAGACACCATTCTGCCTGTGCCGTTCTCACAGTCAACACCGATAAGCATCGGGATACGTACATTTTTCTGCAACTCCCCGAGCCATTCCTTGTATTCAGCAGCCGATGTTTTAAACCCGATATTTATTTCAGCCATGTTGGCATTTTTGAGCATCATATTACCTGTGCCCCAAAGACTGCCGTATTGGTACTTTGACATAAAATCAGCAATTTCCTCTTTGCTTCGTGCCATTGTTTCATCAACCTCGCACTTCTGCAGAACGGTGTACTGATTCGGCATAAGAAGCTGTCCGATTTTCTCTGTCAATGTAAGTTCGCTAAGTGTTGGTCTTTTCATATATTAAATCTCCTTTGCGTGTTTTCTTTATTTTAACATATTAAAAAAATGGAGTAAATAGAAAATTTACCCCATTTTTTGGATTATCCTAACATTTTATGAATCTTTGATTCCATTGCTTTTGCTTCATCATCTGAAAGCCAGCCGGTTTCCATATAGAATGAAGCGGTTTCGCCCTTGTCAAGCGATTTTAAGAGTCCGTTTCGCTTTGCATATGCTCTGCCCATATGCTGTGCAGATGCCGGAAGAATCATACCCATTGAGTCAACATCCTCTGTGCGTGAAATCCAACGCACCGGAAGCGGCAACGCATCAACCGGATGATTTACAAAGCACGCACCCTCACCACGCTTATACTGCATAGTATAAGCTCGATTGTCCTCATCGCCCTTGTATTTGATTGTCATACAGATTTCCGGGTCAAACACAGTTCCCTCTGCACCTACGATGTGATGAAGTGCGGGGTTTTCCTGAACCTTATCCATATATGATAAAACTTTTTCAGCCTTATCTTTTGGTGTGTCGGGGAATACGCCCTTGTGGACAATGATATGCTCCTTGTCCTTGGGTGCACTGTATATAAGCTCGGCACCGTCAATCGGACGGTAATTTATATGGCAAAGATACATATACTCAAGCGGTGCATTGCAAAGGTTAGTAAACGAAACCGAAACACGAAGCTTTGTATCGTTCTCATAGAGCTTGATTTCGGGGTGGAACAGATAATGTGCACTGTAAACCACGTTATACTCAAACTCTCCGCCAAGCTTTATAAACTTACCGTTTTCGTCCTCACCACATTCTATGTGTGCTTTATCAAAAACACTATAGGGAAGCTCGCCGTGTTGCGGATGCTTATCCTCTGCCTGCGGTGCACCACAGCCTGTAAGACCGCAGTGATAAAGGAACATACCGTAGTTTTCCATAAGTGCCTTTGAATATACCGGCTCTTTGAGCGGTGTTTCCATTGCAAGGTCTTTGCCGTCAAACACAATCCGCCATATCTGTTGTGCTAAAAACGGCAGGAATATGATATGACCACGACGGTTTTGGACACGCAATGCCTCAACGCCTGTTTTGTATTTGTAGGCTGTTACCTTGATATCACCAAATGTCACAAGCTCATGCTCACACTCGCTAAAAAACTCTTTGCGAAGATTTATTCTCATAGCAGTCTCCTTTTAGACAATGGTCTTTTCAAGATACTCAAGTGACTGACGTACCATCTCGTCACCAATCTCTGTTGATGCCTCTGCCGCACTCTTTGTAAACCAATGCTCTATGTCGCCAAGTCTTTCAAGCTTAACGGCATCGGGGTAGAGTGACATAAGAATTGAGCACTCATACTTGCCTGCGTGGTCATAGCCTGTGGCGTTCTGAACCTCTGTGCTCATTGTCGGGATAACCTTAATCCAGCTGAACGGATCATCGCCGCCGCCGAGGTCCTCATAATAGTTCTTGTAGTTCTCGCTGCCCCACCAGCCTTTGCCCTGTGTTGCCTCAAGGTAACGCATTGTAGCACGTTTTGCGGCTTTCATATATGAAAGAGTCATCGGCATAAGGTTTTCCTGCTCGAACTGGTGGTGTATAACCACATAGATATTGCGGAGCCCTGCATAAAGCATATTTGTGAAAATTCCGAACAGATATGCTTCAAAAACATCCTCTTCAATATGTACTGTTCCGCTTGTTTCATCCGCAACAGCATAGCTTGACGGACTGTAATAGATTGTCGGAGCGATCATAATTTCCTTTTTCTCTGCAAGCTTTTTGATTAAGCCCTCTGCAACAAGTGTATCACAGCCGTATGAGCAGTGCGGTCCGTGGTACTCAACCGTACCGCCGCAGATAACGGTAGGAATACGGTTTTCTTTCACTTTATCAAGTTCTCTCGGAAAACTAAAGTTATATTCCATAATTCACACCTCATTCCGTGTAAGCTAACGTAGTATAGAAAGCCAAGTTAGCTTGTGTATTGTCCAATCTGCCGTACTGTACAACTATCTCACAGCTTGATGATAGCTTCATTGCATACTGTGTTTCAAGCGGTACTTCAAAACCGCACATATCGTCGATATTATTTGTACGGAAGCAACGCACTCTGCCCGCTTTAACCGTCCACTTGATATCCTCGTATGCATCACGGTCAGTAAAGAACAGCTTAACTGCAATCTCTGCATCATGGTCTGTGTCATTTACAATAATAACCGACTCGTGACCTTTAGCAACCCCCTCGCCTGCGGGCGGAAGCTCGCAGTCGGGGATTATCCATGTCTTTTTACCTATTACATTATTACACATCGAGTTCTATAAGTCCTTTCTTGAGGTAGTCTGTCATTGACTCGCAACCGTCCTTTGTAACAGCGATACCCTTCTCCCAACGTACACCAAATCCGTCGCCTGAGATAAATGTATCAACCTGGAACGTCATATTTTCCTGAAGCTTGTAGTCTGAAATTGTTTCCATCCATGGAGCCTCAACCTCAATCATACCTGTACCGTGACACGGTCCGTAAACGAAGTTCTTCTCAAAACCGTTGTCAACATACATCTTATAGAAATCCTTTGCGATATCGCTTGCTGTAACGCCTGCCTTAATCTGGTCAACTGTCCAGTTATGAGCATCAAGACAGAAATCAACCACACGGCGTCTTTCGCCCTCAAGCTTACCCATAACAACCGGAAGACCGATAGCAGGTGAGTAGCCGTCAACCTTTGCTGAAAGGTTAAGCTGAACTATGTCTCCCTTGTTGATTGTTCTGTAACCGCTGCGGCTTATTGCGTGGCTTGTTGACTTCTCACTGAATACGTACATCGGCAGACCTTCGTATTCTGCACCTTCCTCGTAGATAACTCTCTGAGCAACACCAACCATCTGAAGCTCTGTAACGCCCGGCTTCAACTGACGGATAACCTCGTCTGTTGCAAGGTCAACTATACGGAAGCCTTCACGGATACAAGCAAGCTCGTTCTTACTCTTAATCTGTCTTAACTCAACCATAATATCGTTGCACTTTGTAATTTCAGCCTTCGGGAAGCTGTCCTTTAAGCCCTCGTAAATCGGCAATGTGCACTCAACATAGCTGCCAAGACCGATTTTGATGTTCTCGCCCGTAACACCGATTGCACGGAACACATCACGGAATGTGCTTGCCTGAAGCTCGGGGTATGACGGGTCTGCTGACTCTCTGAACTCTCTTAAGCAGAAAATCTTATCCATCTTTGCAACGTCCTGTGCGAATATGATACACTCCGGACCAACCATAAGTGCAGCATCACCTGTTGCAGAAATTGCAACACCTGCTCTTTCAAATAGCGGCCAGAAGCCACTGAAATAACGTGCGTTTGCGTAGTCTGACTCGGTACTTGAAACCACCATAACGTCCAGACCTTTCTTGCGAACCAATTCTGCAGCTCTTGCTACTCTCTCTTTGTACTCGTAATCCGGGATACAAATTCTTGACATAATAAATCTCTCCTTTTACATATGTATTTTTTTAATTGCACATACAGTGCCTTGATTATATTATAAACTAAAATTTCACGTGTGTCTTTATCTTATCGTAAATTTTTTTTGCACAATCGTAAATTTTTTTAAAATCACCTAAATTTTTATTGACTAAAATGTTTGTTGGTGCTAAAATGAAATTAAGGAGCTGATGATATGGAATTCAAACTCAAGCATTTTGAGAAAAAAATTGATGTTACACGCATGGCAAACATCCACTACTTTGAATTTGCACCGGAATATCAGACTTTTAAGGACAATCACGCATTCTGTGAGCTTGTCTATGTTGATGTCGGCTCGATAAATGTTGATGCACAAAACTACACCGGCACACTTGAGGCGAATATGATGCTTATACATAAGGCAGGCGAAACACATTCTCTGACGTGTACGGGTGACACTACGACAAATGTTATAATAATCGGATTTGAGTGTAAAGCACCCGAGCTTGAGGTGTTTTCAAAAAAACCGATAATTCTCACGCAGGAACAGCAAAGACTTCTTACAGACGTTGTAAAAGAGGGCAGAACGGTGTTCTTGCCGCCGTATGATATCCCAAATCTTACGGATATGAAAAAACGCAGGGACTACCCGTTTGGTGCTGACCAGATGATAAAGCTGAAGCTTGAAACGTTTCTTATCGAGATAATAAGAACGACCGTAATTCAGGAAAGCGGACATAAAT
This sequence comes from Clostridia bacterium, assembly GCA_017415105.1. GTDB lineage: Bacteria > Bacillota > Clostridia > UBA1381 > UBA1381 > Ornithomonoglobus. The sequence continues at coordinate 6,559 of JAFQJD010000002.1, read as the reverse complement.
ATGACAGCTCTGACCCGAAAACGTACGAGATTTATACATATATAAAAAAGAACTTCCGTGAAAAAATCAGCCTGAACGAAATATGCTTCCTCTACGGCACGAATAAATCCACACTATGCCGTACATTCAGGGAATTTTACGGACAGACTATAGTCGGGTTCATAACCGGGCTCAAGGTTAAAGAAGCCAAGAAAATGATGCGTGAAGGCACCCACAATATGACCGAGATTGCCACAATGCTCGGCTTTTCGTCGGTACACTATTTCAGCCGTATCTTTAAAAAAGAAGTTGATATGTCACCGACTGAATATATAAAGACAATTAAATCGAAACTTGAGGAATGAAAATGGCTGAAGAATTGAGAAACCGACTTAAGCTTATAGAAATGTTAAAGAAATATACTGACGAAGACCACCCGATAACTCAAAAAGGAATCAGAGCTATTGATGGTGCAGACAAACTTATGGGCTATAAAAACAGCTTTACTCGCAGGCTGTTTGAAATCGCAGAAGCATATAATACTGATATAGATGGCAGTCTTCTTGATGAAGAAGAATGGAAAATAGTATATCCGGGATACAAAGAAAGAAAAGAACATCCCGAACGAAGTGGAATACGCAACCGAAAAATATACTATAATCACAGTATAGGAAAACACGAGCTCGATTTTTTGATCCGGAGCATAAGAAAAGCAGAAGTTTTTTCAGAAAAGGAAAAACAAAGTCTTGAAAAAAGACTGATAAACGAAATGGCAAGTGTCCACTATTCATATGAGGAGCAGAATATAGCAAAATCTCTGATACATCATTTTAACGATAAAGACAAGGCAATGACAGAAAAAAATCTCAGCATGTTAAGCAGTGCAATATCGCAAAATGCCATGATAAGGTTTTCAATGCTTGGTATTGATAAAAACGGTGAACTGTTCAGGAAAAAAGAACGAGAATATATTGTGAGTCCATATATGATAGTTTCTTATGACGGAAAATTCTGGTTGCTTGCTAACTGTCAGAGGGAATATATAAGCATGGAGAGCAACTTTGTGAATTTCAGCAGTGGAGTTACTGTTTACCGCATAGACAGAATGTGCAATATTGGCATTGAAACAAAAACGGTAAGAACACAAAAAAACAAACCGGCACGTTTCCCGTACGGAACAGAAGAAAAAGTAGACTTGTGGGACAAGCAAGTGGCATATCTTCATAAAGAGGAATGGGCAGCGGGCGGTGCAGTAAAAGAATCTCCTTGTTATTCGTTCAGAATCATATGGAAAAACTTTTCTGAAAAAGAAAGAAAAGATTATTCGTTTGTATATGATGCGTTCGGTGATACATTCTCTGTAAAGGGCGATGTTGTATATGTAAAAGCATCGCCATCATTCTTTGAAGAATGGGTAATGCGATACGGAAACAAGGTGATTATAACAGATGATACCGATGCGTCAAAGTGTATGAAGAAACGCATACAAAATCTTCTGTCAGAAATACAACAATTATACACATAAAAAGGTGCAGTAATGCACCTTTTTAAATTTTCTGCTAAATATAGGAAGTCACTCGTTATTGAACAGAAGGAGGTGTATAAAAATGTGCATACTTATTACGTGGAAGAGCAGAGATAAGCCGTGGGCAAATTGCGGAAAGATAATGAAGCAAAGATTTAAGGAGGAATTATTATGAATACAAGAAAATTTTTACTTACGAAAGCGTATGAAAACATTACGAAAATATATGAGATTCTTTGCAAACGGATATCTTCATATATAGACTTGATGGAAAATTATCCGGGTGAGGATGAGAACATCAAAAAATTTGAACGAAAAAGATTTGAAGAAGCGAGAGAGATTGCAACAACAAGCTTTTGGTATTCGGATGAAATATATGAAAAGGCAATGAAAGTTATAGCAGAGGTAGAAGAGTTTATAAATGAATCAGATTTTTTTGCTCCCCCTCACCGATGGCGTGAGATGAACCCGAACTTGAAATATTTTGATGTTGCATTTATGCTTATTGAAGAAAGTTTTGATTTATATAAGTGGGCAAAGACCGGAGAAACGGGATTTAAACTGAAATATTTCCCGACACTTGAAGAATATTTTGAAAGAAAACAGTATTTTAGTGAGCAAAACAAAATATGCGCCACACAAAGATTGGATTGTAGTGAGAATGGATTCTATAAAAGGGAATTGCTTAATACACTTGCAAAGATTTTTGCAAATGATTTCGAAGAGTATTTTGAAAGGTGGGAATAAGAATGAAAGTATATGCAATGTCTGATATTCACGGATATCTGGCGGAATTTGAAACCGCTTTATCGCTTGTGGACCTTTCGGGAGATAATAAACTTGTGCTTCTTGGTGATTACATTCATGGTCCTGAAACATATGGGGTTCTTGATAAAATAATGGATCTCCAAAAGAGATACGGTCAGGATAAAGTGATAGCGCTGATGGGTAACCATTGTGAAATGGCTTTGACGGGTAGGTGGCCGTTAAACAGCGTAAAGTACGATTGGGATAAGGACGAAAAATATCTGGGTTGGATGCTGGGTCTTCCTAAATACTATGTTGAGGGGAATACCGTATTTGTCCATGCCGGTATCGACGAGGATGCAGGAGAATATTGGGAGGACTCTACATCTGAAAACACATATCTGTGGAAATTCCCTGAGGAATTAGGGGAGATAGAAGGACTTGAAATGAAGGTTGTAGCAGGTCATATACACACAAGCAATATTGCCCGGAACCCGAACTTTCACGAGATTTACTATGACGGAGCAAGTCATTATTATATCGATGGAAATGTTCACAAAAGTGGAATTATCCCCGTCCTTATGGTCGATACCGAAACAGATAAATATTATCACGTCACAGAAGCGGGAGAATGGGAGATTTTGCCGTATAGCGAGGATTTTTAAGAATATTGATTTTTGGATATGGATTTGGTATAATTAAGAAAAGGAGGTCGATATTATGAAATATGAAGAATTTAAAAAAAGAAAAACAGGGATTGCGAATGGTCTTTTGAAAGCTTTTAGAAATGAATTTGAAAACATTGGCAAAGGGACATTTGGAAGAGGTCAGTATCAGGGGATTTACTGGATACGTTTGGATTTAACAAAAGAGGCAACGGAAAACCTAAAAGATGAATATAAAGGTGCAACCGCAGTACATATAATGCCGTATTGCATTACAACGGGAGATGTTATTAAGGCAGAAAAGAAGTATAAAAATAGAGTTCCTTTTAAAGAAGTAAAAGAGTCTGGTTTTGTTGATTATGATCCAGATACAGGGAATTTTCATAAAAAAATAAAAGATAGCGATGAAATACGCCCTCAAATTGTATTGGTAAATAATGCAATTGGAGGATATGGTCCAGGATGGGGAACAGTCAGAGAAGCCGACAGCAGTAAGTACGAGAAAGTTGTTGTCAATGTCTTGGATGAAGAAAAATTTGAAAAAGACAAAGAAAATAGATTAAACGCAATAAAAACTCACTGGTATTTTCCGCCAATAGGAGAAGAGAACGAAAAGTATGAAAAAATTCAAACACAAAACGATTTTGAAGCTATGATTAAAAAGTTATTGAACGATGTAATAACAGCAATAGAAGAACGCAAAACAACCGCCGTGGAATAACCACGGCGGTTGCCATTTTATTTAACAACATACCAATCTTGGTTTTATAGCAGGAAAAGTCAACACGAGCGGAATTTTTATGTTTTCTATTGCAAAAAGTGTTGGAATGGTGTAAAATGTAGTTATGAATCGGAGCTTTCAAAACGGAATTTACCTCGAACGGCTAAAATGCGTTCTCTATAAACGCCGTTTCGGAAGCCGGATAGTTAAAGGATATGTTTATGGTAGAAAAGAACAAGCATTATAATATAGAAATAACGGGCGTTTCCTCCGACTGTAACGGAGTGGGGCAGATAGACGGTTTTGCGGTGTTTGTGCCGATGACGGTTACGGGCGATGTGGCAGAAATCGTCGTTGTTAAGGTCCTATCACGATACGCAATAGGCAGAGTTCTTAATATAATTACACCGTCACCGATGCGAAAAGAGCCGGAATGTCCGGTTTTTAAACGATGCGGAGGCTGTCACTTACAGCATATAAAATACAAAAATCAGCTTGAGATAAAACGTGGCTTCATCGAGGCGGCAATGCAGAGAATAGGCGGATTTGACGGGTTTAAGTGTGATGAGGTTCTGGGTATGGAAAACCCTGAACGTTACAGGAACAAGTGTATTTTCCCGATAGGCACGGACAGGAATGGCGAGGTTGTCAGCGGATTTTATGCAAAACGTTCGCATGAGATTATCCCTGTTACTGACTGTATGGCAGGGCAGGAGCTTAACGGGAAAATTGTTGATGCCGTTAAGGAATATATGTCAGAGGTTAACATAAAACCGTATGACGAGGCAACACATACAGGTCTTGTGAGGCGTGTATTTATACGTGACGGACGTAACAGTGGCGAAATAATGGTAGTTGTGTCGGTAAACGGCAAAAACGTACCCAAACGTGAAATTCTGATAAAGAAATTGCGGTCGATTTCAGAGAATATCGTGTCAATTTTTATCAATATAAATGAAAAACAGACAAACAATGTACTTGGAGAGGAAAACAAGCTCATTTACGGCAAGCCCGAAATTGAGGACACTCTTTGCGGTATAAAATTCAGTATTTCACCGCACAGCTTTTATCAGATAAACCCGTATATGACCGAAAAACTGTACGGGAAAGCACTTGAATATGCACAAATCACAGAAAAAGACAAAGTTCTTGATGTCTATTGCGGAATAGGAACAATTTCGCTTTCTGCATCAAAAACGGCAAAGCACGTTACAGGAATTGAAATAGTTGAGCAGGCAGTTAAGGATGCAAAAAAGAACGCCGAAAATAACGGCATAACAAATGCTGAATTTTTTGCCGACAGTGCAGAAAACGCAGTGCCAAAGCTAATTGAGAGCGGTATACGACCTGATGTTGTAATTCTTGACCCGCCCCGAAAGGGCAGTGACGAGGCGACATTAAGGGCAATTGCCCAAGCCGAACCAAAGCGTATAGTTTATGTTTCGTGCAACGCATCAACTCTTGCACGTGACGCGAAGTTTTTAGCAGAGCTGGGATATACCCCGACTAAATGCACAGGGGTGGATATGTTTCCGCATACTTCGCACGTGGAGACTGTGGTTTTGCTACAAAGACAAAATACGTAGAAATCCTTTATTTTAGGCACTTTGCGAAGCATACGGTGTTTAATGCAGAGGGCGATAAATTCCGAAATAAGGAGATAAAAAACTACATTAACGTAAGAGTCGTAATTGATGTAGAGTGTGGGAATACAATAGAATAACTTCAACATTTAAGTGCATTTTAGCATTAAAAAAATACAATTTAATACTTTACAAAGAACATTTGGTTTATGAACTAAATGTTCTTTTTTTATATAAAATTTTCAAGGAGAGTGATTTTATATATGAGTGTAGAAACTGAAAAACTCTGTCCCACTTGCAAGACCGGAAAGGACTCTTATCTTCTTGATGAAAGAAACCCCTTCTGTCCCTACTTGCATTTCCATAATGGGACGAGCTGCAAGATGTATCAAAAAATAAATAAATCCCAACCCGACACTGACAAAAAAAGTTAGTGTCTTTTTTTATATAAGTTTTTAAACGGAAGGAGTTGATGCAATGGCCGTATTCAGAGTTGAGAAAAATCAAAATTATACGGTAATGTCAAATCACCATCTGAAAAATCGTGAACTTTCATTAAAGTCGAAAGGTCTTCTCTCTCAGATGCTTTCCCTACCGGATAATTGGGATTATACATTGGCGGGACTTGCCAAGATAAATCGTGAAAAAGTTGATGCAATCCGAACCGCAATTTGGGAGCTTGAAAAGTTTGGATATATTACTCGAAGACAAACTCGTGACCCCAATGGTCGAATGTCAAAGACCGAGTATATTATTTATGAATATCCCCAAGAAGTTCCATCACCGATATTGGAAAATCCAACAACGGATAAACCGATATTGGAAAATCCGATAACGGTAAATCCGACATCGGAAAAATCGGCATCGGAAAATCCAACGCAATTAAATACTAACTCTTTAAATAAAAAAGAATCAAGTAATAATTTATCTATTATAAATACATCAAATCCTATCCAATCAAATCCTAAATATAATAAGGAAAAGATTGGATTAGATGAGGTCGAAACATACAGAGAAATTATTAAAGAAAATATTGACTATGAGATTATGGCTATCAACTTCAAACACGATATTTCAATGCTCGATGAAATTGTTGACCTTCTTACCGAAACAGTATGTACAGCGAAAGATTATTTAACCATAGCAGGTGACGAATATCCGGCAGCATTGGTTAAATCAAAGTTCTTAAAACTTGATGCAGGACATATCGAATATGTCATTGACTGTATGAAGAAAAATACAACTGACGTAAGGAATATCAAAAAGTATTTACTTGCGGTATTATTTAATGCTCCGTCCACGATGGATAGTTATTATACCACACAGGTAAATCACGATA